>CAYTGL010000001.1:0-167829 GCA_964437335.1 uncultured Chromatiales bacterium
TCTATTCCGGTGACAGGACCTTCGCCCGCAGGGATGCGGGCGAGAGCTACAGGGACGTATTCACGTGTGTCCTGTCACCGGAATAGACCGCCGGCTGAGGCGCCTTGATATTGCCGGTTCACCCGATCGACCCAATTCGATTGGCATGTAACTTGCTCTTTCCCTGTTGAAGAATAATCAACAAGGCAGCCGGTCAGCCAGTGACAGCCCAGATTTCCCAGATGATGATGCCTGCGGGCGCGGAATCCGCGGGGTTGCGCGCGAATGACGCGGCCATTTCCGGCGATATTCCCGGTCAGGACGGGCAATTTTCCGGCCTGATGGCCCGCTTCGATGGCACGGCACCCACCACTCAGGCCATGTCTGATCCGCTGCCGGATGACGTGAATCTGCCGCCCGACGGCGAGGTCTTGCCGGCTGGATTGCCGTTTTCCGGGGCAGACCCGGCGGCGATGTTCACGCTGCCGCAGTCCGCTCTCGAGAGTCTGGCGGTGCGGATGCGTGAGGCCCTGGCCGGGGGCGCGCCCGGGGTTCCCGTTCCCGGATCGGTGGCGCGCGGACAGGCCGCCGTCACCAATCCTGCGATACTGGATCTGCTGCACCCGGATCTGCTGCACCCGGGCGCGCGGTTGCCAGTGGGCGAAGGCGCGGTCGCGTTGCAGCCCGAGCTTGCACAGAATCGCATGGAACCGGCAGGACTTGCATTGCAGCTTGCAACACAGCTGCCGCCAACTGCCGTGAGCATGAATGCCTTGCTGCAACGCCAGGGCGATGCGACCACATTGGCGCAGTCCGATGGACTCAGGGGATTGATTCGAGTGGCCGAGGCTGCGACTGCCGAATTGCTTCCCTCATCGTCGATGCATTCCGGTCAGCAGTTGCCGGGTCTGACCCAGAGCGTCGAGCGCTCACTGCCGGGCTGGACGCTCAGTACACCGCTGCATCAGGCGCAGCAGTGGGGCGACGAGATTGGTCAGCGTATTCGCTGGATGGTTGGCAACCAGGTGCATGCCGCTGAACTGCGCATCAATCCGCCGCAACTCGGGCCAATCGAGGTCCGCGTCAGCGTTCAGAATGATCAGATGAACATCTCCTTCCTGTCGCAGCATGCGCTGGTGCGGGATACGCTTGAGGATGCGATCCCGCGACTCAGGGATCTGCTGAACCAGCAGGGCTTTACCAGCGTCAATGTCGATGTTTCGCAGCGTCAGACCCAGGAAGACCAGGGTCACGATGATCGCGGGCAGGGCCTGCGCGCAGGTGACGAATCCGGTCTGAGCAGCAGCGATCCTGATATGAAGCAGCATTCCGCTTACGCATGGTCGACCTCGACCGGCGTCATCGATTTCTACGCCTGAGCATTCGTTCCGCCATCCTCGTCCCTCCCGGGATCTGACCCCGTTGTTGCTCGCGGCAGTGTCCAGTCGGCATCCCGGCATGCGGCCTGAAATACAGTCAATATCTCGTCGTCGCTGATATTGGGATTTACAAGTAATTGTAATTCATAGCATTAAAATATGTGACGGTGGCTGGCATATGTATTGCTATGGATAGGCCAGGTGAGCTGAACATCTGGATACTGCGGGGGAGCCGTAATGGCGATTGACCAGACGATCAATGAAGAAGATGACCGGGCGATGGCGCCGCCGGCCAAAAAGGGCGGTGTTCTGAAGATTCTGCTGATCCTGTTTTCGGTACTGCTGCTGATCGGCGCCAGTGTCGGCGCGACGCTGATGCTGACCGGGTCGCTCGCTGGCATGACCGCCGGGCTGCGCGGGGGCGACGCCGCGGAGGGCGACAGCAAGCGGCGCGCGCCGGAGAAGGCCGCCGCGCCGATTTATGTCGAGTTGGGTGAGCCGTTCGTCGTGAATTTCATCGAGGGTAACCAGATCCGCTACCTGCAAGTGAAGATCGAGGTCATGACACGCGACAACACGATCCCGCAGGCGATCTCGACCCATTTGCCGAAGATTCGCAACAACCTGGTATTCATGTTCAGCGGCTTCGATTACACGTCACTTGCGACGGTGACCGGCAAGCAGAAGATCCGCGACGAGGCCCTCGCAGAGGTCCGGAGCATCCTGTCCGACGAGATCGGGAAGCCGGGCGTCGAGTCGGTGTATTTCACCAGTTTCGTAATGCAATAAGCGCAATGGCCACCAACGATCTTCTGACCCAGGACGAAATCGACGCGCTGTTGCACGGCGTATCGAGCGGCGATGTCGAGGCCGAATCGGATCAGCCGCATATCGAAGGCGAAGTCAAGGAATACGACTTCGCGAGCCAGGACCGGATCGTCCGCGGACGCCTGCCGACGCTCGAGATCATCAACGAACGCTTTGCACGCTATTTGCGCGTGAGCCTGTTCAACATGCTGCGACGCACCGCAGAGATCCAGGTCGGTGCGGTCCAGATGGTCAAGTTTTCGGAATACGTTCACAGCCTGTTCGTGCCGGCAAGCCTCAATCTGGTCAGGGTGCATCCGCTGAAGGGTACCGCGCTGATGGTCATCGATCCGCGCCTGGTGTTCACGATCGTGGATAACTTCTTCGGCGGCGACGGGCGTTTCAACACGAGGATTGAAGGACGGGAGTTCACGCCGGCCGAGCAGCGCATCATCCGGATCATCGTCGACCTCGCTTTTCGCGACATCCAGGAGGCCTGGAGCCCCGCGATCGGGATCAATCTCGAATTCCTGAACATGGAAATCAATCCCCACTTCGCGAATATCGTCAGTCCGAGCGAGGTCGTCGTCGTATGCCCGTTCCACGCGGATTTTGAGGGCGGTGGCGGCGACCTGCATATCACGATGCCCTATTCGATGGTGGAGCCGATCCGGGAATTGCTCGAAACCCGCATCCAGACCGACCGGGTCGACATGGACGAGCGCTGGATGAATTCCCTGCGCAATGAGTTGATGCATGCCGAAGTCGATCTGTCGAGCACGCTGCTCGAAACGGAACTGACAGTCCGGGAGATCAGCCGGCTCAAGGCTGGAGACATCATCCCGGTCGAGCTTCCCGAGATGGTCACCGGTGTCGTCAATGATATCCCCATCGTGCGCGGCGTGTTCGGCAAATCGGAAGGCCGGAACGCGATCAAGGTTACCAATATCATCAGGACACCTTCCAACAGGCAGTTGATGTCAATTACAGGAGTCAGCCAATGAACAGCATCGAACAGTCGGGAGCACAGGAATCCCGGACGGGCAGCGGCGGGAGCGATGGCGCCGACGCGCAGGACTACGCCCGCGCGGATTTCGCAAATCTCCATGCCGATGCGACGGGCGACGGCGACAATCTCGGCGTCAAGAGCCTCGACATGATCCTCGATATCCCGGTCGCCGTTGCGGTCGAAATCGGGCGTACCAAGATGTCGATCAGCAACCTTCTGAAACTTAACCAGGGCTCGGTAGTCGAACTCGACCGCTTCGCCGGAGAACCGATGGACATCACGGTCAACGGCACGCTGATTGCGCACGGGGAAGTCGTCGTCGTCAACGAGAAATTCGGCATCCGCCTGACGGATATCGTCAGCGCGGCGGAACGGGTCAAGAAACTTAAATAGCATGTTACGGAATTCTATGCGATTGACAATCATGGCGCGCGCGGCACTCCGTGCCTGCATGGCTCCGGTTCTTGCGATGGCCGCGCTGCCGGGAAGTGTGCTTGCCAGTGAGGCCGCCGGCGGCTACCGCGGCAGCGAGGTGATCTCGCTCGGCGGCCTGCTGCAGATGGCGACCGGCCTGGTGCTGGTGCTGCTCCTGATCTTCGGCGTGGCCTGGTTCGCTAAACGGTTCGGCCGCTTCCAGGGCGTCGCGAACGACCGCTTACGCCTGATGGGCGGCGTCCACCTCGGTAACCGCGAGCGGATCATCATCGTGCAGGCAGAGGACGTGCGCCTGGTGGTCGGTGTGTCCCCCGGCTGTATCCGGACCCTGCATGTGCTGGGCGCAGATGACGGGCAAGGAAACGAAACCACAGCCCGCGAAGCCGCCGCCGGCGAAAGTTTCCTCAGCAGGTTCAACCAGGAAATCAGAAAGAGAATACAGACATGATCAGGCGCGTGCTCCTCATGGCAATACTGATGCTGCCGTCGGCAGCGGCGCTCGCCACAGCCGAGAACGGAATTACCGCGCTTTCGGTGACGACGACTCCGGACGGCGGCCAGACCTGGTCGCTGAGCCTGCAGATCCTCGCGCTGATGACGGTGATGTCGCTGCTGCCGGCAGCGATGATGATGATGACCTCGTTTACGCGGATCATCATTGTGCTCGCGATCCTGCGCCAGGCGCTGGGCACGGTCCAGACACCGACCACACAGACGCTGATCGGCCTGGCGCTGTTCCTGACAGTATTCATCATGACGCCTGTGTTCACCGACGTCTACAACAACTCCGTCAAGCCATACATGGCCGAGGAGATCAGTATGGAGGAGGCGCTGGCGAAGGGCAGCGGGCCTTTCCGCGCATTCATGATGCACCAGACACGCGAGAGCGATATCAACCTGTTTGCGGAGATTTCCGGCCGTGAGGAGATCGAGAGCCGGGACGACGTGCCGTTCTCGCTGTTGATGCCGGCCTTCGTCACCAGCGAGCTGAAGACCGCGTTCCAGATCGGATTCCTGATCTTCATCCCGTTTCTGATCATCGACCTGGTCGTCGCGAGCGTGCTGATGTCGATGGGAATGATGATGCTGTCACCGCTGATCATCTCACTGCCGTTCAAGATCATGCTGTTCGTACTCGTCGACGGCTGGGCGCTGATCCTCGGCACACTGGCGTCCAGTTTCGCAGTCTGATGCCGCCACTTCCGGAACTCTCGCTGAAGGAATCACCGCCATGACGCCGGAAACCGTTATAACGATCGGACAGAGCGCACTGACCCTGACTTCCATTATTATCGCGCTGCTATTGCTGCCGGCGCTTGGCGTCGGTCTTCTGGTCAGCATGTTTCAGGCAGCGACCCAGATCAACGAGCAGACCTTGAGCTTCATTCCCAAGCTCTTCGTCGTGCTTGCGGTGCTTTTCATCGGCGGACACTGGATTCTGCAGTCCCTCATTCATTATACGATCAGGCTGTTCAACGACATCCCGGGCCTGATCGGCTGACGGGCACGGACAGGAGTAACGATCCGTGACCATCGCCCTCGAACAGCTGACAGTATGGATAACCGGCTTTCTGTGGCCGTTCTTCCGCGTTGCGGCGTTGATCACGATGGTTCCGCTGCTCGGCATGAGGACGATTCCGGTGACTTTCCGCATAGGCCTCGCAATCGCGATCACGCTCGTCATCATGCCGCTGCTGCCGCCGGTCCCGGCGATCGATCCGGTCAGCAGCGAAGGGCTGGTGATCATCGCCTGTCAGCTCATGATCGGTCTCGCGATGGGATTTTTTATCCGGATGGTGTTCAGTGCGATTGAGACCGCCGGCGGCGTGATCGGCATGACCATGGGTCTCGGCTTCGCGCAGATGATGGATCCGGTCAACGGCATCACGGTGCCGGTCGTCAGCCAGCTCTACACGATCATGGCGACCCTGTTATTTTTCACGCTGAACGGTCATTTGATCCTGATTGAGATCCTCGCTGACAGTTTTTACGTGATACCGGTGGCGCCCGCTGCGATCAACGAAGGCGGACTGTGGCTGTTGCTGAACTGGGCCGGCTGGATTTTCAAAGGCGCGATCATCATCGCCTTGCCGGCGGTTGCGGCGCTGCTGCTGGTAAATATCTCGTTCGGTGTCATGATGCGGGCGGCGCCGCAGCTCAACATATTCGCGATTGGTTTCCCGCTGACGCTGATGCTCGGATTCATATTCATTCTGGTCTCCTTGCCGATGTTCTACCCGCAGTTCTCCAATCTTCTGGACGGCGCCTATTTCTCCATCCGCGGCATGATGGTCGAGTAGCCCGATGGCAGAGAAACCGGCCCAGGAAAGAACCGAACAACCCACGCCCAAACGCCTGCAACAGGCGAAGGAAAAGGGGCAGGTCGCGCGTTCGCGCGAACTTACGACGATGGTCGTTCTTCTGGTCTCGGCGGTGTCGCTGATCATGATCGGCGACAACATCATTTCGGGGATGCTCGGCGTCATGCATGACGCTTTCGAGGCGCCGCGCTCAGACCTGATGGATCCGAACATGGCGCCGGTCAAACTGGAGCAGGCGATATTCGACGCCGTCCTCGCCCTGTTGCCATTCCTCGCGCTCGTCCTGGCTGCCGCGCTGATCGCACCGATGGCGATCAGCGGCTGGTCATTCAGCACCAAGGCCATGGCCTTCAAGTGGGACAAGCTCGACCCGGTCAAGGGCCTCGGCCGCATCTTCTCTGCGCGCGCCCTGGTCGAGCTGTTGAAGGCGCTCGCCAAATTCCTCGTCGTCCTCGTGATCGCCCTGATCTTTCTCTGGTTCAATGTCGACTCGATGCTCGGCCTCGGCGCGCAGTCGGCTGAACCTGCCCTCGGCAACGCCGGCAGCATTCTGGTTTGGGCCTTCCTGTTCCTGAGCTCGGCGATGATCCTGATCGCGGCGGTCGACGTCCCGTTCCAGCTCTGGGACCACCAGCGTCAGCTGCGCATGACCCGGCAGGAAATCAGGGACGAATTCAAGGAAACCGACGGCAGCCCGGAAGTGAAGCGCCGGGTCCGCGAGGTCCGCAACGAGATCATGCGGCGGCGCATGATGGACGCGATCCCGACCGCCGACGTCGTCATCACGAACCCGACGCATTTCGCGGTTGCGCTCAAATATGACCAGAACAAGATGTCCGCCCCGGTTGTCGTCGCCAAAGGCCAGGATCTCGTCGCGTTGCATATCCGCAATCTCGCGATCAAGCACAAGGTGCCTATCATTTCGGCGCCGCCACTGTCGCGCGCGCTGTTCTACAGCACTGAACTGCAGCAGCGTATCCCGTCCGGCCTGTTCCTGGCAGTCGCCCAGGTCCTCGCCTACGCCTACCAACTGCGCCGCCACCCGCACAAGCGCCGCAGCGAGGCCTTCGATGATCTCCCGATCCCGGAAGATCTGCGCGTGGACGAATAAAAAAACGGCGAATGTGGAATGAATCTTGAAGGAAAGCGAACGTGGAACGGCACAGGGTCTGCGGAGGTTGGCGGGAAGCGCCTGACGAGACCGTTGGCCGCATGGATGCGGCCGTCGAGCCTACAGGGATGTATTTACGGCGTGTCCCGTCAGGCGCTTCCCGCCAACCTTCACCACTGACATAAAAGAGCGATCGAGGCACAGCAATGAACAACGCAAACGTAATGAACGGCATTCAGCTTTTCAGCCGCAATGCCATGCTCGGCGCGCCGATCCTGCTGATGGTGCTGCTGATGATGCTGGTGGTGCCGATGCCGCCGCTGATGCTCGATATCTTCTTCACGTTCAATATCGCGCTGTCGCTGGTCGTGCTGCTGGCCTGCGTCTACAGCGGTCGCCCGCTCGCGTTCGCGACGTTCCCGACCGTCCTGCTGCTCGCGACGCTGCTGCGGCTCGCGCTGAATGTCGCGTCGACCCGCGTCGTGCTGCTCGAGGGTCATACCGGCACCGGCGCCGCCGGCAAGGTCATCGAATCCTTTGGCACCTTCGTCGTCGGCGGCAGCTATGCCGTCGGCCTCGTCGTGTTCGTGATCCTCGTCATCATCAACTTCATCGTCGTGACCAAGGGCGCCGGCCGCATCTCCGAGGTCAGCGCGCGCTTCACCCTCGACGCGATGCCCGGCAAGCAGATGGCGATCGACGCCGATCTCAACGCCGGCCTCATCGACCAGAAAGAGGCCAGGCGCCGGCGCGACGATGTCGTCGCGGAGGCGGATTTCTACGGTTCGATGGACGGCGCGAGCAAGTTCGTGCGCGGCGACGCGATCGCCGGCATTCTGATCCTGCTGATCACGATCATCGGCGGATTGGCGATCGGCATACTGCAGCACGACCTGTCCTTCGGCGATGCGGTCCGGAACTACACGCTGCTGACGATCGGCGACGGGCTCGTCGCGCAGATCCCGCTGCTGGTCCTGTCGACGGCGACCGCGATCATGGTGACGCGCGTGTCCCAGGAGCAGGACATGGGGGCGCAGATGCTCGGACAGATGTTCGAGAACCCGCGCGCGCTCGGCGTCGCCGGCGGCGTGCTGACGATATTCGGCCTGATTCCCGGCATGCCGAATACGGTCTTTCTGGCGCTCGGCGCCGCCGCAGGCGCCGGCAGCTGGCTGATCTACCGGCGCGGCGCGGGATCGTCCGCGCGCAGAAAACAGGCGGAGGACCGCGCGGCGCTGCCCGCGGAAGCCGTCGCGCCGGAAAACCGCGACCTGAGCTGGGACGACGTGGTCCCGGTCGACTCGATCGGACTCGAGGTTGGATACCGCCTGATCCCGCTCGTCGACAAGAACCAGGGCGGACAACTGATGCCGAGGATCAAGGGCGTACGCCGGAAGCTGACGCAGGAGGTCGGCTTCCTGATCCCGTCGGTACATATACGGGACAATCTCGAACTCTCGCCGAACGCCTATCGCATCACGCTGTTCGGCGTCACGGTCGGCGAGGCCGAGGTCTATCCGGACCGCGAGCTCGCGATCAACCCCGGTCAGGTCTTCGGCAAGCTGCCCGGTATCGCAACGCGCGATCCGGCCTTCGGCATGGATGCGGTGTGGATCGAGCAGAACCAGCGCGATCAGGCCCAGACCCTCGGCTACACCGTCGTTGACACCAGCACGGTCATTGCAACCCACCTGAACCATATCCTGCAGACCCATACGCACGAACTGCTCGGCCGCGAGGAGGTGCAGCAGTTGCTCGAGGCCCTCGGACGGTCCTCGCCCAAGCTCGTCGAGGGCCTGGTGCCGGACACCTTGTCGCTCGGGGTCTTGCAGAAGGTGCTGCGCAATCTGCTCGAAGAGCGGATACCGCTCCGGGACATGCGGACCATCGCCGAGAGCCTCGCCGCGAATGCTCAACTCAGTCAAAACCCCGGCGATCTGACCGCGATCGTACGCGTCGCACTGGGTCGAATGATTATACAGAATATCAACGGCTTGGATCAGCAACTGCCAGTGATTACGCTGGACCAGACTTTGGAACACTTATTGCTTGAAAGCCTGAGAGCGCAGGGCGCAGGCGGCATGACGCTGGAACCGGGACTTGCGGAAAAGTTGCACCAGTCCCTGATCGATGCCGCGCAACGTCAGGAACTCGCAGGGCAACCGGTGGTGTTGCTGGTGTCCGCGGCGCTCAGGCAGATGCTGACGCGCTTCATTCGGCACTCGATCGCGAACATGCATGTGATCTCGTATGACGAGATACCGGACAACAAGCAGATCAGGATAGTCGCCAGCATCGGGCGGCCGTAATACGGATACGACGGCATCCGCCGGAGTCCGGGAAGTCGCCAAACAGAAGAGAGACGGGAGATGAAGATCAAGCGATTTTTTGCCCCCGATATCCGCCAGGCCATGCGCATGGTGCGGGAAGAGCAGGGCCCGGACGCCGTGATCCTGTCGAACAACCGGGTCAATGGCGGTGTCGAGATCGTCGCCGCAATCGACTTCGACGCGGGTTTGTTCCCGGTGCAAGAAACCCCGGCGCCTGCCAGATCGGAACGCGATTCCTCGATTGCCGAGCCGGAAATCACTGCGCCGGTCGAAACAGAAAACACCCGACCGCAGTCCGCCTCACAAGCCGGTAACATGTGGAGCCAGGAACCTACGCTGATCGAGATGCGGACCGAGCTCAATGCCTTGCGCCGCATGCTCGAAGGCCAGCTGTCGAGCCTCGCCTGGGGTCAGTTCGCGCGCAGCGAGCCCGGGCGGGTCGAACTGATCCAGCACCTGATGCAGCTCGGCATGAGCGCCGCGCAGTCGCGGGCGATCGCTGACATGGCCTGGCAAAAAGATACAGGCGCGGAGGAGGCCTGGAACGGCGCGCTCGCGATCATCACCCGTGGCATTCCGATATATGGAGGAGACATCTTTCGTGACGGCGGCATCGTCGCGCTGGTCGGTCCCACCGGCGTAGGTAAAACGACGACGGTCGCCAAGCTCGCAGCGCGCTACGCACTGCAGCACGGCAGGCGCAACGTCGCGCTGGTGACTACCGACAACTACCGCGTCGGGGCTTTCGAACAACTGAAGACTTACGGCCGGATACTCGATATCCCGGTCAGGATTGCGGACGGCCGGGACGAACTGCACCGCGTGCTTGACGACCTGTCGGATCGCCGGCTTGTGCTGATCGACACGATGGGGATGAGTCAGCATGACAGCGGCCTGCCGGGCCAGGCGGGGCTGCTGGACAAGGCGGACTTTGCGAAGAAGGTATTCCTGCTGTTGTCCGCAACCAACCGCTATTCGGGTCTCGATGACGTCGTGACCTCTTTCGCGTCGTTCAATCCCGATGCCTGCATTCTTACCAAGATCGACGAGTCGACCTGTCTCGGCGGGGCGCTCAGTATTGCGGTCAAGCACCAGCTCCCGATAGCGCATGTCAGTGATGGACAGCGCGTGCCGGAGGATCTCCATCCGGCGCGCGCCGACGCGCTGGTTTCACGAGCAGTCGAGATCATGAAGCAGACCGGTTCCCTGATCAATGAGGATCTGATGACACTCAGTTTCGGAAAGGAAATTGCCAATGCTCGTTTCTGATGCAGGTATCTCCCAGATTGCCGGGCTAAGGCGCATGACGCAAACCCGGCCGGTCAAGGTCATCGCGGTGACCAGCGGCAAGGGCGGGGTCGGGAAGACCAATGTCTCGGTGAATCTCGGCGTCGCGATCGCGCTGTGCGGCAAGCAGGTGCTGCTGTTCGACGCGGACCTGGGCCTGGCCAATGTCGATGTCCTGCTCGGCCTGCAGGCGGCCGGCAACCTGTCGCATGTGATCAGCGGAGAACTCGATCTCGAGGAGATCCTGCTTGACGGCCCCTCCGGGCTGCGCATCATCCCGGCCGCATCCGGCATTCAGCGCATGGCGGAGCTCAGTCATGCCGAGCATGCGGGTTTGATACGCGCCTTCAGCGGACTTAGTTTCAGTCCTGATGTACTGCTGATCGATACGGCGGCAGGGATATCGGACAGCATCGTCACCTTCAGCCGGGCCGCGCACGAGGTGCTGGTGGTGGTCTGCGACGAGCCGGCTTCGATTACCGATGCCTATGCGATGATCAAGCTGCTGAACCGCGACTACGGCATCTACCGTTTCCGGGTGCTGGCGAACATGGTGCGCAGTACCCAGGAGGGACTGGAACTGTTCAGGAAATTGAGCAAGGTCTCCGATCGCTTCCTCGACGTAACCCTGGATTATTGCGGTGCGATCCCGCACGACGAGTATTTGCGCAAGGCCGTGCAGCGGCAGCGCGCCGTCATCGATGCGTACCCGCGCAGCAAGGCGGCGCAGGCCTTCGGCAAACTGGCGCAGAGGGTTACGCAGTGGCCGGCGCCGGCAGCGGCGACCGGTTCGATAGAGTTTTTTGTGGAAAGGTTGTTCAACGGGAATGACATCACCATGAAGGCGGCAGGCAACCGAAATGAATAAACCAGCTATGTATGCATCGACCGAAGAAGATTACAAAGGCTACGAAAATCTGGTGACGCAGTACGCCTCCCTCGTGAAGCGCATTGCCTACCACATCATGAGCCGCCTGCCGCCGAGCGTTCAGGTCGATGACCTGATCCAGGCCGGCATGATCGGTCTGCTCGAGGCCGCGCGAAACTACGACGCCGATCAGGGCGCGAGTTTCGAAACCTATGCAGGTATTCGCATTCGCGGCGCGATGCTCGACGAGATTCGCAAGGGCGACTGGGCGCCGCGCTCGGTGCATCGCAAGGCGCGCCAGGTCGCCGATGCGGTCAGAGTGATCGAGAACAACACCGGGCGTGACGCACGGGATCATGAAGTCGCGAAGCTGCTGAACATGTCGCTCGACGAGTATCACAAGACGCTGCAGGATGCGAGCGGCTGCCGCCTCCTGAGCTTTGAGGAAATGGGCATGAGCGAGGATTCGGTGCCTTCGCGCCTTGGCAGATCCGACGGGGGACCGTTCGAAGGCGTGCAGCGCGATGATTTCAAGCGCAATCTCGCGGAAGCGATCGCCGGTCTGCCCGATCGGGAACGGCTGGTCCTGACCCTTTATTACGATGAGGATCTCAACTTGCGCGAGATCGGCGCGGTCATCGGTGTCAGCGAGTCGCGTGTCAGCCAGATTCACAGCCAGGCGCTGATTCGGCTGCAGGCCAGGCTCGGCCACTGGCGCACGAACGACTGAGGATGCGTGTGCGATGCGCGAGTCGGATGCGTGAGGCCCTGAAAGCGGAGATCAGTCCTTGGATCTGTTGAGTATCATCGGGATTTCCCTCGGCCTGTTGGCGGTTTTCGGCGGTTCTATCGCGAAAGGGAGCGGTCTCGGGGCGCTGTGGAATCTCGCGGCCCTGATCATCGTCTTCGCGGGAACCCTGGCCGCGGTGCTGCTGCAGACGCCATTGAAGGTGTTTCTGCATTCGATCAGGATCGTCCCCTGGCTGATGAAGCCGCCGCATATCGATCCCGGCGGCGTCATCGACAAGATCGTCGGCTGGAGCAACATCGCCCGCAAGGAAGGCCTGCTCGGACTCGAATCTCTGGTCGAGCAAGAGTCCGATTCATTTTCGCAGAAGGGGCTGCAACTGCTGGTCGATGGCAGCGAGCCGGAGGTCATCCGCAAAATCCTCGAAGTTGAATTGACCAGCCGCGAAGAGTTCGACAAGCATGCCGCCGGCGTATTCGAAGGCATGGGCATCTACGCCCCGACGCTCGGTATCATCGGCGCGGTCATGGGTCTGATGGCTGTAATGCAGAACCTGTCCGATCCCAGCAAGCTCGGCCCCGGCATTGCGGCGGCCTTCGTCGCGACGATCTACGGAATCGCTTCGGCCAACCTGTTGTTTTTGCCGATGGCCAACAAGCTCAAGACCCATGTGAAGCACCAGACCCAGTTTCGGGAAATGATCATCGACGGCATCATCTCGATCGCCGAGGGCGAGAATCCGCGCAATATCGAGACCAAGCTCAGAAGCTACCTGCAGTAACGGCGCGGGGATCATCCTATGGCGAGGCGCCCGAAGCACGAGGAACACGTCAATCACGAACGCTGGGCGATCCCTTACGGCGACCTGGTCACACTGCTGCTCGCCTTCTTCGTTGTGATGTACTCGATCTCGTCAGTCAACGAAGGCAAGTACCGGGTGCTGTCGGACTCGCTGATGTCCGCATTCCGCCAGCCTGCGAAGTCGATGGAGCCGATCCAGGTCGGAGAGCCCGCCAAATCGCCGATGGCCGCGAATATCAACTTCGTCGAGCGCCCGAGCTTCGTCGAAAACCAGTCGATGGTGGTCAGGAATCCGCATCAGACCGAGGAAGGATACCGGGGAAATTTTCCGACACTCGGTTCGCTGGTCGGGTCGGACAAGGTCGCGGAGATCGGCAGAATCGCAGAAGAGATCAGCCGCTCCCTGAAGGATTTGATGGACCAGGGGCTGGTGACCGTGCATTTCAATGAGCTGTGGCTCGAAGTCGAGATCAAGGACAGCATCCTGTTTCCGAGCGGCAGCGCACAGCTGCAGTCCCGCGCCGTGCCGGTGCTGATGCAGATCGCGGCTATCCTGCGCGACGCGACGAATCCGGTCAGGGTCGAGGGATTCACCGACAATGTCCCGATCAATACCCTGCTATATCCGTCCAACTGGGAGCTGTCGACGGTGCGCGCCGCGAGCGTCGTGCGTCTATTGGCGCGCGACGGCATCGCGCCGGGACGGTTATCCGCGCTCGGCTACGGTGAGTTCAGGCCGATCGCGGACAACGATACGCCGGCAGGTCGTGCGCAGAATCGCCGGGTCGTGCTGGTCGTGCTTGCCGACGAAAATCTTTCATTCCTGCTCGAGGGCGGGATGCGGGAACGTCGCCCTCCCGTGCGGGGGCCCGTCGATGCCCGGGCGGCCGACGCAGAGCCGCCGGCGCGCGAGCAGCGGGAACCTGTCGCCGATACACCACCGGTGATCACGGAGCCGCGCGCTCCGGACGCACTGACTGAATTTCAGCCTACCCCCCGGTCCGGGCCCCTGATCGCTGATACCGGGCCGGCGGTGCCGCTCATCCCGCGGATTACGCCGATTACGCCGATCGATCTCGGCGGACCGCTGATTCGTACGCCCGCGCCACCGCCGCCCTGAGGTTGTCCAAAACTGGCATGGAATCTGCAGAATCACTGCGGTAGAACCGGATGACGGGCGGGCCGGATCACTGATCGCGGTCTGCTCGCAGGACGGAGGTCCCAATGTCCGAGATCAGGGATATCAAGCCGGCGGAGCCGATGTGGCAGAAGCGTTCGGTCGACAAGACGAGCCAGGACACCCGGCAGGAATCGCCGCGCAAGGAACGGAAACGCAAGCGGCGCGAGGACAGTCGCGGCGAGGATGATACTCGCGGCGGCACTATTGACGAATATGTGTAGGGGAGCCGGAAATGACCATTGATCTGACAGCCATTCTGTTGCCGGCAGTGACGTGCATCGCACTGCTTGCCGCCGTGCTGCTCCAGGGCGCGAAGCTGCGGCGCGCGCGCAAAGCGGATCAGAACCTGCGTGGGGATATGGGGGCGCTCCGCCGGGATATCGAGGCGCTGCAAGACGACATCAGCGCATTGTGTTCAGGTGCCAACGGCGTGGGAATGCACCTGAGCAAGGTCGATCGGCAAATATTGCGGCTGAATGAGCGCCAGGACCAGCTCGAGCTCAGGGATTCGGTCCATAGTGAATATGACCAGGCGGTGCGCATGATACAACGCGGCGCCAGCGTCGACGAGATCATCAGTCACTGCAACCTGGCGCGGGCCGAAGCCGAACTGCTGTCACGCCTGCACGATCCGGGGCTGCCGGGCCGGAATGAAAGGAGCATGCGCTCCGTCGCGTGAATGCGCGATCCGCCCCGCTGGCGGCGAAACCTGCCCGGTGATACGCAGGATCGGGCATGGAATCCGCTGTATATCAGCTGCCCGGTATCCCGATCTGCGGCTTGCCGATGAAGTTGCCCTGGGCGAAGTGAACACCGTACTGCTGCAGCAGCGCCAGGGTTTCGGCATTTTCGACGAATTCGGCGACGATCTGCTTGTCCAGCGCCCGGCCGACCTCGATCATCGATCGCACCAGTCGCTGATCAATCGGGTCGTTCAACAGGTTGTTGATGAAGCTGCCGTCGATCTTCAGATAGTCGACCGGGAACTGCTTGAGATAGTTGAATGAACTGAATCCGGTGCCGAAATCATCGAGCGCGAAACGGCAGCCGAACTCGCGCAGGCGATTGATCATCGCGCGGGTTTGCTCGTAGTTTTCAACCGCGGCGGTTTCGGTTATTTCGAAAGTGATGCGGCCGGGATCGACGGCCGTTTCCTTCAGTTTTTCATGTACCAGCGCCAGCAGCGCCGGGTTCCGGAAGGCATAAATCGACAGGTTGACGTTGATCGAGATATCGCTGTCGGGGCCGAGGCTGTGCAGCTTGTCGATCGCATGGCCCACTGCCCACAGGTCGATATCATGGATCAATCCCATGCGCTCCGCGACCGGAATGAACTGGTCCGGGGCGATCAGCGCGCCGGCGTCGTCAATCATGCGAATCAGGGCCTCGTAGCCGACGATGCGCCCGCCCGAAAGCTCGATGACCGGCTGGTACAACATACGGAAGCTGCCGCTGCTCAGCGCCTCCCTGATGCGGGGCACCCAGTCGACCGCATCGTGCAGCAGGCTGCTGACGAGATCCTGCTCATTGAATAGATGCACGAGATTGCGGCCGCGGGACTTGGCCTCGAAGCAGGCCTGTGCGGAGCGCGCCAAGGCCTCGCTGGCGGTATAGCCGGACTCCGGAGGGATCGCCAGGATGCCGAGGCTGGCGCTGATCTGGTACTCGCGGTCCTCAGTCCTGAAGCGAAACGCATCTATCTCCTTGCGCAGTACCTCCGCCAGCGCCATCGCAGCCTGATCGTCTGTGTCGCTGAGCAATACCGCATATTCATCCGAGCTGAGTCGCGCGAGCAAATGACCCTGGTGCAATTGCGCTCGCAGGATATTCGCGACGTTCATCAGCAGCCGGTCGCCGGCCGCATGGCCTTCGAGATCGTTGATGATCTTGAACTGATCAAGATCGATATAGATCAATGCTGCGGTCCTGTTTTGCTCGCGCAGCGCGGACAGCGTCGACTCCAGCATCTGTTCGAGGCGGCGCCGGTTCGGCAGTCCCGTGAGATCGTCATGCGAGACCAGGTATTGCAGCCGCGCCTCCATGACCTTGCGCTCCGCGAGTTCGGCTTCAAGTTCGCTCTCGTGACGCTGGCGCACATCGCGTTCCCGCTTCAGCAGCAGCGCGGAAATCACGCGCGGAATCAGATCGAAGCCTTCGATCGGGCGGAACAGGATGTCCGTCGCGCCGGCTTCGAGGGTCTCGGACAGGATTTCATCCTGCCACGCTGAGTGGGGGCGGATCGCGATGATCGGAATCTCGCGCCAGGGGCGGTGACTGTGCACGGCGCGGCTCAGCCGGTATCCGCCAAGTTTCGGCGCCATCACGTCGAGCAGGATCAGATCGATCCCGTCACCGTCATGCCGGCTGTTGCGTTCGAGAATCTCCAGCGCGTTCTGTTCGGTTTGTGCGATGTGGATCCGCGTGAAACCGCCGACCTCGAGCAGCGAGGCAATCGAGGCGCTGCCGGCCGGCACCTCATCGAGTACCAGGACACCCATGCGACGCAGATCCTCGAGCCGAAGATCGCCGCCTGTCGGACGGTCTGAGAGGGGATTATCGACTCCCGGGGCAGTGGAGAGGCTGTTCAGGTCGGGTTTACGGGTGGCGGTCATCTGGCGTGCGGTTATCGGCGGGATTCTTCTGGTAATTGCTTATTGTTGGCATCGGTCCTGCATATTAAGGCAGGCGGCCGCTGTACATCTGCCCGTAGAGCGGGTCGCAACGCCTGATGAACCCTGAGATGCATTATATGCTATTTGGCGACTACAAGTGCATAGACCTTTCCGCCCGGGTGTTACGTCGTCCGGCCTGACCGTCATGCCACAGAGTCCGGAGCAGACACCTTCCCCCCACTGGTATACCCGGCGCGGCACCGTCGTACAGGGCCCGTTCCCTGCAGGCCTGATCCGTCGTTATGTCATCCTCGGCCGAATCCGGGTCGGCGATGAGCTGAGCCGGGATCTCGCAACGTGGACGCCACTCGAAGACCTGCCCGAGCTGATACCGGATTTTGTGCAGGACGCGCATGATGATCCCCGTATGCAACGGCGCCTGATCGCCGCGAAACGCTGGGAGGACGAACGGCGCTACGAGGAGCGCCGGACGGACAGTAACGAACTCCAGGAGGAACGGCGCAGGGAGGAGGATCGTCGGCGCGCCGAATCGAATGAACTGCCGCTGCGACGGCCTGCCGCCAATGACGGTGACAGCATCGTGCACGGGATCCATCCCGGGCACCGCAGAGGTGTGATTACCGCGCTCGTCGCGTTCCTGGTCATGACCGTCGTCGTGATGTTCCTGTCCCGTCCCGCCATCCTCGAGGATGGCGCGGATTGTCGTCGGGCGCCGGGGCCGGAAGTGGACTGGCGTGACTGTTCGATGGAAGGCAGGAATCTGAACGGTACCGATCTTCGCGCCGCGAAGATGAACAGCATGGCGTTGAACGGGGCGAATCTCGGCAGTGCGCGCCTGGTTCGCGCGGACCTGTCCTTCAGCAATCTCAGCGTCGCGAGCCTGCGTGCTGCGGATTTGAGCGAGGCGCGACTGATGGGTACGAGCCTGCGCGGCAGCGACTTGTCCGGCGCCAGTGTCGAAAACGCTGATCTGTCATACGCCGATCTGCGAAATGCAAAACTGGACGGCATGCGGATGACCGGCGCGCGATTCGATCATGCTGTCTGGGTCGATGGCCGCACGTGCCTGCCCGGGTCGGTCGGAGGCTGTTTTACAACAGAGTAGGATACGGTTCGCTGTGCTCCGCATGCTACGGGGCTGTCTGCTCACGGATACGTGCCGCGAGCGCCGATGGATCGACCGGCACGGCAGTGTCGATCGTGAGCACCTCCGCGCGTTCATCGCTTCCGAGCGGTTCCTGATCCCGTAACTGAAGTTCCAGCACCTCGAGGCCGGCTTCGGAGGCATCTTGCGATTGCGCGGCCCGTTGCAGGATTCTCGCGCGTAATTCGCTTTCCGGCGCCACGAAATCAAGTATCAGAAACGGGACACCGAGTTTCCTCGCCAGTTCCCTGAAGCGTTCGCGCTGTGCGCGTTTGAGAAAGGTCGCATCGATGATCGCCGAGTAACCCGCCGCGATCACGGCAGCGCCGCAATTAGCCAGTCGTTCGTAGGTCTGTTGTCCCGTAGCGGGATCGTAGATTCCGCCGCCCGGCGCCGAGCGGCTGCGGTCCTCGGGCGCGAGCCCGCGCAAGCGCTTGCGCTCGACGTCCGAGCGTACCCTCAACGCGCGGCACGTAACCAGCAAGGCGTCGGTCAGTGTCGTCTTGCCGCAGCCGGACAGTCCATGCGTGATGAACAGCGCGGGTCGTCGCTCGCGAGTGTAGCTGTCTGCAAGCACGACATGACGGCGCATGTGATCAAGCAGGTCGGTCTGTTCGGCGCGCTTACCTGATTGGTCCGCGCGGATGCACGCGACCTTCGCCCTGACCATCGCGCGATAGACGAGGTAGTAGCCCAGGCAGGCCAGCCCGGCGTAATCGCCGCGATGATGCAGATACTGGTTCAGGAAGCGCAGGCCGTGATCCGGATGCTGGTGATAGTCGAGGTCCATGATCAGGAAGGCAATCTCGCTGATCACATCAATCCAGCGCAGGTCCGGGCTGAATTCGAGGCAGTCGAACGGGACGGGCCGTCCGTCGATCAACGCGATATTGCCGAGGTGGAGGTCGCCATGGCATTCGCGTATGTATCCCTGTTGTCGGCGCAGCGCCATGCGTGGTGCGAGGCGCTCATGAGCGGCAAGGGTCCACGTGCGCAGCCGGGCGAGTTCCGGCGCGATATCGCCGGCCGGGGCCAGTGCGTCGATCTGGTTGAAATTTTCAATGGCGGGACGGAGGATCTGTGCGGGATGCCCGAGGGACGGGGGCGGCGGGGTCCTGGCCGCGTTCTCGTGGAAGTGGGCAAGGTCTTCGGCAAGGGCCGCGAAGCAGTGGTCGTCGATTCTGTTCAGCGTGATGAGCCTGTCGAGCTGCTGTGCCGGGTCGAATTCCCGCATTCGGACCGCATACTCGATCGGTTCTCCGGCCCCGTTGATCGCGGGCGCGTCCATGCTGCCGGTGATCGCGACGACGTCGAGATAGATATGCGGCGCCAGTCGCCGGTTGAGTCGCAGCTCTTCGTCACAGAAATGGCGGCGCAGTTCCAGGGTAGAGAAGTCGAGGAATCCGAGATTGACCGGTTTTTTGATCTTGTAGGCCATGGCCCCGGTCAGCAGCACCCAGGAGATATGAGTCTCGACCAGATCAAAACCGGCGACCGGGTGATCATACAGCGCCGGATTCATCAATGCCCGGATCAGCACGGGCGGCTGCGCGTTCATGCGCGTATTGTCTCGCCGCGTCGCGACCACAACAAGCCCGGACCGCACAGACACAAGCGTTCATGAATAATGCAGGTTAGTGCTAGAATCCAACGGATCGATTATCAGGGGTACGGGTACGTGAGCGTTTATTCCGTCGACAAGCTGATCGCGCAGGCCAGGCTGCTGGCGACAGAATACCGCCGAACCACCGGACGGCCGCTGGCCGGGATCAGCGGCGAGATCAGTCAATACGACGCGGCCCGCCTGCTTGATCTCGAACTGCGACCAGGCGAGAACGCCGGTTATGACGCGATCGGCCGCGGCAGCCGGGCGGGCAGGCGCATCCAGATCAAGGCCAGGGCGATCTTCGATCAGAGCAAGTCCGGCCAGCGCATCGGACAGATCAAGATCGACCAGCACTGGGACAGCGTGGTACTTGTCCTGATGGACGAAAACTTCGAGCCCTTCGAAATATACGAGGCCGATCGCGAGGAACTCGTAGAGGCGCTCGGGCACCGCTCGGGCGGCAATCGCGGCAAGCGGGGCGCGATGTCGGTCGCGAAATTCAAGGCGATTGGGCGTTTGGTCTGGACCCGGGAAAATGGCATCGAAGACGACGGTATCTGGGATAACCAGGCAAGACCCTGAGGCCGCGCTGCTGATCGGCGATGCCGCGGCAATCCTCGGTCCGAACGGGCCGATTGCCCGCGCACTGCCCGGTTTCACCGTTCGTCCGCGCCAGCAGGCCATGGCCGGGCGCGTCATGGAGACCCTGAGCGAAGGCGGAAACCTGATCAGCGAGGCCGGGACCGGTACCGGCAAGACGCTGGCCTACCTCGCGCCGGCGCTGCTGCACGGCGGCAAGGTTGTAATCTCGACCGGCACCCGGACCTTGCAGGATCAGCTATTTCATCGAGATATCCCGCTGGTGCGCAAGGCGCTCGCGAGTTCTGCACGGGTCGCGATGCTCAAGGGTCGCTCGAACTATCTCTGTCTGCATCGCCTGGGGGAAGCGGAGAGCGCGGTTGGAGCCAGCGATGAGCGTCTGTTCGAAGTGCGGGCGTGGCTGAAGCATACCCAGAGCGGCGAACTCTCCGAACTGCCGGCGATCCCGGATGATGATCCGCTGCGTTATCAGCTGAGCTCGACGACCGACAACTGTCTCGGTCAGCAGTGTCCTGCCTGGTCCGACTGCCACGTCGTCAAGGCGCGCCAGCGCGCCCAGGAGGCAGATGTGCTGGTCATCAACCATCACCTGCTGTTCTCCGATATCCTGCTGCGCGAGGAAGGTTATGGCGAACTGCTGCCGGACAACGCCTCGTTCATCATCGACGAGGCGCATCAGTTGCCGGAGATCGCTTCGAATTTCTTCGGCGTCGCGATCGGTGGACGCCAGTTGTCAGAACTCGCGCGCGACATCCTGCGTGCCCTGCGGGCGCTCGGCGGCGACATGCCGCAGATCGAACAGGCGGCGCGCCAGCTCGAGCGATCGACCGAAGGTTTCCGCCGCGTGCTCGGCGGCGAGCAGCGCCAGGTCGCCTGGCGCGAGCTGGGCCGGCGCAAGGAGGTCGGCGAGGCTGTTTCGGAACTGCTGCACAACCTGGATCAGCTCGACCAGTTGCTCGAACAGGCGGCCGCGCGTGACAAGTCGATCGACAACTGCCGCCGGCGCAATCAGGTATTGCGGTCGCGATTGCAATTGTTCATCGGCGATGACAAAGCGGCTGAGGAAGGCGATCCACAAGATCAGATCCGCTGGGTCGAATGTACCCGGCGCTCATTCGTGCTGCGCGTGACACCGATGGATTTTGCCGATACCTTCCGCGCGGCGATGTCACGCTATGAAGGCGCATGGATCTTTACTTCGGCGACGCTTGCGGTCGGCGGCGACTTCACGCACTTCAGCACGCGACTGGGTATCGTGGATGCCGCGACCGCGCATTGGGACAGCCCGTTCGACTATGCCCGCAACGCGCTGTTGTATCTGCCGGAAGGGCTGCCCGAACCTGCGGCGCGCGGGTTTACCGCCGCGGCGGTCGATGCGATGGCCCCGGTGCTGGAAGCCAGCGGCGGGCGCGCGTTCGTGCTGTTCACGAGCCATCGCGCCCTGCAGGAAGCGGCGACGATCTTCGCGTCGCGACCTGCGCGTTACCCATTATTCGTCCAGGGCACGCTGCCGCACAGCGAACTGCTCGAACGCTTTCGCATTGCCGGCAATGCGGTGCTGCTCGGCACCGCGAGTTTCTGGGAGGGCATTGACGTGCGTGGTTCGGCGCTCTCCTGCGTCATCATCGACAAGCTGCCGTTTGCACCGCCCGATGACCCGGTGTTCCAGGCGCGGGCCGAACTGATCCGCGCCCGCGGCGGCAATCCTTTCCGCGACCATCAGCTGCCGAACGCGATCGTCGCATTGAAACAGGGCGTCGGCCGGCTGATTCGCGCGGTCGATGATCGCGGCGTGCTGATGCTGTGTGATCCGAGACTGATGTCGCGGCCCTATGGCCGCAGCTTTCTCCGCAATCTGCCGCCAATGCGCCGCGCCGGCGGTTTGTCCGAGGTCGAGGCATTTTTCAGGGATGCGGCGTTGTCTTGAAGCTGCTCGCGATCGAGACCTCGACAATCGCCTGCTCGGCGGCGCTGCTGATCGGTGACCGGATAAGCGAACGTTTTGAGCTCGCGCCGCAACGTCATGCCGACCTGCTGTTGCCGATGATCGGCGAATTGCTCGCCGAGAGTGGCCTGACACCGGCACAGCTCGACGGACTGGCCTTCGGGCGCGGGCCGGGCGCGTTCACCGGGGTGCGCATCGCGGCCGGTGTCGCGCAGGGAATCGCCTGCGCCGCGGATATCCCGGTTGCGCCGGTGTCGACGCTCGCCGCGCTCGCGCAGGGCGCTATCGACGCGTCCCCGCGCGTGCTGGCGGTCATGGACGCGCGCATGAGCGAGATTTACTGGGGTGCCTTCACAGCGAACCCCGCTGGGATCATGCAGCCGTGTGGCAAAGAGCGGATCTGCGCACCGGACGAGGCGCCGCTGCCCGACGGCCCGGGCTGGTTCGGCGCCGGTGATGGCTGGGGCGCCTGTGGCGAACCCTTGCGTCGCAGGCTTGGCGCTGCACTCGCGGGCAGTGATGCAACGCGTTATCCGCGTGCGCGCGATGTCGCGCTGCTCGGACGGGAGATCGCGCGGCGCGGCGCGATGCTGTCGGCCGAACAGGCGATTCCGGTCTATCTCAGGGAGCGCGTCGCGCTGACACGCGCCGCGCGTCAGGCCGCGCGCGACGGAAAGCCTGGGGAATTAAAGGAGAAAGGATCATGACCGATTGTCTGTTCTGCAAAATGGCCCGGGGCGAAATCAAGCCGGATATTGTCCTTGAAGATGATGAGTTGCTTGCGTTTCGCGACATTCATCCGCAGGCGCCGGTGCATGCGCTGGTCGTGCCGAAACGCCATATCGCGACGCTCGACGATCTTGTGCCGGAGGATGCCGGCCTGATCGGGCGGATGGCGCTCGCGGCGCAGAGGATCGCGCGGGAACAGGGCTTTAATCAGCACGGTTACCGCACCGTCATGAATTGCAACAGCGACGGGGGGCAGACGGTTTATCACATCCATCTGCATCTGCTCGCCGGCCGCCGTATGCAATGGCCGCCGGGCTGAGTTCGTGAAGCTGCTGCCGGGCCGGATTGCGGAGCGACGCGTCCGCAATCCGGCGCGGGTATACCCATTTTACTGCTTGTAGGTTGCCTCGACCGTATCCCTGACGGCGCTGCTGCCGGCAGTCGGCGGCAGGACCGGTAGCGACTGCTCGGGGAATTCACCGGTCAGGCTCTCCAGAAAGGCGACAATATCTGCGACCTGGGCATCCGACAGGATATGGTTGAGCTGGGTCCTCGCCATCACACGCACGGCCTCATCCAGCGTCCACACGGAACCGTTGTGGAAGTAGGGCGCCGTCAGCGCGACATTACGCCAGGTCTGGACCTTGAACATGTGCTTGTCCGATTCCTCGCCAGTGACACCGAAGCGGCCTTTGTCGGCCATCAGGTCATACTTCTCGACATACTCATTGTCGGTGAAGGTCGGAAACTTCTGGAAGAAGCCCTGGCCCAAAGGCAGAGACGGACCAGCAAAGATCACGCCCTGGTGGCAGGCGACACAGCCGACTTCCTCGACCAGCATCATACCGCGCCTGGCCTGTTCCGACATCGCGTTATCATCGCCCTTGATGAAGCGGTCGAACGGGCTGTTCGGCGTGATCAGCGTGCGTTCGTAGGTGGCGATGGCGTTCGCGATATTCTCGAAGCTGACGACACCGAACACTTCCTCGAACTGCTTCCTGTACCCCGGGATCGACTTGATGCGCTCGACGACCTGCGCCTCGGACTGCATGCCCATCTCGATTGGATTCAGGATCTGCCCCTTGATCTGCGCCTCGAGCGACGGCGCGCGACCATCCCAGAACTGCGCGCTCATGAACGCGGAGTTCCACACCGTCGGAGCCTTGCGCTCGCCGACCTGGCCATCGACGCCGATCGAGGACGGGCGGCCATCACCGCCGCCGGCCATGACGTTGTGACAACTGTTACAGGAAATGGCGCCGTTCGATGACAGACGCGGATCGAAAAACAGTTGCTTACCGAGTTCGATCTTGTCCGGAGTCATCGGATTGTCCGCCGCCACCGGGGGTTTCTCCGGAAGAGCCTGCAAGACCTGCGCGGACGCCTGGGTGCTGACGGCGAGGATCGCTGCCGAAACGCAGGCGAGGGCAAGGGCGCACAGCCTGATCATGATGGTAATGTCCCCCTGTTGTGTTGAACCATGCCTGGACCGGCATTCATTCTAGTTCATCGTTTAGATATAGCTTTATATTCTACAAGCTCATGTATTACTGTTACTTTATATCTACATCTTCGGTTATCATGGGATCGGCTCCATGTTCGCGCCGGCATCAGCGGCTGCAGGGCGTACGCGCAGGTTTCACTACGCACCGACCTGTGTTAGAAAGATCTATTTCCGCCCGACCGCAAGGAGACCCATCATGCAGATTCGCGAAAATTGCGTTGTATCAATCCATTATATCCTGACCAACGGATCCGGCGAGCAACTCGATTCTTCGGTGGGACAGGATCCGTTCGTTTATCTGCATGGCTCGCGGGGCATCATCCCGGGGCTTGAGAAGGCCCTCGAAGGCAAGTCTCCGGGGGACGAATTCAAGGTTACGATCCCGCCCAAGGAGGCCTATGGCGAGGTCAACGACGGGCTGATACAGACGATTCCGCGCGAGGCCTTCGCCGGCATCGACGACCTCGAGGTCGGTATGCAGTTCCAGACCCGGGATCCGAATGGTGAGACGTTGAACATTACAGTGAGGGAGATAGGCGATGATAGCGTCATGATCGACGCAAATCACCCGCTCGCCGGGCAGGCGCTGCATTTCGACGTCAGCATCACCGAGGTCCGCGAGGCAACCGCCGAGGAGCTCGACCACGGCCATGTGCACCCCTGACCCTCCCGCCTGACACAATCTTACAAATCATTGCCGGGTATTGCAGAACATCCCGGGGTCCCCCGTGTCCTATCAGTTATAATTCTATGAGGCCCGGGCGCGACGAAATGCGCGAACGGGCGAGTTGAACAGGCCGGTCAGCAGTCCAAGGACTGCGGCCGCCGCAGGGGTAGCGACCATGAAAACACTCGCCGCGCTGATCGTGTTCCCGCTGCTTGCGCTGCTGGCTTCGCCGCAGATCGTGGAGGCGCAGGACCAGGCCTCCGCAATTTCCGACGGCGAGATCCGGCAATTGCTCGCGCCGATCGCGCTCTATCCCGATGTCTTGTTGTCCCAAATCCTGATTGCGGCAACCTATCCGCTCGAGGTCGTCGAGGCCGCGCGCTGGTCACTCAATAATCCCGGTCTCGAGGGCCAGGCGGCGGTCGACGCCGTCGCATCGATGGACTGGGACCCGAGCATCAAGGCACTGGTCGCATTCCCGGATCTGCTCGCGCGGATGAGCGAGGAACTGGACTGGACGCGACGTCTTGGCGATGCATTCCTGCTGCAGGAAGAAGCGGTCTATGCCGCAATTCAGGACCTGCGTGAACGCGCCGAGGCCGCCGGCTCGCTCGACCGCCTTGATCACGCACGCGCCTATCGTGACGGTGATGTAATCGTCATCGAGCCGGCTGACAGCCAGATCGTCTATGTGCCTTATTACAGTCCGCGCATCGTCTATGGCGGATGGTGGTGGTCAGGTTATCCGCCGTACTACTGGTATCCGCCGACGGGTTATTACCCGGCGGCCGGATTCTACTGGGGCACCGGCATCGCGCTGTATCCCGGCTACTTCATCAGCAGCTTCGACTGGCGTTATAACCATATCGCAATCAAGCCGCATCACCACCACCGTTACGGTTACTCCGGTAACCACAAATGGCGCCATGATCCGAAGCATCGCCGTGGCGTGGCATATCGCGAGCCTGCATTGAATCGTCAATTCGGACGCACGGCGTCGAGCGGCAAGCAGATACAGGCGCCGAGGGCGCAAGAAAGTGCGCCGCGCTCGCGCTCGGCACTAAGCCGTCATTCGGACGCCTATTACAACAGTGGCAGCGACCGGCGGACCGGAAGCACGGCGCCGCAGCGTCTGCGTCGCGAAAGCACAACCGCGGCTGAGGTTCCCGACGGCAACCGCTCTTCAGCGCTGCGCCGTTCCACCGACGATCGCGCGCAACGCAGCGCGCAGGATACCGGTGCATCGGCTGATCGCGAATCGGGTGAGAGAAATACGTCCGGCATGAGGTCTGATGACCGCAGCACCGGGCCGTCCACCCGCCTTCATGGCTCTGCCATGAGCGAGCAGCGTTCATCGTTCGGCAGTCGCAGCCCAAGTCAGTTGCGTGACATCAGCCCCGGGACGTCGCGGCCGGCTGCAAGCGGCGACGGCGGCAGTCGTGGATCGGCGCTCGGGGGGGGGAGGCGATAACATTAGTTTCAGCGATGCCGCGGCGCCCGATCCTGTCTCCACTGCGATGGTTGGCCATACTGCTGTGTCTGATCATCCCTGCGTTGATTCCTGCCGACGCCAACGCGCAGCCGGCACCGGTTCAGGGTTACGAGATCGTGCGCGTCTATCCGCATGCGCGTGACGCCTTCACCCAGGGACTGGTGTATCTCGACGGCCACCTCTATGAAAGCACCGGCCTGAACGGCGCATCTTCGCTGCGCAAGGTCGAGCTGCGCACTGGCCGGGTGCTCAGGCGCCATGACCTCGATGCGAAATATTTTGGCGAGGGTCTCGTCGACTGGGGGCCGAACCTGATCCAGTTGACGCTGAGATCGGGCACCGGTTTCGTCTACGATCGCGAGACTTTCCGCCTGCGCCAGACCTTTCAATATCGCGGCGAGGGCTGGGGGCTGACGCACGACGGCCGGCGACTGATCATGAGCGACGGCAGCGCGATGCTGCGTTTTCTCGATCCGCTGACCTTTAACGGGAGTTATGAACTGCGGGTCCATGACGGTGGACGGCCGGTGTCGAATCTCAACGAACTCGAATACGTCAATGGCGAGATCTACGCGAATATCTGGCTGACCGATCGCATCGCGCGCATTTCGCCGGAGACGGGGCAGGTACTCGGCTGGATCGATCTCGAAGGGCTGCTCTCGATAGCGGACCGGATGCTGCCGGTCGGCGAACTGAACGGCATCGCGTATGATGCCGTGCAGGACCGCCTGTTCGTCACCGGCAAGCGCTGGCCGAAGCTGTTCGAGATCCGTGTGCTGCCGCCTTAACCATCTTCCCGCAGGCGGTTCAGCCAATAGCGTGCGTGATCCTGGTATCGCGGTTCGCGGCCCGCGGCCTCGAACGCCGCCCGCGCGGTGTTCTTCTGGCCGGCATGGTACGCGGAAATACCGAGCAGCAGGCGGGCCTCGGGCTCCACACCCTTGTCGAGTTCGCCTTTATCGAGCGCCCGTTCGAGATGCCTGACAGCCAGATCCCAGGTCTGGTCTTCATAATGGAGCTTGCCGATCAGCAGATCGATATCGCCGTCGCTGCTGCTGTCGGCGGCCTTCGCGAGATGAGATTTGGCCTTGTCGCGCTCGCGGGCGAGCAGCCACAGCCGGCCGATCAGGACCTGGCGCTCGGCGTCCGCTTCGAGCGTGCCGGTTTCGAGCCATTGCTCGAGCATCCGCGCGGCCTTTTCCGGGATGCCGAGATTGGCATGGAATCCGGAAATGCGCTCGAGCTCGGATCCCTCGACAAGGTCAAGCCGGTACGCGAGCATCAGCGTAGCGAGTGCCTCGTGCTGCTTCTCCTGCATGAACAGCACATAGCTCAGAAACTGCCAGTAGGTGCCCTTGTCTGGAAAGCGGGCGACGGTTTCCCGCAGGATCGCCTCGGCCTTGTCCCAAGCCTCCTGCTCGCGGTAGATCGCGAGCAGGATCTGGTACCAGTTCTCCTTCGGCTCCTCGCTCGAGTTGATCGCTTGCCGAATGTGCCGTTCCGCGACCTCGTACTGTTTCAGTTCATAGTAGACATAGGCGGCGACGGCGAGAAAGTCGGGATCGGGGTCCGGCCTGTTTTCGATGACCTTGTTGACATGATTGCGGGCGCATTCATATTCCTGAAGAGTCAGGCAGACCTGGGTCAACGCCATCGTTACGCCGTTGGCAATCTGCTCCGGCAGTGTGTTGAATGATAACGCGGCCTCGAAGGCTTCGCGGGCCTTTGCCGAGTCGTCGGCCTCGAGATGGGCGAAGCCGAGCATCTGCTGAATCACGGCCTTTTCATAGGCATTGAGATTCCCGCGCCGCGCAAGCGTACCGAGTTTCGAAATTGCCTCCCGGCTGTTACCGGCGCCCAGCAATTCGTTCGCGGCCCGGACTTCCCGGTGAAGCTCGGCCGACATCCCCATCTGCGCCGCCGCCGGCAGCGGCAGCAGGATGACCGCGAGCAGAACAAGTCGATGCAGCATGCGCACGGCGTTCTCCCTTCAGCCGCTCAGATCGAATTCGATGCGCTGGCGCGCGAGGACTTCGATCGGATGGCCGTCCTGCCGTTTCGGCTCGAAGCGCCAGTACATGATGCTGTTGATCGCGGCACGGTCGAACACGCCCGGTGGGCTGGCATTGATGATCCTGACGTCCCGGACCCTGCCCTCGGAATCGACGGTGAATTCGACGTCGACGAAGCCCTCGATGCGCCGCATGCGGGCGTGGGCGGGGTATTCCGGCGGGATCCTGACCAGTGCGACCAGGTCGCCCGCGTTGATCCATTGGGGGCCGCTGACGTCGCCGAGAAACGGGCCGCCGAAGCTCGGCGCCGGAGACGGCGCGACCGGCGGCATGCGCATCGGCTCGACCGCCGAGGTCAGGTCTGTGACGATGCGTTCGATCTCCGGGGGTTTCTGCGTCTCCGGTTTTTCCGGCGGTGGTTTGCGCTCGCGTTGCGGATTGACGAGGTTGTCGTCCTGGCTGCGCAGGTAGTCGATTCTCAGTACCTCGGTGATGTTGAGCGCGCGCATCGAGTGCTGGCTGATCATGTATTGCATCAGAAAGAACAGGAAGATGTTGATCACGATCGCGATCAACAGCGCGGGGCCGAACTTCATCAGGTCCGAGTTCACTGCCCGCTGCTCTCCCTCGTCGCGACCGCGACGTTATTGACGCCGGCGAGCCGGGCCTGATCGACGACCTGGACGAGCAGGCCGGTGCGCGATTCCTCGTCGGCCAGCACGACGACCGAGCCTTCCGGGTGCTCGGCGTGCAGCCGGGAGACGTGGCTGCGTACGGTGCGCGGGTCGACGCGCTGGCCGTCGATCCAGACCTCGCCGTCGCGGGTCACGGCGATCAGGATGTTCGCGCGCTCCTGCGGCATCGCGGTCCGCGCGTCCGGACGATGGACCTCGATGCCGGCCTCTTTGACGAACGACGAGGTCACGACGAAAAAGAGCAGGATCACGAAGATCAGGTCGATCAGCGGCACCAGGTTGATCGACGGCTCCTCCTGATGCTGGTGGGAATGGGAAAGTCTACTCATTGTCGAAGTCCTCTTCGTCTTCCGAATCCGATGCCGCCTCCTGCGACAGCTCGGATTCGAGCTTGTGCTGAATGGAGATCACGCGTTCCTGGAGATTGTTGTTGAAATAGATTCCCGACAGCGCGGTGGTCAGGCCGGCCATCGTCGGCAGCGTCGCCTGCGAGATGCCGGCCGCCATGCCGCGCACGTTGCCGGCGCCGAACAGCGTCAGCGCGTTGAATGTCTTGATCATCCCGCCGACCGTGCCGAACAGGCCGAGCAGGGGCAGCAGGGCAGTCAGCACGAGAATCGTCGGCAGATGGTGATGCAGTTGCGCATGGAAATCCGACACCAGGCCCTGGCGGAACCATTCGCGCGCCGCCGGGGCCTGCGGCGCCTCTCTGCGCCACTGCGCCATGATCTCCGTATGCCGCCGCGAGGCGCCGGTGGTGACGTACCAGTAGCGCTCGAGGATCAGCATCCACATCAGGCAGGATGCGATCAGTATCGGCCACAGGACGTAGCCGCCGCGTTCAAAAAATTCGAGCCAGGATTCGAGCGCGAACATCGGCCGTTCTCAGTGTTCCCCGCCCTTCGCCGCCATCAGCCGCGTACCGTGGTGCTCGAGCACCTGGACGAGGCGGTTGGCCCGGCCGTTCAGGAAGCTGTGGACCAGCAGCACCGGGATCGCGACGGCAAGGCCGAGCTCGGTTGTAACCAATGCCTGCGAGATGCCGCCGGACATCACGCGCGGGTCGCTGGAGCCGAACAGCGTGATCGCCTGGAAGGTCTGAATCATGCCGGTGACGGTGCCGAGCAGCCCGAGCAGCGGGGCGATCGCGGCGAAGAGCGCCAGCGTGCGCAACCCGCGGTGCATGCCCGATGACTCCACGCCGATCGTTTCGTGCAGCCGCGCGGCGAGCGCTTTCGATGAGAGGTGCCTGGTCTGGGCCGAGGCCAGGTGCAGGCGGCCGAGCGGATTATCGTTGCGCAGCTCTTCCTCGTTCTTCGCCTGGGCGACCATCCGGCCGCGCGTCAACATCAGCGTGACGTAGCGGGACACGGCGATGACGAGCGCGATGAAGCCGATCAGGATGATCAGATAGCCGATGATCCCACCGGAGTCGATGCGTTCGAAGAAGTCGGGGCTGTGCACGATCAGCGACAGGATCGCGCCGCGCGACGGATCGACCGGGAACGGCTGGAACCCGGAGGTCGCCCCTTCGAGCTTGGCCGCGAGGCTGGTGAAGCGCGACGGCGGCTGGCGGCTCAGCTCGACCAGCTTTTCGGTCTCCGGCAGGTAGCGCAGGAACCGGCCGTCGCTGACGGCGTTGAAGACACCGACCCGGGTCACGGTCTTCAGCATTTCCTCACCCTGGGCGGTGATCACCGGCGCCTCGAAGCGGGAGATCTTGCCGTTCTGCACCGTCGCCTCGAGGATCGTCAGCCACAGGCTTTCCATGTCCTCGATCGACAGTGCGTGCGGCTGCGACGCGATCTCGGACAGGCGTTCCGGCCACTGCTCGAACTGCGCGCTCAGCAGCGTTCCCCGCAGACTCGCCTGGGTTTCGAGCGCCGACTGGCGCGCGATGCTGAACACGCCCTGCAACTCGCCGGCGCGTTCCGAAAAGGCCTGCTCGAGTTGGGCGAGCCGGACCTCGTTGCGCTCGAACTGGCGGCGCAGCTCGTCGGCGCGGCGTTCCTCGCGCTGTTCCTGAGCCCTGGCCTCCTGCAGCAGCGTCTGCTGGCGGTTCCTCTCCGCCAGAAAGCGCGTCTCCCGTTCCCGGTGATGGCGCTGCTCGGCGCCGCGGGACTGCTTGACCTCGTCGAGCAGTTGCTCGAGGCTGATGACCCGTTCTTCCGTCGCGGGCGCTTCGGTCGCGCCACCCGCGGAAAGCGCGGCGCCGGCCGGCAGCGCCAGGGCTGCCAACAGCGGAATGCAAGCGATGATCCTGTTCATGAGCCTTGCTCCGGAGCGGCGACCGGCAGACGGATCAGGTCGGGCGGCAGCTCCTTGCGCGCCAGGCGGAGTCCCTGCTTGATCATCTGGACGTTGTTGCCCGGGAGCGTTTCCCATCTGCGCTGCCGGTTGTCCCAGATGCCGGCTTCCCGTTCATCGAGGGTCATGTAATAGAGCGCGGTACGGCCTATCCTCAGCAGTTCGACGGTTTTGTGGCCGTTGCCGCGGGGCAGCTCCGCGCGGTAGGCCTCGATCGTGTGGCCGTATTCCATCTCGATCTGGTAGGCTTCGAGCAGGCGGCGGAACTTGTCCGCGAGCGGCGTGCCGGCTTGCTGCATCATCGCGTTCAGGTCCTTGAGTCGGGTCTGGCGTTCGTCGATCAGGAACGGCGCGTCGCTCTCGACCAGTTGTCCGAGGACGTCGAGCATCTGCTGCATCAGCGGCAGGATCTGGCGCTGGGTCACCTCGATCTCGTTGATCTGGCGCTCGATCGAGGTGACCTCCCGGGTCTGCGATTCGATCATGCGTTCCATCTGCGCGTTGTAGGTCATCAACTGGTCGACCTGCCTCATCGTCTCGCGATATTGCTCGAGCGCGATGCGGCTTTCATCGTCGAGCTGCTCGATGCGCTGCTGTGACCGCGCGGCTTCGCGTTGCGCAGCTTCCTGTTCTGCGATCGAAGTATCGAGCGCGGCCTGGGCGGCAATGGCATGGCTGCTGTATCCGATCAGAGCGCAGAGTGCCACGGCTGTGAATCGCGCGACAGGGTAACGGAATCGATTACTCATATATGGTCGGTCTCTCATTTGCTGGTCGTAGTGGAATGAAGCTGTAGGGCGAGCGCAAGTGTTATTCGATAGCAGACTCCAAGATCCATGCGAATGATAATGATAATAATAGCGCAAGTATCATTCGATAGAAGGCTCCAAGGTCCGGGTCAACGATAATGATCCGGTGATGCTGTGCGGCAATGACCATGCAGAAGTACGGCATCAGGTATTACGACATATTATATATTATTATGGCTTGTTCCGTCTGAGACTTTACCGGATATCGGCAGTTGGCGTTCATTCCCGGTCGGGTTGGACTGTCAGGCGAGTAAGGTCAGACCGGGCGAGTATTGGTCAATCTATATCTATTGTGAAGGTCAGGTTGGCCGACAGCTTTTCAGTATCGGTGTCGGGATGATCCTTCAGACCGATCCGGTGATAGGCCAGGATGTAATGGAAGCCTTGATCCGGGACCGGCAGCGAGATCCTGCCTTCGCGATTCGTCAAAAACAGGTCGAAAACGCCGAGCATCTCGAGTTCGGCGCCGGCGAGCGGAGCGCCCTCATACATCACCTGGACTGACAATTCGTCACCCGGTTTAATCCGGAAGGGATTTTCGAGCGGGATGATCTCGAGTCGAGCGCCGGTCGGCTTGTTTGCGGCCGGGCTCCAGCCGAGCAATGCCTTGGCGAACATTTTCTGATGCACTGAAGACCGGTAACCAGGCACCTCGTACTTTGGTTTGTTGACGGCGATCTCATTGGAATCCTCGGTCCAGATGCCGTGGTCGTAGTTGACGGAGACCAATAGGGTATCCGCCTTGGGGTTGACTACCACCTGGCTGTCTTTCACGCGGTATGCAAGGTCATGGCGTACGCCCTGCTGGTCTATTGCGGCAGCGCTGACGAGTTTGGCAGGGTCGTATGATTCAAGCTCGCCCGGGTGGCCGAAAACAAGCATCAGGGTATTCCCTTCGCCCGGGATCAGCCAGACATCGTGGGCGCTGACGGGCAACAGGAGAGCAGAATTGATAAGTATTAAAAATAACCACTTATAAAACATCTGCGATTCTCCATGACATATTGCATCGTGTGGAAAAATGGGTGACCGGCAACGGTGACGTGGTCATGAAGTGGCGAGCCACCCGGCGGGGGAGAATTGCCGCCGGGTGGCCTTTGCCGGTTTGCTGCGTTTACATCTTCATGATCACGCCTGCGAACACGCTGGCCGGGGGACGCGTGTTGTAGGTGGTCGGCACCGTCGAGTTCTCGGCGCCGCCGGGACCGTCGGCATACTGCTCGTCGAGGATGTTGGTGAAGTCCACGTACCAGCGCGTGCTGCCGCCATTGGCGCCGGGGACGGTGTAGAACACCGTCGCGTCGACCACGTCGTAGCCCTCATAGGTGCCCGTATTGTTGTTATTGACGTACATCTCACCCACGGTGCGCCATCTCAGCGTGCCACCCCAGCCCACGGCGGGGGCGTAGCTCGCCGTCAGGTTGGCAACGTAGTCCGGCACGCGCGGGATCTCGTTGCCCTCGAGGGCCGGGTTGTTGGGCCTCTTCACGATGTCCGAATCGAAGAAACCGAAGCCGGTGCTGAGCGTAAGGTTCGGCACTGCCTGCGGGAAGTAGCGGATCTCGCCCTCGATGCCGCTGCGGTCCGTCTCGCCGGCGTTCTGGAGCTGTGGCGGGTCACCTGCGGTCAGGAGCTCGTCCGAGCTGTTCAGCATGAAATAGACCAGGTCGAAGTACAGCGAGGGCGTGGGCGTGCCGCTGATCCCGAATTCGTACTGGGTGAACTTCACCGGGTCCAGGTTGACGTCTTCGGCTATGGAGCGCTGTTCGATGCTTGGTATCTGGAAGCCCTCCGCGTAGCTGGCGCGCAGCTCGAGGTTGTCGGTGATAGCGGAGCGCACGCCCAGCTTCGGCAGGAACGCGCTGTTATTGGTGTCGTAATCGGTCCTGTTGTCCAGCGGGTTGTCGGTCATGCCCTTGCCGGTTTGGTCGATGCTGTCGTAGCGGAAGCCGATCGTGGGCCGGAACAGGCGGTGGACGTCCAGATCCATCTGGCCGAACGCGGACGTGGTCTTCGTTACGAAGTCGCCGTCCCTCTGCAGCCGCTCGGGGATACCCTGGACGAAGCCGCGATCCTGCGCGTTGGTCCGGTACATGGTTTCGTCGGTCTCTTCATTGTAATACTCCGCGCCGAGCACCCAGTTGCTCGCGATGTTGCCGAAGGAGTTCACGCCGTTGAAGCTGAAGCCGAGCGCCCCCACGTTCCGATCATGTGACAGATCTCGCTGGCAGGACGTGGTCCCCGTCGTCAGGGTGGCGCAGATGGCCGGATCCGTGGTGACCGCGACGTCGGTCTCGAAGCGGCTCAGGAACATATCGGTCTGATAGGCCCAGGTCAGCAGCTTGAGATGGTCGGAAAAGCTGTGGTTGAAATCGATGCGCTGGGAGTCATAGGTCTTCTCGGCCATGTCGCGCTGGGTCTGATGGATCGGCGATTGTTTGCGGGCTTCGTCCCAGCCCGCCTCGAACTGTTCGCCGGAGATGTTGCCTGGTACGTACGACCGCGCCCCGTGGCCGCGCAGAGACAGCGCGATCTCCGAGCGCTCGCCGAGCATGTACGAGGCCCGAAGGGCGAGGTTCATCTTGGTGAAACGCGAGTTGTCTCTCCAGCCTTCGTGCTCGTAGCCCTGAACGGCGCCGTTGAGCTGCACGGGGCCGATCAGGGGGGCGTCGACCTGGGTGCCGAAGGCCACTTGGCCGTCGTAAGTCCCCCATGAACCGCCAGAGAGGGATATGTCCGTGTACTCGCCGCCCTTGCGGGTCTGGAAGGCCATGACGCCGCCGCGCGCGAAGTTTCCGTACAGCGGCGAGACAGGCCCCTTATAAACAGTCAGACTTTCTATCTCGAGCGGGACGACGATATTGGTGTCGGCGTAGCCGTCGGAGTGGCCTTCCGCCTCGTTCAGGGTGATGCCGTCGAGCGAGAAGCCGAGGTCGCCGCCGTGGCCGCCGCTGGTCATGCCGCGGATAGTGACGAAGTCGCCGACGCTGCCGCCCTGGATGGAGCGGACCTCGACGCCCGGCGCCTCCTCGAAGATCTGCAGCGGGTTTTCCCAGCGCCTGGCCCCGATCTCGTCATGTCCGATTTGATTGACCGTGAACGCGCGGTCGGCGTCTCTCATGCCTTCGCCCTTGACGGTGATCTTGTCGAGCTCGACGTTCTCTGCCAAGGCGGCGCCTCCCGCGCCTGCTCCGAGCCCGCATACGATCGCGGCTATGACACTGTTCCTCAGTCGGTGATTAATCATTATTCATTCGCCCCTTTGGTATGGTCATTGGTATCTGTCAATTAGTTCATCAGGCTCCTGTTTATCTCATGGAGACTGAGTAGATAATATTATAACATAATAATTAATACTTTTAAATACAGTATGTACCAATATTAATACTGCAACAGCAGATTTGACTTGATTAGCGCCTGTTTCGAATCTACGTACCGGATCTTCTTTCGCTTCGGAACCTAGTACTTTCGTATGGTCAGTTACAGCGATTCACTACGATCTATGTCATTACATTTAATAAGTTTATTGGCCGCGCACGGTGGCAGTCATGCGTATTGGACGTGATTCAACCAGCGCTTGTCCGGCTAGCTTCAGCCAGTAATTACGAGAGGATTGCGGATACGACATTACGGTGTGCCGCACGTTGTTTCTTTGCAACACCTTGGGATACAACAGATGATTCCAACCACCAGCGAGAATCACAACGTCCGTGGGGTGAATAATCGCGATTAGTTTGTGTTATTTGCGCCAGAATTCCGGCATCAACAGGACGAGGAGCGTGAAGATCTCGAGACGCCCAAGCAGCACCGCGAGCGCGCACGGCCACTTCGCGGCGGCATTAATGTCATGGAATGTCACCGCAACCGCGCCGAGGTGACCTATCCTCCGCCTAGGTAGCCAGAATGAGTGATTATTCAGGTCTCCCAAGCTGGGGTGGGAGTTTTTCCATAAAATATTCAGCCGCTTGCATCAGCGACTTAGTATATGGATGTTTAGGATTGAATATAACCTCATCTCGACTACCAGATTCAACAATCTGGCCCTGAAACATTACAGCGACTTGACCGCATAACTGGTTTATGACTGCAATATCATGCGATATAAAGAGATAGGTTAAGTCATGTTTGACTTGCAAGTCTTTAAGTAAATTAACTATTTGTGATTGTATAGATTTGTCGAGCGAGGAGACAGGTTCATCACAAACTACCACTCGCGGATTTGACACGATTGCACGCGCTATACATGCACGCTGTCTCTCTCCACCACTTAGCTGATGCGGATACGCATCAAGCAGTCGAAGTGGTAATTCAACATCATCAAATATCCTGATAATCCTTGTCTGTCGTGCTTTTTTATCGAGTAAAGTAAGGTTACTAAGTGGCTCCTCAATACTTCGCCTTATGGTCATCATCGGGTCCAGCGCCCCATAAGCATCCTGATAAATAATCTGGACATCCTTGCGAAATTTTCTCAGCTCTTTTCTACCATAGCGGTCAATCCGCTTACCCATAACAGAAATATACCCTGCAGTGGGTTTCTCTAGCCCGAGTATTAGACGGGCTAGTGTACTCTTGCCAGATCCGCTCTCTCCGACCAAGCCATAGGCCTCGCCCTGACGAATCTTAAGTGATATGTCGCTTACGGCTTGTACGCGGGCACTCTGATTCCCAAAATAGCTACCTAAAGTTTGATAGCTTTTGGACAAGCTGAGGATTTGTACTGCAGGCTCTGCCCTATCCAACATTCTCATCAATCTGTAAACCTACAATTGATTTCTTGCATAGGTATTAGAATTATTCTCAGTACCATAGCCTAATTGAGACTCCCGATTCAGCCTGGGCATTGCGTTCAACAGGGTCCTGGTATATGTGTCTCGGGGAGTGTTTAGAACCCTGTCAAGGTGATCATAGTCAACAAACCTACCACGATGCATGACCGCGATATGGCTCACAAGTCTGCTGACAAAACCAATATCATGACTGATAATAAGCATAGATAAATCAGTGTCTCTATGAATCTCCTCGAGGAGTTTTGTAATCTCTACTTGATTCAATAGATCAAGTGAGGAGGTTGGCTCATCAGCTATCAATAGTTTCGGCTCGAGTACAAGCGCAGCCGCTAATGCTACCCGCTGACACATACCACCACTGAGTTCGAAGGCGTAACTATTCATTACCTCTTTTGCGCGGGGCATTTTCACGCGATCAAGAGCATTTAATATTTTCATGTGAGCTTCGCCTTGCGATATCGGATAATGCGTACGCAATACATGCTCTATCTGGCGCCCAATTCTTGCACATGGATTGAAGCTATTTTGCGGCGACTGGAAAATCATGCCGATTTCTTTCCCTCGAATAGCTTCCCAATATTTATCACTCCTGCTCTGCAGTGGCTCGCCTTGATATTTCACTGTACCGTTTATTATCTGCCCAGGACGATCAAGCAGGTAAAGAAGTGCAAGAGCCAAGGTGCTCTTTCCAGATCCGCTCTCACCTACGACACCCAATATTTCACCGGTGTTCAGCGATAAACTCACGTCATTCACTGCACGCAGTCTTCCGCTAGCTAGGATGTAATCTACACTAAGATGTTCGATTTCCAGAATTGGTGCTTTCATTTAATTTTCTGCTCTATTCCTAGGGTCGATGCCATCACGCAACCCGTCACCCACGAGGTTGATTGACATTACCGTGAGCATAATCATTACCCCAGGGAAAATGACGTTCCACCACGCCCCACTCATGGCAGCGCTTAGACCATTACCCAGAAGATTTCCCCAGCTGGACACTGTTGAGGGGACACCTAAATTGATAAAGCTTAATGTTGCTTCCAGGGTAATCGCCTGACCAATACTAACGGTTAATATCACAAGCAATGGCCCCATCAGATTAGGCAGGATATGATGCATAATCAATTTCAGCACTCCACATCCAGCTGTGATAGATGCGCGGATAAAATCGGTTTCCATCAATCGTCTGCACTCAGTACGAACAACGCGGGCGACGCCCATCCAGCTAACCAGCGCGATCGATAACGTAATTTTAGTGAGACTCAGTTCTCCAGATGCTTGTATCAGGATTACATACAAAATCACTGGTATGGAAAGAATCGTATCCAGTACCTGCATCAGTACTTGATCCAGCCAGCGCGGACCTAACCCGCTTAATAACCCATAGAATATCCCGGCAAATCCAGCAATTATGATCGCCATCAATCCAACTAGCAGTGATAATCTGCCACCCAACATGACCCTATCAAAAAGATCTCTTCCCAGATGATCTGTTCCGAACCAATGCATACTTGAGGGAGGTGCATACATCATAGCGGTATCTGTCATGCTATTCCCGACGTTCACCAATGGATAAAGTATACAAAGTGCACTTATTATTACTAAAAGCACAAGTCCCATCATGGCTAAGCGATGGGAACGTAACGTTAATACTATCCACGGCTTCCGCACCGCTATCGGCCCCCGTTCTATGAGCGATTTTTCAGCGGACATATTGTCTCCGCAGTCTAGGATCGAATGCGGCTATTAAGCAGTCAGCTAGCAGGTTACCCGCGATTATCAAGATGCCTGTGACTAGAGTGCATGCCATTAGTACAGGATAGTTCCGTCCAATTGCGCTCTGTAAAAACAATCGCCCTATACCCGGCCATCCAAACACCCATTCAACGACATAGACACTACCAATTAGTAGTGGCAATGAAAAACCAACCCACGTAATAAAGGGTGTGAGCGCATTTGGCATTAAATGACGAAATATAAGATCGTATTTTCTTATTCCTCTTGAACGCGCGGCACGAATGTAATCCATGGTAATAGTATCGCGTATACTACCTCTCATAAGGCGCAGATAAGGACCTAACTGAGTCAACACGATGGTAGCCACAGGCAATACAAGGTGGGAGGCCAAATCGTAAAAATTATCATTGATGCCAATCGTTGACATACCCGAAGATGGAAAAAGTCCCAAGCCAACGGAAAACATCAGGATTAACATCAGACCAAGCCAGAATGGGGGAATGGAAAAGCTGACTAGTGCGATTCCACTGATTGAATAATCAATCGTGGTGTGAGGATTCGCTCCGGCTAAGTACCCAAGATAAATGCCTAATATGATAATCAATACCCAGGCACTTCCAACCAGAATCAGGGTATTTTTCAACGAGGACAACACAACACCTTGAACCTTCCTACCATCCTTTAAGGAATAACCCCAATCACCCTGAACCATGCGATTCAGCCACAAACCATATTGAACAGGTAGCGGTTGGTCTAGCCCCAAATTATGTCGAACACGCTCATAGTCATCGAGTGTCATATTCTCACGCCCGCCTACAAGACTGGGAACAGGATCGCCGGGCATCGATTTGATTATTACAAATGCTAATAGACTTATCAGCAACAGTTGGGGTATTACCCCGAGCAGTCGAGTTGCGATAAATCTAATCATCGGGAGTTTCCTGGCAATTTATCCCACTTCTCAACATTCCACAGGGGGCTCGATCCATGCCCCATGACTCGTTGCTCGAAGCCGCTGAACCCCTTTCGCACTGCGTAGATATGCTTGAGATAGACCAGATAGTTCAGCGGTGGATCATTGACCATTTCTCGCTGTATCTCTTGGTAGAGAGCCTTACGTTTTTCTGGATCTATCTCCTCACGGGCCTTCTTTAGTAAGATATCCACTTTTTCATTTTTATAACCGCTGTAGTTCATTCCGGAAAATTGCAAATCGCTTGAAAAATACTTGTAGAGGTCATCGTCTGGATCTCCGGGATACCCCAATCCAAGTATTATTGAAGAAACATCGCGAATATTAAACGAGGCGAAGTCTTTGATCTGTACTTGCACATCAAAGCCCGCACGCTTGAGTTGCTCAGCCAGCAGAATAGCGAGATCCTGTCTTTCAGGTTCATTGCTGGGGGCTACTAACGCAATCGAAAAACGCTCGCCATTTTTCTGGTAAATTCCATCACTGCCGCGCACCCACCCGGCCTCCTTCATCAAGCTCTCTGCCTTGCCGGGATTATTATCATGATGAGACATCTCCGGGAATGAAATATCATGCATCTGTAGCGGTCCATATGCAGGTACTCCATAACCCAGGAGCGCGCCGGTTACGAGCGCCTTGCGATCCGTCGCGTATTGAAGTGCCTGGCGAACCTTAATATCCCGAAAAATAGGGTAGCGATGATTAGTCATCATCGCTCGATAATCTGTTGAGTTAACCGTCTCTATTGTGAAATTATCGGCCCCTTTCAACGCCTGAACCTGCTTGGGTTTAATCTCTGTAATATCGACCTCTCCATTTTTCAATTGAACCAGTCGAACATTAGAGTCCGGTATAAACTTGTAGACTAATCGATCCAGTTTGGGCCGCCCATCGTAAAATTGGGAATTGGCCTCGAACACCATATATTCACCGCGCTTCCACACACTTAATTTGAATGGTCCGGTTCCAATAGGGCTTTCATAGTTGAATGGATCAGTATTGAAATCCTTGCCTTCCAAACGGTGACGCGGAATCATGCCAATTTTTAGCTTACTGGGAAGGGCGGCGAGTGGCCTGTGCAGAACGATACGAATCGTGAGCGGATCGATAGCATCTACTCTCTTGATCTCCTCAATCAGTTTTCTGGCGCCACTACTATTTTTTGGATCAAGTATCGCCTCGATTGTGAACTTGACATCATCTGCGGTAAATTCAACACCGTCGTGCCATTTAATATTTGGCTTTAGGATAATGATGTATTCCAGGCCATCTGCAGACATGGCCCAGGATTTTGCCATGTCAACCACGACACGGTTATCTTTGTCCAGTTTGAATAAGCCTCTGAAAAGCGCCATATCGGAATCGGGATGTTGATGCCCTGCCACAGGGTTCAGCCATTCAGGTTCTGATGGCATTGCAATAGTCAGAGTCTTTATTGCCGATCTATTCTCATCTTTTTCTGTCTGACCACAACTCAACAGGATAAAAGTGGCGGCGAGCAGGAAGCTGATGTTTCTGTACTTAACGGCATAATATTTTAGTGTCATAATGCAATACATTTCTCCAGATACCGGGTTTATGTATTTATCGATACATATGTGACCGTTCTGGCTGATCAAAATCAGCCAGAACGGTCACACAGGATCTACAGCGACTCAGAATTAGCCGAAGAAGTACTTAAAGCCAACCTCGGCTTCTAGCTTCGGAATGGGCGCATAGAAAACGCCGCCGAAATCGAACATGGGTTCGGCAGTATCTTCATCCGGTTGATATACAAATGCAGCATAGGTGGACCACCGGTTCTTGTCGAAACTAACCTTGCCCATGTAACGCCAGAACGGATCACGCATCGTGCTTCCAGTTGAGTTGAGCGGGGTATCGCCAAGCTGCTGACCGTATAGATCGACAACAACGCGAGCATTGTCCATTAACGGTTTGAACCAGGTTCCGCCGACTGTCAGATAGTTTTCAGGTAGCCCGGATAGTTTATTAGCATCCGGCGAACTTGGTGTTTTATTTTTTGCATCAACTGCGGAATATGTAACAAACAAGGATAAGGCACTGGTGGGATTGTAGGTTAATATCATGTCAAAACCGTTTCTTTCAATTTCGCCTACGTTGACTGCTTCCTCAGCGATGACATTAATCTCGTCTTCTGTGGTACTCCAATAGTAGTTGAAATCTAAGCTCACTTGCGGATTAAATAAGACATTAAATCCGACATCAGTGCTAACTATCTTGGGCATATTCAAGTCGAAGTTAGCATTTCCTGTTACAGGAGAAATCTCTGATACTTCCGGGGTACGGAATCCTTGACCGCTATTGGCATAAATTACAATGGTATCACTTGGTGACCAGGTTATTCCAAGCTTAGGACTTAGTAAATCGGCATTTCCTGTTCCAGAGTTAGCAGGCGTAATATTATTAGTGATGTCCGAATCATAAGTGTCATACCGCAAACCACCATGAAGTTTTACTCGTTCTAGAATCTGATATTGAGCTTGGGCAAACAGTCCAATGCTTAACTCATTAATATCCCAATCACTGTTTACAGCTCCGGTTTTGTCACGATCGAGGGTGGGAAAGCTTTGAAGTATCATGTCATCGTAACGTCCATCTGTACCGACAGTAATAAGATATTTGTTTCCGGGTAAAAAGTTGTAAAGGACGTTCCATCCAAAATAGCTATTCTCATTATGATTCAAGCTTTGTGGGCTGTTGAACGATGAATACCGATTCAATTCCTTATCAGATAGATACACTGTGCCATGCCAACCAGACTCGCCAGGAGACGAGTCGTAGCGTATTGCGAGATTTATCGCGTTACTGTCGCCACCGTCTGACGGTTGGGAAGACCCTATTGGTATTGTAGCCGCTGTCCGTGGGATCACACCATTGATCACATCATCCAGCAATATATACCCGGGCGCATCCCATTCCTCATTAACAAGGTGTGCCACAATCGACACATCACCTCCCATGGATGCAATTGTTGCCTTATTATAAAGGTTGTAGCGTGTGTCCTCGCTGTTATCCCTATAGCCTTCCTTGTCGCGGAACTCATACATTAAAAATGGTGTGACATTACCATGAGTTTCATTATAAGTCCCAACGGCGCGCATATACTTGTAACTGCCAATTTCCGCACCTGCACTCGAACCAGCATTGCGTGATTTTGTTATTATGTTAACGGCACCACACAATGCGAAGTTCCCATATAAAGCTGATATGGGTCCCTTGATAATTTCAATTCGCTCGACCATCTCCGGCGTAATCCAGGCAAAATCACCGTAACCATGAGCCTGACCATGATTTGGCATGTTCATAGGTACGCCATCTACATGTACAGCGATTTGATTTGTATGGCTCCCGGATGTACAACCCCGCATTGCCAAACCGTCTGCTATACCACCCTGGCCATAAGGTTGTGTATTCATACCGGGTTGTTTTCGAAACAGATCGAGATAGTTCGTTACTGGCATAGTATCAATCTGCTGAGAGTCGATGATTAGAACAGATCCTGGCAAGGCTTCTGTAGATGTTGAGATAGCCGCCTTTTCTTCTCCTCCTACAACAGTCATGGCTGGCAGAGTTTCTACGTCAGCAGAATATGCAGTTGAAAATATCACAGCAGACATAACCAAAATGCATGCTAGAAAAAGTTTTTGCGACATTATTCTCCCCTCACAGTTATTTTCCTGTAACTGTTAATCGTGAACGAGCGTTCAATTTCCCGCATGACTCATTCGCCCCCTTGTATGGTTATTGGTATCTGTCAATCAGTTCATCAGGCTCAGCTTCCTATCTAATAAGAGATTGAGTCAGAGGTGGCGGGCCACCCGGCGGGGGAGAGGATCCGCCGGATGGCTTACGCCGGGCACTGCATTTATTTCGTTCAGACCTACAGGGTCATCAACGAAATTCTCCTGTTAACGGAAGAAGGTGAGATTGGTCTCCAGCGCTAGTGTGTCAGCGTCAGGGTGATTTTTCAGGGTTTCCTTATGCCTTGCCAGGATGTACTGAAAACTGTCCGCTGATATCGGTAGCGAGGCCTTGCCGTCGGCATCGGTCTTGTGCAGCGTTTCGTCGCCAAGTATCTCGATCTCTGCGCCTGAGAGAGGCTTTGATTTGTACAGCAACTGTACGGGCAGAAGTTCACCGGGCTTCAATGCAAGAGGGTCCTTGAGCGGCAGGATTTCAAAGTCCGCGCCGACCGGCTTGCCTGCTGTCTGACTCCAGGAGACGATCATCTTGTTGAATTTCATGGAATGCATTGATGCCTTGTAATTTGGCACTTCCCGCTTTGAAACATTGAAATATTTTTCATTCTGGTCTTCGGTCCAAAACCCATTGTCGAAATCCGTGATGACCAGTGACAACCCGCCAGGAAATTCAGCGAACAGCTGTTCATTGTGCACATGAGTCTTGATCTTGCCTCTGGCACCGTCTTTGTTGATGCCGGTTACTGATTTTGCTTTAGCCGGTTCATAGGGTTCGGGTTCGCCGGGATGGCCATAAACAAGCCGATAATTTTCCCCGTCGGGCACGAACCAGACATCATGTGCCGATGCAGTGGCGGCAAATACGATCGATAAGGCTGTCAGTATGAGAAATATTCGTAATATTTTCATGGTTCTCCTCGGTGTGATTATATGTGCTGGGCGGCCGTGTCAACGATGTGACCGCCCGGTAACCTGCTGGACCAACTACATCGATATCGAAATACCCATCATGAAATTGATTGGTGGGCGCGGTGTATAGAGGTCTTCGAAAGCTGCTTCGGAGTACACCTCATCCGTCAGGTTGTTGATATCGAGAAACCAGCGCGCATACTTGCCCTGATCAAGCGGCACGGCGTAGAACACGCTGGCGTCTAGGACATCGAAGCCGTCATATTTGACGGTATTCGCAGCGTTGAGATAGGAAGATCCAATGGAGCGCCAGCGCAGACTACCGCCCCAGCCGGACGGAGGTGCGTAGTTGAGGCTGATCGTTACAATATGATCCGCTGATCCCTCGATCTCATTACCAACCAGTGTAGCATCCGGATTGCTTAGGATCTCGCTATCCGGCAGCGCAAAGATTGCGGAGACGCTGAAGTTGTTTATTGCCTGCGGGAAGTACCGGACCTCACCCTCCAGACCGCTGCGACGTGTTTTGCCGACATTGCGGAACTGCGATGATCCCGGCGGATCCTCGAGAATCTCGTCGGAGCTGTCAAGAATGTAGTAGGCGAGATCCAGGTACCATTGCGGGCTCGGCGTGCCGTTGATGCCCACTTCGTATTGCCAGTACTGGATTGTGTCAACATTGATGGTAGGATCGTATTTCGACTCGCCATCGGGTAATCCGAAACCGTCGGCGATGCTGCCACGCAACTCCCAGTTTTCATGGAACGCCGAACGCACACCGAGCTTCGGGCTGATGTGGTCATAACTGTTATCTTCGTTGAAAGGCGTTCCGCTGGGATCCCGGTTGAGATAGGAACCATTGTAGTTGTCATAGCGAACCCCAAGGGTCGGACGGAATAGCGGACTGATATCCATATCGATCTGTCCGTAGATCGATGCGGTTTGGCTGTCGAAGACTCGATCTTCGATCTGGTCGATGCGCACCCGATTGCTGGTGTCCCAGCGCAGCCAGTCGGTCTCTTCGGTGTAATATTCGAAGCCCACTACCCAGCTGCTGGGAATATTGAAAAGGGTCCGGGAACCATTCAGGCTGCCGCCGGTGGCAATGGCATTGCGGCCGTAAAAGCGTTCGGTCTGGCCGCCGGGGTCATAGCCGAACTTGGCGAAGCGAGTAAAGTCATTGCTGGTGCCATAGAGAAACAACAGCATTCTGAGATCATCGTCAACGTCATAAAACCAGTCAAGACGCTGGTTATAATACTGCTTGTGCCCGCCGTCGTTCTCGGCATTGATGGCCTGCTGTCTGCGGACGCTTTCGTCCCCGCTCTTGAACTGTTCTTCAGGAATATAGCCCGGGGCATCCCACTGACCGCCATAACCACGCATCGTCAGTACCACTTCGGAACGGTCACTGACATCGTAGCCGAGCCGCAGCGAGGCATTGGTTTTAGTGAAGCGCGAGTTCTCGCGCCAGCCTTCGCTGTCATAGGCCTGGAGCGCCAAGTTGGCCTTGAATGGACCGATCTCTCTGCCCATGGCTGCCTGGGCATCAAAGGTTTTGTACATGCCGCCGGAGAGATAGGCGTCGTTATAGTTACCGCCCTTGCGGGTCGTGAAGGCCAGCACACCGCCGCGGGCATAGTTGCCGTACAGTGCCGACCGGACCTCTGTAGACAGTCAGGGAATCGATCTCGAGCGGTATGATGCTGTTGGTGTCGGCATATCCGTCGGCATGGGATTCGCCTTCGTTGAGACTGATGCCATCGAGGGTGATTGCGGCGTCACTGCCGTGTCCGCCTGTCTGGAACCCTCGTATCGTAAACTGATCGGCGACGCCACCTTGCTGGTAGACGCCCAGATCAAGCCCCGGGACTTCTTCAACCAAGCGTAGCGATTGATCCCAGGAACGGGAACGGATCACGTCTGAACCTATGGTGTTGACACTGAACGAGCGATCGGCCTCCCTCATGCCTTCACCCTTTACGGTAATTTTATCGAGATCGACGTTGTCCGCCAGTGCGGCGCCTCCCGCTGCTGCCCCGATTCCGTATAAGATCGCGGCTAAGACGCTTCTCCTCACTAGGTGATTAATCATTTCTCATTCGCTCCCTAGAATGATTATTGGTTATTCGTCAAACAGTTCATCAGGATCAGTCTCCTGCCATGGAAACTGAGTTCGTAATATGTTAACGTAATATTTATTACTTAGACAAGCGGTATGTATTATTAAGAATACTGCATCCTAGATTCGCCAAGTTGGTTTCTGTTTCAAATCGACGTATCGATCTTCCGCCGCTTCAGAACCCAATACTCTCGGCCGGTTCAGAATCTAGTACTTTCGTATGTTCCGTTACAGCAGTTCACTTTGGTCCATATCATTATATTCTATAAGTTTATTATTCCAGGCACGGTGACCGTCATGCGCATTGGACGCGAAATAAGCAGCGCTTCCCCGGCTCGCTTCAGGCAGTAATTACGGGAGAATTACGGATTCGACATTTCGGTGTGCTGTATGTTGTTCCTATACAACACAGTGGCGTATCACTGATGATTCGAACCGCCAGCGGGAATCACGCCACCCGATGGGGCGAATGATCGCGATATATTTGTATTATTTGCGCCAGAATTCCGGCGTCAGCAATACCAGCAGCGTGAAGATCTCAAGTCGCCCGAGCAGCATCGCGAGTGTGCACAACCATTTCGCGGTCGGGTTGATATCGTGGAAGGTGGAAGCGACCTCGCCCAGGCCGGGACCGAGGTTGTTCAGGCTCGTCGCGACCGCGCCGAACGCGGTGACCTGGTCGACGCCGGTCGCCATCAGGGCAAGCACCAGTGCGGCGAAGATCATGATGTAGATCGAAAAGAAACTCCAGATCGCGTCCAGCACGAGTTTTGGTACCGGACGGTCGCCGATCTTGATCGGCCGGACCAGTTGCGGGTGAATCAGGCGCTGCAGCTCGCGAATGCCGACCTTGGCAAGCACGATGATCCGGATCGCCTTGATTCCGCCTGACGTCGACCCGGCGCAACCACCGAAGAAGCTGACAAAGATCAGCAGCATTGGCAGGCCCAGCGGCCAGACCGCGAAATTCCCGGTGCTGAAGCCGGTTGTCGTGATCACCGAGACGACCTGGAAGGCCCCGTGGCGCAGGGAATGGGCCCATGTCGGGTATTGCTCGCCGAGCCATAGGAACATCCCGGTCAGCAGCGCGAATCCGAGTACGGTCAGCAGAAATACCCGCGACTGAGTGTCGTGCCAGTAGACCGAGGGACTCGGTCCACGCAGCGCCATGAAGTGAACACTGAAACTCAACGAGCCTATCAGCATGAACACGATCGCAATGATCTCGATGGCGAGGTTGTCGAAATGGCCGATGCTTGCATCGTGGGTCGATAAACCGCCGGTTGAGACGGTCGACATGCTGTGGGCAATTGCGTCGAACAGCGACATGCCGGCTAGCCAGTACGCGGCCGCACAGGTCACGGTCAGCGCGAAATAGATGATCAGCATGAAGCGTGCGGTCTGGGCAATGCGCGGGGTCAGCCTCTCGTTCTTCATCGGTCCCGGGGTCTCGGCCAGGTAGAGCTGCATGCCACCGACGCCGAGCATCGGCAGGATCGCGACCGCGAGCACGATTACGCCGAGGCCGCCAAACCACTGGAGCTGCTGGCGGTAATACAGGATCGAGAGCGGCAGGTTGTCGATGCCGACGATCGCGGTTGCGCCGGTCGTCGTGAAGCCGGAGACCGCCTCGAACACGGCGTCGGTCAATATGAGATCGGTGCCAAGCAGCAGCGGGATGCTACCGAGTGTCCCGAGCAGTACCCAGAACAGCGAGACGATGAGAAAGACTTCGCGATTGTAGAGATTGCCACGATGCCGACGCGTCGGCAGCCACAGCAACAGCCCGGGCAGCGCGAGAATCAGCACGCTTTCCAGGAAAATGATTAACTGACCGTCATTTCCCCACGCGGCAAGCAACGCTGGCGGGATCAGCGTCAGGCTGAACAGTAACAAAAACAGGCCGACGAGACGGATGACGAAGGCAGGCCGCATGTCTGGAGCCGGAGGCGCCTCTCGGCCGTCCCGGTAACGGCATTATCTTTATGAAGGAGGGGCCCGGGCCGGACAAATTAGAAGTGATTACAGTGCGCAAGTCAAACCTACCGGGGGCGTACTTGTGCGCCTGCGAAATCAGGATTGGGTGCGCACGGCTTGTCCGGATCACGCGTCAACGCTGACATGTTCATCGCGTGGCATTTCGCGTGCGTGATAATCGCCGCCACAAACGGGAACGTCGATGTCCTGGCCTAGCAACGAATGGGGTCAGGCCCCTGCGGGGTCTGACCCCGAGTACCCACACCGGGCAAAGAAACTGCTAGACTATCCGTCCAGGCCGCCATGGCCATTACGCAATGGCAGCCCGTGCCGGTCCCCTCGCAACGGCAGGTTGTAAACCCCGTCAGGCCCGGGAGGGAGCAGCGGTAGCAACTGATACGTGTGCCGGGGTGTGGCGGGTACGGGTTGCCACCTTCCAGGAATGCAGGGATCTGGATAAATAGCTATGACCTATCAGGTGCTTGCCCGCAAGTGGCGACCCCGTTCGTTCGAACGCCTGGTCGGCCAGGAACATGTCCTGCGGGCGCTGGTCAACGCGCTCGACAGCGGGCGACTGCATCACGCCTATCTATTCACCGGTACCCGCGGTGTCGGCAAGACCACGATCGCGCGCATCTTCGCGAAGGCGCTGAACTGCGAGAAGGGGGTCAGTTCCACACCCTGCGGCGAGTGCAGTGCCTGCCGCGAGGTCGATGAGGGCCGCTTCGTCGATCTGATCGAGGTTGACGCGGCCTCGCGCACCAAGGTCGAGGACACCCGCGACCTGCTCGACTATACCCAGTACGCCCCGACGCGCGGTCGCTACAAGGTCTACCTGATCGACGAGGTCCACATGCTGTCGAAGCACAGCTTCAATGCGCTGCTGAAGACCCTCGAAGAACCGCCGCCGCATGTCAAGTTCCTGCTCGCGACTACCGACCCGCAGAAGCTGCCGGTTACCGTATTGTCGCGCTGCCTGCAATTCAATCTGAAGCGCCTGCCCGAGGATCTGATTGCACGGCATCTGGCCGACGTGCTCGAACAGGAAGGCATCGCGGCCGAGGCGCCGGCGATCGCCGGCATCGCGCGCGCTGCCGATGGCAGCATCCGTGATGCGTTGAGCCTGCTCGATCAGGCGATCGCCTATGGTGGCGGCGCGTTGAGGGAAGCCGAGGTCAGGTCGATGCTCGGCACGATCGATCATGCTCATATCCACGAAGTGCTCGCAGCGCTCGCCAATGGCGACGGCGCGCGTCTTTTACAGTGCGTGCAACAGGCCGCTGAGTTCACTGTCGATTTCTCCGGGCTGCTCGATGAATTGATCGCTGCACTGCAACGCATCGCCGTTGTGCAACTGGTGCCCGGGGCGGTCGACTCCAGCCGGGGTGACGTCGAGCGGATCGCCGCATTGGCCACGCAGTTCGAGCGGGAAGCGGTCCAGCTCTATTACCAGATTGCGCTGCTCGGCCGGCGTGACTTGCCGCTCGCGCCCGATCCGAGAAGCGGCATCGAGATGATCCTGTTGCGGATGCTGGCCTTTCGTCCCGCGTGCGCAGAAACACCGGCCGCCGCCGCAGGCGGGATGACGCCGGTTGCAAAGGCGTCAGCCGCGAAGGTATCGGAGCCTGCGCGCCCTGCAACTGCACGGACGGCGACGTTCACTGAACCAGTCGCTGCGGGAGAAGACTGGGAAGGACTCATCGGCAAGATGAACCTGCAGGGCATGGTACGTGAACTCGCCGCGAATTGCGTGCTGATCGAGCGTAACGCCGACCTGATCCGCCTGCAGCTCGACAAGGCGCATGCGCATCTGCACAGCAAGATCATCGAAGATCGCCTGCGCCAGGCCTTGCAGAAGCAATTCACCGGTGGTCTTCGCCTCGAGATCCTGGTCGGCGACAGCAGCGATGCATCGACGCCGGCGGGGCGGCGTAAAAAGCAGGAGCAGGACCGGCTGGATGCCGCGATCGCGTCACTCGAGGAGGACGCCGAGGTCAGGGTGCTCAAAGACATCTTCAATGCGCGGATCGTTCCGGGGTCGGTGCAACCGGTTGAATAGAGGATATTCCGGAGTATCAATGAAGAGGTAGCATGCGATGAAAGGTGGATTGGGTGGTCTGATGAAGCAGGCCCAGAAGATGCAGGAAGATATGCAGCGGGCGCAGGAGGAGATCGCGTCGATGGAGGTCACCGGCCAGGCCGGCGGTGGACTCGTCAGCGTGATCATGACCGGGCGCCATGACCTCAAGCGTGTCACGATCGACGACAGCCTGATGAAAGACGACAAGGAAATGCTCGAGGATCTGCTGGCCGCGGCGGTCAACGACGCAGTGCGCAGGATCGAGACCGAGACACGGGAGAAGATGGCGGGCATGACCAAGGGCCTGCCGTTTCCGCCGGGGATGAAGTTGCCGTTCTGACCCCGCAGATGACCGAGAGCCCGCTGATCAGACGCCTGATCGAGGCGTTGCGCTGCCTGCCCGGCGTCGGGCCGAAATCCGCGCAGCGCATGGCCTTCTATCTGCTGGAACGCAACCGAGACGGCGCCCGCAAACTCGCCGCGACGCTGCAGGAGGCGGCGGAGAGGGTCGGCCGCTGCAGCGAGTGCCGCACGCTGAGCGAACACCCCGTGTGCCGCCTGTGCGCCGCGGAAAACCGGAATACCGCCCAGCTCTGCGTCGTCGAAAGTCCCGCCGACGTGCAGGCGATCGAGCAGACGACCTCCTACCAAGGGCTTTACTTCGTGCTGATGGGGCATCTGTCGCCGCTCGATGGCATCGGTCCCGCTGATATCGGACTTGATCAGCTCGCGGAGCGCTTCGCGCGCGGCGCGGTGAAGGAGGTCATCCTCGCAACGAACCCGACGGTCGAGGGCGAGGCAACCGCGCATTACATCGCCGACATCGCACGCCAGCACGGCGTCCGCGCAAGCCGCATCGCCTATGGCGTTCCGTTCGGCGGGGAGCTCGAGTACGTCGACACCGGGACGCTGTCGCATGCACTTGCCGGCCGCAGGGAGCTATGAATGATCTCGGGAACCCTCGCCTTCATGATTCTGACCTGGTTCATCATGCTGGGCGCCTTTTTCCTCCATCGCTATCGAAAGCTGCATCTCACCGTCATGTCATCGGTGATCGCGCTGGATGTCTGTTTCCCCTTTTATCTGTTGCTGACCCGCGACTGGCAAAAGCGGTTCTTTGAGGACGGCGAGATCCTGTCCTTCCTGCTGTGGATGCACCTGATGCTGATAATCACGCTCTATGTGCTGTATGTCGTGCAGGTCCAGGCCGGCCGGAAGATCCTCAATGGTGATCAGAAGATCAAGGTCGAGCACCGCGGTCAGGGCATCGGTATTCTTGTGACACGTGCCCTTATCATCCTGACCGGCGGCCTGCTGGTCGAGCCGCCACCGATGGCCGATGGCTCCTGATGCAACTGACGCTTTATACCGATTACTCGCTACGGGTGCTGATATACCTGGGTGTCCATCACAACCGGCTTGCAACGATCTCGGAGATCGCGGCCGGATATGGCGGCATCTCCCGCAACCATCTGGTCAAGGTCGTCCATAACCTGTCGATTCACGGCTACATCCGCACGACGCGTGGCAAGGGCGGGGGCCTGATGCTCGCCCGCGAACCCCGGGCGATCAATATCGGGGACGTGGTCAGACACACCGAGGTGAATTTCGATGTCGTCGAGTGCTTCGACAAGGAAAGAAACCGCTGTCCGATCACGCCGGCCTGCCGGCTGAAGGGCGCGCTGCGCGAAGCGCTGTCTGCATTCATGGTGGTGCTCGACGGCTACACGCTTGCGGATGTGCTCGCGAATAAGCATGAACTTTCCGCACTGCTCGGCGGAACCAAGGTATCAAGGGATCAGACCTGAAATTTCACATATTGTGGATGTGAAATTTCAGGTCTGATCCCTTGATTCGGAAAATGAATCGAGCAGGGCGCGATAACTTTCAACGCGCGCGCGGCTGATCAGGCCCTGATCCGCCGCTGCATTGATCGCGCAACCGGGCTCGTCCGAGTGCCGGCAGTCGCGGTAGCGGCAGTGTTCGAGATGGCCGCGAAACTCCCGAAAGCCCTGGGCCAGCTCGCCGGCCTTGACCGGCCAGAGCCGGAATTCCCGGACGCCCGGAGAATCGATGATGTCTCCGCCTCCCGGCAAATGAAACAGCATCGAGACCGTAGTGGTATGGCGGCCCTTGCCGCCGACGCGGGACAGTTCTCCGATGCGGATCTCGTGCCCGGGGACGAGGGCGTCGATCAGCGAGGATTTACCGACACCGGATTCGCCGACCACCACGCTGCGGTGGCCATGCAGCAGCGCGCGCAGCGCATCGAGTCCGTCATCCATTATTGCGCTGGTAGAGATGATCCGGTAACCGGTCGCGCGATACGGCGCCAGTTGCGCGTCAAGCTGAGTGCGTCGGTCCGTATCGGCAAGATCAATCTTATTGATGACGATGATGGCTTCGATGCCGAGCAGCTCGGCGGCGACTAGATAGTTGTCGATCAGGTCGTGCTTCAGCAGTGTGCGGGCATCATCATCATCATCGGCGCTGCGATGGGGGATCGCGCCGGTGACGAGAATCTGATCGATGTTGGCGCACAGCAGTTTGGGTTTGCCACGCGGATCCGGGCGTGAAAGCAGCGTGCCGCGGGGCAGGATGCCGGAGACGACGGCAGGCCCGTGCGCCTGCGCCACCCATTCGACCTGGTCCCCGCAGATGACCGCGCCCGCCATTTTGCGCGCGACGCAGTGGACGACCTTGCCGTCTGCCGTTTCGACGAGCAGAGTCTGCCCGTGGTTCGCGATCACGAGTCCGGTGGCTGGCAGGCGGGGCGTGTCGGGCATCGATCGCGTCAAGGCCGTCTAACTGCGTTCGACAGATGGGCGATGCGGGCGGAGGCCTGCGGGTGCGAGTGGTGGTAGGCCGAGTACAGCGGATCGGGGGTCAGCGTTGAGGCATTGTCACGATAGAGCTTGACCAGCGCGCTGACGAGATCTCCGGCGTTCGCCAGTTGCGCGGCGAAATCGTCCGCCTCGTATTCCTGGCGTCGGCTGAGCTGCATCATCAGCGGCGTGATGATGAAACCGAATATCGGCCCCGCGAACGCGAACAGCAGCAGCGCCCCGTGATGAGACGCGGTGTCGAGCCCGAGCCCGCTGTAATACCACCCCTGACCGAGCAGCCAGTCGAGCAGCAGCAGGCCGGCGAGCCCGAGCAGGGCGTTCTTGGCGAGGTGCTTGTGGACGTGATGGCGGCGGAAGTGCCCGAGTTCATGGGCGAGTACGGCCTCAATCTCGGCCGGTGTCAGCGTATCGAGCAGCGTATCGAAGAAGACAATGCGCTTGTTTGCGCCGAGGCCGGTAAAGTAGGCATTGCCATGCGCCGACCGCCGCGAGCCGTCCATGACGAACACGCCATTACTGGAAAAACCGGCGCGCGCGAGCAGCGCGTCGATGCGCCGCTTCAGTTCGACATTGTCGAGCGGTTCAAAGCGATTGAACCAGGGCGCGATCAATGCCGGCCATGCCCAGATCATCAACAGCGTAAAGCCAAGCCAGGCCAACCAGGTGTACAACCACCACAAGGGGCGAGTCTCCAGCGCGAGCGGGTTTCCCGGACCCATCAGCATCAGCACGATCGTCACGAGCGGCAGGCCGATTATCAGCGTCAACAGCCCGCTCTTGACCAGGTCTGTCACGAACAGGGCGGGTCGAGTATGATTGAATCCGAAACGTTGTTCGATGACAAAGACGCGCCAGACTGACAGCGGCAGTGTCAGCAATGCGTTCATGAACATGACGCTGAAGATGACGCCGGCTCCGGTCGCGTACGGATCGGCCATGAAACCGCGCCAATACGAATCGAGCGCGCTGATACCGCCGCCGAGAGTCCAGGCAAGCAACAGGACGACGTGACAGACCGCGCTCACGATCTCGAATCGCGCCCCGGCCAGCGTGTAGTCCGCCGCCTTGCGATGCTGCTCGAGGCTGATGCGGGACGCGAATGCCTCGGGCACCCGGTCACGATGCCCGGCGACATGGTGGATCTGCCGCCGGGCCAGCCACAACTGGATACCGGTGGCGACAATCAGCGCGGCGATAAAGATCCCGGTGAATAAATTCATCAATAGCGTGAAGCGACCTTATCAACGGCAGGACGAAACGACATGGCGCAAGACCCCAATCACCTTATCTGGATAGATCTGGAAATGACCGGTCTCAATACGGAGACCGATTATATCATCGAGATCGCAACGATCGTGACCGACAGCGAATTGAATATCCTCGCGGAGGGTCCGGTGATTGCCATTCATCAGGAGGATACGGTGCTGGCGGCGATGGACGAGTGGAACACCCGCCAGCATGGACGATCAGGGTTGACCGCGCGGGTACGTGAAAGCCGGATCGATGAGGCCGCCGCCGAGCAGGCGACACTGGCCTTTCTGCAGGAGTACGTACCGGCCGGCAAGTCGCCGATGTGCGGCAACAGCATCTGCCAGGACCGGCGCTTTCTCGCGCGTCACATGCCCGAACTCGAACGCTACTTTCATTACCGTAATCTCGACGTCAGCGTCTTCAAGGAACTGGCGCGCCGCTGGGCGCCGGCGATCTTCAACGGATTCAGCAAGGAACCGGCCCACCTTGCCCTCGAGGACGTGCGCGATTCAATCCGGGAACTGCAGTATTACAGGGAGCATTTCATCATTAAATGAAAAGGGTAGCGTCCCTTTTTCTAGCGCTTGACCAAATCTCCTGAATTGATGCGGTGAGTATGTCCGATCTCCGCGCCGATGAAGATCACCATGAAGTCGCCATTGCCGGGCTTGTCGAAGGTGAAGTTGCCATCGGCGTCGAAGTTGCCGGTAACCAGTGTCTTGCCATCAGCGTCCTTCAGCAGTACCCGATCGCGATCAGCCGGCGGACTGCCGTCCACGTATCCGGCGCTGCAGGTGACCGTCCCGTTCTGGTTGTCGAAGCAGTCCATGTAGGATTCATGGGCGAGCACGGCGACACCTGGGAGCAGGATGCCGGCGCACGACAGAATCAGATTTCTGAGCGCGCGCTTCATCAGCGGACCTGAAAGGTCAGCGTCGTCGTGTAGGACTCGACGTCGCAGACCTTCGAGTCCGGATACGGCTGCCGCACGTTGGTCCGGATCAGCCATTTGCCCGGGTGCAGGATGCGAATCGAGGCCTTGCCTTCGTTGTCGGCCTCGACGGTATAGGCATAGGCGCCATCGTTGGAAAAGCCGGCATAGGTCGCGAACACCATGCCTTCGTACGGCTTGTCACGGACAAAGACCTGCACGTCCATGAAATCGCCGACGCGAAGCCCGGCCGGGTTCGACAGCGGCACGATCTCGAGGGCCTGCCCATGGCGCTTGCCGGCCTGATCCTGACCCTTGCCGTTACCGACGGTCAGAATCGCCTTCATGTTGTTCGATGAGTACGAGCAGCCGAGGACGCCGTCGAGCCCTTCCTTCGACTGCCGGTGGTTGCCCCGGGTAGTGCGGGTGAAAAAGCTGCTGGTCTGCGTCGCGAGCAGTACATAGGTGCCGGCGCCGTTTAATTCCGGCGTCGTGTAGCCGACGTCGTCTTTCGGTTCGAGCGCATGCTGCTTGCCATCCGGGCCGACCAGTGTGATGCTCCCGAGTCGGTCGTTCGGCATGAAGCCCTCGAGGGGAAAGGAATGACCGATACCGACGAAGGCGGTCATGGAGCGCCCTTCGGGAGGCGTGTAGTTTGAGGCCATCAGCCAGGGATAATGGGCCTGGGCAGCCGTAGCCGACAGCAGCAGTCCACCGAGCAGACTGGAATGGAGCAGGCGACGAGCAGGAATCGACAACATGAGCTGGCTTCCTTTTTCTGGCGACGAATTGGAGGACAGAATGTAGGAAATAATATATTAATATCCTAATTCCGTCAATGTTCCGGCAGCCAGACTTCAACTCGACAATGGGATCGCTCGTGTGCAAAGCGACCCCATTCGCCAACGCTGTTATCAGTTACAGGCTTACCACCACTTCGGACCGGACCCTGCATGCGGTACGCTGTGGCAGCGCTCGCAGGTCCAGATATTGAACGCGACCTTGTCGTGGCAGCGGCCGCAGAACTCGCCGGCGAGGATGCGCGTCATCGAGATCGGATTGGCGCCCTTTTGCGGGATGAAGATACCGAAATGGCAGTTGCTGCAGGTCAGCCACTGGGTATGCGGCTTGTGGGGAAACAGTACATGCGGCATGTTCTTGGTGTTGGTCATCAGGATGTCGAGATCCATGACCCGCATCAGTTCGTTGTCCCAGGGATCGTCGGTCAGGGTCCTGCGGGGGTTAATCAAGGATTCGTTCAGCGTGCGCACCCAGTTGATCTCGCCGCGCCGGTCGACCGGAAAATTCTTCATCGATTCTTGCGGGTTCTGTAATCGTCGCGTGGCCTCATTGTCAGGGTCATGAATGCCGGACTCGACATTCGGCGAGAGCGGCGGGGCGGTATTGATATCGACCGCATACACCGGGAGCCACAACAAGCACAGCGCGAAGATCGGCGCCAACGAAAGGTAGCGCTTGCCGGGTAGCCTGCGGCGCCGGTCGTCAGAGTTGTTCATGCCACGCCCCTCCTGTATCGCGACCGGTCGTCCGGTCTTGTGATTGTGCCAGCGCCCACCGCACATGTTCGTGTACCAATGGGGAAGGATCATCGACGCGCTTTCTCAATGTGTCGGCGATGATGACAGCCTGCGGCGCCTGCGCGGTGCGCAGGGCATTACCGAGCGCGACTGCGATGTTGCGCAGCCAGCCTTCGTGACCGACGCGGCGAATCGCCGAGCCTTCGGTGTATTTTAAGAACTCCGCTTCATTCCACGCAAATAAAACGCCGAGGGATGCCGCGTCCAGGCCGTGGCGCGGCCTGAAATCGCCATTGGGGCTTAATTGCGCGAAACGGTTCCACGGGCACACGAGTTGGCAGTCGTCACAGCCGAAGATTCGGTTGCCGATCAGCGGGCGCAGGTCCTCCGGGATCGACCCGCGCAGCTCGATCGTCAGATAGGAGATGCAGCGCCGTGCGTCGAGCCGCCAAGGTCCGACGATCGCCCGGGTCGGGCAGATCTCGATGCACGCCTGGCAGGTACCGCAGCGCGCCTCCGCCGGCGCGTCGATCGGCAACGGCAGGTCGGTGTAGATCTCGCCGAGAAAGAACCACGAGCCGGCCTCGGTCGACAGCAGATTCGTATGCTTGCCGATCCAGCCCAGCCCGGCCTTTTCCGCGAGCGCCTTTTCGAGCACTGGCGCACTATCGGCGAAGACGCGATAGCCGAAAGACCCGACGGATGTTGAAATGCGGTTCGCAAGGCCCTGCAGGCGACTCCTGACTACCTTGTGATAATCGCGCCCGAGGGCGTATCGGGAGATATAGGCCGACATCGGATCGGCGAGCACGGCCTCGGGCTCGGCGCCGCCGGGCGGCAGGTAGTTCATCCGCGCGGAGATCACGCGCACAGTGCCGGGTTGCAGCTCTGCCGGACGGCTGCGCCGGGTCCCGTGGCGCGCCATCCAGGCCATCTCGCCATGAAATCCGGCCTCGAGCCAGTGCTGCAAATGGGATTCATGGGCGTCGAGCCGGGTATCGGTGATGCCGATCCGGTCAAATCCGCAGGCGAGGCCCCAGGCCTTGATATCCGCTGCGAGGCGGGTGAAATCTACTGGTTTGAAATCGTCCGGGTCGGAATCCTCCGGCGGCTCGCGGTGTTTATGGTTCTGTGGCGTCGACATTATCGCTATCATAGCGCGGATGCATCCGCTACCCCACCACCTCTATCGCGCCGCGCAGGTCAGGGAACTCGACCGCCTTGCGATCGATGAATATGGGATACCTGCAACGGCCCTGATGGAACGGGCCGGCGCCGCGGCCTTCGGCGTGCTGCAGTGGCGCTGGCCGGACGTACGGCGCATCGCGGTGTTATGCGGGACCGGCAATAATGGCGGCGACGGTTATGCGCTCGCGCGCCATGCCCGCGCCGCGGGTTATGCCGTTGATGTCTTTCACCTCGGCACACCGCAGGACCCGCACGGCGCCGCGGCCCAGACCGCTGAAGTGCTGGTCTCGAACGGGCCTCCCGTGGCGGCCTGGGAAGGGCAGCCGCTGGAAGAGTACGAATTGATCGTCGATGCGCTGTTCGGCACCGGTCTCGATCGTGAGGTCACCGGCGTACCACGCAAGGCCATCCTCGCGATCAATGCCAGCGGTGCGAAGGTGCTGGCGCTCGATGTGCCGTCCGGTCTTGATGCGGATACCGGCCATGTGCTGGGTGCGGCGATTCGCGCCGATGTGACCGTGACCTTCATCGGACTGAAGCAGGGGCAGTTTACCGCGGCGGGCCTCGATTGCTGCGGTGCCGTCCATTACAGCAGCCTCGATGTACCGGTTGAAATCTTTTCGCGCGTGACGCCGGCGGCAATCCGCTATGCGCTCGACAGCCTCGAGGAACTGCTCGCGCCGCGGCCCAGGGACAGCCACAAGGGACACTTTGGCCATGTGCTCGTGATCGGCGGCGAGCGTGGCATGAGCGGCGCGGTCCAGCTCGCGGCTGAGGCGGCGTTGCGCAGCGGGGCAGGGCTGGTCAGCATCGCAACGCGCGCCGAGCATGCCGCATTGCACACTATCCGGTGCCCGGAGATCATGTCACACGGTATCGAGGGCGGCGCCGGCCTGCGCGGATTGATCGAGCGCGCGTCCGTCATCGCGATCGGCCCCGGTCTCGGCCGCTCGGCCTGGGCGCACGGCCTGCTCGGTGTGGTGCTCGAATCACGGCGGCTGCCGATCATCGTGGATGCCGATGCGCTGAATCTGCTGGCCGCAGAACCTCAGCGGCGCGACGACTGGATACTGACACCGCATCCGGGTGAGGCGGGGCACCTGCTCGGCGCGACAGCGGAGGAAGTTCAGCGCGATCGCTTCACGGCCGTCGAAACCCTGCAGAAGCGTTATGGCGGTGTCGTGGTACTGAAAGGCGCCGGCACCCTGGTTTGTTCCGGCGATCGGGTCATCGGCCTGTGCGCTGCGGGAAATCCGGGCATGGCCGCCGGCGGCATGGGGGACGTGCTGACCGGCATCATCGCAGGGTTGGTCGCCCAGCACATCAGCCTTGCCGATGCGGCTTGTCTCGGCGCCATGCTGCACGCGGAAGCCGGCGACCGGGCCGCCGCAACCAGCGGGCAGCGCGGCCTGATCGCCAGCGATCTGCTCGCCAGACTGCCAAGACTGATCAATCCGCAAGCGCGCCGCTGATGCGGTGCAGGATCGCCACGGAGGAGGAGATGGCGGTGCTCGGTGCGCGGCTCGCCCAGGCCCTCATAGGCGGATGCATCATCACGCTGGGCGGTCCGCTCGGCGCGGGCAAGACGACGCTGGTGCGCGCGGTCCTGCGTGCGCTCGGCCATGCCGGCACTGTCAGGAGTCCGACCTATACTCTGGTCGAATCCTATGCCGTTCGCGGGATGAAGATTCATCATTTCGATTATTATCGCCTTGCCGATCCTGCCGAGCTGGAGTACACCGGATTGCGGGATCTGCTCGAACCCGGCGCGATCGGCCTGATCGAGTGGCCAGAACGCGGCGCAGGGTGGACACCACCGGTGGATCTCCATATCGAGATTTCGCTGACCGGGTCGATACGGGAAGTGGAATTACGCGCATTGGGGCCGGGCGGGCGAAGAATCATAGCGGGGATCTCCTGTCCATAAACTTCAATGGCTTAGGATGCTTATATCAGGTCGCGTACAAAAACTTCATGGTATCTATCTTAAATACTTGCAATCACACAGGGTTTATATTAAAAAATCCGGGTCGCGGATTAGCAGAGAAAACAGAATGAAGAAGCTAATCGCCTCTGTGGCGGGATTAGTCGGATGCCTCCTCGCTCTCGCATCTGTTGCGCAGGCCGCTGATGTCGGGGTGCTCGGCGTGCGCATGTGGCCCGCGCCGGACAGCAGCCGGATCGTGTTCGACGTCAGCGGTCCGGTGCGCTACAAGGTCTTCCGCCTCGACAATCCCGATCGGGTCGTCGTCGATTTCAGCAACGCATCGCTCAAGACCCGCCTGCCTTCGCCGTCCCAGCAGGATCGCATTACGCAGCGCGTCCGCCATGCGGTGCGCGGCCAGGATGATTTACGGATCGTACTCGACGTCAGTCAGCCGATCGATGTCAAGAGTTTTCTGCTCGAACCCAATGAACACTACGGACACCGGCTCGTCCTCGACCTGGTTAAACCGCAGGCCGCGCGCGATCCGGTCGTGACGCACAACGTGCAGGCGACGCCGGATACGGATACCCCGCGCGAGATCGTGATCGCGATCGATGCCGGCCACGGCGGCGAGGATCCCGGCGCGCGCGGTTACGCGGGGAACTATGAAAAGGATCTGGTGCTCGCAATCGCCCGTCGGCTCCAGTCTCTCGTTGCGAACGAGCCGGGTATGCGCCCGGTGATGATTCGCGATGGTGATTATTTCATCAGCCTGCGCAATCGAACACTGAAGGCGCGCGCGGCGAAGGCGGACCTGTTCGTGTCGATCCACGCCGACGCGTTCCATGATCAGCGAGTCAGAGGCTCGTCGCTGTACGTGCTGTCGCAGGGCGGCGCGAGCAACGAGGCGGCGCGCTGGCTCGCCGAGCGGGAGAATGCCTCGGACCTGATCGGTGGCGTCAGTCTCGACAACAAGGACAATGTGCTCAAATCGGTGCTGCTCGACCTGTCGCAATCCGCAACGATCGAGGCGAGTTTCGAGGCCGGGGATGCGATCCTCCGTCATATGAGCCCGCTCGGGCGGGTGCACAAGCCGCGCGTGCAGCAGGCGGGTTTTGCGGTGCTGAAGTCGCCGGACATCCCGTCAGTGCTGATCGAGACCGCGTTCATCTCGAATCCCGAGGACGAGAGCAAGCTGCGCAACGACCGTCACCAGCAGGCCGTCGCCGAGGCGATATTCCGGGGGTTAAAGGACTATTTCAACAAGCATCCGCCGGCCGGCACGCTGTATGCGGTGAACCGCCGTCATATCATCTCGCGGGGCGATACGCTGTCGCAACTGGCGCAGCAGTATCGCGTCAGCGTCGATAACCTGCGCATCGCGAACAACCTGAAAAACGATGTCTTGCGCATCGGCCAGGTCCTGCAGATCCCGCCGGGTTAGCCCTCCGGCCCGGACAAGGCCCTTCTGCGAATAATCTGCGGGGATCAACAACGCTGACCCCTCGACTGCGTCACGGGTATAATGCCCCGATGCGCATCCACCGCCTGTCAGACCAGCTCGCCAACCAGATCGCCGCCGGCGAGGTCGTCGAACGGCCGGCCTCGGTCGTCAAGGAACTGCTCGAAAACAGCCTCGATGCCGGCGCGACCGAGATCGCGATCGATATCGAACAGGGCGGCCTGCGCCTGATCCGCGTCCGCGACGATGGCTGCGGCATTCATCACGACGACCTCGGTCTCGCCCTGAGCCGGCACGCGACCAGCAAGCTCAGGACGGCCGAAGAACTCGGCAGCATCCGCACGCTCGGCTTCCGCGGCGAGGCGCTGCCGAGCATCGTATCGGTGGCGCGGCTCGTGCTGACATCGCGCACAAGCGAGGATCCACATGCGTGGCGCACCGAGGCCGGGCTCGACGGCGCGGTCGGCGCGCCGGTTCCGGCCGCGCATCCGCCCGGCACGACGGTCGAAGTCCGCGACCTGTTTTTCAACATTCCGGCGCGGCGCAAGTTCCTGCGCACCGAGCGCACCGAGTTCGGCCATATCGAAGAGATCTTCCGGCGTATCGCGCTCAGCCGTTTCGATGCCGGTTTCCTGCTCACGCACAATCAGCGCGCGATCCACCAGCTCCGGCCGCTTCCCGCGCAGCGGGAACGCATACAGCGCATCGCGGACCTGTGTGGCGAGTTGTTCGCGGCGAATTGCCTGGAGATCAGACGGGAAGCGGGCGATTTGCGCTTGTTCGGCTGGATCGGACTGCCAACCGCGTCACGCGCCCAGACCGATCTCCAGTACTTCCATGTCAATGGGCGTGTCGTGCGTGACCGCCTGGTCGCACACGCGATCCGCCGCGCCTACCAGGACGTGCTCTATCATGGACGGCATCCGGCCTATGTCCTGTATCTTGAGATCCCGCCCGGCGAGGTCGATGTCAACGTACATCCGACCAAGCACGAGGTGCGCTTCCGGGAGAGCCGGCGCATCCATGATTTCCTGTTCCGCACGATCCATGACGCGCTGGCGCGCAGTGGACCGGGCGCGGAAAGTATCGGCGACCCTGTCCGCATGCCGATCGTCAGTCCGGGCGGGTGTGACGAGTCGGCTCAGTCGAGTCCGGGAGTTCAGCGGGCAGGTGGTATTCAGCACGCGATGCCGCTCCCGCGTAATGACAGGGGCGTCGACTCGAGATTGCTCTACGCGACCTTGCAGGGCGCCGTCGCGAACGCCGTGCATGAAGACGCCGGAGACGACGTGCACCCGCTCGGGCGTGCGCTCGCACAGATCCACGGCGTCTATATTCTTGCCGAAAACAGGCACGGACTGGTCCTGGTCGACATGCACGCGGCACACGAACGCATCGTCTACGAACGCATGAAACTCAGCCACCGCGATGGCGGAATCCGTTCACAACCGCTGCTCGTACCGCTGACGATTCGCATGAGCCGCCGCGAGGTCGCGCTGGTCGAACAGCACCAGACGGTATTCGACGCGATCGGTCTCGAGGTCGCGTGCCTGTCCGACGACACCGTTGCGGTGCGCGCGGTGCCGAATCTGCTGTGCGAGTCCGATGTCGATACCCTGGTCAGGGACATCATCGCCGATCTCGGTGCCGACGGGGACAGCAGCCGCGCCGATGAACGGATCGACGAGATCCTCGCGACGATGGCCTGTCACGGTTCGGTACGGGCAAATCGCCGTCTCACGCTGCCGGAAATGGATGCGCTGCTTCGTGACATGGAGCGCACCGAACGCAGCGGGCAATGCAATCACGGCCGCCCGACCTGGGTGCAGCTCGACATGCAGGCGCTGGATCGGTTGTTTTTGCGCGGGCGATAATCCTTAAGGGTCAGACCCCTACGGGGTCTGACCCCATGGATCAACGACTCTGGTGCCTTGATCCTTTTCTAATTTTTTATATCAATTAATTCATGTAGATAATTAGATAATACTGAGTAGCTCACTTCACAAGTTAATCATTATGTTGTAATCGTAATATATATGTGATAACGTGTGCCTGCGAGTTTGCGAATGGATTGCTGGACAAGGATGTCCTCTCTTTTCCGTCCTTGCCGGGTATGCGTAGATGAGTTGCATCACTGAGATTACCGCTCTGCATGAGGTCCCGGGACGGGTCCGGTTTTTTGTTCCGCAGATCAAGTCGAGTCCGGCGAATGCTGCGACTCTCAAGGATTACCTGAAAAAGATTCCTGGCATCTTTCACGCGAAGACCTGCCCTCACTTGGGCACCCTGATCGTATATTTCGATACTGCTGAGGTCTCCAGGGCATCGTTGCATGACCACATTCACGATTGCGAGCTTCCCGAAATGATTGTTGGCCCAACCCATGCGCCGGCACCAATACAAGTCAGGCACCGCATCTCAGTCAAGAGAACCCAGTCCGTCAATACAAGAACAAATTCCGGCTTGTTAATAGCACTGGTGAAGCAGGGCCTGCTCGCAAGCGGTGGAAATTACAGCGGTAGTCTCGGTCTCGGCATGACCGCACTCAGAACGCTGCTCGCCGTAGCTCGTGCCCACTGAGAGTATCAGAAAGATATCAAAGAAAGAGCTGTTGCGGCCTGATGAGGCCGCCGAGTTGCTCAATGTCAGTCGCTGGACCATCTACCGCTGGGTCAAGAAAGGCGAGCTTGAGGCGACCAAGATCAGTTCCGGCAGCCTGCGGATCTTCCGCCATTCAATCCAGAAAATAATCGACGACAAGCGCACCGGATAAACCTCGTGCCCGGCAGAATCTTAATGCCAGGTGCCTCCTGACTTTTTACAGGAATTCGAACGTGGCGACATTAGTTGTAGCATCCGTTGGCAGGCATTGGCAGATGCTATTGTTTCCCGGCTGGCAAAGGACTGATACTCAATAACCGTGAAGAAGGTGGTTGTATTCAGGGAATTCCATTTATCGACAAAGGAATTCTCCACCCGTCTTGACCGCTACCTGGTGCAGGCGGACCAGACATTCAAGACGTTTGATGGCGCAGTGAAATATGTCTGGAACGACCGCCGTGATCGCGTATCAATTCATTCGAGCCTGTTCACCGCAGATATCATGCATCTGGCCAGCAAGGGAGTACTGGTCGTGGTCATCCTGTCAGTAATCACGATCCCATTCAGGCGGCAGATCGAGAATCGAATCGATCATGCACTGACCGCAATATTTGAAACCAAAGGAGAAGTTTGAACATGTTAATTCATCCTGCATTCTGGATCGGCGCCGCCGTGGTTGTGGCTTATGAATTCTGGCCACAGATCAGCAAGGCAACGCGTCCGACGGGCGTCAAGTTACTTAAGGCCGGTATCGCGACCGGAGAAAATATCAGGAAATCGGTCAGTAGGGCCAAGGAAGGACTTGATGACCTGATGGCCGAGGTGAAGAGCGAGGAAGCGCACGAGCATCATGATGAAGTCCCGGAGCACAAGAGCATCACGAAGAAGCACGGCAAGGTGAACAAACATGACGCCAACTAGCGGCATGTCTCAAATGGTGGGCGGCATGTTCGGGTCGGCAAACGGCGGCCTCGTCGTCGGGGTGTTCGTTCCGCTGCTGACCGGGGCGATGATTGCCAGCGCAGTAATATCGCTGATGCGTCACGACCATTCGCGCCTGCTCACCACGCTGAGAAATCCGGATGAAACGGCCGCGGGGAGGACGCTTGAAGAACTCCTTGCGGAAAAGGAACACCTTGAAGACCTGATCGCGGAAGCCGCGGCCAAGCAAAGCAAGAAATGATACGGGCGGCAGTACTGCATCGACTCCCGGGGCGCCTTCGTATCCGCGGAGATGCGCTATGCGGTCAGGATGCCGCGCTGCGCGCTATCGAGCAGGAACTGTCGGCCTTTGCCGGCGTTATGAAAGTGACTGGCAACAATGTCACGGGCAGCGTACTGATCGAATATGATGCCGATGTCCTGTCGGATGGACAATTGCTCGTTCGCTTGCGACAAACTCTCGATTTCACCACTGAAGAATCCGCCACAGATAGCAGCGATCCCGTGGGCGACGCTCCGGTGAGCGATTCACCAAAGGTCGCTGCTGTGATCCAGTCGCCGTTCGATCGCGTTGACGAAATGCTGAAAGAGCTTAGCGATGGCTTTCTCGACCTGCGTTATTCGGTTCCGGTGGTCTTTATCGTGCTCGGCACCTGGAAGGTATTGATGTCGTCGTCACCACCCGGCATCCCCTGGTACATGTATTACTGGATGTCCTATCGCCTGTTCGCGAATAACCGTACCTCGGAGAAGCTGAGTAGTTACCAGAAACCAGTTTGATCTGATTATCCACCCGGCGTTGCCGACGCGAGCCGGCACCCAAGACAGGGGACCCAGATGTCATCGCGAGCAATACATGATCTATCCGATCCATTGATAAAGGACGCAGGCAAATCGGCCTCTCCCCAGCCGCGATCCCGGCGAGATCTTGCCTCCTGGCCGAAGCATCGGCTGCAATATCGCGTCCTCCACTTCACCCCAGGACGAATACGATTTTTCATCCCGCTGATCGAAGATAATCACGAGCTCTCCGCGTGCTTCGAACACGCATATCACGGCGTCGACGGTGTTGAACACGTCAGTGCGAATCCGGTCACCGGGACACTGCTGATCCAGTACAACCCCGCCACGACGAACCTGGCGTTTGTCGTCCATCATCTGCTTGTCGCGCAGGACCAGGACGACTTCAACGCGGCGGCGGGTGAGAGCTACTGCGCCGGACCGATCTGCGTCCACTGTCACAGCGCCGCCCATGCGGAGCACGAACCGTTCGACCTGAAGCGCAAGTTCATCGGCGTTATCGTGACCGGCGTGATTCTCGGCATCGTCGGCTTTCAGGGCTATCTCGCGCGCTTCATCCCCGGTCTCGCGAAGCTGCCCGGCCTGTGGATCGCGTCGGGCACGGCGCTGGTCGCGGGCATCCCGGTATTCCGCGAAGGCTGGGAAACGATGCGCGAGGAAAAACGCCTGAACCTCGATTTCCTCGTTGCGATGGCCGGCATTGCGTCGATCGCCGCCCGCCAGGGCGTCGCGGCCCTCGAGGTCGTCTGGCTGATGAACTGCGGTACGCTGCTCGAGCATTATACGGCCGACCGTTCTCGCCGGGCCATCCGCGACCTGCTGTCCGTCGATGACGACTACGCGTGGCTCATCAAGGATGGCGTCACGATCCAGGTGCCGCTGGACAAGGTTGAGACCGGCGACGTCATTGCGATCCACACCGGAGAAAAGATTCTCGTCGACGGCGAGATCATCTGGGGCGACGCCGCGGTCAACCAGGCGCCGATCAACGGCGAATCGGTCCCGGCGGAGAAAAAGTCCGGCGACACGGTCTTTGCCGGCACGATGGTCGAGAACGGCCTGGTCCATGTGCGCGCGGACAAGGTCGGCGATGCGACCTATCTGGCTCGGGTGTTGCACATGGTCGAGGAATCGCTCGAACAGCGCGCGCCTATTCAGCGCGTCTCGGACACCTTCGCGACCTGGTTCGTGCCGTCCGCGGTCATCGCCGCGCTGCTGGTGCTGCTGTTCACGCGCAATTTCATGCGCGGCCTCACGGTGCTGGTGGTCTCCTGCCCATGTGCTGCCGCGATCGCGACGCCGACCGCGATTTCGGCCGCGATTGGCAACAGTGCGAAGCGCAACATGCTGATCAAGGGCGGGGCCTATGTCGAACAGGCGAGTCGAATAGACACCCTGTGCCTCGACAAGACCGGGACGCTGACCGAGGGACGGCCGCGGGTCGTCAGCATCCTGACTGTCGATGGCGGCTTGTACAGCCAGGACGACCTGATCGCACTCGCCGCGTCGGCCGAGATGCGCAGCTCACACCCGCTTGCGCATGCGCTGCTCCATGAGGCTGAGGCACGCAAGGCCAAACTGATCGAACCCGTCCATTTCGATCTGCATACCGGCAGCGGCCTCGCGGCGCAGCTGCAGGACGACCGGCGCGTGCTGGTCGGCAGCCGGCGTCTGATGGCGGCCCATGATATTGACGCCGACGGCGTCGATAGTGAGGCCGAACGCATGCGCCAGGATGGTGAAACGCTGCTCTATGTCGCGATCGATGGTGCGCTCGGCGGGCTGATCGGCATCCTCGACACGCCGCGTCTCGAGGCCGTTTCGGTGATCCATGACCTGAAGCGTCAGGGCATCGAGATCCACCTGCTGACCGGTGATCACCGCCAGACTGCCGAGGCGATCTGCCGCAAGGTCGGTATCGATAATTATCGCTACGATATGTTACCCGAGGACAAGTCGAACTACATCCAGGCGCTCCGAGACCAGGGCCGGGTAGTCGCGATGGTCGGCGACGGCGTCAACGATACGCTCGCGCTCGCGACATCGGATCTCGGCATCGCAATGGGCGCCGGCGGCTCAGATGTCGCCGTCGAGACCGCCGATATCGCGCTGAAGGCCGATGACCTGACCCGGCTGCCGGAACTGCGCAAGCTGAGCACTAAAACCATGTCGATCATCTGGCAGAACTACGGCTTCTCGATGGGCATGAATGCGCTCGGTATCATTCTAGGCGCGACCGGTCGCATGGGACCGCTTGGAGCTGGCCTACTCCACGTCGCGAACAGCCTCGGCGTGATTCTAAACTCGACGCGCATCCTGTTCCTCAAGGACCGCAAATGACGGAGTTCACTCGTCTTTTATATTGGTAACACAGGAAGTGATCGATGAATGCGCAATGGGCGATCGAAGTTGACGATATCTATTTCGATTATGAGGATGGTCACCAGGTATTGAAGGGATTGAGCTGTACAATCGCTCACAACGAGAAGGTTGCGCTGATAGGCGCCAACGGCTGCGGCAAATCGACCTTCATGCATCACCTCAACGGGGTCGAGAAACCGTCGAGCGGCCGTATAGTCATCGATGGTCTCGAGATCAACCGGCATAACCTCATCGCAATCCGGCGCAAGGTCGGTATTGTGTTTCAGGACCCGGACGACCAGCTGTTCTGCCCGACCGTCACCGATGACGTGGCGTTTGGCCCGCTGAATCTCGGCCTTTCGATGGACGACATCCAGCTACGTGTCTCCACCGCGCTGGCGCTGACCGGACTGACGGGCTATGAGCAGCGTTCCTCGTTTCATCTCTCTTTCGGCGAACGCAAGCGTCTGGCGCTCGCGACGGTGCTCTCTTATCAGCCCGACATACTCGTTTTCGACGAACCGTCGACCAACATGGATCCGCTCAATCGCCGCAGACTTATCGAGTGGATGCAGTCCTTCGACAAGACCGTGCTGCTGTGTACCCATGACATGGACTTCGTGCTTGAAGTTTGTGACCGCTGCCTGTTGCTCGCCGACGGCAAGATCATTGCCGACGGCCCGACCTCGGAGATCCTCTACGATCGCGCATTGCTGGAGGCCAATCACCTTGAGGAACCGCTTGTGCTGCGCACCCACAGCATGCTGGTATCGAGGCTCGCGCAGGATACGATCTCAGAGGATAATCGTGTCATTATCGGCGATTTCCTCCACCATCACCTGCATGACCACGATACCCTCAGGCACAGCCACCCCCACCCCCACGATCATCACCACGAACATCCCCATGAGGGAGAGCATGAGCTCGCGAAAGGTGTGCCAAGCCTGGGAAAGCTGTAATTCGAGCATGGCTGAACATAGGCACGCGGTCGAGCAGAAGAATATGGGTGGCCATACCCACGGTGTGATTGATCCCTCGCTGTTCAGCACAGAGCGAGGTATCAGGGCGGTCAAGGTCTCGTTGGTAGTGCTGATGGTGACGGCCTTGCTACAGGTGGTCGTCGTGTATTTCACCGGCAGCGTCGCACTGCTTGCCGATACCATCCATAACTTCGGCGACGCGCTGACTGCCATCCCTTTGTGGATCGCATTTCGCCTCGGCGGTAGGAAACCCGATCGCCGCTATACCTATGGTTACGGACGCGCGGAGGATCTCGCCGGCGCCGTCATCGTTCTGATGATCGCGCTCAGCGCGGTGTTCGTCGCATGGGAGTCGGTCAGACGCCTGTACGAGCCACAAGCAATCGAGTACTTGTGGGCGGTGGGGCTGGCCGCGATCATCGGCTTCATCGGCAACGAGATCGTCGCCCGCTATCGGATCAGCGTCGGCAAGGCAATCGGCAGCGCCGCGCTCATTGCCGATGGTTATCATGCCCGTGCCGACGGCCTCACCAGCCTCGCCGTGCTCGCGGGTGCGATCGGTGTCTGGCTGGGGTTCACGCTGGCCGACCCACTGATTGGCCTCGTCATCACCATCGTTATCCTGAGGATCGCATGGCGCTCCGGACGCGAGGTCTTCTCACGGATGCTGGACGGCGTGGACCCGGCCGTTGTCGACGAGATCGAGCACGCGACGGCGCATGTCCCCGGTGTCACCGCAGTTACCAATATCGCGGTCCGCTGGCTCGGCCACCGTATGCGCGCCGAGCTGTCGATCGCGGTCGATCCGGGGCTGACGGTCGTAGCGGGTCACGCGATCGCCTCGACAGTGAATCATGAATTGCTGCACCACCTGCCGTATCTGTCCAGCGCCGTCATCCACGTCGACCCGGCCGACACGGCGGCTGGCCACCACCGCATCAGCGATCACGCCCACGACGACCTCGCACCCCATACTCACGCCGGATAAATCACATAATCAATGGGTTAGCGCGTTTTACAATAGGATATCCGAGGAGTATATCGCTATGAACGTACGATTTCCGTTGACACTTTTATTGCTGTTTCCTGTCCTGCTGTGTGCGTGGACGCTGGCCATGGCCGCCGTCGAAAGGACTGCGGTCGAAGTGACTTATACCGAACCTGAGAGTTTTACAGACGTCAGCCCGTCGGAACTGCTCGCAGAGTTTCAGGACTTCCTCGCGCGAGATGCCGCGCCCCATGTCGGCGACGGCCAGATGCTCGAAATCACCGTCACCGACATCGACATGGCAGGCGGTTTTGATCTGACGATGGGACAGCAGTTCGCCGGCGTACGGCAGATGCGCGCGACCTTTCCGCCGCGCATCGATTTCTCGTTCGTGCTCAGGGATATCGACGGCAGGGTGCTCAAGGAAGGCGAGCGCCGCTTACAGGACCTTACATACCTGATGCGGCCACGACCGAAGACCGAGGCGGACCAGTTGTTCTACGAGAAGCTGATGATCAGCGAGTGGCTGATGCGTGAATTCTAGTGCCCGTGGTCGCTGTCGCGGCGCCCGCTGGCGTCGTTCCGGGGTGTTGCCTTCACAGATGAACGGAAGATACGCAGGCTGTTTGATCCTGCGCGAAAGATAAGTTTATCTACGGCTATACGGGTATGGCCACTATCAGTATCCATAAACGTCTTACTTTTGGCTTCTTCGTGTCTCAAAGACCGGATACTAATGAATTCTATGCGTTTGCCGTTGGCGATAGGGACGTTGCTGTTGTTGTCTGTTGCATCTGTTATTGCTGCAGACCAGCACAAGGATTTCAGTATTGCCCCACAGAGCCTCGCTACAGCGCTCGATCTTCTGATCAAACAAGCGGATATTGAGCTGTTGTATGACAGCAATATCGTTGCGGGAAAGACTACGGACGGTGTGATCGGTAACATGACGGTACCTGAGGCCGTCGCCAGAGTCCTGTTGAACACCGGTCTGGATTTTGTCTTTACTACATCTACCTCGGTTGCTATTAAACCCCCGCGTGACACCCAGGCAGAACCGACCACTGTCAGACCGTTATCAAAGCAGGCACGGCCGAGCGAATTGCCTGTACTGGTCGTCAGTGCGACACGAAGCGAAATGTTTGTAAGCGATGCTCCGGCAGCCGCCAGCGTGGTGACCTTCGCAGATCTCCAGCAGCGGAATCTGTCGACGGTCGACCAAGCCCTCAATCTGACTCCCGGTGGCTATTTCAGGCGGGGCAAGGGCCTGATGGATACCGCCGCCAATATCTCGCTGCGCGGTCTGCCCACGACGCGCCGCACTGCAGTCCTGCTCAATGGGATCCCGCTCAACGACAGTTATACCGGCAGCATCAATTTCACCTCGGTCAACCTCGAGGATGTAGAACGCATCGAGGTGGTGCGCGGGCCGTTTTCCAGTCTGTATGGCAGCAATGCGATGGGGGGTGTCATAAATATCATCAGCAAGCAGCCCGAGGGAACCGGGGCGCGCGTCAGGCTGGGCTACGGCGATGGTTTCAGCGCAAACGAGGCGCAAGAAAACCTGCGGGAAATTGCCGTGTCCGCGAATCTTCAGGTAACGGAGTCTTTGGGCTTGCGCGCCAGCTTCAGTCACCGCGCGACCGATGGTTATCCTACTGACTTTGTTACGCGCATCACTGAACCCCCTGCAAGCCTAAGCGGCGCCATTGCAACGACTGATACTCTGGGCAATCCCCGATACGTGATCGGTCATCGTGGTGATAACGGTTACCAGGACGACAATCTCGCGCTTGCAGGCAGGTACCGTCTTTCCGGGACGAGCGACCTGGCCGTGCAATATATTCGCAGCCGTTCCGAATATGATTATCGTGACCCGCGCAGCCTGTTGCGTAATGCTGCCGGAGACGAGCAGTTCATCACTGCAGGCGGCGACATTCCGCAGGATACGCCGACCAGCAATTATCTGGCAGGGCCCGGCGGCACCGACGAGGACCTGTATATTGGATCGTATACGAGCCGTATTGGTGAGTTCAACAGCCAACTGACCCTGGGCTATATCCATCAACTTGACGGCTGGTTTGTTACCCCGGATGTGACAGCCTCGATCACCGATGGCCCGGGCACCGGGAGCAGCACGGAGACGTCGCATCGTATCGCCGACTGGCAACTCGAAACCCTGATTGGGCACCGGCATATCATCACCGCGGGTTTCTACTACCGGCTGGGTGACGCCGGGAACACCGAACACAGCCTGGTTAACTGGCGTGATCGTTCCAGCGAAACGGCCCTGAGTTATGAGGCTGAGGGCCAAGATCTGACCTACGCTCTGTTTCTGCAGTATCGTTTTGAGATCAACGACAAGCTGACATCCTATCTCGGCATCCGTCAGGACTGGTGGGAGACCCGACGAGGAATGGCGAACTCGGTCGGGGTTGACGGTTACCCGATCCACTATGCGAGCCGCAGTGATCGTCATACCAGCCCGAAAATGGCGCTGGTATATCGGCACAGCCCGACAACTCGCTATCGTTTCGCTGCTGGCAATTCCTTTCGTGCTCCTGCAATCTTCGAACTCTATCGAACCTGGTTGTCGCCATTGTCGGGAACCACGTTTCAGAGCAACCCTGATTTGAATCCGGAAACGGTGTCTTCGTGGGAAGTCGGCCTCGATCATCAACTCGACGATGATATGCGTCTGGCCGCGACCTGGTTTGACAACCGGATGCGGGATTTCATCTATCGCACCGTGGTATCGACCAGTCCACCGATACAACGTTTCGAGAATGCCGCCAAGGCTCACAGCCGCGGCGTGGAGCTTAGCCTGTCTGGGGTTTTTTACCAGGTAAACTGGCAGGCCAGCTATACCTATACAGACGCGCTGATTGACAGCAACCCGCTGATCCCTGACTCGGAGGGCATGCAAATCATTCAGATTCCAAAAAACGTCGCCACACTCAGTATCGACTGGCGGCGAGGAAGGCTGGGCCTGAATGGCTCGGCCCGCTATGTGGACGAGCGCTTCAATCGTGATGATAACAGCGACAGGGTCAAGGGTGTCTTCGGTGCCTACGACAGCTATTTCCTCGCCGATCTCAGTGCGGGTTATCAGCTTACCGATCAGTTGTCGGCCTCATTCTCGATAGATAATCTGACCGATGAGCAATGGTATGACTTCTACCTGTCGCCCGGTCGGTCGTGGTTCATGCGCCTGACACTGGATCTTTGAGCCATAATAAAACGGCGGACCGCCGGGAGAGGGACAGTCCGCCGCCTGACACTACAACTGCTTCAGATTAAAACTCCGACCTCAACTCCGCGAACCAGAAGCGGCCGGGGCTCAGATAGAACTGCCGGTATTCCTTGTCGAATACGTTGTTGATTCCAAGCGAAGCACTGTGCTTTCCCATAAAATGGTACGTTCCCTTGATATCGGTCAGCGTATAGGAGTCCGTCGAACCCGGTACCCCGGTATTGACATCCGTATTCTGGACGTTGGTAAAGCGCTTGCTCTGGTGATAAGTGTTCGCCGATACCAGCCAGCTGTCATAGCGCCAGTCCAGTCCGATGTTGTACATATTCTCCGGCGCGTGCGGCAGTTTTTTGCCGACGACATCCGGGTTCGGGTCCTTGGTCACCTCGGTATCCGTGTAGGTGTAATTTGCCATCCACGAGAAGCCGTAGGGCAGGGGACCGTTCAGCTCCAGTTCGATACCGCTGATCTCGGCTTCGGCGACATTCTGCGGTCTGCTTATCCCGTCCACGGTCACGGTCGCAATGCGATCTTCGTTGTTTGACATGAAATAGGTCGCGATCGCGTTGATCCTGTTGCCAAAACTGTGATCCACACCGATCTCCCAGGCGGTGATGGTTTCCGGTTTCAGCTCCGGATTGCCGACGAATTCATTTCCGCCGATCTGAGCCGTACCGAAGAACTCGAACAGGTTGGGCGGACGGAATGCCTTGCCGATCGAGCCGCGGTAGGTGGTTGCCTGCGTGGGCCGGAACACCAGTGACAGCTTGGGATTGAAGGCGGTCTCTTCGACGCTTTCATAGTCGATAGTCCCGGAGCCGCCGGCAGCCGTGAATGACCGGACCTGCCCACCTTTCATCTTCCACCAGTCCTGACGCGCACCGATATACGCCGTCAGGCTGTCGGTGACTGACCAGGCATCCTGGATATAAAGAGACTGTATCTGGTCCTTGCCGGTGGCGTCCGAAACCATGAATACCTTCGAATCGGGATTGGTCCAGTTGCTGAGGCTCCAGCGTTCTTCTGTCAGCTCGCCGCTGGTGCCTGCAACACCGAAGACCAGGTAATGTCTGCTGAAGAGCGGCATATCAAACTGGATATCCGCGGTGGTCTTCGTCGAATCTGTTGTCGGGGCCAATCTGCCGTCGCCACCGACTAACGTGGGCGTACTGATCGGGGCATGACCGGCATTGGCCGCGGTCATGCCGACGATGATGGTCGTCGTCTCTTTCTCGATATGGCCAATCGATACCTTGGTGTTGATATCATTCCAGGCAGTGCGGAAGCTCAGGCCGGTATTGGTTTGATCGGTCGAACCGCCACGCGCGAACAGCGCCCCGTTGAGCCAGGTAGTCAAGGGCACGTTGGCATAGGTTATTATATCGTCGATGACTCCGATGTCTGGAACATCGACGGAGGCCCGCAGCAGGGAGTTAGGCAGGTCGTAACCATAATCCGACCTTGAATCGACATAGGATATATCGAGGCGGGTGATATCCGATGGCGCGAACGATGCGCTGAAGCCGACGGTGTCGTCATCGTACCAGTTATCACCCATGTCGCCGATCAGATTTGTCGCAGTACCAACGTTGTTGATATAGGGCTCCCAACCTGTAGTGCCTGCGGGCAGACTGGTAATTACCGCATCGGCGACGTTGACATGGGTGGTCGGATAGCCAGCGGTACTGCGATTGCGGTAGGTCATGCCCAGCGCCAGCGTGTCCGTCGCCTTGAGCGTGCCCTTGAATGCCAGGTCAATGAAGTCTTCTGGCGCGGTGCTGTCGAGCGATCCGCCGGTGCCAATCTTCAAAGATGCGCCGGTGCGATCCGGTATCCTGGTGAAGATGCTGACCACGCCGCCCATCGCATTACCGCCATAAAGGCTGGAATACGGTCCGCGCACGACTTCGATACGCTCGACGTTCTCGCTGTCGATCATGGTCCAGTTGACCTGTCCGTTACGTGAGTCGTTCTGGATGACGCCGTCGACCAGCACGAGGCTGTCCCTGGCATTGGAAAGCCCGCGGATCGTCAGCGATGGTGTGGTCTCCATGAATCCCTTGGTGCGCCGGTTCATGATGCCGACTTGCCTGCTCAGCGCCTCGTCGACGGTGAACAGCGTCATCTTCTCGAGATCTTCCCTGGTAATCACGCTGATCGAGGCCGGTGATTCCTTGATATTGATCTCGCTGCGGGTTGACGAGACCACCATGGTGTCCAAGGTTTCGGACATTGCGCTGCCACTCACCAGGCCTGCCCCCAGCAGAGCCATATAGAGTTTCCTGTTTCTCATTGTTACCTCCAATGTAATGTTCCCTGATGTCACCGGAAATATTGATTGATGTTATAAATAATGATCATTACTTACATGCAATAAACTTTCCTCCCTGATTGCAACGAAAAAATGCTATCCAGACATTTGTTGGCGCCAGTACCCTTTGAGCCGATAGCTGGCAGGGTAGGCGCGCCGGAATCCCCACCACAATGCCACGCACAACAACAGGAAGCCGGAGACCTGTATCAAACGGGTTGTTTGATCAAAGTCAGGCGTGGCGTTATAAACGATCTCTTCCATTGCATATCCCTGAACCTGCTCGGCACCGCCCTGGCTGGCTGCGGAGGCATCCGGGCTGGCATCCGGCGTGGCGCCGGCGTCGGCAGGCGCAGGCGCACTCGGCGACGGCGGCGCCATCGCCTGGACCATCGGCGCCATCGGCGCCGGCACCAGGTTGGCTTGTACCAGCTTGGTCAGGATCGGATCGTGGCAATCTTCTTTGGTACAGCTCAACTGCAATTCCTCTACGAGTTCGCTGATCTTGCTGCCCAGATGCTCGATGACCTGTGCGTCCGCATCCCAGTAACCCTTGCGAACGGCCTCGAGCATCCGCGTCATCAGCGCCTGGTAGGCCCACAGATTGCCCGCCTGACGGAAGAATTGCTCTATGTCGAGGTTGTGGCGGTCATTGACATAGGTCTCGTACATCTCGTTCCATTTAGCCGTGTCGACCACCTCTGGCGTAGTGACCTGCCAGCCCCACATGTTCTGGACTACCTGGTTTACAAACTTGGCCCCGGCATAGCCCTCTTGCTGCATCGCCTTGATCCATTCGGGGTTGAGGTAACGCGAGCGCAATTCCCTGCCCATGAAACGCTCCAGCGTTTCCTGGGTAGCGCGGGCAGGGTTGGCAAGATTGCTGATCATGACCTCGGGCGTGGCGCCATCGACCGCGCGCACGGCCAGCGTCACGCCGCCGAATGAGGCGAACGGGTCGTCGCCGTCGAGTACCTGAAACACATTGCTCGAGCGTGCATGAACGGTCATCTTGGTGCCAGACAGCGCATTCTTGAGCAGATCCCTGCCAACACCCTCGATCCCGCTGGCTTGTCCGCTGTCACCCCAGAACCCCTGGCCATACATGTGGCTCATGCGCATGAAATAGACGTCGGCGACCTTCTGCTCGTCATCCCATGTGTCGGAACGGTCGATGACGTTCTCGAGATTGGTGCCATAGGAGCCGGGCGGCACGGTAAACATGCGGACGCCCGCCATGCGCGCGGCGAGATCACTCTCGACGCCGCGCTCTTCGAGCATTGCCCTGGTCTTGAGCATGTTGTTGCGCACAGTGTTGTCCGGTTCTTCCTGGGCAATCGCCACCGTCACGGCCTGGTCGAGCAGGGTGACGACATTCGAGAACAGGTCGCGATGCAGACCGGAAGGGATGACGGTGACATCGATGCGGGGGCGGCCGAGTTCTTCCCGTGATATGGCCTCAACTCCGCGGACGACACCCATTGCGTCATAGACCGGCCGTATACCCATCAGGGACATGATCTGCGCCTCCTGTACGCCTTCGTTGCGCATGGTCTCGACGCCCCAGAGGGTGAAGGTCAGCTTGTCCGGATAGACTCCGTGCCTGCTGCGGTAGTCTTCGGCCAGTTCATTGGCGAGACGGCTGCCCAGGCTGTAGGTCGAATCCGCCGGGATCCGGCGCGGGTCGAAGGAATAGAAATTGCGTCCCGTCGGCAGTGCGCTCAGGTTGCGTAGCGGATCGCCACCCGGGCCGGCGGGGATATAGCGGCCGGACAGTCCTGCGGTCAGTGCGTCGAGCTCCCGTGCGGCGCTCAGACGGATCAATGCCTTCACTTCCTCACTGCGCGCCTGGCGTTGTTCATCGTTCAGCGTAGTATCCATGGATGCGATAGTCTCGGCCGTGGATTGGATATATTCCTCCTTCGGCGCAACACCAAAGGTATGCATGCCAAACGGCGTGATGCGATCGGAGATATCTTCAAGGTAGTGCAGGATTACGTGCGCCAGTTCTCCGGGTTCCATTTCATCGAGAGAACCATGCGAATGATCATGGTGGTCATCGTGTTCGTCATCAAAGTGATGCGGCCCTGCCTCTCCGATGTCGATGCCGAGGTCAGTGAAAATACCCATGTTGGTGGCCAGCTCCATGATGCGCTGGAGATGGGCCTCGGCAAGCTGGGGACTCTGCTGGGCTGACCGGTTGTAATCGTTGATGCGCTCCTCGAGCTCCTTCAGTTCCGGATTGAGGCCGATCCGGTCGAATGGCGGGGTCAGGTGCGTGATCATGATGGCCATGCCGCGGCGCATCGCAATCGTGCCTTCACCGGAGTTGTCCATGATGAAGGTATAGAGATTCGGCAAGTCCTGGATCAGGTATTCGGGTGCATCTTCCATGTTAAGACCAGCTTCCTTTCCCGGCAGCCATTCATGAGTCCCGTGCGCGCCGAACTGGAACATCGCATCCGCTTTGAATTCCTTGAGCAGCCACAGGTAAAATGCGATGTACTGGTGTGACGGCGGGAACGAAACGTCGTGGAAGAGCTTGTCCGGATCCTCGGTTTTCCCGCGCGAAGGCTGTGGCCCTAGCAGGACGTTTCCGTAGCGGCGTACAGGAAACACGAAGTAACGTTTTCCATCATCATCGATGTGGGCCATGATGGTATTGACTTCGGGTCTGCCCCAGCTTTTGATGACCAGATCCTGTGCGGACTTCGGCAGCTCGGCAAACCACTGCTTGTAGGTATCGACCGGCAGCAGCACTGCTTCGCCGCTATGTGCCAGCTTCTCGATCTCGTCATGATTCCAGTTCGGGATATTGGCGCCGAAATTGATGACATCGTCGCGCAGCGCCTCCGTGTCGGCTGGTTTCCCGGTCAGGTCATAGCCTTCCTGTTCCATGCGCTGCATGACCTGCCACAGGCTCTCCGGCAGGACATTGAGATAGGCGGCGCCGATGCCTTCGCGGCCGGGTGGGAAGTTGAAGTACTGGAGAAAGACGCGCTTGTCCTGATTCGGCTTCTTGCGCAGATCGACCCAGCGGCTGACGCGTTTCGCGAGCATTTCGACGCGCTCGGGGATCGCCCGTTCTTCGATATACTCGATGCCGGTTTCCGGGTGAATCAGCCGCTCTTTCGCGGCGAATACCGTGGGCTGGATCAGGCCGGCCATTTCCGGCATCGCAAGTTGCCAGGCCCGCTCGGCGATATCCATGCCGACCGGTGATGATTCCCATTCCTCTTTGGTCAGCGAGTACAGCGAGATTGCGTTGATGACGGGCACATCCAGGCGTTGCAGCAACGGGATCAGGGTTTCGGGCGCTACCCCGATCTTGAGGCTAGCGGCGACGGCGACTTCTATGCGCGGACCGCCATTCTCGTCGAAAAAGTATCGTGCGATGGCCTCTTCGGGCGGGTAACCGAAGATCGGAAGGACATTGAAATCACGGCGTTCCAGTTCTTTGATGACGGCATCGATGTGCGCGGTCGTCCCGGCGACGACATTGCTCTGGTAGATGACAAAACCGACCCAGGGCTTGCCGGGCTTGTGCTTGCGGTAATTCTGCAGAAAGACATTGAAATCGGTGTACCAGGAGCCGGACCCGGCCTCATAGAGACCAATCGGCGGTATTTCCTGCGGCGCCTCGTAAGCGACATCGACACCGACTTGACTGAGCGCATACAGCAAACCGTTCCTGATGTTTACCGCGCCGCCGGTCTCGAAATAACGCTTGATCTCGGGATTCGCGATGATGCCCATGGCGGTATCGTCTTCGTTCACACTACCGCCATAGGCAAAGACGTTTGCACCATTGGCGATGGCCTGTTTCAGTTCCTTCTCGACACTCGTAATCAGGACGCGGCCAAGGACCTGGATGATGACAAGGTCAGAATTGGCAAGATGGTCGAGGTCCTGCTCCCTGACACGGGTGCTCGAGTAGACACGGATATCGCCGGTAACCAGTTCAGAGTGATCGGCGACGACACCTCGGACCGCATCCATGGCCTGCCGGATCGACATGTCGCCGAGCAACAGGCTGACTTTGTGGCCACCCGAAGCCTGGACGGCCGACGACAATGCCAGCGCGACCAGGAGGAGCAGGATCCTATTCAGGGACATAGACTATACGTCCGTCTTCCAGCTGGAATGCAGTGCCCAGACGCACGCCGGCACCGCTCAGTTCGGTATCAGTGACCCGCTGGACCTTGATCTCGGTACCCTGCTTGGTAATGATCTCGATCTCGCCATCGGCGCTCTGTTTGGTGATCGTGATCTCACTCTTGTCATCAAACAGTTCGAGCAGATTGAAGGTCATGAACAGCGCGATCATCATGCTGACGATCAGCACGATGCTGGCGTCGAACAGGTTGGCCATGCCGGCCAGTGGATCCATGTCGCCATGATGCTGAGCGGTCTCGCCGCGACGCATGTATTTCAGGCTCATCGGGATTCCTCTGCCGGTTTAATGGTGGCGGTGACGGTGCCCGACCGCTGTGTGTGGCCTTGGTATACGACACCGTCAATCGCGGCACGCTCGGTGAGGTAGCGCATCTCGATGATGTCCGATCTGATCCATTGTTCTCTTACCAGGGCGATCGCGAAGGCGACGACGCCGGAGCCCAGACCGACCACGGCAGCATTGAAGGCATGGACCATGTGCTGGGCCATTGATGGCATGCTGCCGTGGGCGAGCGCCGCCAGCGCGACGCCCATCGGGATCAGGGTGCCCATCAGGCCGATGCCGGGACCGGCACGCACGACGAAGCGGGCACGCTCGACCGGCTTATTGATCTTGCGCTCAGACTCCTGCAGCAGGCTCTCGATTTCGAGGTCGAGATGTTGTTGTCCTGTTGTGGCAATCAGTTGGCTAAGATCCTTGCGGTAATTGTCGATCGCGGGTCGCAAGCCGCGCTTGCGATCCAGATGTTCACGTACCAAGCCACCGATCAGGATCAGCACATAGAAAACAAGTGCCACCAGACCCAGGATGACCGGATAGTAGAGGACGGCACTGACCACGTAGAGAAAGCCTTCAGCCATTTGCATGATATTCATCAAACTACCCTCGCTTGCGCTGTAAAAAACCAAGAACAAATGCAGACACCAGGATGATCGGGACAATCCAGTCTGCTGCCATGCTGCTGTCGGCGGCACCATCGTTCGCCCTTTCAACACCGACCGGGATCTGCTCGGGAAACACGACCAGATAAAGCAGAAAGGCCCCTGACCAGAGCAGGGTGATTGCGACGCTCAGCGAGAATTTCCGGTGTCTGGCGACGCTCAAACGATTCGCCGTGGCCACGGTCATGGCGATGGTCAGTAACGCGGCCGCCGCCATCACGACGCCAGACTGGCCTGTGACGATCAGGCTTCCGGCGCCGAGGGCGATCAGCAGGGCGATGACGCCGACTGGGCTATGTATATATGTACAGCGTCCCCGCCACGTTGCAGACATCGCGCTGAAGCAGCGGGCTGCGAGATACCCCCCCAGCAGAGCGGCCAGCAACGGCAGGCCGGACTGCAGCAGGTAGGTCAGCAACGGTGATATTGCGAACAGCGATTGTGCTTCGAGCCAGACCATCGCCCATATCAGTAGCACAGCCTCGATCACCAGCACCGCAAGGCGGGCAGATCGAGGCGGGGCCTGGTCACCGGCGACGCCGGGTCTTACCAGATCCAAGGTCATGATCGCAACTGAGGTGGTCACAATGACGAACCACAAGCCGAGCGACAGACTGATACCCATTCAATTCTCCACTGCGTCGAATCCCGGGTTCCCGGATATGGTGGAATCGACAGTTATGGCTAAGACGGATCAGACAGGTCCAGGTGGACAAAAAGCCACGAATATTCTTGATTTGGCGATATTACTGCTGGTTAATGATTCGCACGGGGGGTGAATCTGCGAGAGTTGCTGGTGGAGTAAATTCTGCGGCCGCCCTGGGAAGCCCTGATCATGCTGGCGATCATGACCCTGCTGGTTCCCGGGCCTCCTCTGGTCACGTTGCTCACGCTGCCTGTGATGGCGCGTCTCGCGAGCGCAGGAGTGAATGGACTCCGGGCTAGTGCGCGGCGTGATCCAGCCGGATGAATCTGTCGTCCAGCGTGGCTTGCACCGGCAGTGCGGCTTCAAGGGTATCGAATAACAGCCGAAGATCATCGGATCTGAATGTTCCACTGATCTTCATTTCAGCGATCGCAGGATCGCTGATGACATAGGTGATCGGATGATAACGCGTCAACTCGGACATCACTTCCTTCAAAGGTGTCTGGTCGAACCGTATGCGACCATCGCGCCACGCAATCACCGATTCCGGGTCCTGCTTGCCTAGTGACAGGAACTCCCCCGCAACAGTCGTATAAGATAACTTGTCGCCTCTGTTCATATGTACGGGATCGGTTCGACTGGTGGTGACTTGGACAGCGCCATCGATGACGGTGACAGCGACATGGTCAGACTGCTTCCGGACATTGAAGCTCGTACTCAGATCCAGGATACGGCCTGACCCGGCAATTACAACGAAGGGACGTTCGTCGTCTTTGCTTACAGTGAACAGCGCCTCACCATGATGGAGGTGTATTGTACGAGCTTTGCGCGAATAGGCGACTCGCAACTCGGTATCAGTATTGAGATCAAGCCCCGAGCCATCCGCCAAAGAGATCGACATCCGCTCTCCCTTCGCTGTGCGAAGAACCTCATCGGGCGTATTCTGGTAATTGCTTAAGCTAAAAATCAGTGTGACTGAAAGGACGAAGATCAGCGCCGTGGCGACCTGGAACGTAGGCCATCTGAAGAAAGTGAAAGCTGGCTTGTGATAGCTTCGTGCGGCCCAGCGCGCAGGAAATGGACGGGCTTTGAATGCCTCCATTGCATCCCACACTGACGTGATGCGCTCGAATTCCTGCTTGTTGCGTGTATCCGCCGTCAGCCATTCATCGAACGCGCGGAGTTCTTTCGGCGACATCTCGCCCGATTTCCGGCGCACGAGCCAGTGCCGTGCTTCATTTTTAATTCTTGTGTCAGACGCCATGGTCACGCGAAATACCCGGATAAGGAACGATTAATTAATAAGACGCTTAAGGCCCAAGTATATGGTCACTTCGGCGATGAAACCGGGGTTATTTCATAGGGATAGTCGATGTTCGCAGTGCTTCAGGGCCTTGAGGATATAACGCTGAACTGTTTTCTTGGACACGCCCAGTTGTGCAGCGATTTCGCTGTGGGTCAGCCCGTCGAGGCGGTTCAGGATGAAAGCATGTCGGCACATTTCTGGTAGCTCATCAAGAGCGGAAAGAAACTCTCGGAATTTCAGTTTACTATCGATAATGGTATCCATACCGGGGGCTGCCGATGAGACTTCATCCGTGTCGATCTCAACAGTTGTATGTTTTGATCGTGTATTGTCCCTGCGGATCGAATCAATGGCGAGATTGGAAGCCGTCCTGAAGAGATAGGCTTGGGGGTTTTGGATTTCCTCGGGATTCGGGTGCTGTAGTATCTGAAGGTATGTCTTCTGAGCAATATCCTCGACATCATGGCGATTGATGCGACTATTCAGATAGTTATGTAATTGCACGCCGTAATGCATGAACAGTTGTGAGACGAATTCAGTGTTTCGAGAGGTCATCTTCAGGGTTACACTAGAGTAGTACATATGAAGAAATATAATAATAACATATTTCTTAAGAAATAGAATAGTGTAATATCGCCATCCTCTGAAGTTTTTTATTTTTTAATTACAGCAAGATATGCTTGCGTTAACTGACTGGGGAAGGGGGTTTTGACTGCAGGTAATCCGAATTAAGACTCATATACTCCTTCCAAGCATGATCCCGATCCAGGCCACAGCGAGACAAAGCATCACGCTCAGCACGACGTTCAGAACGGCCTTCAGCGCCTCGCCCTGTTCGATCAGCATCAGTGTTTCGAGCGAGAACGCCGAAAACGTCGTGAAGCCGCCGAGCAGGCCGGTGATCAGCAGCGCGCGCCACTCGGAACCGGCCTGCAGTCGCTCGACGAGCAGCACATAAAGGATTCCGACCAGCAGCGAACCGACCACGTTGACCGTCAACGTGCCGTAGGGAAAGCCCTTGCCGAGCAGGTGATGGGCCCCGATCGTACTCCAGTAGCGAAGCAGGGCGCCGATGGCGCCGCCGAACGCGACCGCGATGGCATGGATCACGATCCCTGTTTCTCCTTGTCATCGAGCTCGCGCAGATGCGCGAGTTTTTCGGCGATCTTCTGCTCGAGGCCGCGTGACGCCGGATGGTAGTAATGGCGCGGCTTCAGACCGTCCGGGAAATAGTTCTCGCCGGCGGCATAGGCCTCTGCTTCGTCATGGGCATAGCGATAGGCCTTGCCATAGCCGAGTTCCTTCATCAATCGGGTCGGCGCATTGCGCAGGTGCAGCGGCACGTCGAGCGAACCGTGCGTCTTCGCGTCCTGCATCGCCGCATTGAAGGCCATATAGACCGCGTTGCTCTTCGCCGCGCAGGCCATGTAGACGATGGCCTGGGCCAGCGCGAGCTCGCCTTCCGGGCTGCCGAGCCGTTCCTGCACATCCCAGGCATCGAGCGCCAGGGCGAGCGCGCGCGGATCGGCATTACCGATGTCCTCGCTCGCGATGCGGGTGATGCGCCTTGCGAGGTAGAGCGGATCGCAGCCGCCATCGAGCATGCGCGCGAACCAGTACAACGCCGCGTCCGGCGCTGAACCGCGCACCGACTTGTGCAGCGCCGAGATCTGGTCGTAGAAGGCCTCGCCGCCCTTGTCGAAACGCCGGCCACCGCCGCTGACGACTTCTGCGACCAGGCCTTCGTCGATGATCCGCCGGCCCGCGTGTTCCGGCGCGAGGTCGGACAGGATCTCGAGGAAATTCAGCGCACGCCGCGCGTCGCCGTCAGCGGCGCGGGCGAGCAGATCGCGCAGGGGCGCATCGATCTCGAGCGCGAGCTTGCCAAGCCCCTGTTCCTGATCCAGCAACGCACGATCGATGACGGCGCGGATCGCTGCTGCATCGAGGGCCTTCAGCACATAGACACGGGCGCGTGACAGCAATGCGTTATTCAGCTCGAACGACGGATTCTCGGTCGTCGCGCCGACGAAGATGAAGGTGCCGTCCTCGACATGATGCAGGAAGGCGTCCTGTTGCGCCTTGTTGAAGCGATGCACTTCGTCGATGAACAGGACGGTAGGCCGGCTGTACGCCTGCATCGTCTGCTGCGCCGCTGCGATCGCGCCGCGGATCTCCTTGACGCCGGCGAACACCGCCGACAGGCTGATGAACTCCGCGTCTGCGCGATCCGCGATCAGCCGCGCGAGCGTCGTCTTGCCGCTGCCGGGCGGCCCCCACAGCACCATGGAATGCAACCGGCCGGATTCGATCGCGAGCCGCAGCGGCTTGCCCGGGCCGAGGATGTGTTCCTGCCCGATGATGTCCTCGACTCGCGCTGGCCGCATGCGATCCGCAAGCGGTCGGAGGTCGGCGGTCATTGCCGTTGCGCGCCCTCGCCGATGACGTCGACGCCGGCGGGCGGCGCGAACTCGAACAGCGTGGGATCGATCGGGGTGTTGCGGCGGAGATCGCTGAAGCGGATCTGCACGGTTTGGCCGAAACTGTCGATGATTTCCATCATCGACAGCGCGGCGTCCTGAAAGCCGAGAAAGATGCGGGTGAAGCTGGTTTCCTCGTCGCGAGGTTCGAGCAGTAGCCAGGTCAGCTTACCGTCGGGCTCGGGGTCGCCGATAAGGAACAATTCCGCGAGCGGTCGATCGGTGCTGAGTAGCAGCGCAGGCGTATTGCCAACCGAGGTATCGAGTTCGGAGACGGTGACCTGCTCGAGATCGGGGTCGAAGACCCACAGCGTCGCGCCATTGGTGGCGATCAGCTGTTCGTACGGCGCCTCATAGGCCCAGCGAAACCGCCCCGGACGCAGGATCTGCAGGTTGCCGCGACTGTGTTCCACGATCTTTCCCTGTGGATCGATGATGGTCTGTTCGAAGTTCGCCTCCAGCGAGCGGAGATCGGTGAAAAATCGCAGCAGTCCGGCGCTGCTGTCAGCTTCCCTGGCGATGGATAGCGCCGGGGCGAGCAGGATCGGCAGGAGCGTCGCGAGGATCAGGCGGACTGCAATGCCGGACATTCAGTCGACCGTGACCGGAGGCGGCGCAAGCACCTCCCGGCTGCCGTTCGATTCGAGCGGTCCGACGATGCCGGAGCGTTCCATCTCCTCGACCATGCGGGCTGCGCGGTTATAGCCGATCTTGAGGCGCCGCTGCACGCCGGAGATCGACGCGCGGCGGGATTCGGTGACGATGCGAACGGCCTGGTCGTACAGCACGTCGACTTCCCCGGGCGGCCCTTCGCCGAATTCGTCACCGGTCTCCGCGTCGCCGTCCGTCGATTTCAGCACGTCGTCGAGGTATTCGGGTTCGCCGGCCTTCTTCAGGAAGCTGACGACCTTGTGAACTTCGTGATCGTCGACGAAAGCGCCGTGGATGCGCACCGGCACGCTGGTGCCGGGCGGCAGGTACAGCATGTCGCCGTGGCCGAGGAGTGACTCCGCGCCCATCTGGTCGAGAATCGTGCGTGAGTCTATTTTTGATGAGACCTGGAACGCGATCCGGGTCGGTATGTTGGCCTTGATCAGGCCGGTGATGACGTCGACGGACGGGCGCTGGGTCGCGAGTACAAGATGAATGCCGGAAGCGCGGGCCTTCTGCGCAAGCCGCGCGATCAGTTGCTCGACTTTCTTGCCGACGACCATCATCATGTCGGCGAGTTCGTCGATGATGACGACGATGTACGGGATCGGTTGCAGCGTTGCCGGCGCTTCGCCCTCGATCGGCTTTGCGAACGGGTCCGGGATCGGCGCGTCCTTTTCGATCGCGGCGGTGACCTTGCGATTGTAGTTCGCGATATTACGCACGCCGAGATGCGCCATCAGCGCATAGCGGCGGTCCATTTCGGCGACCGACCAGCGCAGCGCGTTCGCGGCCTCCTTCATGTCAGTGACGACCGGCGCCAGCAGGTGCGGGATACCTTCATAGACCGACAACTCGAGCATTTTCGGGTCGATCATGATGATGCGCATGTCGTTTGGTGATGCGTTATAGAGCATGCTGAGCACCATCGCGTTGACCGCGACCGATTTGCCCGAGCCGGTCGTGCCGGCGATCAGCAGGTGCGGCATCTTTGCGAGGTCGACGATGACCGGATGTCCGCCGATGTCCTTGCCGAGTCCAAGCGACAGCGGCGACGAGGCGTCATCGTATTGCTTGGACTGGAGGATCTCGCTCAGGCGGACGACTTCGCGATGCTCGTTCGGGATCTCGAGGCCGATGACCGACTTGCCGGGGATGATGTCTACGATGCGCACGCTGATCGATGACAGCGCGCGCGCGAGATCCTTCGCCAGTGCGCTGATCTGGCTGACTTTGACGCCGGGCGCCGGCTGCAGCTCGAAGCGGGTGATCACCGGTCCGGGATTGACCGCGACGACCTCGACCTCGATGCCGAAGTCTGCGAGTTTCATTTCAACCTGGCGCGACATCGCCTCGAGCGTCGCGGTGGACAGTGCCTGGCCGCTCGGTTCAGGCGGATCGAGCAGCGACAACGGCGGCAGTTCGCCGCTCTCGACAGGCGCGATGAAAAGCGGCACCTGGCGTTCCTTTTCGGCGCGAATGCTTGGTTCGAGCTGCTTGATGACCGGCTCGATGCGCGGCGGGGTGCGCACCTTCTTGAGTTTGCGTTCGTCCTCGACCGCTTCCGCGCGATGGCGCTTTACCTTGCGCGCCGCGACACGGTCACGCAGTCTCGATCCGAGGATGCGGATCTGGCTCAGAAATTCGAAGATGCCGCGGCCGATCGCGTCCATCAGAGCGAGCCAGGACAGCCCGGTGAACAGCGAGATGCCGGTCAGGAACAGCGCGATCAGGAACAGCGTTGTGCCGATGAAGCTGAACGGCGTGATCAGCGTGCTGCTGACGATGTCGCCAAGAATGCCGCCTGAATTGGCTGGCAGCGTGCCTTCGAGACCGGTGAAGTGCAGCGTCGCAAGTCCGCAGCCGGCGATCAGCGTCAGCATGAAACCGGCGCCGGTCAGCAGCGCCTGGCGCTTGCCGGTTCGGGCGGGATCGCTGCGGCCGCGGTAGACCAGCCAGCCTGCCCACGCGACCAGCGCGGGGAACAGATAGGCGAAGTAGCCGAAGTAGTGCAGGAAGATCGACGAGAACCACGCGCCGGCAAGGCCGCCGATGTTGCTGATTCGGTCTACGCTTGCGCTGTAGGACCAGCCCGGATCAGCGGGGTTGTAACTGACGAGCGAGATCAGCATGTAGATCGCGATCGCGCCGAGCACGAACAGCGCGCCTTCGCGCAGGCCGCGGATCATGTGGCTCGCGATCGGCAGTGACTGCTTGTTAGTCTTGCGCGTTGCCTGTGACACGGAATTCTCCAATGCTCCGGACGATCAATCGTTTCGGCCCCGGGGCCATTTGATCGCAGATTATGCCATATATTGCCGCAGCGCAGGATGCACGACCTCGCCACCGGCAACATTGACGCCGCGAGACAATGCAGGATGCCGCTCCCAGCCGTCACGCGCAAGGATCTGCAGCCAGGGCAGCAATGCGGCCGACAATGCCTGTGATGCGGAACGGGGCACTACGCCCGGCATGTTGGTGACGCCGAAATGCACGATGTTGTCGACGACGAAGGTTGGCGCCTCGTAGGTCGTGGGCCGGATCGTCTCGACGCAACCGCCCTGGTCGATCGATACGTCGACGATGACGCCGCCGGCTGACATCGTGCGCACCATGTCACGGGTGACGACATGCGGGGCGCGGCTGCCGGTGATCAGCACCGCGCCGATGAGCAGGTCGGCACGCGCGACCTCCTCGGCAATCACGTCGGTGAACGGGTAACGCGACGTGACATTCGGTCCGATATCGCGCATCGCCTCGAGGCGTTCGCGCTTCTGATCGAATACAACGACCTCGGCGCCGAGTCCGGCGGCGACCCGCGCGGCATTGCCGCCAGCGACACCGGCGCCGATGACGACGACGCGGCCGCGTTCAACGGCCGGCAGGCCGCCGAGCAGCAGGCCCTTGCCGCCCTGGGGCGTATGCAGCAGGTGTGTGCCGATCTGGGTCGCGAGCCGGCCGGCGATGTCACTCATCGGCGCGAGCAACGGGAGCCGCCCGAGGTCGTCCTCGACGGTCTCGAATGCGACCGCAGTCAGTCCGATCGCCTGCAGGCGATGCATCAGCGCGACGTCCGCGGCCAGGTGCAGGTAACTGAACAGCAGGTGGTCCGGACGAAAATAATCGAGTTCCGGCCCGACCGGCTCCTTGACCTTGACGATCAGACCGGCGGCCCCGTACAGTGAGGCCGCATCGGGGAGTATCTGGACGCCGACGTTTCGATAGGCCTCGTCGTAATGACCGCTCGCGACGCCCGCCGCCTGTTCGATGAAGACCTCATGTCCCTGCCGGACCAGTTCGGCCGCCGCGGCCGGCACCAGCGCGACGCGGCCTTCCATCGGTTTGATCTCGCGGGGGATCCCTATGCGCATCGCAAGCCAGTTTAGACCAAGTTGAAATTGGAGTGAATGGTCATACTATAATGAGGCGGGATCGCAGCGGATGAATCATCGTTCGCTTGTCGCCATTTATCCAGTCCGTACAATACGATATGCCACTTTATCACAGTTCCGCCGACGCCATGCAAGTGGAACTGCAACTGATTCGAATACTACGGAGCGCATGATCGATGAGTGTAGAAAAACATTGCCGCCTGCTGATCCTCGGTTCCGGTCCCGCCGGCTATAGCGCGGCCGTCTACGCGGCGCGCGCGAACCTGAATCCTGTCCTGATCACCGGCCTCGAGCAGGGCGGGCAGTTGACGACGACGACCGATGTCGACAATTGGCCCGGCGACGCTGAAGGCGTGCAGGGGCCGGAGCTGATGGACAGGATGCGCCGTCATGCCGAGCGCTTCGACACCGAAATCATCATCGATCATATTCATACGGCCGAACTGCAACGGCGGCCGTTCCGCCTGACCGGCGATCAGGGCGTCTACACCTGCGACGCGTTGATCATCGCGACCGGCGCGTCGGCGAAGTATCTCGGTATGCCATCCGAAGAGGCCTTCAAGGGGAAGGGCGTGTCGGCCTGCGCGACCTGTGATGGCTTCTTCTATCGCAACCGGAAGGTTGCGGTGATCGGCGGCGGCAACACTGCGGTCGAGGAGGCGCTGTATCTGTCGAACATCGCGTCGGAGGTCAACGTCGTCCATCGCCGCGACAAATTCCGCGCTGAGAAGATCCTGTCGAACAAACTGCTCGAGAAGGCACGGAGCGGTAATGTCCGGATCCACTGGAACGCGGTACTCGACGAGGTGGTCGGGAACGACAGCGGCGTTACCGGGATCCGGATCCGGGGCGCCCAGGGGGGCGAGACGCGGGCGCTCGACCTGCACGGCGTGTTCATCGCGATCGGCCACCACCCGAATACCGCGCTGTTCGAGGGGCAGCTCGACATGCGCCATGGTTATATCGTCGTCAACAGCGGTATAATGGGCAACGCCACGGCCACCAGCATTCCGGGGGTATTCGCGGCCGGGGATGTCGCCGATTCTGTCTACCGTCAGGCCGTCACCTCGGCGGGCAGCGGCTGTATGGCGGCCCTCGACGCCGAGCGGTATCTCGATCAACTCGAAAGCACCTGACGACGCCCGGCCGGCGCCTGCAGGGTGGTGCCGGGTGGCGGGGAGGGTGTGATGAACCAGTTAGCTGAGAACCGGAAGTTTCCCCGCATGGCGGTCGACTGCGGAATCGTTTGGCGACCTGTCGATGCCGGTGAATCACGGGCGGGCGTCGCGCGCAACATCAGCGGCAATGGCCTGCTGTTCGTCACCACCGAGCGGCCGGCGATTGGCGACCGGATGGAAATCACCTTGAGTCCCGGGGTCCTGTCGATACCCGCGCTGAGCGCACTGGTCGAAGTGGTCCGGATCGAGCAGGGTGCGTCCAAGCCGGCAGGCAGTGTGGCGCCAGGCGCCCACAGTTACGAGATCGGCGCGCGCATCATGATGATGAGATAGGCCCGGCGCCCGCGCATCGAAATTGCAGCCGATGCCTTCCTCCGTTCCAGCATCCGTTTGCATCGCCAGGGTCACTGCCGCCGGCCAGGCTGCGCCCGTCATGAACATCACTCTTCACGCCCGCATCGATACGATCGATCCCGCGCAGTGGAATGCGCTGGTTCCGGATGCGCCGCCGTTTCTGCGCCATGAATTCCTGTCGGCGCTCGAGCGTCACCACGCGGTCGGCGCGAACAGCGGCTGGCATCCGGCTTATCTTGTAGCCGCCATTGACGGGCGCGTGCTCGGCGCGCTACCGATGTTCCTCAAGGAACATTCATTCGGTGAATTCGTGTTCGATTGGGCCTGGGCCTCGGCCCACGAACGTCACGGTTTGCGCTATTATCCGAAGCTGGTCGTCGCGACGCCGTATACGCCGGTGACCGGCGAGCGGATCCTGATCGCGCCGGAGACCGTTGATCGCGCCGGTATCGCACATGCACTGATCGACGCCGCACTGGAGCACGCCAGATCGCTTGGCCTGTCCTCCCTGCACTGGCTGTTCACAACGGACAGCGACAGCGCGTGGTTGCAGGCGCATGGATGTCTGCCGCGTACCGGTTGCCAGTTTCACTGGGACAATCCGGGTTACCGGGATTTCGACGATTTCCTTGCCGCGCTGTCGTCGCGCAGCCGCAAGGAAATACGGCGCGAGCGACGTGCGATCGTCGACCAGGGGATCGCGGTCGAGGTACTCAGCGGCGACGCAGCGCCGCCGCCGGTGTGGGATGCGATGCATCGGTTCTACCGCTCGACTTTCGCGCACAAGGGCAACCATGCGCCGCTGTCGCGCGGATTCTTTCAGGAACTCGGCGCGAAGATGGGGCAAGCAACCCTGCTGATCCTTGCGCGTCTCGATGGTCACCTGGTCGCCGGGGCGTTGTTCTTCATCGGCCGTGATGCGATGTACGGGCGGCATTGGGGCGCTGACCGGGAATTTCCAAATCTGCATTTCGAGCTGTGCTATTACCGCGCGATAGAGTTCTGCATCGAGCGCGGGATCAAACGCTTCGAAGCCGGCGCGCAAGGAGAATACAAGATCCGCCGCGGCTTTCGCCCGACGCTGACCCGCTCGATGCACTGGATTGCCGACCCCCGCTTTGCGGCGGCGATCGGGGATTTTCTCGACGGCGAGCGGCGCACGGTAGCGTCCTATGTCGAAGGTCTGCAGCCTCATCTGCCGTACCGGACGACATCATGAAAGGCGAAGAAAAGCGCTTTCCGGTACTGCTCGATCCCTGGTCGGACGAGTGCGATTTTCCCGAGGTTTCCCGGGCGCTGCTCGATCCAAACGGTCTGCTCGCCATCGGCGGCAACCTCGAACCACAATGCCTGCTGCGGGCTTATCGCCGCGGCATTTTCCCGTGGTATGAGGCCGGGCAGCCGATCCTGTGGTGGTCGCCCGATCCGCGCATGGTGCTGTTTCCATCGCGGCTGCGGGTCTCGCGCAGCCTGCGCAAGGGACTCAGGCATCAACCGTACACCGTGACTTTCGACCACGCCTTCGAATCCGTCATTCGCGCCTGCAGCGAACCGCGCAGCGAGGATCATTCGGGGACATGGATTACGCCGGAAATCATCGAGGCCTACACCCGGCTGCATCGCCTCGGGCACGCCCATTCCACCGAGACCTGGCGCGACGGCGAACTGGTCGGTGGCGTCTATGGCGTCAGCGTTGGCCGTGTGTTCTTCGGCGAATCAATGTTCCATCGCGCGCGCGATGCCTCCAAGCATGCCTTCGTGCGGCTGGTGGAGCTGCTCGGCGCTTGGGAGTGCGCCGTCATCGATTGCCAGATGCAGACTTCACATCTGTTGAGCCTCGGCGCGGAAACCCTTTCGCGCCAGGCCTTCGTCGAATTGCTCGCGCACTGCGAACGTCCGGATTTTCCGGCGTCGTGGTCGGAGGTCGGCTGACCGTGTCGCTGTTCCGGACCGAAGGATATATCCATTTCTACCGCACCCTGCCGCATGACTGCGGCTACCTGCCGGGGCGCAGCGCCTCGAATGCGGTCGTCGATCCCGCGATGGCAATGGAGCCCTGGCTCTATACCCGGCTCGCCGAGATCGGTTTCCGTCGCAGTGGTCCGCGCGTCTATCGTCCTGCCTGCCCGGATTGCACCGCCTGCATTCCGCTGCGCATTCCGGTCGCAAAGTTCCAGCCGAATCGCACGCAGCGGCGCAACCTGCGCCGCAACTGCGACCTGGCGGTCACCGAGCGCGAACCGGCCTTTGACCGGGAGCACTTCGATCTCTACTGCCGTTATCTCGAAGCCCGTCACGCGGACAGTGAAATGGAGGCAATGCCGGCCGAGGAGTATCTCGCCTTCCTGACCTGCAAGGGGATCGAGACCCGCTTCCTTGATTTCCGCCTGGAGGGCCGCTGTGTCGCGGTGGCCGTCGTCGATGTGCTGGGTAATGCGCTGTCCGCGGTCTATACCTTTTTCGACCCCGCCTGGGCACGCCGCGGCCTCGGCGTCAATGCGATCCTCCGGGAAATCGAGATGGCCCGGCAATACGGCAAGGAATGGCTTTATCTCGGCTACTGGATCGCGGAATGTCGCAAGATGAATTACAAGGACGAATATCAGCCTTACGAAATATTCATCGCCGATCGCTGGCGCCGCCCCGACCGGGAGTGAACCCTGCCCGGCCGGGGGGCGCCCTCGCGTACAAATGATGTATAATCGCTAACTTTCCCGGATCGGGATCAGTGAAATCGGCATGACCGGCGGAGACGTATGGCGAAAGAAGAACATATCGAAATGGAAGGTACCGTAATCGAAACCTTGCCGAACACCATGTTCCGCGTGGAACTCGAGAACGGGCACATGGTTACGGCGCATATCTCGGGCAAGATGCGCAAGCACTACATCCGCATCCTGACCGGCGACAAGGTTACCGTGCAACTGACGCCTTACGATCTCAGCAAGGGCCGCATCGTCTTCCGCGCCAAGTAGCCGCTGTCTTCGAGCCCGCTTCCGGCTCAGCTCTCCACCGTCTCCTCGACACCTTCGACATCGAAGCTCAGGCTGTCACCGCTGACGGCGATGCGCACGTGACCGCCTTTCGCGAGGCGGCCGAACAACAATTCCTCGGCGAGCGGCTTCTTGATGTATTCCTGGATCGTCCGCGCCATCGGGCGTGCGCCCATTTTCACGTCGAAGCCGTGCACGGCGAGCCATGCGCGCGCCTCGTCATCGACCCGCAGCGAGACCTTTTTTTCCTCGAGTTGAGCCTCGAGTTCGATCAGGAACTTGTCGACGACATGGCTGACGGTCTCAGGGGTCAGCGCGTCGAACTGGATGATCGCGTCGAGACGGTTGCGGAACTCCGGCGTGAAGATCCGCTTGATCACTTCCATTGCGTCGCTGGAATGATCCTGGTGCGTAAAGCCGATAGAAGAACGGCTGATCTGCTCGGCGCCGGCGTTCGTAGACATCACGACGATGACGTTGCGGAAGTCCGCCTTGCGGCCGTTGTTGTCGGTCAGCGTGCCGTGGTCCATGACCTGCAACAGCAGGTTGTAGACGTCCGGGTGGGCCTTCTCGATCTCGTCCAGCAGGAGCACCGAATGCGGGTGTTTGGTGATGGCCTCGGTCAGCAGTCCACCCTGGTCGTAGCCGACGTAGCCGGGCGGGGCCCCGATCAGGCGCGATACGGTGTGGCGTTCCATGTATTCGGACATGTCGAAACGGATCAGTTCGATACCGAGGATCTTCGCGAGTTGGCGCGTGACCTCGGTCTTGCCGACGCCGGTCGGACCGGCGAACAGGAAGGAGCCGATCGGCTTCTCGACATTACCGAGGCCCGAGCGCGCCATCTTGATCGCATTGGCGAGCGCATCGATCGCCCGACCCTGGCCGAACACTACCATTTTGAGGTCGCGATCCAGCGTGCGCAGCTTGTCCTTGTCGGAGTGGCTGACGGACTTTGGCGGGATGCGGGCGATGCGCGCGACGATCGACTCGACTTCCTTGACGCCGATGGTCTTCTTGCGCTTCGACGGCGCGAGCAGGCGCTGGTAGGCGCCAGCCTCGTCGATGACGTCGATTGCCTTGTCAGGCAGGAAGCGATCGTTGATGTAGCGTGCGGAGAGATCAACCGCGGCGCGCAACGCATCGCGGGAATATTTAATCTTGTGATGCTGCTCGAAGCGCGACTTCAGACCTTGCAGAATCTTGATGCTATCGTCGACGGACGGCTCGGTCACGTCGATTTTCTGGAAGCGGCGCGCAAGCGCGCGGTCCTTTTCGAAGATGCCGCGGTATTCGTGATAAGTCGTAGAGCCGATGCAGCGCAGCTCGCCGGATGACAGCACCGGTTTGATCAGGTTCGAGGCGTCCATGACGCCACCGGAGGTCGAGCCGGCGCCGATGATCGTGTGGATCTCGTCGATGAACAGGATCGAGCCCGGCTCCTTGCGCAGTTGCGCGAGAATGCCCTTCAGACGCTTCTCGAAATCGCCGCGGTATTTGGTGCCGGCGAGCAGCGAGCCCATGTCGAGCGAATAGATCGTGCTGTTTGTCAGCACGTCGGGCACGTCACCGTCAATGATCTTCTTGGCAAGTCCCTCGGCGATTGCAGTTTTGCCGACGCCGGCCTCGCCGACCAGCAACGGGTTGTTCTTGCGACGGCGGCACAGCACCTGGATGACGCGCTGGACTTCCTGCTCACGGCCGATCAGCGGATCGATCATCCCCATGCGCGCGCGCTGGTTCAGGTTGGTCGCGTACTGTTCGAGCGGGGTGCGCGCTGCCGAATCCGTTTCCGCTTCAGTATCCGCGGCGAGAAAGCCTTCGGTCTCCTCGTCGCCACCATCGATCTTCGCGATGCCGTGGGAGATGTAGTTGACGACGTCGAGGCGGGTGATGTTCTGGGTGTTCAGGCAGTAGACGGCTTGGGAATCCTGTTCGCCGAAGATCGCGACCAGCAGGTTCGCCGCGCCGACCTCGCGCTTGCCGGACGACTGCACATGAAACACCGCCCGCTGCAGCACGCGCTGGAAACCGAGGGTAGGCTGGGTGTCGCGCGCCTCGTCCTGTAGGCGTGGCGTGGTCTCGTCGAGGAAAACCATCAGATCGCGCTTCAGCGCGTCCAGATCGGCCCCGCAGGCCCGCAGCACGGTCGCCGCCGACGTATTGTCGAGCAGCGCGAGCAACAGGTGCTCCACAGTGATGAATTCGTGGTTCTTGTCGCGGGCTTCCTGGAAAGCGACATTCAGCGTGTATTCGACGTCCTTACTTAACATCGTAGCCACCTTTTCGGGTTTCGCCGGGAATTGGGCTAGACCTTCTCCATCGTGCATTTCAGCGGGTGCTGGTGCTCCCGGGAAAACTGGTTCACCATCGCTACTTTGGTCTCGGCAATATCGCGATTGAATATGCCGCAGACCCCCACGCCCCGGGTATGCACATGCAGCATGACCTGGGTCGCCTTGTCGTTGTCCATGCCGAAGAACTTCTGCAGCACGTAGACGACGAAATCCATCGGGGTATAGTCGTCGTTCAGCAGGAGGACCTTGTACAGCGGCGGACGCTTGAGCTTCGGCTTTGCCTCCTGCAGCGCCAGGCCATCGTCGGGTATCCGGGTTTGTCGCGTCTTCTTCATGACATCGCAATTATAGCCCAAATGACGGAAAAATTCCTGAGCGCGCAATGGGTAACGTCGTTCCTCATGATTCGCCCCTGTCCATCATTTAGCGTCCCGTCGACGAAAAAGCTTAACCCCGACAGAATTAGCAAAATACTTGCCAACAGGCGCAAGTGCCCGGCTGCGGGTTCCGGGGCTTGACGTCACCGGTAAACATGCTCAAAGTGAAATGCGCAGGGGAGGGTTTTCTTCGAGTCCACAATCCTAGGGTACGCAGGGCAGTGCCGGTTTTGCATGTGCAGAGCGATGAGGTATGCGCCACATGGCCACCACGGGTATCGTCAAATGGTTCAACAATGCGAAGGGCTTTGGCTTTGTTTCACCGGATGCGGGAGGGGATGATGTCTTTGCCCACTTCTCCGCAATCGAGATGGACGGTTACAAGAGCCTCAAGCAGGGCCAGAAGGTCGTATTCGAGATAACGCAGGGACCGAAAGGGCTGTACGCCCAGAATATCCGGCTCGCCGCCGAGTAGGGCGGGCGTTATCTGACGCGGGCAGGGAGGCGCTGCGGCGACGGCGCAGGGTCACATATGCCCGATCACGGCCGCGCCGAATCCGGAGCAACTGGTCAGGCGCGCGCCGTCCATCAGCCGCTCCAGGTCGTAGGTCACGGTCCCCGCTGCAATCGCCTTCATGATGCCCTCGATGACCAGATCTGCGGCCTCGGTCCAGCCGATATGCCGCAGCAGCATCTCGGCAGACAGAATCAATGACCCCGGATTGACCTTGTCTTGTCCCGCGTAGCGTGGGGCGGTGCCGTGGGTCGCCTCGAACAGCCCGATCGTGTCGGACAGGTTCGCCCCCGGCGCCATGCCGATGCCACCGACCTGGGCCGCGAGCGCGTCGGAGATATAGTCGCCATTCAGGTTCAGCGTCGCGATCACGCTGTAGTCCGCGGGGCGGAGCAGGATCTGCTGCAGGAAGGCGTCGGCGATGACATCCTTGATGACGATCTCGCCGCCGGTGCGCGGGTTCTTCATCCGGCACCACGGGCCGCCATCGATCTCGACGGCGCCAAACTCGCGTTTCGCGAGCGCGTAACCCCAGTTCTTGAACGCGCCCTCGGTGAATTTCATGATGTTACCCTTGTGCACCAGCGTCACCGAGTCGCGATCGTTGTCGATCGCATAACGGAACGCCTTGCGCACGAGGCGTTCGGTGCCTTCCCGTGAGACCGGCTTGATGCCGATGCCCGAGGTCCCGGGGAAGCGGATCTTGGTCACGCCCATCTGCTGCTGCAGGAAGTCGATGATGCGCCTGGCCTCGGGGGTGCCGGCCTCCCATTCGATGCCGGCATAAATATCTTCGGAGTTCTCGCGAAAGATCACCATATCGGTCTTCTCGGGCGACTTCAGCGGGCTCGGGGTGCCGTCGAAGTAACGCACTGGCCGCAGGCAGACATAGAGATCGAGTTCCTGGCGAAGCGCGACGTTGATCGAACGGATGCCGCCGCCGACCGGCGTCGTCAGCGGTCCCTTGATCGCGATCCGGAAATCGCGAATCGCCTCCAGGGTCTCGTCAGGCAGCCAGACATCCTGGCCATAGATCCGGGTCGATTTCTCACCGGCGAAGATCTCCGTCCAGGCGATCGAGCGCCGGCCACGATAGGCTTTGTCGACCGCGGCATCGACGACGGCGCGCATCACCGGCGTGATGTCGATGCCGATCCCGTCACCCTCTATATAGGGAATGATCGGGCGGTCGGGCACCGCGAGCGACTGGTCGGCGCCGATCGTGATTCGATGACCGTCGGCCGGGACCCGGATCTTCTGATAGCGCATGGAAACTCCCGTAGTCTGTGGAGACAAAGGGCACATTCTAGCAGCTAATTCTTGCTACAATAAGTCCGCACAAGCAACTGAACGGACATACGATTTTATTATGGAAGCCAGCAGGATCATCGTCGGCATGTCGGGTGGGGTCGATTCCTCGGTCGCGGCGCTGCTGCTCGCGCGTGCAGGCCATGACGTCGCCGGCGTGTTCATGAAGAACTGGGAGGAGCCCGATCCCGACGGGCCTTGCCAGGCCGGGATCGACGCGAATGACGCGCTTGCCGCCTGCGCGCGCATCGGCATCGAACTCGACGCGGTCAACTTCGCCGATCGTTACCTCGATCGGGTGTTTTCAATCTTCCTCGACGAGTACCGCGCCGGACGCACCCCGAATCCGGATATCCTCTGCAACAGCGAGATCAAGTTCCGTGCATTTCTCGACCATGCGCTCGAGGCCGGCGCCGATGGCATCGCGACCGGACATTATGCCCGGATCCTGCGGCGCGACGGCCGCTACCGGCTGCTCAAGGGCCGCGACGCTGGCAAGGACCAGAGCTATTTCCTGCATGCGCTGAGCCAGGAACAACTCGCGCGCGCCCGCTTCCCGCTCGGCGAGTTGCACAAGACCGAGGTGCGCCGCATCGCGCTCGAGGCTGGCCTGCCAAATCACGCGCGCAAGGACAGCACTGGCATCTGCTTCATCGGCGAACGTCGCTTTCGCGCTTTTCTCGCGCGTTACCTGCCGGCGCAGCCGGGCGAGGTCCGCAGCGTCGACGGGCGGCGTGTCGGCCGTCATGACGGCCTGATGTATCATACCGTCGGTCAGCGCAAGGGCCTCGGTATCGGCGGACGCTCCGACGGCAGTGGTGAACCGTGGTATGTCGTCGCGAAGGATCTCGCCGACAATGTGCTGGTCGTCGGCCAGGGTCATGACCATCCCATGTTGTATGCGAGCGGGCTGCGCGCAGGACGGGTCCACTGGATAACAGAGTCGCCGGGACGGGCGCTGCGCTGCCATGCGAAGATACGTTATCGTCAGGATGACCAGGCCTGTATCGTCGAGCCGATCGGGGATGGCCACTGGACCGTCCGCTTCGATCGCCCGCAGCGCGCGATCGCACCGGGCCAGTCGGTCGTGTTCTATCTCGGCGATGAGTGTCTCGGCGGTGGCGTCATCGAGGCGGCGCTTGCGACCGGTGAATCGGAATGCGTCGCTGTTGCTATGACGGCCGCGATGCAGGGCAGGAGTCGCTGATGGCGCGCACGATGCGGGACGCGACACTGGCGCTCGCCGGCGTTTTTCAGGCAACCTATCTCGTGCGCGAGATCGCGCATCATGGCACGGTGCCGAGCAACCTGCTCGAGGTCTCGATTAGGAGCCTGTTCGAGATCGATCCGCCGGATACCGAGTCGGTGTACGGCGGCCGTGGCCAGTTGAATACCGGTTTCAAGCTGCTGAAAGACCAACTCGGCGGCGATACGAAGAAGGCGGACATCGAGATCACGAAGTATGTCGTCGCACTGATGCACCTCGAACGAAAGCTGGTCAGAAACCAGGAACTGATGGGACGCCTGAAAACGGGCATTACCCGCATCCGGGGCCAGGTCGATCACTTCTCGTATACGCACGAGAACGTGCTGGCGGCGCTGGCGGACCTGTACGTGAATACGGTCAGCACGCTGACACCGCGTATTGTCGTCAGCGGCCAGCACGGGCATCTGACCAATCCTGCGAACGCAAACAAGGTGCGCGCGCTGCTGCTGGCCGCGATCCGCTCGGTGGTGTTGTGGCGGCAGAGCGGGGGAAACCGTTTCCAGTTGCTGTTCAAGCGCAAACAGCTGGCCGCCGAGGCCGATGCCCTCAAAACCTGATCCGTCACTGGCGGGGACATGACCATGGAACTGAGTTCACTGACCGCAATCTCGCCGATCGACGGCCGCTACGGTGAAAAAACCGCAAACCTGCGCGCGATCTTCAGCGAGTACGGGCTGATCCGGCACCGGGTGCTGATCGAGGTCCGCTGGCTGCAGGCGCTCGCCGAACATCCCGGCATACCCGAGGCGGCGCCGCCCGGACGGCAGGCGAACGCGCTGCTGGACGGAATCGTCAAGAACTTCAACGTCGACGACGCGCGCCACGTCAAGAAGATCGAGCGCAGCACCAACCATGACGTCAAGGCCGTCGAGTATTTCCTCAAGGAAAAGACCGCCGCTCATGCCGGGCTCGCCGGGATCGGCGAATTCTTCCACTTCGCGTGTACCTCTGAGGATATCAACAACCTGGCCTATGCGCTGATGCTGCGCGAGGCCCGGGCTACAGTGCTACTGCCGCTCGCCGACGAGATCATCGAACGGCTGGCCGCGTTTGCACGCACGCATGCCGGGGTCGCGATGATGGCCCGCACCCACGGCCAGCCGGCGACGCCGACGACGCTCGGCAAGGAGATTGCGAACGTCGTCGCACGCCTGCGGCGCCAGCGCGCGCAGCTCGCCGGCGTGGCCCTGCTCGGCAAGATGAACGGCGCGACCGGCAACTACAACGCCCACGTCGTGGCTTACCCCGAGGTCGACTGGCCGGCGCTGGCAGAGGCCTTTGTCGTCGAGCGGCTCGGACTGGAATGGAACCCGCTGACGACCCAGATCGAGCCGCATGACTATATGGCGGAGTATTTCGACGCGCTGGCGCGCTTCAATACGATTCTGATCGATTTCTGCCGCGATGCGTGGGGTTATATCGCGCTCGGTTACTTCCGGCAGAAGGCCGTCGCCGGCGAGGTCGGTTCTTCGACGATGCCGCACAAGGTCAATCCGATCGATTTCGAGAACGCCGAGGGCAATCTTGGTTTCGCGAACGCGCTTTTGCGTCACTTCGCCGAAAAGCTGCCTGTATCGCGCTGGCAGCGCGACCTGACCGATTCGACGGTGCTGCGCAATATCGGCGTTGGCATCGCGCATTCGGCGCTGGCGTGGCAATCCTGTCTCAAGGGCATCGACAAGCTGTCGGTCGACCCCGCTCGCATCGCTGCCGATCTCGACAGCGCCTGGGAGCTGCTCGCCGAGCCGGTACAGACGGTGATGCGCCGCTATGGCGTTGCGGAACCCTACGAGAAACTGAAGGCGCTGACCCGCGGGCGGGCCATCGATCGCGATGCGCTGCACGCCTTCATCCGTACCCTCGACATTCCTGCCGAGGCGCGCGACCGCCTGCTGGCCCTGACCCCGGCCACGTATTTGGGAATATCTGAAGATATTGCTTCAACTATATGAATTTAAACAAGTTATAATTGAAGAAAAAATCTGTGGTACAGTTCTCACTACCGTTGTCGCGCTTGTGGATAATGGTAAGTGCTGAGCGTGGACGTGGCGGTCACTGTACGATTTTTTCCTCCTCCTCCAAGTCAACCGCCGGATTGCTCAGGCACCCGGAACTGTACACCCTCCCGTGCAGTCCGGGTTTTTTTTTGCCCGGCCAGCGGTCATACTGCGCACTCTGAATAATCCGCAACGTCGATGCTCGATCCGCAGCTTATACGCAATGAACTCGATGCGACCGCGCGCCGGCTTGCGCGCCGTGGTGTCACGCTCGACATCGTGCCTCTGGCCGAGCTCGAGGCGGCGCGCAAGGCGGCGCAAGTACGCACCGAAGAGTTGCAGCATGAACGCAACAGCCGTTCGAAGGCAATCGGCCAAGCGAAGGCGGCCGGCGAGGACATCGCGCCGCTGCGCGACGCGGTCGCCGAACTCGGCGCGCAGCTCGATGCCGCGAAGGCCGAACTCGAGCGGATCCAGGGCGATCTCCATGCCTTGCTGCTGACGATTCCGAATCTCCCCGACGTCGATGTGCCGGACGGCAAAGACGAGCATGACAATGTCGAGATCCGGCGCCGGGGAACGCCGCCCGCTTTTGATTTCACGCCGCGCGATCACGTCGATGTCGGCGAGGGGCTCGGCCTGCTCGATTTCGAGGCGGCCGCGAAGCTCGCCGGCGCGCGGTTCACGACGCTGTACGGGCCGCTGGCGCGCCTGCACCGGGCGCTGATCCAGTTCATGCTCGACCTGCATACCGGCGAACATGGTTATCGCGAGGTCTATGTCCCGTATCTGGTCAACGCCGAGGCGCTGGTCGGAACCGGGCAGTTGCCGAAGTTCGAGCATGACCTGTTCGCTATCCGCGGCGAACTGCCTCTCTATCTGATCCCGACCGCCGAGGTGCCGGTGACGAATCTGCTGCGCGATGAGATCGTCGAGGCCAACGCGCTGCCGCTGAAATTCGTCGCCCATACCCCATGTTTTCGCAGCGAGGCCGGAACCTATGGCAAGGACACCCGCGGCATGATTCGGCAGCACCAGTTCGAGAAGGTCGAGCTGGTGCAGGCGGTGCGGCCGGAGGATTCGGCGGAGGCGCTCGAACAGTTGACCGCGCATGCCGAGACGGTGCTCGAGCGCCTCGGGTTGCCGTTTCGGACGATCGCCCTGTGTTCCGGCGATCTCGGTTTCGCCGCGGCGAAGACCTATGACATCGAGGTGTGGCTGCCGGCGCAGCAGACCTATCGTGAGATCTCGTCGTGCAGCAACTTCGGCGACTTCCAGGCCCGACGCATGCAGGCACGCTGGCGCCGCCCGGACACGCGCAAGCCGGAGCTGCTGCATACGCTGAACGGTTCGGGGCTCGCGATCGGGCGGACGCTGGTGGCGATCCTCGAGAATTGCCAGGATCGGGACGGGCGGGTACACGTGCCGGAGGTTTTGCATCCCTGGATGGGCGGGACTACCATCATCACTTGATGGATTTCCTCCCGATCAATCTCGACATCCGCGATCGCGACTGCCTCGTCGTCGGTGGTGGCGAGATTGCGGCGCGCAAGGCCGGGTTGTTGCGGCGTGCGGGCGGAAGGGTCACGGTCGTCGCGCCGGCGCTCGGGGCAGCTCTCGAGGCGATGCGGGCGAGCGGGGAGATCATGCACCGGGCGGCGCGATTCGAAGCATCCGATCTCGATGCCTGCGCGCTCGCGATCGCCGCGACCGGTGACGAAGCGGTCAATGCCGCGGTCGCGGCGGCGGCAAAGGCGCGGGGCGTTCCGGTCAATGTCGTCGACCGGGCTGAACTGTGCACCTTCATCCTGCCGTCGATCGTCGACCGTTCGCCGATACTGATTGCCGTTTCGAGCAGCGGCGCGTCGCCGGTGCTCGCACGCAAGTTGCGCGCCCGGATCGAGGCCCAGGTGCCATATGCCTACGGGCGGCTCGCAGAACTGGTGCGGCGCTATCGCCCGGCGGTCAAACAACGTTTCGCATCGGGGACACTGCGGCGGCGGTTCTGGGAGCATATACTCGACGGCCCGGTTGCCGAACTGGTGTTTACCGGACGCGAGCAGGCCGCTGGAGAGCTTCTGGAAGCTGAACTGAGGTTACCGGATGACGCTGCGCTGGCACGCGGCGAGGTCTGGCTGATCGGCGCCGGGCCCGGCGATCCGGATCTGCTCACCTTGCGCGCACTGCGCTTGATGCAGCGCGCCGATGTCGTGCTGTATGACCGTCTGATCACGTCGGGGATCCTCGACCTCGTGCGACGCGAGGCCGAGCGCATCTACGTCGGCAAGAAGCGTGACTACCATTCGGTGCGGCAGGAGGAGATCAACCGCATCCTCATCGACCTCGCACGCGAAGGCAAGCGGGTCGTCCGGCTCAAAGGCGGTGATCCGTTCGTGTTCGGGCGCGGCGGCGAGGAGATCGCGACGCTGATGGAGGAGGGCATCCCGTTCCAGGTCGTGCCCGGCATCACCGCCGCGAATGGTTGCGCCGCGTACGCCGGCATCCCGCTGACCCATCGCGATTATGCCCAGTCGGTCGTGTTCGTGACCGGTCAGGTCAAAAACGGCGCGGTGCAGCTCGACTGGGCGTCACTGATACAACCACGCCAGACGCTGGTCGTCTACATGGGCCTGACCGGTCTCGCGATGATCTGCGCCGAACTGATTCGCCACGGCATGAAACCCGCGATGCCGGCCGCGTTGATCGGCCAGGGCACGACCGACAAACAGCAGGTCTTGACCGGCACCCTCGAAACCCTGCCCGCCATCGTTGCCAACACCGAAGTCCACGCCCCGACGCTGATGATCGTTGGCGAGGTCGTAGCATTGCACGATCGCCTGTCCTGGTTCGGGGCGGCACACGGTGCTAGCTGAAACAGAAAATTTCGACCTTCGGGGGCTATTTTAATGAAAACCCATACGCGCATTCTGATCGCGGGATTGCTTGGCTGCTTGCTCACCGCTTGTAGCGGGGGTGGCAGCAGCGATGGCGGCGCCAGTGTGCTCGCCGAGGGGGTATTCCTCGACTCCGCCGTCGAAGGTCTGCGCTATGAGACCAATACCCAGGACGGGTTCACCGATGAGACGGGCAAGCTCATCTATTTCGCCGGCGAGATGGTGAGTTTTTATATCGGCGACGTCCTGCTCGGCAGTGCCCCTGGCGCGTCAGTGCTGACGCCGGTCGATCTCGTGCCCGGAGCGAATAGCCTCGTGAATCCGGTCAGCGATGATTTTGTTACGAACCGCCTCCGGTTTCTCCAGACGCTCGATGACGATTACGACCCGAGTAACGGAATTGTAATATCAGAACCGGTCTTCAATACGCTGATCGGTCGATCAGTGTCGTTCAATCAATCCATCACGAATTTTCAGTTCGATGATGAAGTCGTGTCGCTGGTTGCGGATGCGACCGGCGCCATCGGATCACCCCGGACGCTGATCCCGGCGATCACCGCACAGGCCCACATGCGTGCAACCCTGGAGGCGCTGGAGTCTCCCGGTGGGGACCCGCCTGATACCTTGGGGGAACTGTTGATCACGGGCGCAGATGCCGAAATGATTGGCAGCCCTTTTACGCCTGATCCGGGACTCAGTTTTTCGGATATTGCCACTTTCAGTACGCTCGAGTGGAATGAGTCGCGGCCGGCTGCACCGGGTGCCGAGGCAGCTATCCGATTCGATATCAGGTTCTCGAACCTCCAGACACCGCTGATCGCGGAAATCACACTGACATGGGAACAACAACCCGGTTCCTTTATCAGCTACGGCGTGGCCTGTAATGGCAACCTGAATTCGTTTTTCCCTGACGGGTTTGGGTGCCCTGGCGTCGCTATCAATCTCGACGGCGGTGTTGTCGAAATCGGATCATTGATACTGAGCCGCGACAAGACCAGCGGAAGCACTCTTTTCTTGTCAGGGACGCTGGGCGTGCCATGATATTCTGAATCACACGGTGGTTTGGAAACTTTATCGGACCACCTGACTGGCAGGCCCCGGGGTGGTTGTACCATCACTGCAGCAGCGGGTGCCCCTCCGGCAGTTGCCTCGAATACCAGATCGCAAGTTTGTGACGAATGGATTTGATCGTCACCTGATCCTCGGGCAACGGTTGTATCAACTTGTCCTGCACCATCAGGCGGTAGATCGTCAGCGCCTTGTCATCCACTGAATCCGTCGCCTTGAATTTGACCGCGCCGCGCGCCTCCGCGTAGCGCGTGCCGACCTCGATCGCGGCCCGGGTCAGTTCGACTTCGTGCTTGAGTTTTTTCATGCCGCCTCGACCTGACAGTCGTGAATCCGGGCCTGTCCGCAGCGGCGGGATGCTGCAGAAAATACGAACACCGCTAATGAGCTCATATTGTATTTATTTTAGACTGAAAATTCTGTGACCAGCGTGTGTGAAGCGCCCGGGCCGATCGTCACGCTGTCTTCCAGCGCATTGGCTGTCTCGATACATAGCATGTGCTTGTAACCGTCCTTGCCCATGTCGCCGAAGGCGGCGCCCTTTTCCGCCCAGGGATTCCACACCACTGTCGATCGACTGCCGGATTTCGCGATATGGATGCGGCGCTTCAGGCCGGGGTCGTCGATGACACACTCGGCCGCAGTATCGAGATAGATGCGATCGACCTCGCCGCCGATCGTCACCGGTCCCTGCTGTACCTTGCGCCGGTTGTCGTCCACCTTGTCGATGTAACTGCAGCCTTCCAGACCGCTGATCGAGATTTTCGCTACGTCGCTGACGGTGAAATAGGTATGAATTGCCTCGCTGATTGTGGCCGGCCGGTCTCCGGTGTTGCGCGTCGTGAGCGCCATGCGCAGGCGGGTACCGGCGGTGATCGATAAGGATAGCCCGGCGTTTTGCGGCCACTGCGCGCGCGTCCCGTCATCCTGTATCAGTGCCAGATGCAGCCGGATCGCGCCGTCTTCGAGTCGCTCCGACTCAAGCACCTGCCACGGCTTGTTGCGAGCGAAGCCATGACCGGGAAGGGCGGCGTTATCGGGATGTGGACCGAACCACGGCCAGCAGATCGGCGCGCCGCCGCGCAGCGACTTTCCGGGTTTGTAGACCGCCTGCGGACTGAGCCAGACGACCGGCGCCTGGCCGATGGGTGTCCAGCTTAGCAGCTGGCCGCCTTCCAGAACGATCTGCGCGCTGCCTTCGGATGTGGTGATCTCGGCGCGCGTCGGGCCGCTGCCGGCACGTGTGAAGCGGAGCCGGTTGTCGATACCGTGTTGTTTGTTGAGGTCATCGAGCGAGTATTCGTGCATCGCGGAGTCCTTTATTTTGGTTTTTGATTTGTACGCTATCGACAGGGGCGAAGGCAACACCTTCATCGTCGTGCTAGGATTCCACGAAACAGGATCACGAGTGGACGACAATGTCGCTGGAAACCTGGGAACTGCTTAGTTATGTCGTTACGGTGATCGGTCTGCCGCTCGCGATAGTTGTCTACTTCCTCGAGAAGCGCAAGGAGCGCGAGAACGACGACGAAGAGGTCTATCAGCAGTTGTCCGACAACTACCAGGATTTTCTGAAAGTCGCGCTGGATAACCCCGATCTTGGCCTGTTCTCGACCGGTCACAGCACCGCACTCGGCAAGGAACAGTCCGAACGTCAGTTCATCATCTTCAACATGCTGATTTCCCTGTTCGAACGCGCTTACTTGCTGTTGTACGACGATCCAATGCCGCCGAAGCAGGCCCGGCGCTGGAATTCATGGGAGGATTACATACGAGAGTGGTGCAGAAACCCTGATTTCCGCTCGCGATTGCCGGAGCTGATGCGCGGCGAGGATCCGGACTTCGTCGGCTATATCGAACGGCTCGCGGCGGCCGAGGCGAAGGCTTCAGGGGCGGATCATAGCAATTGACTGAAACAGATAAATATCAGAGTCGAAATCGGACAGGTCTGGCGAAAGTTTTAGCGGCGGAAGGGATCATCAAGCGGGAAAATCCGGTTCGGTAGCTGTAGACTATCGCTGAAACCCGGTACCTGTGGTGGTTTCCATGACGCCAGCGATCCGATTACGACAGGACCTCTACCGCAATCGCCGCCTCGCCTGGGCGGCGCTCGCCGCCAGCATCACGGCCGTCATGCTGTGGGAACTGCTCGGCGGGCCGCACCCGGGCGCGCCGTCGCATCACGAAGGTTTTGGTTACCGCTTCTCGCCGATGTACACCTTCAGTCTGCAAGGACTGGTGTACTGGGGACTGGTGTCGGCGCTGCTCTTCAGCGTTGGGCTGCTGCACTGGTGCTATGTCGGCAGGACGTTGTCGATCTGCTGTCCGCAGTGCCAGGCCTGCGTTTCGTCGAAGGCGGACTGGATCTGCCCGGATTGCGGCAAGGAGAACCATCCCGCGCGCGGCGGGGTGCTGAATATCCTCTACACGGTGCTGACGCGTTGCCGGCATTGCGGCAAGTCGCCAGGGGCGTATTTGTGTGCTCGATGCGGCAATGCCTTCGCGCTGCAGGAACGCGGTGACAGCGCGCGCCCTGCCCGCGCGCCGGTCACGCATCAATAATCCTCTCCCCGCGCCCGGTATCAACGTGTTGGCGGAGTCCGCCTCATGTTGATGGTGCTGAGGTCCATGCGGGAGGTCGGTCGGTTTGTGCGTTGTTGTTCGACTCGAACCGGGAGGTAGCTGAGGGACGGCGCGCTCCAGAAGATCGTCGTGCGATCTTTGTGGCGGCGTTCAAGGCGCACGGTGTCGTATCTGCCGGCCTCCGTGGCGAGGCGCTCCTGGCCCATGACCTCGAAATGGTACTCGCGTATCTCGTGATCCTCGACGATCGGGTAGGTAATCGCCTTGCCGTCATCGCCGGCGAGGCGATTCAGCATGATTTTGAGCTGCAGTGACATGCGATCGACGGTACCAGGTTCGATGGCGACCTGCTGGCGATCGTCGTTGATCCGGGTTCGGGCCAGACCGGCGGCCCAGTCGAATTCGACGCTTTTCTGTTCGACCGGGATTAGATTGCGTAGCTGTTTGTACTCATATTGGAGCGCGATCAGAGATCCGTCACCGTCGAGGCGCAACCGGCTCTGCTCGCTGACGATGTCGCTGCTTATCCACGCGGCGGCCCCCCGCGGTTCGACGCGAGCGTTAAACAGGATATTGCCATCGACGTCGATCTCGAGTTCATAAAAGGCAACGCCGGCATAGACGCCGCCGTAGTACAGGTCATAGGTCGCCTTGTAGGGTGTGAGTGTGGCGGCCAGTCCCAGCGGTACCGCGGCCGGCACCAGCAGCACAGCGACGAGAATCGCCCGGAGTCGTGATCTCATTCGTATTTCATGCAAATTGGGGTCGGACCACGACAGCTTATTAATTATAAAAATAACAGGCCTGAATAATAGCCTGATTATCGGTCTCCAGCATTATTTTCAGGGCTAAAATCACATGGTTGAAGTCAGATCGATCAGGAGATGGCGACGTTTTCGCGCTGAAAAATAGAAGAAAAGCGGTGCAGGTTCAAACCTGCGACCGCTTTTAAATTTCAAATCTTGTTATATCAAAGACTTGCTGTGGTCCGACCCCAATGCGCCTAGTGAGCAGTGATGCCGGGGGGGTGGTGGATGTTGCGTTCGCGCAGGAGGGCGAGGATCGCGAGGAGTATCAGCAGGGCGCCGCAGATGACGGCGTTGCCGGTCGGGATCATCGCTGTGCTGTATCCGAGCACCCACGGCGAGACAAGCAGAGCGGTGCCGAGGCCGAGCTGGCTCCATTCCTCCCAGTATTCGGGCACCGAGATGCCGATGACCGCGAAGCTGACGACCAGCGCGCCGACCATGATCGCGGTGCCCGCAGGCGCGTCGCCGAGCGCAAGGAAGCCGAGTGCGAACGGTGATGCGATCAACCACGCGCCGAGCAGTAGCTCGATAAGATCTTGCCAGTAACGTTTCATGACACTTCTCCTCATGGCCATGCTAGATCTTCTGTATAGGCCGATTTTCCGGCCGAATATGTGACAACATCACCGTGCCGATTTGTTTCATCAGGACGGCGTTAAATATTACCAACACCATGAAAATATGAGATTTTTTTGCGGGTACTCGAGCCGTAACTCCGGCAGGTGTTCGCGGACGATCGGCGACGCGCCGGGGATTTATTGAGGTCGAACCGCGACAACTCTTAATATTGAATTAATCGGGCCTGAATAACATAGCCTGATTAGTGACCTCCAGCCTTTATTTCGGGATCAAAATCACGTGGCCGGATTCAGATTGAGTTGTGGTCCGATCCCAATACCCGGGTTTACCTGGACTGCCTGTCCGTATTATGATTAACACTATGAAAGTAAAGGAATATCAGATGCCACGGAAGCCGGCATGGCTGGAGCGGCTAAGCGCAACCTCGCGGCAGTGCCTGCTGTCGCGTATCGAGGGCATCCGCAGTCAGATAGGCAAGCGCGAGATCAGTATTGACCTCTACGTCGGACGAACGCTGAACGCGACCCAGGAACTGGTGCTCGAACCCTGCCAGACGATGGTTTTGTCCCGCGCGGTCCAGGACTAGGCCGCGCGATGTTCGCGACTGCGCTGCGCGAAACCCTGCGCGAGGGATATTCCTTGAAGTCCTTCCGCGGCGATCTCGCCGCCGGACTCACAGTCGGCGTCGTCGCGCTGCCGTTGTCGATGGCGCTCGCAATCGCAATCGGCGTGCCGCCACAACATGGGCTCTACACGGCGATGATCGCCGGCGCACTGATCGCGCTAACCGGCGGCTCGCGCGTCAATATCTCGGGACCGACTGCAGCGTTCGTCGTGATCCTGCTGCCGATCGCGCATCAGTTCGGGCTCGGCGGCTTGCTGATTGCGGGCTTCTTGTCGGGCGTGATCCTCGTCATGCTCGGCCTCGCGCGCATGGGGCGGCTGATAGAGTTCGTGCCGTATCCGGTCACGGTCGGCTTCACGTCCGGGATCGCGACGGTCATCGTGCTGTTGCAGGTCAAGGACTTCTTCGGCCTTCACATTGATTCGATCGAGCCGCATTTTCTCGACAAGGTCGTCGCGATCGCAATGGCATTGCCGTCGATACGCTGGGAGGATACTGCGATCGCACTGCTGACGCTTGCGCTTCTGGTACTCTGGCCGCGCCTGAAGACGCGGCTCCCCGCCGCACTGCTCGCGCTATCTGTCGCGACGCTGGTCGGCTGGCTGGGGATGCGCTGGCTTCCGGGATTCGAAATCGCGACCGTCGGTAATACTTTCCATTACAGTGTCGACGGCGTGATCGGCCAGGGTATACCGCCGATGCTACCGCATTTCGTCTGGCCGTGGGAACTGCCGGATGCGAACGGAAACCCGATCGGGTTGTCGTTTGGTCTGGTCAACAGACTGCTCGGCGCCGCGATGGCGATCGCGGCACTGTGCGCAATCGAGTCGTTGCTCTGCGCCGTCGTCGCTGACGGCATGTCTGGTCGGCGCCACGATCCCAATGCGGAACTGATCGCTCAAGGCATCGGCAATATCTGCGTACCGTTCTTCGGTGGCATCCCGGCGACGGCGGCGATCTCCCGCACTGCGACCAGCATCCGCTCCGGCGCGGTGTCGCCGTTCGCAGCTTTGATTCATGCCGGGGTAATCATGCTCGCTTTGCTTGTGCTCGCAGGTTTGCTCGGCCATATCCCGATGGCGGCGCTTGCGGCGCTGCTCGTACTCGTCGCCTGGTACATGGCTGAGGTGCGCCACTTCATGCGTATTGTACGCGGCGCGCCGGGCAGCGATGTCTTGGTGCTGCTGACCTGCTTCACACTGACGGTTGTGTTCGACATGACGATCGCAGTTGCGGTCGGTATCGCGCTTGCCGGGTTGCTGTTTATCCGGCAAATGATCCTGCATACCGAGATGCGGCTGATCGAGCCGGAAGAGCATGCACGGAACTATTCGATTCCGGCAGGGGTGTCGATCTACGACGTCAACGGCGCACTGTTCTTCGGCGCCGCACACAAGGCAATACGGTCGCTCGAAGACCTGCCGCGTGACAAGAAGGTGGTCGTGCTCGACATGACGGACGTGACGCTGCTCGATATGACCGCAATCATGTTGTTGCATGAACTGATCGAAAAGTTTGGACGGGATGGCGTCAGCGTGATCATCTGCGGCCTGCAGCCACGATTGATACTGCAACTACGCCGTGCCGACATTCGCAAACGCATCGGTCTTGTCGAATATACGCGCACTATCCCCGACGCACTTGCACGGGCAAGTGCGATGATGTAGCGCCGGTCATGGTTTCTCCGCCATTTCCCGTTCAAGCTGACGCGCGACGGCGCCCGGCGATCCGGTGCGCCGGGCGAGCAGGTGATACGCGGCCGGCACGATGAACAGCGTGAAGAAAGTCGCGGCGAGCACGCCGCAGATGATCACAATGCCGACGACGATACGGGTCTCTGCGCCGGCGCCGGCCGACAGGACGAGAGGCACCGCGCCGACCACGGTCGTCAGGCCGGTCATGACGATCGGACGAAACCGCGTCTCGGAGGCCTCCATCAGGGCGTCGTGGAATTCCTTGCCCGCATCGCGTAGCTGGTTCGCGAATTCGACGATCAGGATGCCGTTCTTGGCCGACAGCCCGACCAGCATGATCAGGCCGATCTGACTGTAGATATTGAGCGTCTGCCCGGTCAGGTAAAGGCCGAGCAGGGCGCCGGCCATCGCGAGCGGCACGGTCAGGATGATCACGAACGGATGGATCCAGCTCTCGAACAGCGCGGCGAGCACGAAGAACACGACGACGAGTCCGAGCGCGAATATGAACAGCATCGATTCGCCGCTGAGTTTGAAATCCCGCGACTGCCCCTTGTAGTCGATGATGACGTTCGGCGGCAGGTGTTGCGCGACGAGGTTTTCAAGATAGTTCAGCGCGTCGCCGAGCGCCAGGTTATCGGAGAGGTTGGCTTCGATCGTGATCGCGCGCACCCGGTTGAAGCGGTTCAGCGTCAGCGAATCCGCGAATTCCTCGAGCTTGACCAGGCTTGCGAGCGGGATCAGCTCGCCGCTGCGCTCGGAGCGGACATAGATATTTTCGAGGCTGGTCGGCGTACGCTGCGCGAGGCGCTCGCCCTGGAGGATGACGTCGTATTCCTCGCCGTCGTCGAGATAGGTCGTGACACGCCGCGAGCCGAGCAGGGTCTCCAGCGTTCTGCCGATCGCGCTGACTGTGACGCCGAGATCGGCGGCGCGGTCATAGTCTATCGCAACCCCGATCTGCGGCTTGGTTTCCTTGTAGTCCCAGTCGATGGCCTGCAGGCCCGGATTGTTTTCATTGATCTTTTCGACCAGGAGGTCGCGCCACTCGGCCAGTTCTTCATAGGTGCCGCCGCCGATCACGAACTGAACGGGCTTGCGGGTGCGGGCTCCGAAGCCCTGGCGCATCAGAGGAAACGCCTGCACGCCCGTCAGACCGTCGAGGCGGACACGTACGTCAGCCATGATATCCCATGCCGAGGGTCTGTCGCCCCAGTCGCTGAGCACGGCGATCGCGATTCCGCGATTGAAGATTTCGACATTGCCGAAGGCAGCCGGTGCGCGTACCAGCAGACGGCTGATTTCACCGCTCTCGACCAGCGGCATCAGCCGGCGCTCGACCTCGTCCATGTAATGGGAAATGTAGTGATACGACGCGCCCTCGGGCGCGGTGACCATGATGAAGAATGTGCCGCGATCTTCACGCGGGGTATATTCTTCGGGGAGCTCGCGAATCATCCACAGCGCGGCAGCGAATATGATGACGAATATCAGGCCGATGACCCAGTTGTGCCGAAGGCAGGCGCCCAGCGCGATGCAATAACCCCGGCGAACCTTGCTGAGACCTCCCTCCATTACCCGCGTCAGCAGTCCGGTGCGCTCGGTGCCGCCGAGCACCTTCGATGCCAGCATCGACGACAGCGACAATGCGACGAAACCCGAGAACACGACCGCGGTCGCCATCGTCAGCGCGAATTCGGCAAACAGGCGGCCGAGATCGCCCTGAAGAAAAGAGATGGGCACGAATACCGCGACCAGCACGATGGTCGTCGCGATGACCGCGAATCCGACCTGGCGCGTGCCGCGGTAGGCGGCGACCAGCCGGGTCTCGCCGTATAGCTCCATGCGGCGATAGATGTTTTCGAGCACGACAATCGCATCGTCGACGACGAGGCCGATCGCGAGCACCAGCGCGAGGAGAGTCAGGATATTGATCGAGAAGCCGAGCAGGTACAGCACGATGAAGGTCGCGATCAGGGAAACCGGCACCGTGACCGCCGGCACCAGCGTCGCGCGGGCGCTGCCGAGAAACAGGTAGATGACGCCGATGACCAGGACGACCGCCATGAGCAGGGTCTTGTAGACCTCGTGGATCGCGCCTTCGATGAACACCGAGGAGTCGAAGCTGCGCCTGATCTCCATGCCCTCGGGCAGCGTCGGATTGATGCGGTCGGCTTCGGCGTTGACAGCGCGTGCGACTTCGAGGGTGTTCGCCGTCGATTGCTTGATGATGCCGATGCCGACCATCGGCACCTTGTTGCCGCGGAAGAACAGCCGGTCTTCCGCGGTGCCGCGCTCGACCCGCGCGACGTCGCTGAGGCGCACGAGATAGCCGTCGTCGCCGCGGGCGACGACCAGACGCGTGAAGTCATCCGGCGTTGCGAACGCGCGCTGGACCCGTACCGTAAACTGGCGGCTCCCGGAATCTATGCTGCCGGCGGGCAGTTCGATATTTTCGGCGCGCAGCGCATCCTCGATGTCGTTGACGGTCAGGTTGCGGGCCGCGAGCGCCTGGCGGTCGAGCCAGATGCGCATCGCATAGATCTGCTCGCCGCCGATGCGCACGCGGGCGACGCCGCGCTGGACCGAGAAGCGGTCGACGAGATAACGATTGGCATAGTCGCTCAGCTCCGGGACGGTCATGCGGTCGCTCTGGAGATTGAGCCATATGATCACATCCTCGTTGCTGTCGACCTTCTGGATCTCCGGCGGATCGGCCTCGTCGGGCAGGATCGCAAGGATGCTCGACACCCGGTCGCGGACGTCGTTCGCGGCGCCGTCGATGTCGCGGTCGATCTCGAACTCGATGTTGACCCGCGAGCGGCCGTCCTCGCTGATCGATTCGATGAAGCGGATGCCCTCGACGCCGGCGATGCGGTCCTCGATCAGGCGGGTGATGCGGGCCTCGACGACATTCGCGGAGGCGCCGCGGTAGATGGTGTCGATCGACACGACCGGCGATTCGATATCGGGATATTCACGCAGCGGCAGGCGCTCGAACGAAACCAGTCCGAAGGCGACCAGCAGCAGCGACATGACAGTGGCGAGAACCGGTCGCTTGATCGAGACATCGGACAGAACCATCAGGGCATGCGCTCAAGCAGTTCACGCAGCGGTACGGTGCCGTCGTCGATTGCGGCGATCGTGACCTGCTCGCCGGGCTGGACCCGGGTCGCACCATGGGCGATGACCTTTTCACCGGGGCGCAGGCCGTCGAGGATCTCGACCTGTCCCGGCCGGCGCGACCCGATCCTGACCTCGCGGCGTACGACGGTATGGTCGTTCGCCTCGTCGACGACCAGCACGAAGTGCTGGCGGCCGAGCGGTATCAGCACTTCCTCAGGCATCACAATGTTGTTCCGGATGTCGCGCGACAGGTTCACGTTCATCAACAGGCCGGGCCGCAGCAGTGCGTCGGGGTTCGCCAGCAGGGCGCGCACCATCACCGAGCGCGTGACCGGATCGACGCGGGTCTCGATCGCCGTCACCTGTCCGTTGAATCCCATGTCGGGGAAGGCCTCGGTCGTCGCCACGACGTCCAGTCCGGTGCGCAGCATGCCGAGGAAACGGCTCGGTACCGGGAATTCGAGCTTCATCGTGCTGATGTCGTCGAGTGTCGTGATGATGTCATTCGGTTCGACAAGGGCGCCCAGGCTGACATTGCGCAATCCGAGGATGCCGTCGAACGGGGCCCGGATCATGCGGCGCGAAATGCGCGCCTCGATCGCCTTGACCCGCGCCTGTGCCGCTTCCCATTCGCGCTGGCGCTCGTCGAGCAGCGACAGCGGCGCCTGGCGCTGGGCTTGCAGCGACTGGACGCGTTCATACTGGCGCTTCGCCTCGGCGACCGTGACCCGCCCTTCCTCGAGCAGCGCGCGCTCCTCGGCGCTGGTCATCTCGACCAGTAACTGTCCGGCCTTGACCCGGTCGCCGTCATTGAAGTGGATCGCGCTGACGACTTCGGTGATTGTCGACGAGATGATGATCGATTCATTCGCCCGCAGCGTGCCGAGCGCCTCGACGCGATCTTCGAAGCGGTCAATCTTTGCCTCGGCGACTATCACCGGTTTCGCTGCATGGGCGGCTGGCATCAACAGCAGCAGTAACAGGCAGACGAGAGTCAGTAATCGAAGATCAGTCGGCATGGTGGCCGATCGGCAGGTCCCTTTGGGCACGGCTGTCTCCAGGGTTAAGGCGTGTCGCACAAACGCGGGTAATGATCTTGGCAGTGATCTCATCAGATATCGGACGATGACCATTATCCTGAATTTTCGCGTCCATGGGTATCGCTGATGCTCAGGGATTCATCGGTGAATCAGCGCGAATAACCAACTCTAGACACGAATAGGGCTTTAAGGTTCCGGGAAATACGATGAAATGGCGGGAAAAGCGCGGTGAGGCTCGATATTTGGAATTACTGTCGGCGGGCTGCCGGCACTTCCCTGTGCCGGACGGGTTACCGCAAGTATGCCTGCAACGGTCTCAGTGATTGTGGGTATGAGGTTCCTTGTCGTGGCCGGGATGCGAGTGTTCGTGCTTGCCGAGTTCTTTTTCACCATGCTTGTGATCGTGACCAGAATCCTTGCCGTGGTCATGGGAATGCGTGTGCTCGTGCGCATGATCATGGGCATGCACATGATCATGTTTGTGCGCATGCTTCGTGCCGTCTTTGTGTGAATGCGGATGCTCATGCTCGTGTTTGTGTTCGTGGTCATGATCGTGCTTGTGCGAATGGTCGCCCATTTCTGTCTCTCCTTGTGGTGGTTGGGGTGATTCGAACTCAGTGTTGCCTTAAAAATCGCGCCTTGCGTAGCGGGATTACGCGACCGTCACACGACAGCAGGAAGGGACCCTGCCCGCGCGGGGTCTTGAAGTCATGGTGCGATGGTTCGTCCCGATCGTATATTCGGCTGCACTCGTGATGACTTGAGATTACCGGGGTCTTCGGGAAAAAGCGTCTGAGGAATCGTTTCATGAGGCAATCCTCCCTGGATATGCATAAAGCGAGGATAGCTCATAAATATGACGGTTTCAATAAAAAATCATAATCGCAAAAATATAGCGCAACTAGTTGTTAATAAAATAAAAAAGCCCCGCATGCGGGGCTTTGGACTACTGCCTGGCGATGTCAACCCATTGAATTATTCAGTCGTCGCCGCTGGACGCGCCGAGGATGTGCAGCAGGCTCGTGAACAGGTTGTAAATGCTGACATACAGCGTGACCGTCGCGAGGATGTAGTTGGTCTCGCCGCCATGGACGATCTGGCTGGTCTGGTACAGGATCAGCCCCGACATCAGCAGGATGAACATCGCCGACATCGCGAGGCTGACGACCGGCATCGAGAACACGATTGCGGCAATCGCGCCGATGAACGCGACGAGGATGCCGACAGCCAGAAAGCCGCCGAGAAAACTGAAGTCCTTGCGTGTGGTCAGCGCGTAGGCGGACAGTCCAACGAAGATCGCCGCGGTGCCGCCAAACGCCGTCATGACGACCTGGTCGCCGTTCGGGACGGCCAGATAGTGCGCGATGATTGGCCCCAGGGTCAGCCCCATGAAACCGGTCAGCCCGAATATCGACAGCAGGCCCCAGGCACTGTTGCGCAGGCGGTAGGTCAGGAAAAGCAGGCCAAAATAGCCGACCAGCGTCAGCACCAGGCCCGGATGGGGCAGATTGAGGCTCAGCGAGACCCCCGCCATCGCGGCGCTGAACAAAAGCGTCATCGACAGCAGACCGTAGGTGTTACGGATCAGCTTGTTGCCGGCCAGTGCCGAAGCCGGCGCGCGGGTATAAGTGTTTTGTACAGGATTCATCGACTTGGTCCAGCCTCCCAGTATTGTGACTCCGATGAAATATAGTATCTCGATGACGCAAGTACAACCCCGCGGATTGTAGGGTCAGATCCCGAAGGGGTTCGGCCCCGTGGGCTCCGGCGGTTTTTGATATAGAATGGCCACGCATCCGCGCCGGGAGAGGTGGCTGAGCGGTCGAAAGCGGCGGTCTTGAAAACCGTTGAAGGGCAACCTTCCGGGGGTTCGAATCCCTCCCTCTCCGCCAACCCGGTTTTCATGGGGTCAGAATCGCTAATCACCATTGAAGTCAGCCGATAGCGATGCCAGTCTGATAAACGACTCTGACCCCATGAAAACCGCCCCGAACGCAGCCCGCCCGCAGGTTATCGCGCTGATCGGGCCGACCGCGACCGGCAAGACGGATATCGCCGTCGAACTGGTCAGGCGCTTTCCGCTCGACATCATCAGCGTCGACTCCGCGATGGTCTATCGCGGCATGGACATCGGCACCGCGAAACCGCACGCGGCTATCCTCAGGATCGCGCCTCATCGGCTGATCGATATCTGCGATCCGTCTGAGCCTTATTCTGTTGCGATGTTTCGGCGCGATGCACTGCGCGAAACCGCGGCGATCCTGTCTACCGGGCGTATCCCACTGCTGGTCGGCGGGACGATGCTCTACTTCCGGGCCCTCGAGCGCGGCCTATCCAGGCTGCCGGGCGCCGATCCCGCCACCCGTCAGCGCCTCGGAGCCGAGGGGCGATCGCTCGGCTGGCCGGCTTTGCATGCACGTCTCGCGGCGCGCGATCCGTTCGCGGGGCAACGCATTCATCCGAACGACCCGCAGCGTATCCAGCGCGCGCTCGAGGTCCTGGAACTGACCGGCCGCCCGATGAGTGATCTTCTTGGCCATGAAAATCCTGAACCGTTGCCGTTTGACATGGTCAAAGTTCACGTGATGCCGGATGATCGCCGGCGCCTGCATCGTCGTATCGAGCAGCGTTTTCACGAGATGCTCGAACTCGGTCTGCTCGGCGAAGTGGAGACCCTGTATAAAAGAGGGGATCTCGACCCTGCTCTGCCGGCCGTCAGGGCCGTTGGATATCGTCAGTTGTGGGAGCATCTCGCCGGAGAAACGGACTTGCCGACGGCGATCGAGCGGGCGATTACCGAAACCCGGCGCCTCGCCAAGCGGCAGATGACGTGGATGCGGTCCGAAACCGGGGCCTTGCGCGTCGAAGGGCACAGCGCTGAAAACAGCGATCGGATCTTGAAATTCGTTGCCAGCGTCACCCATTATCAGCCATGAGTCATAAATGATACAATGTCATACGCTAATGATTGGGCTGGCTGACAGGGATAGTTGACTGCGAGCGCTCGAGTTGCCTGACAATTAATTACCAATAGGCGATCTAAAAATAAGGAGAATTACAATGGCCAAGGGGCAGACCTTGCAGGATCCTTTCCTGAACGCATTGCGCAAAGAACATGTACCGGTATCGATCTATCTCGTCAATGGGATCAAGCTGCAGGGGCAGGTCGAGTCATTTGACCAATTCGTCGTGTTGTTGAAGAACTCCGTCAGTCAAATGGTTTACAAGCATGCGATTTCGACGATCGTGCCGTCCAGAAACATCAAGCTGTCGCAGGATGATTCCCAGTCAGGCGCCGATGACTGATTTCTGCCCGCGGGGTTGTCGCGCTCTTGTTTGAGAGACCCCAAACCGGCACCCGGGCGATCCTCGTTCATCTGGATTTTCGCTCGGATCACAAGAAGGAGAGTCGGGAGGAGTTTACCCAGCTTGCGATTTCCGCCGGCGTCGAGCCGGTTGCCGCGATCGGTGGCACCCGCGATCGCCCGGATCCGCGGCTGTTTATCGGCTCGGGCAAGGCGGATGAGATCCTTGGCACGGTGAAACAGCTCGGTGCCGAACTCGTGCTCTTCAACCATGCGCTAAGCCCGGCGCAGGAACGCAATATCGAGCGGCATCTGAGTTGCCGGGTCCTTGATCGCACCGGTCTGATCCTGGACATCTTCGCCCAGCGTGCGCGTACCTTTGAAGGCAAACTCCAGGTCGAGCTGGCGCAATTGAAACATCTGGCGACACGGCTGGTGCGAGGCTGGTCGCATCTCGAACGACAGAAGGGCGGTATCGGCCTGCGCGGCCCGGGTGAAACCCAGCTCGAGACCGACCGCCGGCTGGTCGACAAGCGTATTCGGCAATTGGACAAGCGCATCGATCGCGTGCGCCGGCATCGTGAACTGAGCCGGCGCTCACGCCACAAGGCCACCGTACCGGGCGTCTCCCTGGTCGGTTATACCAACGCCGGGAAGTCCACCTTGTTCAACCGGCTGACCGGTGCGCAGGTATACCAGGCGGACCAGTTGTTCGCGACGCTCGACCCGACGCTGAGGAGACTGGAATTACCGGGCCTTGGTCATGTGGTGCTCGCCGATACGGTGGGATTCATCAGCGACTTGCCGCCCGATCTGGTCGCGGCGTTTCGCGCGACACTCGAGGAAACCGTCGATGCCGACCTGCTGTTGCACGTGATCGACGCGCACGACGAGCAACATGATGACCAGTGCGCCGAAGTGAACCGGATATTGCGTGAAATCGGCGCCGAGGAGATTCCTCAGCTCGAGGTTTACAACAAGATAGACCTCAGGCAGGATGACAAGCCTCGCATAGATTACGACGCTGAGGGCCGGCCGAGGCGGGTGTGGATCTCCGCGCAGGACGGTCGCGGTATCGACCTGCTTGAAAGTGCGGTCGCGGCACTGCTGATACGAATCGGCGAATATGGCCCGGTACCGCATAATGTATTAGATCCCGCCCGTGCGACGGGATTCACGACGACCGCGCAGGTTCTGCCTCTGAAACGCCTCTGCCTGCAGCCGAGCGCGGGACGACTGCGGGCCAAACTGTTCGAGTGGGATGTTGTTCGCCATGAAAGTGTCAATGAGCAAGGCGAATGGATCGTCGATGTGGTTCTGCGTCCGGGCATGCTGGATTACCTGGGGCGATACGCGGATTGCAGGGTGGTGGCATAATTCCGCGGCGCCGATGTCGACGGCACTTGCGATGAGCCTCCCGGCACCCTAAAATCGATCGGTTTGTGAGTGTGATATTTCAAGATGCGCAATAAGACGGGATTACCAATGGCATGGAATGAACCGGGTGGATCGTCCGGGGGTGGTAAAGACCCGTGGGGCGGTGGTGGCGGCTCGGGCGGCGGTGGGCAGCCACCCGATCTCGATGAAGTCGTACGCAAGATGCAGGACAAGTTCGGCGCACTGTTCGGTGGCATCGGCGGCAAGCGCGGTTCTGGTGGCAAGGGCGGCGGTTCCGGCCGCATGGCCTCGTTCGGTCTTGGCACGATCCTGCTCGTCGTCGTCGGTCTCTGGGGCCTGTCCGGTCTCTACATCGTCAATGAGGGCAGCGAAGGTGTCGTGCTGCGCTTCGGCGAATACCAGTCGACGACCGGTTCCGGTCTGCACTGGCATATCCCGTACCCGATCGAATCGGTCGAGATCGTCAATGTTCAGGAGATCCGCACTTCGGAGGTCGGGTTTCGCTCGGCACAAACTACTCAGGCTCCCCAGTCTGCGCGCTCGGTGCTGCGCGAATCGCTTATGCTGACCCAGGACGAGAACATCGTCGACATCAAGCTCGCCGTCCAGTATCGAATCAAGAATTCCAGGGAGTATCTGTTCAACGTGCTGAATCCCGATATTACGCTGAGCCAGGCGGCGGAAAGCGCGCTGCGAGAGGTCATCGGCAAGAGCACACTCGATTTCGTACTGACCGAGGGGCGTGCCGAGGTCGTCGCCCGGGTCAGCACCCTGATCCAGGAAATCCTCGACAACTACGCGTCCGGCCTGCAGGTCAGCAGCGTCAACCTGCAGGACGCCCAGCCACCGGAAGAGGTGCAGCACGCCTTCGATGACGCCGTCAAGGCGCGCGAGGACGAGGAGCGTCTCAGAAACGAGGCCCAGACCTACGCCAATGACATCCTGCCGCGCGCGCGCGGTCAGGCGGCGCGCGTCATCGAAGAGGCGAGCGCTTATCGGGCCCAGGTGATTACGCAGGCCGAAGGTGACGCGGCGCGCTTCGTGCAGATCCTTGATCAATACAAGAAGGCGCCGAATATCCTGCGCGAACGTCTCTACATCGAAACCGTCGAGGCGGTCATGTCGAACGTCAGCAAGGTCATGGTCGATATCGAAGGCGGCAACAACCTGCTGTTCCTGCCGCTTGACCGGATGATGTCCGGAATGGCGGACGGCGGTCAGCGAGTCGACGGCGCGAGAAGGGATACCGCGAGTGCTCCGACGCCGCTGATCATCGACGACGTCGTCGATAGGACCCGTTCCGCCCTGCGTGACAGAGGAGGGGTGCGTTGATGGGACAGATGAAATCAATCGGCGTCATCCTGCTGGTCGCGGCCGCTGTGCTCGCATCGATGTCGCTGTTCACCGTCAAGGAATACGAGCGCGCGATCCTGTTCCGTTTCGGAGAGATCCTGCGCACCGATTACGATCCGGGTCTGCATTTCAAGATTCCGGTCGTCAATAACGTGCGCAAGTACGACGGCCGCCTCATGTCGATGGATGCCGACCCTGAGCGCTACTTGACCGCGGAGATGAAGAACTTGATCGTCGACGCCTTCGTCAAGTGGAAGATTCGCGACGTCGGCCAGTACTACATGGCGATGGGCGGCGACGATACCCGCGCCCGGGATCGTTTGTCGCAGATCATCAAGGACGGCCTGCGCGCCGAATTCGGCAAGCGCACCGTGCAGGAAGTCGTGTCGGGTGATCGCACCGCGATGATGGCGGTGTTGCAGGTCAACGCCGATAACATCGCGCGCGGATTCGGCATAGAGATCATCGATGTGCGCCTCAAGCGCGTCGATCTGCCCGAGGACGTCAGCGTGTCGGTCTACCGCAGGATGGAGGCCGAGCGCGTTCGCGTTGCGACCGACCTGCGCGCGCGCGGCGCCGAGGCTGCGGAGCGCATACGCGCAGACGCAGATCGCCAGCGCACGATCATTCTCGCCGAGGCTTATCGCGAGTCTGAGGATCTGCGAGGCGGCGGTGACGCCGGCGCCGCGGAGACCTACGCGGCCGCGTTCTCCCGGGACGCAGAATTCTACTCGTTCTATCGCAGCATCAATGCCTACCGCAATTCCTTCAAGAACCGGTCGGATCTGTTGGTGCTTGAGCCCGACAGCGCCTTCTTCAAGTACTTCAGGGATCCCAAGGGCGGAAAATAAGCCGGGCCGAAGGGTCGGTGTAAGCACGAGATGAAAAAGACCCGCCTCGATGCGATAACGAACCGGTGGTTGCTGCCGGACGGTGTCGACGAGTTCCTGCCGCCCCAGGCGGAGGCGCTCGAGCAGTTGCGACGCGATCTGCTCGACATGTTCTTCAGCTGGGGCTATGAACTCGTCATCCCGCCACTGATCGAATATCTCGAATCCCTGCTCATCGGCACCGGTAATGATCTCGACCTTGAAACCTTCAAGCTGATCGACCAGGCCACCGGGCGCCTGATGGGTCTGCGTGCGGACATCACGCCGCAGGCGGCGCGCATCGACGCCCACCGCCTGTCGCGCGAAGGACCGACGCGCCTGTGCTACCTCGACCCGGTCGTTCACACCCGGCGCAACGGCTTCGCCAGCTCCCGCAACCCGATCCAGCTCGGCGCCGAACTCTACGGCCATGCCGGCAACGAGAGCGACATCGAGATGTTGCGCCTGATGGTGCGCACGCTCCGGGTCGCGGGGCTCGATCTGTTTCACATTGATCTCGGCCATGTCGGTATTTTCCGCACGCTTGCGAAGGACGCCGGCCTTGATGCCGCCCAGGAGGCGATGCTGTTCGACGCCCTCCAGCGCAAGGCGAAACCGGAGATCGAAACGTTTCTCGGTGGGCTGAAGATCGGCGACAAACAGCGCCGACGCCTGATCGCGCTGGTCGAACTGAATGGCGGAAACGGGGTGCTCGACGAGGCGCGCAGCCTGCTGAAAGGTGCGGGCAAGGCCGTCGATGCCGCGCTCGCCTCGCTGCAGCAGATGGCCGAGGCGGCGCAGTGCCAGCTCGCGACAATCAACCTGCATTTCGACCTCGCCGAACTGCGCGGCTATCGTTACCAGTCAGGCGTCGTGTTCGCGGCCTTCGTCCCTGGTCATGGCTGGGAGATCGCGCGCGGCGGCCGCTATGACGAGATCGGTCGCTTCTTTGGCCGCCCTCGCCCTGCAACCGGCTTCAGTACCGATCTGAAGACGCTGCTTGCGCTGGGTTCCCCCATCGCAGAATCCCGGGACGGCATCCTCGCGCCGCCTTGGAGCATGGACAACGAACTGCGGGAACTGATCCGGAAGTTGCGCAAACAGGGAGAACGCGTAATCTACACGTTGCCGGGACAGCAGGCCGACGCAATGGCCATGGGGTGCGACCGCGTGATCGAGAAAAGGGACGGCCGCTGGACGGTCATCGAGGGCGCTGAGTCACAATAATGATATGTAGCACATATAGACGGGCTTCCTTATAACATCAGGAATGACATGGGCAAGAAAGTCATCATCATAGGCACCCAGTGGGGTGACGAAGGCAAGGGCAAGATCGTCGATCTCCTGACCGAGCGCAGCGACGCCGTCGTGCGCTTCCAGGGCGGGCACAATGCCGGCCATACCCTCGTCATCAACGGCAAGAAGACCGTCCTGCACCTGATCCCGTCCGGCATGCTGCGCAAGAATGTACAGTGCATCATCGGCAACGGCGTTGTGCTGTCGCCGACCGCGCTGGTCGAGGAACTCGACATGCTCGAGCGCCAGGGCATCCAGATCAAGGATCGCCTGTGGATCAGCGATGCGTGTCCGCTGATCCTGCCCTGTCACGTCGCGCTTGATCATGCGCGTGAGACGGCACGCGGCGCGGCCGCGATCGGCACGACCGGGCGCGGCATTGGCCCGGCCTATGAAGACAAGGTCGCGCGGCGCAGCCTGCGTTTTGGCGACATGTTCCATCGCGAGCTGTTCGCCGCGAAGCTCGGCGAGCTGCTTAATTATCACAACTTCATGCTGCAGGAGTATTACAAGTCCGAGCCAATCGACTTCCAGAAGGTCCTCGACGAGATCATGGGTCTGCGCGAACGTCTGGAACCGCTGATCGCCGATGTCGCCGAGTTGATGCATCGCTATCACAAGGAAGACACCAGCGTCCTGTTCGAGGGAGCGCAAGGGACGATGCTCGACATCGACCACGGCACCTATCCGTTCGTCACCTCATCGAACACCGTTGCCGGCGGCGCCTCTACCGGCACCGGCCTCGGCCCGCTCGCTTTCGACAGCGTGCTCGGTATCACCAAGGCGTACACGACCCGGGTTGGTTCCGGGCCGTTTCCGACCGAGCTCGACGACGCGGTCGGCATGCATCTCGCGAGCAAGGGTCACGAGTTCGGCTCGACGACCGGCCGGCCGCGCCGCTGCGGCTGGTTCGACGCGGTGGCGCTGCGGCGCTCGGTGCAACTGAACAGCGTCACCAGTCTCTGCATCACCAAGCTCGACGTCCTCGATGGACTCGACACGATCCGGATCTGCATCGAGTACCGCTACAAGGACAAGGGTGGCAAGCCGCTCGGCGGCGCCACCTATCACAGCGGCGCCTCGGCCCTCGATGCCTGTGAGCCGGTTTATATCGACATGCCGGGCTGGAAGGAGTCGACGACCGGCGTGCAGCGGCTTGAAGACCTGCCCGCTGCTGCACGCGATTACCTGAAGCGCATCGAGGCGCTGGTCGAGACCCCGATCGACATCATCTCGACCGGGCCGGACCGGGTCGAGACCATCGTGCTGAGGCATCCATTTTCCTGACACGGGTGCCGCCCGCGCCGGATTGCCCCTTCATCCCTCCCGCAGGGAAAGGATGTAATGCACCAGGTCCCAGACCTGTTCCTCAGTTCCCTTGAAGGCATCCGCATAGCCCGGCATCGGCGTGCCATCCAGGCCGGTCATCAGCGTGCGATAGATATCTTCAGGTGAATGGCCGTTGCCGAATGTCTCCGGCCGGGTCAAGTCCATCGGCATGACAGACAGTCCGCGCTGATCCAGCATGTGAGCCATGGATTTCCGGCCGTCCGCGCCATGGCAGGTCGCGCAACCGAGTTCTTCATAGAGACGCTTGCCGCGTCGCATGCTGTCGGGCGTTTGGGCTGCCGCGCCCGGATAGTCGGGCCAGGTGATCGTCGACTCCGTCGCAAGGGGCGTCGGGATGAATGTCGCCGCTATATAGGCTGCGACCTGGCGGATGCCGTTCTCCCCGAGATTGCGGTAGGACGGCATGAAACCCGGAATGCCATGGCGGATGGTTCGCATCAGATCGGTGAGCAGCGGCGCTTGTCCGGAATGGGTCGAGCGGAACTTGAAGGTCGCGGCAGTCAGATTGTTTGGCCGCGGATGCGAATAGGGCCCGAGATAGATAGCGGCCCCGCCATCCCCGCGACCCTGACTGCCGTGGCAGAAGATGCAACTCATTTCGTAGATCATCCTGCCGGCGTCGAGGTCAGCCTCCGTGATTCGTGGCCCTGCTGCGGGCTCGTTTGCATCTGACCGGCCATCATGGGCGGCGGGTGCATGCGCGGGGTCGGTCACAGGCGGTTGAGCATCATGGCCGCCATGTTGAGCTTCGGTCTGTGCGGTGATGCTGCCCGGCAACAGCAGCAGTGACAGGGCGATCGGTAGCCAGCTCAATGCGGCCGGCGGGATCTTCAGATGTCGCATAGGGTTGTCTCCTCTCTGTAACGTCCTGGCACTCAGAACACCAGATCGACGCCGGCGGCGATCAGGTGACGGAAGTTTTGCAGCGGGTTGTCGCTGACCGTGCCGGTGTTGTAGCTCTCGCGCAGATAGAACGACAAGTTGTCGCGCAGGTAGTAGCGTCCCTGCAGGGACAGGACCCGGCCATCGGCCTTCTGGTCGAGGAAGCCGCCGGCGTCCATGCGGTCATAGCGCAGGGACAGCAGCCAGGCATCGGTCGCTAGCCAGTCAGCCTGGGCGGTCAGGCCGGAGGCGCTGTCGTCGAATGGGGCGATGCCGTTCGGGAGCGCGCGGACGCGGTCGCGGATCAGCGCGCCGTAGAAATCGAAATGACGATATCTCAGATTCGCGGCGACGCCGGTGCGCAGCCAGTCGATCAGTTCGTCCTCGATGCGCGCGGTCTCGAAACCCCATTGCGCGAGGGCAGAAACACTGCCCGACACGTAGCGCTCGCCGCCGAAGTTCATTCGGGCCATCAGGTAAGGGTCCTTCTTCTGAGTGGTGTCGCTGTTTCCGGCATCGAGTCCTTGCATGATCCCGGTCTGGATCAGGAAGCGGTCGATCATCATGTGGACATCGACGCCGGCGGCGCCGGCGGTGTTGTAGAGCACCGGCTTTGTCACCTCGACTTCCTCGCCATCACCCGTTTGTATTCCGAAAAACTTCGCGCCGAACGCATAGGGTGTCAGCGAGAAGCGGCTCATCTCGCCTGCGGTTTCACGTCGCGGAAACCGGATCATCAACTGGCGATTGGTCGGATACGAGAAATTCGTCGATGGATCGATCTTGCCGGCCATGATCATCGGGCCCATGATCATCGGGCCGCGTTTGGCATGACCACCATGACCGCTGTCGCCGGGATCCGCGGTCCGGCGCCACAGCGATTCGAGATTGGCCATGACAAAGAATTCGTGACCGATTCCGAAATCGGATTCATCGCCGCCGAAGGTGAAAAAGTAGCTAATATCGTCGGTCAGCGTACCGGCCAGATACAGTTCCACGTCCTGTGGATAGCTCAGGTCGGTTTCGGCGGCGTCCGCCCCGGCCACGGTCTCGACGACGTTGCCGCTTGCCCGCAGTGCGAAGATGTTCAGCAGGTCGGCCTCGGTCCAGACATGGCCGACCTGGCGCTTCCTGTGACGCTCGCCATCCCGGATCGACGGGATGCGGAAACCTGCCATATGGAAGGCCTCGCCAAAATCGTTGAGCCGAGGCGGCTTGGTGTGACAGGCGGTGCAGGTCAGGTTGTGCTTGCGTGCGAAGGCCGGGATCGCGTCGGCAGACGCGGGATACAGCGTCGCCGCGACGATTCCGGCGAGCAGGATCGCGAACGCCGCAAGTTGACGTGAGGAAAACATCGATTGCATTGTGAACACTCCGATTGCCCTGTGACAGCATGGCGCCGGGCTCGTGTGAAACCGGCGGATGCACTAACCCCCTGGTCACAGGGTAATGGGAGGTCGATAGGGCGCAGCGGAGGTGCGGGAAAGCAGGGATTCGAGGCTGAACAGCAGCACGCTTGAAAGTGACAATGCCTTCGGGTCAGCGGCGCTGTTCAGCAGGATCGATGCGCAACTGCCGATGCAACACAGGCAGCTATGGTCGTCGTCACAGGCGGACTCGATGTCGGCCTTGACGGCCAGCCCCGCTGCGGCAGCGTGCTGATGCAGCGATTCATGCTGAACATCGGCCGGGACGCGCTGGGTTATCGCGTGACTTTCATGAACTGATACGGCAGGAACTGACATGGCGGGAGCCGACACGGAAGGATGTATGGCATGATTTCCCATTGCCGCGAGCGCCAGCACACTCTGGGACAGGAATGCGAGCAGTGTCACGATCGCCGCGACTTTTCTGGTTGCCCGCCTGAAGGTCATGCTAATCTCATTCTTGCCTGGTGAAAGATTGACCGCTCATCAGATCAAGCAATTGTAGCTCAATTTATCGACACGATCACAAGGATTCCTTGACCATGCCCGGACGAGCCCCCCGCCTGCTCGAGCGCCTGGAGCGCGCCGGCAATGCGTTGCCGCATCCGGCGATTCTGTTCGCATTGGCGCTGTTGCTGATCATGTTGCTGTCGCAGATCGCGGCCTGGGCAGGCTGGTCGGTCGAGCGGCCGGCGCCGGATGGCGTCGGGACCATCACTGTCACCGCGAAGGGCCTGTTCGAGAACGACGGCCTTTGGTGGCTGTTCTCGACGATGGTCGAGAATTTCATCACCTTCCCGCCGCTCGGCATCGTGCTGGTCGCGATGTTCGGTGTCGGCCTCGCCGAGCGCAGCGGCCTGTTGCCGGCGCTGATCGAAAGGGCGTTACGCGTGACGCCGCAGGGCCTGCTGACGCCGTCGGTCGTTTTCATCGGCATCATGTCATCGATAGCGCTCGATGCGGGCTATGTCGTGCTGCCGCCGCTCGCGGCCGCACTGTACCATGCCGCGGGCCGCCCGCCGCTCGCGGGCCTCGCGGCGGCCTTTGCCGGGGTATCGGGCGGATTCAGCGCGAACCTGTTCATCACCGGGCTCGATCCGCTATTGGCCGGCTTCACCCAGACCGGGGCGCAGATCCTGGCGCCCGACTACCGGGTCGCCGTGACCGCGAACTGGTGGTTGATGATCGTCTCGACCTTCGTGTTGACCGCGGTCGGCTGGTGGGTCACGGCGCGTTACATCGAGCCCCGCTTCGCAGGCAACCTGTCGCCAGCTGAGATGCCGCCCGAACCGGATGCGCTTGCAACGACGCAGACCACCGGCGCCGATGTCACGCGCGCGCTGCGGGCGGCCGGGATCGCATTCGCGCTTTCGCTCGCGGCCGTGCTGTTGCTGGTCCTGGTCCCGGGCGCACCTCTGCACGGGCAGGGGGAGCATTTCCCGCGCTGGGTCGAGGCGATGATCCCGCTGCTGTTCCTGGTCTTCCTTGCGCCGGGTCTCGCCTACGGGATCGTCGCCGGCACGATCCGCAGCGATCGGGATGTTGCCCGGATGATGTCCGAGACGATAGCGGCGCTTGCGCCGTATATCGTGCTCGCCTTCTTTGCCGCGCAGTTCATCGCGGCGTTTCGCTACAGTGAACTCGGGTTGCTGCTTGCGATCACCGGCGGCGAGTGGCTCGCGACACTGCCGCTGCCGGCGACTACCTTGATTCTTGCCTTTATCGTCATGGTCATGGTGGCGGATCTGTTTATCGGCTCGGCGTCGGCCAAGTACGCATTCTTCGCTCCGGTCTTCGTCCCGATGCTGATGCAGGTCGGCATCAGCCCGGAACTGACGCAGGCCGCATATCGCATCGGCGATTCGATTGCCAATGTCGTGACGCCGCTGAATCCCTACTGGGTGATCATCCTCGCCTTCGTCCAGCGCTGGCGTCCACAAGCCGGTGTCGGAACCCTGCTCGCACTGATGATCCCGTACTCGATCGCATTCGCGCTGGCGTGGCCGCTGCTGCTGATGCTGTGGATGCTGACCGGGTTGCCGCTGGGACCGGGTGGGGGGCTGGCTTGGCCATGATCTTGCCCGGAGACTAAGTGCTGCACGCGCCTATGAAACGTGGGTGTCCGCAGTGTAGGGAAGCAAGAGGTACGAAGTAAGAAGGCAGCAACCTGCTTTATAACATGGGGCAAGATCAGGCGCCCCAATTTGATCTAGACGTTGTCTACCGCACTGACTCCCCTGGCTGTTCATGATGTAATGATCAAGTTGATTTAAGGTCTGCGCCAGATGCGCGGTTTGAAGTACAAAGGAGGTATTTTGTATGGCTACCAAAGCTTTTGACATTTCACGTGCGAATCAGAACCAGGGATTGGCGGATCGCGTATTGCGAGTATTAATCGGATTCGCGATGCTGGGCGGCGGCGCGGCTTATGTCTCGATGGGTGAAGGATTCGCTTCATTTGCTGGGATTGCGCCATCAGTGCTTGTGCTGATGTCGGCATCGGTCTATCCAATATTGACGGGCACAATCGGGTGGGATCCCATATATCACCTGTTGGGCATCAGAACCTGCAGTGACAGCGGCAGAAACGCATGCGGTACTTTGCCCTACCAGATCGAGGCCGCGCTGGGCAAGGAACCCAAGTATTGTGAACCCAACGACCAGCATAGCTTGGAGGGTTGCCATGACAATCCTGAACCCCTGCCCAAGCATGCGCTCTGGCGTGTTGATCAGAGTCCGATGCTTTCTCCTACTGACGCCGACATGGACAGGTTTGCCGTCAGGGAAAAAAGGCTGAAGTTGTAATAGTAACCAGTTGTTTCAACAACAGCCCCGGTCATGCTGTAACGACCGGGGCTTTTTTTCGACTGACTACGAGAAAACTACATGCTTATGAAATGGAAAATAGCGATCGGGTGAGGTGAATGTCACACCCGGTCAACTATGAGTATGATTGATCGTGGTATCGATTACCTTCTGGGCCTGCAACCAATCATGGACTGGGTTCACCGCCTTCGAAATGACGGTGCTCCGCGATGAAATAAGCGGCTTCCGCGATCATATGCCTGCGTTGTCCTTGGGTAATCTCTGCCGATGCATCCGGATGCCTCCGGGACTTTGAACTCTTTCCAATTTCATAGGAATGAGACTTTGATTCACTGGTTTGAGTGGCCATAAATGTTCCTGCTGTTAGATTGATGACGCAATGGCATAAATGCCGCTGTACTTGGAACGCATGAGTGGTTATATGAACTTACACTCATGCATTTTATTGGGTGGACCGATGAGCCACCAGTCGCGAAGAAAGGGCACAAATCTCCTGATGGCTACAGCAAGGTAAATCTATATTAATTTCGTACATCCCTGATATATTCCCAGCGGATGTGGCGACAAGAGGCGTTCGCGCCCTTGTATCGCACTCGATGGCTCATCGGTGGCAGGATGTTATAGTTTATTACTCGCAAGGTCTGTTCGGTATTTAACATACTGTTACGCGAGATGGACTTGCCTCGATCGGGAAGACACTCAGCCTAGTTTCGCCATCTGCGCTTCATATCAAATTGGGGAAGGCTCGTTTGACCATGGGCATGTCAGTGTCCGTGTGCATCAGTAAGATCAAATAAGTCTGGCCCCTTTGATTATCTGAGCCCGTTGTTTTTCCGCGACACCATTGCCGCTTTAACCAAATTGTCATGGTCCTGTCACGGCACTGTCATGCAGCGTACCTACACTCGCTGCTGCAATCGTTGCTATGGATATTCACCTTACACCGATTATCTGGAGAGTTTTCATGAGCAAAACAACGATGTCGGCCTTTACGCCGAATAACAGCGGATCAGCACACAAGAACCGGGAGGATTCAATGACACATCGTTTCAAACTTACCGCGCTCGCGGCGGCGCTGGCCGTGTTCGCAGCGGCGCCGGCCCATGCGGAGAAGGTCGAGACCAAGGGCGGAATGAAGGTGACGTCCGATGATGGAAATTTCAGCTTCCAGCTGGGCGGTCGCGTGCACTTCGATGCCTACATCTTTGATGAAGATCTCGTCCGTACTACCAGCACGACGGAGTTTCGCCGTACCCGCCTGACCCTGACCGGAAAACTCTATAACTGGGATTACAAGGTCGAGCAGGATTTTTCCGCCGGCACCACGACCGCAGGCTACCGCGATGTCTTCCTCGCGACCAAGGTACTCGGCGGCTCGATCATGTTCGGTCAGTTCAAGCCCTTCCGCTCGATGGAAGAGATGACGAGTTCGAACGAGATCACGATGATGGAGCGTCCGTTCGCGACCGCGACCGGCCTGTATAACGGCAGGCAGTTCCAGCAGGGCGTTGGTTACCGGACGAACGACGATAAGTGGACGGCAGGCATATCGGTCTTCAACCTGCGTGATGCCGCCGGTGTGCGCAACGAGGGCGTCGGTTTTGCCGGTCGCGCGACCTTCGCGCCGGTCCAGAGTGACAACAGCACGATCCACCTCGGGGCGTCCTACAGCTACGAGGACGCAAATCGTGCCACGCCTGCTGCTACGGCGGTCGCGAACTATGCCGGCCGGCGCGGCCCGTCGACGACGATTGCGACCCAGGGCTTGGGCCAGACAATCGATACGGCCGGCCTCGAGTTCGGCATGACGATGGGACCGCTTTTCGTACAGGGCGAGTACGCGATGGCAACCTTCGGCCAGGTCGCCAGCTCAGCGGACGTGGACGTCAACACCTATTATCTGATGGGCAGCTGGATGCTGACCGGCGAGACGAAGCCGTATCATACATCGAACGGCGTCTTCCGTTCCATCAAGCCGAAGAGCGAATCGGGCGCGTGGGAATTAACGGCCCGCTACGACTATATCGAGAACAAGGATGTGACGAACTTGTCCGCGACATCGATGATCGTCGGCGTTAACTACTACATCAACCCGGCGATGCGATTCATGCTGAACTACACGATGGGTGAGGACGACACCAGCGGCGACAAGACCAACCAACTCGCGTTGCGCGGTCAGCTGGCCTTCTAATTGCTGTAATATCATGAGTAGCGACGGGGCGACAGCCAATGGCTGATCGCCCCGTTTTGTCATGCGGCTGAGGCCGATCCCTACGATGCCGCGGTTCGTCCACATGGACGTCGAAATTCCGTCGTTCAACGCAGTGAACAGCGCTGTCATTGACAAGGCAGGACGTCGGTGTATGCTCGCGGTATCGGTGATCCTTAACACCGAACCTGCAGTAAAGGGAAGAGGGGCGGCGCCGGGTATTTCGCCGATCATGTTTGCCTGACTGGAGGACCAGGAATGAAATCTGACCATGGTGTATTTCAAGAGGAAAGCCCGACTACGAGGACTGGCGTGTCACAGAAGGAGACGTCGAGGTCGCGGAGTGCCGTAGCGACTGGAAACAAGGGCCGCGTCTCGATTTCCGCGGCCGAGCGGCGGCAGTTCATTGCCGAGGCTGCATATTACCGTGCCGAGGCGCGCGGGTTTGCGCCGAATGGCGAAATCGATGACTGGCTTGCAGCGGAGGAGGAGGTCGACCGCAGCCTGCTGCGCCACTGAAACACGGGGGGTATCCCCGTGCATATAGATGTGCCGAGCTGCGGCGTGGGCTGCCACGCCGCAGTGGGTGGTTGTCTGTAATAACGGTATTTTAATAGCGTTGCGCGAATGTTTTACCCGATGCAACAAGCCTGAGTTTCTCGTCCATTTCCCGCCCGTAATATTTGATGCTGCTTGCGGCAATAACAATATTTGTGCTGACGATTGCCCTTGTCATCTGGCAGCCGAGAGGGCTCGGCGTCGGCTGGAGCGCGATGGCCGGGGCGCTGGTCGCGCTCGGCGCCGGGGTCATCGCCTGGTCGGACGTACCGATTGTCGTCGATATTGTCTGGAATGCGACATTCACCATCGTCTTCATCATCATTATTTCGCTGCTGCTCGACGAGGCGGGGTTTTTCGAGTGGGCGGCACTGCATATCGCGCGCTGGGGGCGCGGCAGCGGCCTGCGCCTTTATGCTTTCGTGATCCTGCTCGGCGCGGCGGTCTCGGCAATATTCGCGAACGATGGCGCCGCGCTGATGCTGACGCCGATCGTGTTCGAGATGTTGAGAGCACTCGGCTTCGCGGCCGGCGCCGCATTCGCCTTCATCATCGCGGCCGGCTTCATCGCCGACACGGCGAGCCTGCCTCTGGTCATATCGAATCTGGTCAACATCGTCTCCGCGGATTTCTTCGGGATCGGCTTCATCGAATATGCCTCAGTCATGGTGGTCGTCAACCTGGTATCCGTCGCCGCGTCGCTCGCGGTCCTGCTGCTGATGTACCGCCGGCAGATCCCGCAGCATTATGACGCCGCGACGCTGCGCGAACCCTGGCAGGCGATCCGGGATCCGGCAGTGTTCAAGTCCGGTTGGGCCGTTCTGGCGCTGTTGCTGCTTGCATTTCTCGCCATCGAGCCGATGGGCGTGCCGGTCTCGGTGATCGTCGGCGCCGGCGCGCTTATCCTCCTCGGCGTCGCTGCGCGAGGGCAGGTGATCGCGACCCGGCGGGTGCTGCTCGATGCGCCGTGGCAGATCGTGATCTTCTCGATCGGGATGTACCTGGTCGTCTACGGTCTGCGCAACCAGGGCCTGACCGGTGAGATCGCCGGCGCGCTCGACTGGCTCGCGCAATACGGCGTGACGGCGGCGGCGGTCGGCACCGGCTTCATTGCGGCCTTTCTGTCATCGGCGATGAACAACCTGCCGGCGGTCATGGTCGTTACGCTGTCTATCGATGAAGCGAACGTCAGCGGGCTGGTCAAGGAGACGATGATCTATGCGAACGTCATCGGGTCGGATCTGGGGCCCAAGCTCACGCCGATCGGCAGTCTCGCTACGCTGTTATGGTTGCACGTGCTCGCGCGCAAGGGGATGAAGATCAGCTGGGGTCAGTACCTGCGCATCGGCCTGTTGATCGTGCCGCCGGTGCTGCTCGTCACGCTGCTGGCGCTTGCCGGCTGGTTGAGCGTGATCCGCTGAAGCGATTCGCAGATTCGATAGGTGAAGGTCTATTCCTTCCCGCCCAGTTGCAGCAGTATGCCTTCGTTTTCGAGCGTTGATGTGTCCTGGGTAATCGCCTCGCCGCTCGCGATCGTGCGCAGCAGGCGGCGCATGATCTTGCCGGAGCGCGTCTTCGGCAGGTTGTCGGCAAAACGGATATCATCCGGCCTCGCGATCGGGCCGATCTGTTCGGCGACCCAGGCCCGCAGTTCCTCTTTCAACGGACCGGCCTGATCCAGTGATGGCCGCTCGCCGCGCAGCACGACATAGGCGAAGATCGCCTCGCCCTTGATCGGGTCCGGGCGCCCGACGACGGCGGCTTCGGCAACCTTCACGTGCGCGACCAGCGCTGACTCGACCTCCATCGTGCCGAGGCGGTGGCCGGAGACGTTCAGCACGTCGTCGATACGGCCCATGATCCAGAAGTAGCCATCCTTGTCGCAGCGCGCGCTGTCGCCAGCGACATAATAGCGGTTGTGGAATCTCGACCAATAGGTGTCGACATAGCGCTCATCATCGCCCCAGATCGTGCGCAGCATCGATGGCCATGGGCGCCGGATGACGAGATATCCGCCCTTGTCCGGTTCAGTGACCGGACGGCCTCTGTCGTCGACGATCGCGACATCGATGCCGGGCAGCGGTCGGGTGCAGGAGCCGGGCTTGGTCGGGACCGCGGCCGGTATCGGGGCGATCATGTTGGCGCCGGTCTCGGTCTGCCACCAGGTATCGACGATCGGACAGCGCTCGCGGCCGATGATCCGGTGATACCATATCCAGGCCTCGGGATTGATAGGCTCGCCGACCGTGCCGAGCAGGCGCAACGCTGACAGATCGTATTTTGCCGGGATGTCGTCGCCGAACTTCATCAACGCGCGGATCGCTGTTGGCGCCGTGTAGAAGACCGTGACCTTGTGACGCTGGCAGATATCCCAGAAGCGTCCGGGGTCGGGGACGGTCGGTGCGCCCTCGTAGATCATGACGGTCCCGCCGACACCGAGTGGCCCATAGGCGACATAGCTGTGACCGGTGACCCAGCCGACATCGGCGGTGCACCAGTAGATGTCGTCGTCGTGATGATCGAACACCCATTGCATCGTCGTGATCGCGCCGAGCAGGTAGCCCGCGCTCGAATGCTGGATGCCCTTCGGTTTGCCGGTCGAGCCTGAGGTATACAGGATGAACAGCGGATGCTCGGCGCCGACCCATTCCGGCTCGCAGGCGTCATCGGCCGCGGCGGTCGCATCGGCCCACCAGACATCGCGTCCCTTCTGCATCGCGACCTCGTGACCGGTGCGCTTCAAAACAATGACGCATTCAGGTTTGACCCGCGAGTGTGCGATGGCCTGGTCGGCAGCGGCCTTGAGTTCGATGATCTTGCCGCTACGATGGCCGCCATCAGCGGTGATCAGCAGTTTCGCGCCGGCGTCTTCGATCCGGTCCTTCAGCGCATTCGCCGAGAATCCGCCGAACACGACCGAGTGGATCGCGCCGATGCGTGCGCAGGCCTGCATCGCAACGACGGCTTCCGGGACCATCGGCATGTAGATGATGACGCGATCCCCGGGCGCGACACCGCGCACGCGCAATGCATTGGCGAGGCGGCAGGTTTCGCGGTGCAGTTCGCGATAGGTGATATGGCGCGTGTCGCCGCGCTCGCCCTCGAAGATGATAGCGGTTTTGTCTCCGCATCTGGCGAGATGGCGGTCGAGACAGTTGAACGAGACATTGAGTCGGCCGTCATCGAACCAGCGGAAATGCGGTGCCTCGCTTTCGTCGAGCCCCCGGGTGAACGGCTGTTTCCAGCTGAGATGCGTGCGGGCCTGCGCGGCCCAGAACCCGCCGAGATCCTTTGCCGCGGCCTCGTGCAGCGCCGCGAGATCCTTTGCCTTGATGTTCGCCCGGGCGACGAAGTCCGCAGGGGGATCGAACCGCCGGTTTTCCTGCAGGATCGAACTGATGTCTTCGGTGGTCATCACGAGCCCCGTCTGTCAGCCAGCCATGTCGGCTAACAGGTTACAAGGATCGGATTGGGGCAACAAGTCAGCCCTTGACCTGGCGCTCGCGAATCTCGTCCAGCGTCTTGCAGTCGATGCACAGCGTCGCGGTCGGACGCGCCTCGAGCCGGCGAATGCCGATCTCGATGCCGCAAGTCTCGCAATAGCCGTATTCGTTGTTATCCAGGTTATGCAGCGATTCATCGATCTTCTTGATCAGCTTGCGCTCGCGATCGCGGGTGCGCAGCTCGAGCGCGAAGTCCGATTCCTGGCTGGCGCGGTCGTTCGGGTCCGGAAAGTTCGCGGCCTCGTCACGCATGTGATGCACGGTCCGCTCCATCTCCTCGATCAGCCTGACCTTCCAGGTTTCGAGGATATTGCGGAAATGCTCAACCTGTTTCGGCCCCATGTAGGCCTCGCCCTTTTTTTCCTTGTAAGGTTCGATGCCGAGATAAGGCAGGTGAGTCGCGGCCGTCGCGGGTTGTGCGGGCGCCTTGTGGCTTGAGCGCGAAGGCGATTTCGGCGTGGCTGCGCGCGCATGTTTCGGCGCGGCCTTCATGGCCGGAGCCCGGGCCTTTTTCGGCGCCGCCTTCCTGGTGACAGCAGCCTTCTTTTTGGCGCTACTTGCGGGCTTCTTCTTTGCGACCGCCATCAAGCATTCTCCTGATATATGCAAAAACAAACGCGTATTTATACCAGAAAGGACCTTGAGGCTCAATTGCTTCCGCGGGAGGAAGACACAGAGACTGTATTTGCCGCGACAGGATGGGCGCAACACCGGGAAATGAGGTAAGATGTCAGCGGTGCTCATGTTAACATTCTGAATTACATAAATAATGTCAAATATTACCGCCCTTTTATTCGATGTGGACGGTACCCTCGCGGATACCGAGCGTGACGGGCACCGGATCGCCTTCAACCGCGCCTTCGCCGCCGCCGGCCTCGACTGGGACTGGCCCGAGGATCTCTACGGCGAGTTGCTCGCGATCTCGGGTGGCCGGGAGCGTATTCACCATTACCTGCGCCATCACGTCTATGCCGGCGGCTCGCCGCCGCAGGAGCTCACCGCGCGCGTCCCGGATATCCATGCGTCGAAGAACCGCTTTTATTGGGACATGCTGCGCCAGGGCGAGATCGCGTTGCGTCCCGGCGTCGAGCGGCTGTTGCGCGAGGCGCGCGCCGCCGGTCTGCGACTCGCGATCGCGACAACGACAACGCGTGAAAATGTTAGTGTCCTGCTTGCCCATACGCTCGGGCCGGAGGCACTGGACTGGTTCGAACTGATCGCGAGCGCGGATGAGATCGAGGACAAGAAGCCTTCGCCGGCGGTCTATCAATATGCCCTCGAACAGATGGCGCTTCGCCCGCAGGATTGCATCGCGTTCGAGGATTCCGAAAATGGTTATGCCGCAGCGCGTGCCGTCGGTCTCAGGACGATCATGACGCTGAATGCGTATACCCGCTCCGGCGACTATCGCGACGCCGAACTGGTGCTGAATCATCTCGGCGAACCGGATCAGTCTTTCGAAGTGCTGGGCGGTCGCGCCGCCGCGCAGGTGCCGGCCGGCGCACGTTGCCTCGACCTCGCCCTGCTGCGGCGACTCGCCGGGACGTGAGGCAATGAATGCCGGCGACGACCGCCTGCCCCGACACAAGTCGCGGGTCGCGCGGCGCATCGAATCGATCCGGCCGTTTCATGTCATGGACGTACTGGCGCGGGCGCGGGCGCTGGAGCGGGCTGGCCGTTCGATCATCCATATGGAGATCGGCGAACCGGATTTCGCGACGCCCGAGCCGATTGTCGAGGCCGCGATCGCCGCGCTGCACGCCGGCAAGACGCACTACACCCCGGCGACCGGGCTGCCGGAGCTGCGCGAGGCGATTGCCGGATTTTACCGCGATCGCGAAGGCCTCGAGATCGCGCCAGAGCGCATCGTCGTCACGCCGGGCGCGTCCGGCGCGCTGCAACTGATCCTCGGCGTGCTGCTGAATCCGGGCGACGAGGTGTTGATGGCCGATCCGGGCTATCCCTGCAATCGCCACTTTGTCCGGCTGTTCGAGTCCGGCACCGTTGCGGTGCCGGTCGGGCCGGAAAGCGCGTATCAACTGACCGCCGACGCGCTGGCGCGCAGCTGGACGCCGGCGACGACCGCGGTGATGCTCGCGTCGCCGTCGAATCCGACCGGCACCGTCATCGCCGTCGCCGAGCTGCGCCGCATCATCGCGCTGGCGCGTGAGCGCGAGGCAGCGTTGATCGTCGACGAGATCTATCAGAACCTGGTCTACGGCGATCGCGTCGCGTCGGCGCTCGCCGAGACCGACGGCGTGTTCGTCATCAACAGCTTCTCGAAATATTTCAACATGACCGGCTGGCGTCTCGGCTGGCTGGTTGCTCCGGCCGACTATATGCCGCTGCTCGACCGCCTTGCGCAGAACATCTTTCTCGCGCCGTCGACGCCGGCGCAGTACGCGGCGCTCGCCGCATTCGATGATGAGACGCTCGCGATTCTGGAGAGGCGCAGGGGGATTCTGCAGGAACGGCGCGACTTCCTGCTGCCCGCATTGCGTGCGCTCGGTTTCGACATCCCGCAGGCGCCGCAGGGGGCGTTTTATCTCTATGCCGATTGCACGCGCTTCACCGGCGACAGTTATGGTTTTGTGCTGGATCTGCTCGCGCGCGCCGGCGTCGCGCTCACGCCGGGTTGTGATTTCGGGGAATTCCGCGCCGCGCAGCATGTGCGCTTCGCGTACACGACCTCGCTCGAACAGCTCGAAACCGGCGTCAAGCGCCTGCGCGTCTTTCTGCGCGGCCTCGAAGCTCAGAAGTAGAATATGGCCAGCAACACGACGCCGAGCAGCAGCCGGTAGAGGATGAACGGCAGCAGGCCGATTCTGCCGAGCAGTTCGATGAAGAAGTGGATCGTCCAGTAGGCGACGATTCCGGAGATCAGCGCGCCGATCGCCAGATCCGTCCACGGCAGCGTCGTGCCGCCGTGTGCGACGTCGACCGCCTGCCAGCCGCCGGCCAGTGCGATGACCGGTATCGACAGCAGGAACGAAAAACGCGCGGCCGCCTCGCGGGTGAGTCCCAGCATCAGGCCCGCCGTCATCGTGATACCGGAACGCGATACCCCCGGGACCAGCGCAAGGGCCTGGGCGCAGCCGATCAGCAGGAGATCGCGGATGCTCAGCGAATGTTCGTCGCGGTTGCGGCGGCTGCGGGCATCGACCCACCACAGCAGCAATCCGAAGCCGATCGTCGCCAGCGCGATCACCAGCGCCGAGCGCAGCTCGGTCTCGATGATGCCCTTGAACATCAGGCCGGCGAGTCCAACGGGGATCGTGCCGAGGATCACGCCCCAGGCCAGGCGGCTGTCCGCCGTGTGCCGGCGCCCTGTGATCGACCCGATCCAGTCGCGGGTCATCGTGACCAGTTCCTTGCGGAAGTAGGCGATGACCGCGGCCAGCGTGCCGACGTGGACGGCGACGTCGAACGCCAGCCCCTGGTCTTCCCAGCCGGCGATCGCGGGCAGCAGGATCAGGTGGGCGACACTCGAGATCGGGAGGAACTCGGTCAGCCCCTGGACAAATGCGAGGATGATGATATGCCAGATATCCATGGTTCGATTCAGTTGTGTTTGGAAGATGTGTTGCGCTTATCCACCAGGAAATTCCGTCATCCCACGTTCACCTCCGGCCGCCGGTTCGTGCGACAAGGCCCTGAGCGCCAGCAACGCGGCGCCATAGCAGGCCTGTTCGCTGCGCGGACGATCGAACGGCACCCCGAGCAGCGACTGCCGGATCGCGGTCCAGGCCGGGTTGCGCGCGCCGCCGCCGACCGTCAGCACCCGCGCCGGAGTCGGTGCGCCCAGCTCGGCGAGCCGGCGGTAACCGAGCGCCTCGATCGCCGCGATGCCTTCGAGCATACCTTGCAGAAAACGGGCATCGTCAGTAAGGCGTGGCGAGAGCCGTGGCGACAGCGCCGGGTCATTGTACGGGAAACGCTCGCCGGTTGCGCTGAGCGGGTAATAGTCGAGTCCGGTCGGCGTGGCCGGATCGAGTTGCGGCGTCAGCGCCTCGATCTGTTCGAGCGTGAAATATTCAAGCAGCACCGCGCCGCCGCTGTTCGAGGCGCCGCCGGCGAGCCACAGATCCCCGAGGCGATGACTGTAGATCCCGTATTGTGCGGAGAATACCGGTTGCGCGGACAGTACCTTCAGTACCAGCGTCGATCCCAGTGAGGTGACCGCATCGCCGGGCGTTCGGGCGCCGGTCGCGAGGAAAGCCGCGACGCCGTCGGTCGTGCCGGCGACGATACGCAGGTCTTGCGGGTAGCCGAGCGATCGTATCGCCTCGTGGTGCAAGGTGCCGATCGTGTTGCCCGGCGTCGCGACTTCCGGCAACAGCGCCTGGTCGACGCCGAGGGCAGCTATCCATGCGGGCCAGCACCGGCGCACTGCGTCGTAACCGAGCTTGAGGCAGTTGTTCTCGTCGCTGATCCCGAAACGACCGCTGAGCCGGCCGGCAATCCAGTCGGCCTGGTGCAGCGCATGGCGGGCATGCTGCGCCGCCGGCGATCGCAGAAGATACAGCAGTTTCGCGAGCGCCGAACCCGCGCCATGCACGGCGCAGTCGGGCGGGGCAATCGCCGCGATCGCCGCGGCCTCCCGGCCGGCGCGGGCATCGTTGTACATCAGGGCCGGCGCGAGGGGGCGGCCCTGAGCGTCCGCGAGCAGCAGCGTCGCCGAGGTCCCATCGACAGCCAGTGCGCCGATATCGGCGGGTGGCACTTTTACGGCGATTGCCAGCAGTACGCTGACTACGGCCTCCCACCACAGCTCGGGGGCCTGTTCGCTGCGCACTTCCTTCTTGCGCGGGACGGGTATGCAAACCGAGGCCTCGGCATGGATCGCGCCATCGGGGCCGATGACGACGCCGCGGCAGCCGCTGGTGCCGATATCAAGGCCGAGTGCGAGTTGCAAAGGATGCCATGCGATGCGCGCTTCGGGGTAACCGACCGAAGGGATATATTCGCCGCTTATGGAAGCGTGACCGCTTCAGGCGCGACCCAGGTCTCGCTGCGATAGTCGGCGACGACCGTGGTGTAGATGCCGCCCCGGACCTTGAATTCCGCGGTGAGACGCATGTAACGGGGCTCGCAGGCGCGCGCCAGGTCATCGAGAATCTCGTTGGTCACGGCCTCGTGAAACGCGCCCTGATCGCGGTAGGACCATATGTAGAGCTTCAGGGATTTCAGCTCGATACAGCGGTCGGCCGGCACATAGTCGAGGTGCAGCATCGCGAAATCCGGCTGTCCGGTCTTCGGGCAGAGGCAGGTGAATTCGGGGATCCGGATGCGGATCGTGTAGTCCCGACCGGGGGTCGGGTTGGCGAAGGTCTCCAGTTCCCTGCTTGGTTTGCTCGGCATGTCGTGGCGGCGCTCATCTGGTCAATATAATACGACTCAATAACATATCAAATTCCAGGCCGATTATCTTGTCTGCCGCGGCGTTTTTCCTGTATCTTGGCGAGCCATGCAACTGAAGAAAATCAGGCTCGGAGGATTCAAGTCCTTCGTCGATCCCACCACGGTCACCTTTCCCAGCCAGCTCGTCGGTGTCGTCGGGCCGAACGGTTGCGGCAAATCGAATATCATCGACGCCGTGCGCTGGGTGATGGGCGAGAGTTCGGCGAAGAATCTGCGCGGCGACGCGCTTGCCGATGTGATCTTCAACGGCTCCTCGTCACGCAAGCCGGTCGGGCAGGCGACGATCGAACTGGTCTTCGACAACGGCGCAGGGCGTCTCGGCGGGCAGTATGCTCAGTACGCCGAGATCTCGATCAAGCGCCAGTTATCGCGCGATGGCCAGTCGGTCTATTTCCTGAACGGCACCCGCTGCCGCCGCCGCGACATCACCGACATCTTCCTCGGCACCGGCCTCGGGCCGCGCAGCTACGCGATCATCGAGCAGGGTACCGTCTCGCGTCTGATCGAGGCCAAGCCCGACGAATTGCGGGTCTTCCTCGAGGAGGCGGCCGGCATATCGAAATACAAGGAACGCCGCCGCGAGACCGAGAACCGCATTCGGGATACTCGAGAGAATCTTAATAGACTCAATGACCTGATAGCGGAACTTGAGAAAAGACTGCAGACACTGCAGCGGCAGGCGCGGGCCGCCGAACGCTACCGCGAACTGAAGCAGGAAGAGCGTTTGCTGAAGGCCCAACTGCTGGCGCTGCGGGTCCGCGGGCTCGATGACGATCTCGCCGGCAAGGAACGGGCGATCGCCGCGCAGGACAACGCGGTCGAAAAGGCGATCGCCGGCCTGCGTTCGGTCGAGGCTGCGATCGAGGCGCGCCGCGCCGGGCAGGTCGAGGCCAATGAGCAGTTCAACCGGGTCCAGGCGGAGTTCTACGACCTCGGCTCCCGCATCACCCGCATCGAACAGTCGATCCAGCACGCCCGCGAGCGGCAGCAGAAAAACCAGGCCGATCTCGCCGAGCTCGATCGCGCCCGTGATGAGGCGAAACGGCATCTGGTGCAGGATCGCGACCAGATTGTCGAACTCGAGCGCGTGCTTGCCGACGGTGAGCCCGAGTTCCGGCGTTGTGAGCAGGCCGAGCATGCCTCCGCCGGCGCGCTCGCCGATGCGGAACAGACGATGACCGTATGGCAGGGCGAGTGGGACGCCATCAATCGCGAGGCCTCGGAGCGCAATCGCGGCATCGAGGTCGAGCGCACCCGGATCCGCCATCTCGAAGACCAGCTGCAATCCCTGCGCGCACGGCTGGCACGGCTCGAGGCCGAAGAGCGCGGCCTCGCCGCCGAGAGCGGTGACGCGGCCTTCGGCGGTGATCTCGAGGCGCGCGCGGCCGGGATCCATGACACGCTCGAGAACCTTCGACGCGAGCAGGAAGGATTACTCGTTCGCATCGCTGCGCAGCGCGCGTCGCGCGCCGGCGCAGCGGAGGCCCTCGAGGCACAGCGCCGACGGCAGCAGGAACTCGAGAAACAGCATGCCTCGCTTACCGCGGTGCAGCAGATCGCGCTCGGCAAGCAGGCATCAGCGGTGTCCCAATGGCTCGAGTCACGCGGGCTGTCTGACGCCCGCCGGCTTGCCGAGGACCTCGAAGTCGAGGCAGGGTGGGAACGCGCCATCGAGACCGTGCTGGGGCCGGATCTTGAGGCCGTGTGCGTCACGTCGAGCGATGAACTCGCCCGGCAGCTCGAGGCGCTCGATGACGGCACGCTCGCGGTCTTCGATACCTCCGTCGCGGCGGCGCCGGCATCCGGCAAGCTCGCGGCCCCGATCAGCGCCAGGGTGCGGGCGCCGTGGTCGCTCGACGGACTGCTGAACGGCGTCTATGCCGTCGATACGATCGCCGAGGCCCTGGCCCTGCGCCCCCGCTTGCAGGCACATGAATCGGTCATTACGCGCGGCGGTGTCTGGATGGGTGCCGGCTGGCTGCGCGTCGTCAATGCCTCCGATGGCAAATCGGGGGTGCTGGCGCGCGAACAGTCCCTGCGCGAACTTGCGCTGTTGCTGGAAGAGGCCAGCTCCGCGGTCCGCACATTTGAACTGCAACTGTTGGCCGCGGGCGATGAACTCGTCGCGCAGGAGCAGGCGCGCGAAGACTGCCGGCGGCGACTCGACGAGGCCGGCCAGCAACAGGCGGAGGTGCGCGCGCAGCTCAGCCGCCGGGATGCGAGCCGCGAACAGATCGAACGGCGACGAGAGCGCATCGGCATCGAAGCGGCGGATATTCGCGGCTTGCTGGTGCGCGACGAGGCCGCGCTGGCGGAGGCCCGCGCCAGCCTGGAGCGGCTGAGCGCCGATACTTCCGGGCACGAACAGCGGCATCAGGCGCTGCTCCAGCGCCGCGACGACCTGCGCGCTGCGCTCGAAGCGCGTCGGGCGCAGGCCCAGACCGATCGTCAGGCCATGCGCGACGTCGCCGTTCGTATGGAATCGGCGCGCTCGCGGCACAGCGCGCTGAAGTCCGGGCTCGAGCGTATCGAACGCCAGCTGGCACAACTCGATCGTCAACACGGCGAACTCCAGACGCTGCTCGCCGGCAGCGATCAGCCGATCGGTGATATGAAGGAAGAACTCGAGCAACTGCTGGCGCAGCGGCTCGAGGTCGAAAACCGCCTCGCTGAAGCGCGCCGACACCTCGAGGATTGCGAGCATGCCTTGCGCAATTTAGAGGAACAGCGCAGTGCTGCGGAAATGGACGTGCAGGAACAGCGCAGCCAGCTCGAACAGTTGCGCATGTCGCGCCAGGAAACGATGGTGCTGAAGCGCACGCTGCTTGAGCAGATCGTCGAATCCGGGCACGCGTTGCAGGGCCTGCTCGAAGAAATGCCGGGCGATGCGAACGAGTCGGGGTGGCAGGAACGTCTTGCCGATATCGACCAGAAGATCTCGCGCATGGGTGCGATCAATCTCGCCGCGATCGACGAATTTTCGGAGCAGTCTGAACGCAAGACCTGGCTCGATACCCAGCTTGCCGACGTCAACGAAGCGCTGGTGACGCTCGAAAACGCGATACGCAAGATCGACAACGAGACCCGGACCCGCTTCAAGGAGACCTTCGATCTCGTCAACGAACATATGCAAAGGCTCTATCCGAAGCTGTTTGGCGGCGGCGTCGCACAGCTCGAGATGACCAGCGACGATCTGCTCGAGGCCGGCGTCACCGTCATGGCGCGGCCCCCGGGCAAGCGCAATGTCAATATTCACCAGCTCTCCGGCGGCGAGAAGGCGCTGACTGCCGTTGCGCTGGTCTTTGCAATGTTCGAACTGAACCCGGCGCCATTCTGCATGCTCGACGAGGTCGATGCGCCGCTCGACGACACCAATGCGGCACGTTTCTGCAATCTGGTGCGCGAGATGTCGGATCGCGTGCAGTTCATCGTCATTACCCACAACAAGATCACGATGGAACTCGCGAACCAGCTGATCGGCGTCACAATGCACGAGCCCGGCGTCTCCCGGATGGTCGCCGTCGATGTCGACGAGGCCGTGGAGATGGCGGTCGGCTGAGTTGAAAGCCTCCAGGGCCATTGCCGCGCGCGCCGCCGAGCTGCGCGAGCAGCTTCACCATCACAATCACTGCTATTACGTACTCGATGCGCCGGAGATCCCGGACGCCGAATACGATCGTCTGTTGCACGAGCTCCAGGTCCTGGAGTCGCAACACCCGGAGCTGCAGGCCCCCGACTCCCCGACGCTGCGCGTCGGCGGCGAGCCGGTCTCCGCCTTCGGCAAGGTGCGGCGCGAGATTCCGATGCTGTCGCTCGCGAACGCCTACAGCGAGGACGAGTTCCGCGATTTCGACCGCCGGGTACGCGCCGGGCTCGATCGTGAGGAGATCGCCTGGAACGCCGAGCCGAAACTCGATGGCGTCGCCGTGAGCCTCGTCTATCGCGACGGTATCTTCATCCAGGGCGCGACGCGCGGCGACGGCGTCACCGGTGAGGACATCACGCACAACCTGCGCACAATTCGCCGGATTCCCTTGCGCCTGCCCGGCGCAGGCTGGCCCGCCATGCTCGAGGTGCGTGGCGAGGTCTATATGCCGAAACAGTCCTTCGAGGCCGTGAATGAGGAGGCCCTGCGTCGCGGCGACAGGCTGTTCGCAAACCCGCGCAATGCCGCCGCCGGCGGCCTGCGTCAGCTCGACCCGAAAGTCACTGCGTCCCGGCGGCTCGAAATCTATTGCTATGGCGTCGGCAGCGTCGACGGCGGGACGCTGCCCGGCAAACAACACCAGATCCTCGCGCGACTCGGCGAATGGGGTTTCCCGATCTGCCCCGAGCAGGCTGTCGTCGACAGTACCGATGGCTGTCTCGCATATTACCGGCGCGTACTCGACAAACGGGAGGCGCTGGCCTACGAGATCGACGGCGTCGTGTTCAAGGTCGACGATATCGCGGACCAGCGGTCGCTGGGTTTCGTCGCGCGCGCTCCGCGCTGGGCCATCGCATGGAAGTTTCCGCCGAAGGAAGAGTTGACGGTGCTGAAGGCGATCGAATTCCAGCTCGGCCGCACCGGCGCGCTGACGCCGGTCGCGCGACTCGACCCGGTCCATGTCGGCGGCGTCACCGTAACCAATGCGACGCTGCACAATATTGCGCAGATCGAGCGGCTCGACCTGCGGATCGGCGATACGGTCATCGTGCGCCGCGCCGGCGACGTAATCCCGCAGGTCATGGGCGTCGTCGAGTCACGCCGGCCGAAGGGCGCACGCCGCTTCCGGCTGCCGGAGATCTGTCCGGTCTGCGGCTCCGCGATCGTCAGGCCCGAAGGCGAGGTCATCGCACGCTGCAGCGGCGGGCTTTATTGTCCGGCACAACGCAAGCAGGCCATCGCGCACTTTGCCGCGCGCCGCGCGATGGATATCGACGGCCTCGGCGAGAAGCTGATCGACCAGCTGGTCGAACGGAAACTCATCAACAGTCCGGCCGATCTCTACGAACTGACGCACGAACAGATCGCCACGCTCGACCGGATGGCGGACAAATCGGCGGCGAACCTGGTCGACGCGATCGGGCGCAGCAGGGACACGACGCTCGCGCGCTTTCTGTACGCACTCGGGATCCCCGAGGTCGGCGAGGCGACGGCGCAGCAACTGGCACTCGATTTCGGCGATCTCGATGCGGTCATGGCGGCGGATGAGGCGCGGCTACAGGAGGTCCGGGACGTCGGCCCGATCGTCGCCGGGCATGTCGCGGCGTTTTTCCGCGAGCCGCATAACCGCGAGGTCATTGCGGGCCTCAGGAAGAACGGCGTGCGCTGGCTGGTCGGGAAACCTCGCGAGTCGTCGGCTCGGGCGCTCGCCGGACAGTCCTTCGTGCTGACCGGCACGCTCGAATCGATGACCCGTGACGAGGCGAAGGAACGCCTGCAGGCGCTCGGCGCGCGCGTGACCGGCAGCGTCTCGGCGAAGACTTCCCGCGTCATTGCGGGCGCCGATCCCGGTTCCAAGCTCGCAAAGGCGCGTGAACTCGGCATCGAAGTCCTCGATGAGGCGGGCTTTGTTGAACTGCTGCGGGAGGCGGGGCGCGCTGGATAAAGAGGGAGGGGAGACCGTATAATCGGGGCCTGATCCCGGGAATATGATTGATGCGGTTCGCGGTGCTCGCCGCATCCTACAAGGTTTGCAATCCGAATGGCGATTACGGCGCAGCAGGCGCTTGAGGTATTCAACGCGGCCGAGTGTCTGCACGACGCGGCCGCGGTCGATGCGGCCGTCGACCGGATGGCCGTTGCGATCGGCCGCGAGCTGCGCGATGCCGATCCGCTCGTGGTCACGGTCATGCATGGCGGGCTGGTTCCGGCCGGTCTGCTGCTGCCGCGCCTCGATTTCCCGCTGCAGGTCGATTACCTGCATGCGACCCGCTACCGCGGCGAGACTCGCGGTGGCGAGTTACACTGGCAGGTCCACCCGCACAGGCCCCTCGGGGGCCGCACCGTGCTGCTGATCGACGATATATTCGATGAAGGTCATACCCTCGCGGCGATACGCCGCTACTGCGTCGAGGCCGGCGCGGGCCGGGTGTACGGGGCCGTGCTTGTCGACAAGCGCCATGATCGCAAGGCGGACTACCGCCCCGATTTCATCGGTCTCGAGGTCGCGGACCGTTATGTCTTCGGCTACGGGATGGACTACAAGGACTATCTGCGCAATGCCCCCGGCATCTTTGCCGTGAAGGAGGAACATGTCTGAACTCGCGATCATCGGCGGCACCGGCCTGACGTCGCTGAAGGGGCTGGAGATCCTCCGCCGCGAGGTCGTGCATACCCCTTACGGCGAACCCTCGGGGCCGCTGACCTATGGCGTGCTTGGCGGACGTGAGGTCGTCTTTCTCGCGCGTCACGGTTACGGCCATACGATCCCGCCGCACCGGATCAACTATCGCGCGAACATCTGGGCGCTGCAGCAGACCGGCGTGAAACGCGTCATTGCAGTCGCCGCGGTGGGCGGTATCCGCAGCGACCTGCCGCCGGGGCGCCTGGTGATCCCGGACCAGATCATCGACTATACCTGGTCGCGCGCGTCCACCTTCTTCGAGCAGGATCTCGACCAAGTAACCCATATCGATTTCACGGCACCCTACAGTGATGAGCTGCGTCAACTGTTGATCGCGCACTGTCGCGCGATGGGCATGGATGCCTGCGAGGAGGGCACTTACGGCGTCACGCAGGGGCCGCGGCTCGAGACCGCCGCCGAGATCAACCGCATGGAGGGTGACGGCTGCACGATCGTCGGCATGACCGCGATGCCTGAGGCCGCGCTGACCCGCGAGCTCGATCTGGAATACGCCGCGTGCGCGGTCGTCGCCAACTGGGCGGCCGGCCGCAGCGGGGCCGCGCTGATCGAGATGTCGGAGATCGAGAGGAACCTCAAGATCGGCATGGAGAAAGTACGCAAGGTACTGGAATCGCTGGTGCCTGCATTGTAGGAGCTGCAGGCGTCAGACCCTGACCGGGAGCCCCCGCTCATTCCTGCGCTGCATACGGCGTCACCTGCACGATCACGCCGATCACCGGATGATCGAAATAATGCACTTCGTTGACCCGGATTCGCCGCTGACCCTGCAGGCGAAAGACCTTGGGACGGCTTTCTTGGCGGTTGAAGATGCTGAATACGCCGCTTCTGGCAGCCTCGGCGGCAGGCTCCGACAGCAACAGATCGAGGTTGATGTGCAGGAAGCGATTGCGCTGCAGGCTGATGATGCCGTCGACCGCAGCGGGTGGCGTCGGCTCACCCACCGACAGGGTATCGATGAGCTGCGTGTCTGACAGTAGAACGGGTCCGGACGCTTGTCTGGACGGGGGGGTATGTATACGCACGCTGCGAACCGGTTGCCCGGTACTGGCCGGCTGGCGCCAGGCGACGTGCAGCAGCGGGGCGTAGATGCCGGAAACCGTCAGCCGGTTCACCAGCTGTTCCAGCTTCAGTTCGGATACGTCGAGTTTCTGGTATGGCATCCGGACCTCTGCTAGCGGCCGCAGTTCGGACAGCAGCTGCGGCGTCTCGCCCGGCGGCGGGGCGAGTTCGACGGCCTGGTCGAAGGCCGGCGCGCCGGGGTCGGTGGTCCATAACTCGGCGGCAGCGCCCGGCGGGGCCTTGTGTTCGAAAATGATAAACTCTATATCGTACCAGTCATCCTGCGCTTCGGCGGCGGACAGCGGCACGAAAGCCGGCAACAGGGCGATGAGGGTCAGAAGGCGGATCATGCGCGTCGACGTATTCAAACCGTGCTGTGATGACATCAGCGATGATACTGGGTGAAGAATGCTACAGGGTACACCATATGACGGTTTATCATAATGATTCCGTTCCCTTGACGGGAGGTAACTGACCGTGGCCGTACGCAGGATCCTGAAAATGGGGGATCCCCTGCTGCTGCGCGTCTCCGAGCCGGTTACCGAATTTAATTCTCCGGAACTCGAAGAACTGATCCGTGACATGTTCGACACAATGGCATCGGCGACCGGCGCCGGACTCGCCGCGCCGCAGATCGGGGTCCTGAAGCGAATCGTCATCTTTGGCCTCGAGAAGAATCCACGCTACCCGGATGCCGAAGAGGTGCCGACGACGGTGCTGATCAATCCGACCGTGCAACCGGTCGGGCGCAAGATGGAGAACGACTGGGAGGGCTGCCTGAGCGTGCCCGGCATGCGCGGGCTGGTGTCGCGTTATTCGCATGTGCGCTATACAGGGTTTACCGCGCAGGGCGAGCGCTTCGAGCGCGAGGTCCAGGGGTTCCATGCCAGGGTTGTCCAGCACGAATGCGATCACCTGGACGGCATTCTGTATCCGAGACGCATCAGCGACCTGCGCAACTTCGGATTCGAGGATGCGTTCGGCGATGATGAGCAGGCCAGGGGCTAGGATTTCTCCGTTTCCGGTTCCTCGGCGACCAGCAGGGGATCCGTTACCAGGTTGTGCATCGAATAGTGCATCAGCTGGGCATTGTTCCTGAGTTGGAGCTTGTGCAGAATCTTGGCGCGATGCGTGCTGATCGTCTTGACGCTGAGGGACAGATCGGCGGCAATCTCGGAAACCGTCTTGCCGCCGGCCAGCATGTTGAAGATCTGGAACTCGCGATCGGTGAGACGCTCGTGCGGCGGGCGGTCGAAATCGGTATTGAAGACATTCGCGAGCTTTTCAGCGACCGACTGGGTGATGTATTTACCACCGCGCAGGATGCGGGTAATCGCTGACAGCAGTTGCTCGGGCGGGCAACCCTTGGTGATATAGCCGCACGCGCCGTTTCTGAGCGCGCGCAGCGCAAAGCTGTCTTCGGTATGGAAGCTGAAGACGAGCACCCGGGTGTCCGGACTTTCGCTCCTGATCTGCTTCAGCGCTTCGATGCCGTTCTTGCCTGGCAGGTTGATGTCCAGCAGCACGATATCCCAGTGCTCCTCGCGCACCTTCCTGATCGCGTCGTTGGCATTCGACGATTCACCGACGACATAGCATTCAGGGGTCGCACCGAGGATTTGCCGCAGTCCCTGCCGGACGATCGCATGATCGTCCGCGATCAATATCCTTATCATTGTTCCCAGTTGTTATTGTTATATCCCGAGGGACAGGTGGACGTCCCTGTCTCACCTGATTGATGTAACCCGGCGTTACAGCAGTCAACGGGTTCACGATCAACATAAAACACATGAAATAAAAAGGATATACTACTTACGTCCTAGATCAGAGCAAGACGATCGCGCTGCGTCACCGGTAAAAATGCGCCTCACGCCCCTCGGACATCGTCCCGGGGCAGGGGCAACGCGATGCGCAGGCAATATTCACCGATACCGGCAACCTCCGCATTGCAACGGCCGCCGAGCGCCCCGATCCATGCCTCAACGCCGAGCGGCGCCGGCACTTCACCGGCGTCGGCGGACGATTCGCGCACGCCGTAATCGCCGTCGCGGATCTCGATCGTGAGCCACCCCTCACTGTATCCGAAATCGATGACGAGTCCCCCGGACATCTTGCAGGCGGCCAGCGCATCGAGGCATCTCGCGAGGATATGCGAAACCGCGATGACAAAGTCATCAGGAATCGCGGGCAGGCTGTCCGGCATGCGCAGTGCGCATTCCCGCCGGTGGCTGATCCGGAACTGGCGGACCAGGCATTCGATAATGTCAGCGAGCGCCGCGTCGGCGGATGGCCGGATGGGGCGGCATTCGCGGGCAATCAGCGCAATTGAGCGATGGATCGACGAGAGGGTCTGCTGCATTTGCATGATCTTGTCACGTATTTCCGCCTTGCCGGGGCAATGGCGTGACAGCCAGAACAGGTGAAGATTCAGGACGGTCAGCGCCTGACCGACCTCGTCATGAAGCGCCTGCGTGATTCGCATGCGCAGATCCTCGCATTCGAGGATATTGTCCAGCGCCATCTGCCGCAAGGCATCACGCGAGAGCCTGACCTCCTGGTCGCTGTCGGGGATGGCGGACGTTGCCTGCCGGTGTCTGCATACGGTCACGTGTCGATTCCGGATCGCTGCTGCCGCGGACTGATAGCATTACCGCAAATTGGCGCGAAATGAAATAGGAAAATCGCCGATTTGAACGCGAGTCCGCTCCATCAGGATCCCGGCGAGGCAGGCGCGATATCCCGCAGCAGGTCATATACTGTCTGCAGACGCTGTTCCGGATCGCCCGGTGGCAGCGCGAACCGCAGACGCTCACCGCCATGAAATCGGTAACGATCAGGATGCCGTTGTACCAGCGTGATCAGTTTCGCGCTGTCTATCGTCGGCGTCGGCCCGAACACCAGGCGCCCATGATCGGTCGAGCACTCGATCTTGCGTATGCCCATCGGCATCGCGACGCGCTTGAGCCCGGCGATCAGGAACAGATTACGTACCGGCTCGGGCAGCAGGCCGAAGCGGTCGATCATCTCGACCTGCAATTCCCGCAATTCCTCCTCGTCCAACGCGCCGGCAATGCGCTTGTACATGACGAGCCGGCTGTGGACATCAGGGAGATAGGCCTCCGGGATCAGCGCGGGTACGCCGAGCTCGACCTCGGCATCGAGCGCGAGCGGCGCATCGAGCGCGGGTTCCCGGCCGGCCTTCAATGCGGCGACGGCGCGCTCCAGCAGATCGGAATACATCGAGAATCCGACTTCGTGAATCTGCCCGCTCTGCTCCTCGCCGAGCAGCTCGCCGGCACCGCGGATCTCGAGGTCATGGGTCGCGAGCGTGAAGCCGGCGCCGAGCGTCTCGATCGATTCGATCGCCTCGAGCCGCTTGATCGCATCGGCGGTCATGGCCTTGCGTTCCGGCACGACGAGCCAGGCGTAGGCTTGGTGATGCGAGCGGCCGACCCGGCCGCGCAACTGGTACAGCTGCGCAAGCCCGAGGTGATCGGCGCGGTTGATGATGATCGTGTTCGCGTTTGGAATATCGATGCCGCTTTCGATGATCGTCGTGCAGACCAGCACGCTGAAGCGCTGATGATAGAAATCGAGCATGATCTGCTCGAGCTCGCGCTCGGGCATCTGGCCGTGCGCAAGGCGGACCGATGCCTCGGGGACGATCTCCCGCAGCTCGGCGGCGATCCTGTCAATGTTGCGTACTTCGTTATGCAGGAAGTAGACCTGGCCGCCGCGATGGATCTCGCGCAAACAGGCCTCGCGCAGCAGCGGCCGGCTCCATTCCCGCACGAAGGTTTTGACCGCGAGACGCCGCGGCGGCGGTGTCGCGATGATCGACAGGTCGCGCAGGCCGGCAAGCGCCATGTTCAGCGTGCGCGGGATCGGTGTCGCGGTCAGGGTCAGGATGTCGACCTCGGCACGCAGCGCCTTCAGGCGTTCCTTCTGGCGCACGCCGAAGCGCTGTTCCTCGTCGATGATGACGAGGCCGAGATCCTTGAACCGGATCGATGGCTGCAGCAGCTTGTGGGTGCCGATGATGATGTCGATCTCGCCTTGAGCAAGGCGGTCCAGCACCCCGCTCTGTTCCCGGCCGGAGCGAAAACGTGACAGTACGTCGATACGCACCGGCATGTCGGCGAAACGATCCTCGAAGTTCCGGCTGTGCTGCTGCGCGAGCAGCGTCGTCGGCACCAGCACGGCGACCTGGGCGCCACCCTGGACCGCGATGTACGCGGCGCGCATCGCGACCTCAGTCTTGCCAAAACCGACATCGCCGCAGACCAGCCGGTCCATTGGCCGGCCCGAGACCATGTCAGCGATGACGTCCCGGATCGCGTCCAGCTGGTCCGGCGTCTCCTCGAACGGAAACGCGGCAGCGAAGGCCGCATACATATCGTCGGGCGGCGGCAGCACGCGCCCCTGACGGGCCTGGCGTCGGGAATAGATATCGAGCAGCTCGGCGGCGACATCGCGCGCCTGTTCGGCCGCCCGTCGCCGGGCCTTCTGCCATTGGCCGCTGCCGAGCTTGTGCAACGGCGCGGATTCCGGGGTCGCGCCGGTGTAGCGGCTGATCAGATGCAGCGACGCGACCGGGACATAGAGCTTGTCACCGCCGGCATATTCCAGTTTCAGGAACTCCGTCTGCACGCCGCCGGCGTCGAGGGTCTGCAGACCGAGATAGCGACCGACGCCATGCTCCTCATGGACGACCGGCGCGCCGGGCTCGAGTTCGCCGAGATGGCGGATGATCGCGTCGGCATCGCGCTCGCGCCGTTTGCCACGCCGCCGGCGCTGCATCGCATATTCGCCGAAGAGCTGGGTCTCGGTCAGGATAGCGATACGGGGGATGTCAATCTGCAGGCCCTGTTCGAGATCGGCGATGGTGATTGCGAGCGGGGTATCACTCTCGAGAAACGCGCGCCAGCCCGCGACTTCCTGCGGCGGGCGCGACATCGATTCCCGCAGCATCCCGATCAGGGCCTCGCGCCGGCCCGGCGTTTCGACGGCCAGCAGCACGCGGCCGGGAAACTGGTCGAGAAACTGCTGCAGCGGCGCGAACGGCTGGCGGGCATGCGGCGGCAGGCCGAGTTCGGGCGCCGCGCGCAACGCGAAGTCGGCGCAGCCGGGCGCCCCGTCGGTCTCGAACGACTGGAGACGCGCGAGCGGGTGGCGTTCAAGCGCGGCATCGAGCGCGTCGATGTCCAGAAACAGTTGTTCAGGCGGCAGTAACGGGCGTTCATTATCGTGACGGCCCTGTTCATAGCGCTCAGCGATCTCTTCCCGGAAGTGGATCGCGGCTGCATCGCTGCCGTCGAGCACAAGTATCCGGCAGTCTGCGGGCAGGTAATCGAACAACGTCATCGTCTGCTCGAAAAACAGCGGCAGGTAGTATTCGATTCCGGGCGGCGCGAGGCCATGGCTGACATCGCGATAGACCGGGCAGCGCTGCGGGTCGCTATCGATCAGGCGACGAAATCCCTGGCGGAAGCGATCGATCGCCTCGTCGTTGAGCGGGAACTCGCGCGCCGGCATCAGCCTGATCCCGTCGACTCGTTCGGTTGAGAGTTGGGTCTCCGGGTCAAAGGTACGGATGCTGTCGATTTCGTCGCCGAGCAGATCGATCCGGTACGGGGTGGAGCTTCCCATCGGAAACAAGTCGAGAAGGCCGCCGCGCACGCAGTATTCGCCGTGTTCCATGACCTGGGAGGCATGGCGATAGCCGCTACGATCGAGGCGCCGGCGCAATTCGTCGATTCCGAGGCGTTCGCCGATCTCGAAGCGCAGGCTGTAGGCATCGAGGAATTCACGTGGCGGCAGCCGCACCATCGCGGTCGGCACCGGCAGGATCACGATGCCCTTGTCGAGGCGCGGCAGGCGATAGAGCGCATCGAGCCGCTCCGAGACGATGTCCTGGTGCGGGGAGAAGACGTCGTAGGGCAGCGTCTCGCGATCCGGCAGCATCAGCAGCGGGATGTCCGTATCGCCGAGGAAAAAGCGCAGCGCGTGATCGAGGCGCTCCGCCGCCGGCATGTCGGGTACGAGTACGATCAGCGGTGCATTATCGCGCGCGGCGGCGTTTGCAATGACCAGCGCGGCGCCGCTGCCGTAAAGCCGTCCCCAGCGCAAAGCCTTGCCCGGAGTTGGCAGCAGGGGGGCGAACGGGTCTTTGAATCCGGTCGTCGCGGCGTCAATCGGCCCCGGATGCGGCTGTATTTGGCTGGGGTCTTTGATCGGGGCTGGCATCAGGGCGTATCGGAATGGCGAAAACGCCGATAGTCTACCAGATGCAGCCAGCGGCGGGACCCTGCCGCGTTCGCCGACGGCAGCTTCAATCCCGTTTCCTCAGTTCCGTTTTTTCAGCAGCACGTAGACCGCACCGGTGCCGCCGTCCTGCGGCCGGGCCGAGCAGAACGCGAGCACATCATCGCTGCGCTGCAGCCAGCCGTTCAGGCGGGATTTGAGCACCGGTTTCCTGCCGGGTGAACTGAGGCCCTTGCCATGGATGATGCGAACGCAGCGCAGGTCGCGGGCCTGGCAACGCGCGATGAAGTCGCGGAATGCGGCCAGCGCCTCGGCGGCGGTCATGCCGTGCAGGTCGAGTTCGGCGCGGGTCACGTACTGGCCGCGCCGGAGCTTGCGCATCAGGCTGTGCTGCAGTCCCGGCCGCGCGTAGAGCAGTTCGTCGCCGGTCTCGATCTCGGTGCTGTCGATGTCGAGCGCCAGCATGTCCTTGCGCACCTGGGCATCGTCTTCGCGGGATTTCTGCGGGATCGGCCGGATGCGGACGCGATGCGGCGGCTTGCGTACCTGGCGCAGCGGCGTGACGCCCTTGACGCTGTCGCGAAACAGCGCGAGATCCTCGTCGTCGGGGTGCTTTCTGTTCGCCATCACGGTTCCGAATGACTGCCGGTTCAATGCGTTCCGATCCCTCATCGTAGCCGCGCGACGATCGGCAAGGCAAATCTCTATTGACCCGGGGAATACCGATTCAGTACCATTAGCGCCCTGCATTGCCTCAATTCCCCGGTAGCTCAGTTGGTAGAGCAGGTGACTGTTAATCATCTGGTCGCTGGTTCGAGTCCGGCCCGGGGAGCCAAATAAAACAAGGGCTTATAGATACCGCCGAAAGGCGGTTTTTTGATATGTACCACTTCTGTACCACTTCGCGATCCTATGCCATGTTGTAACATAACGTGTTACACTCCTTCCCGTGATCCGGTCGTGGCGACACAAGGGACTGAAAGAACTGTTCGAGACCGGGAACAGCCGCAAGGTGCGTCCGGATCAACGCAAGCGCGCGCTGAGGCGCCTCGATGTCCTGGACAAGGCCGCGAACCTGAAAGAGCTCGACGTACCCGGCTTCGGGCTCCATGAACTGCATGGGAAGCCGATACGCTGGGCGATCGCCGTCAACGGTCCGTGGCGCATTACATTTGAATGGCGGGACGGCGACGCTTTTGAGGTCGATCTTGAGCAATACCACTAGGAGGCAGACATGAGCAGAGCACCCACGCACCCCGGCGCGATCCTTCGCGAGGATGTATTCCCCGCGCTCGGCGTCACTGTGACCGCGGCGGCGCAGGAACTCGGCGTGTCGCGCCAGACCCTTCACCGGATATTGCGCGAGCAGACCGGCGTCAGCCCGGAAATGGCCGTTCGCCTCGGCAAGTATTGCGGCAACGGCCCCGATCTGTGGTTACGCCTGCAGGCGGCTCACGACCTCTGGCAGGCTGAGCAGGCCCTTAAGCGGGAATTGAAGGCGATCCCTAACCGTTCGCGCAGGGCAGCCTGAAAACGAAATGGAGGTTTCGCGATGGATGTCAAAGCTGCCGAACTCTTCCCTGACGCTCGTTTAAAAGCCTTCAAGGACGTTTCAACCGGCTCTATCTTCTGGATGACCTATCAAAACAAACCCACTTACGGAATCAAATGCGCACCCGCACATGGCCTTAGGCATCAAGCTAGCGCACTGCTATTCACAGGTCCCGAGTGGACTATGCAGTTTTGCGGGGCATTAGAAACCGCGACAGTACTCGCCTTCGCTAATTCTTGGAGAATTCAACCCAATCTGAAAATTATCCTGTCGGGTAACGCAGAGACTGATTCTGGCGCCTTACTGTTCCCGGCAAATGGGGCCAGGTATATATCATGTAAGCTCCGAGATATCAGCCGCTTTCAAGAGTCCGGCTTTGTAAGCCTTGAGGAGTTTTCCCTTTCGTCCCAGGTCGAGCATTACGGGCAGCCTGCTTTCACTGAATGGGAAATCCTCTTGTTCGATCAGAAAGGGGTAGCTCCTCCACTAAGGATATTCAAGCATTCAGCATCGGCGAGCGCATGATTGCCCTTTTCATATGAGGAGCGTTTCGCGACGCTGAAAAGGAGCGGCAAATCCGCAAGCCGGTAAAATCTGTGGTGCAATTAATTGCACCACGGGAGATCAGCATGAGCGCCGGGACGAGCTAGCTTTGTCTGCGAGCATACCCGCCCGGTGCTGAGCCGGGCGGGGCTTCCCAAGGTTTTTTCGATGTCGGAAAAAGCGCCCCGGCTTCATACCGGGGTGAACCCCTGAGTTCGGGCGGCCGAATCACAAGCCCGCCTTGATGACCATTTCCCGCAGCATCAACCGCGCCACCGACAGCGCGGGCAAATCGCGACGCTGCGATGCGCTCGCGCCGAGGATCGGGTGATGCACCTCGATCTTGCCATTTATCACCGCCATCAGGGCGCTATAGCACTTTCCTTCGTGCTCGATATCGACGCACTGCCAGTCGATCATCCGATGACCGCTTGTAACGCCGCTGCAGCAGCGGCGGATTTCGCGTAGGCTTCCTCAACTTTTGCCCGCTCCGATTTCGGCCCTTCGATGGATTCGGCGAGCATGACTGAATCGATGAACGATTCCTGCAACAATTTCTGCGTTTTTTCGAGAGCTGTGCGCAGGTCGGTGAGGTCGCCGGCTAGTTGTTTTTCGGCGAGACCCCGATACTCGATCATCTGCTGGCGACTCATGCCGACTGAGAGTGGGTGCCCCGTAAATACGGCAGAAAGCAACTCGACATCCTCGGCTTCAATCCCTGCCCGAATCGCAGCGCCTCGGTCGGCGTTCGACATTTCACGCAGGATGGATCGGATCTCCGGGGCAGTCGCGCTTTCCTTCAAGGCGATGCGCTGGCTGATCTCGGCCTTGAGCTTTTCGAGGCGCAGATTCAGGTCTCGACTCACGTCGTCATTCGCTGACGCCAGGCGCTTCAATGCTTCATCGGCGGCCTGCGCGAGCTTTCTCCGATGGCCGGTCTCCGTCATTTCCGGATGCCGATGTTCGGACATGTCTGCAACGGCGTCCCACGCCTTGACCAGGCGTTCGTGCTGAGAAAGCGCGCGGACCAGTACCGCGTCGTCGGCGTGCTTGCCCGCGTGCTTGCGTATATGGTCTCCGAGCGGTGCGCGAAGTGAAACAGGGCGTGCGGTGCGCCGAAGTTTACTATGCTCGGCTGATATTGGAGTCAGTGTTGTCATGATATTTCCTCGGTTAGTTTGCTGAGCGAATGCCAGTGAAAAACACGGGCGGGGAATAAGTCAGGGCATAGCGACAGGCGTCGGCCGCATGATCGATGGCGCCGGTGTCCACGTCCTCGACGCGGCGTGGATCGCGCGGCAGCGACGGGACGGTCTGCCAGAAATAACGGCAGTGACGGGAAATATAGAGCCCGGGAACATCAGGCTTGCCGGCATCAGCAAGCAACCGGCGCATCTTCTCCCAGCCGGCGGAGCGGGAACCCTTGTTTGCGCGCTTAAACCTGACGCCAGCACGGAGAAACTCATCCGCGATGCTCCCGGACTGCGAGCCGGTCTTGTTAAAGATCGCGTCATCCGCGACACCTTCAGGTCGGATGCCCCAGCGCGCACACATGTCCACGATGTAGGCCGCCAGCTCAGGCACGGTCAAGCCGAGACCACGGCTCGGGTCATCAGGCAAGGCGCTCGCGAACTCATCGATCAAGATGATCGAGCCTCGCGGATAGAATCGGCCATCCGGACCATTGGCGCCCGGTGACTCGCCGACCAAGTAGGTGACGGACGGTGCTGACACGCCGAAGTCGTGAGCAAGATAAACTCGCCACGGGTCACGTGATATCACATCGCCGTGCGTCAGGAACTCAGTTGAGCGGAGGACGCCGCGCGTTTTCGGGATCTCGGTCCAAGGCTCGATCATGTTACGGTGCTCGTCCATGACGGACGCGAAGAACGCACCACGGATCACCGTCCAGTCACCATCGAGCCAGGCCTTTGCGAGATCCGGATCGACTGCGCAGGATGCCTTGAGGTTCGCCGCGTACTTCTCGCGATCGATGAAAGGATTATCCCTGTAGGTCGATGCGATCGTGACGAACTGCGCGGCGGTCGCCTTATCCACGTAGGGTTCCCATGACGCCCACAGCGCGTGCCGCTGCGCTACCCAGTGATGTCCCGCGCCACCGGGATTGGCGAGCACCACGAAGCGCACAGGCACACCCTCAGGGGCGCGGAGAGACGACCGCAAGCGGTCCACCAGGTGAGGCGTCGGCCACTGGCCCGCCTCGTCGACGGCGATCATGCTGAAAGACCGGCCCTGGTACTTGAGGAAGTCTTTCTCGGCCTCCAACTGATCGAGGTGCACCATGCCGCCATTCGGTAATGTGAAACGATGCTTCTGGCCGTCGAACTTCGCCGCGCCTCGGTAGACCTCGTAGAAGAACGCCATCAGCTCGGCCTCGATATCCATGAGGCCAGGAAAGGATCGGCGCACCACGAGGCACCTGGCGCGATCTCCATGCTGCTCGCAATGACGTAGGAACAGCGCCGCAAGCAAGCGAGTCTTGCCGCCGCCGCGACCGCCTGTCATCGCGAGGTCGAACGTCTCCGGCACGGCCATGGCGCGGGCCTGCCAGGGCGCGAGGCTGTCGGCCTTAGGCTGCGCTATCGCTGCCACTCGGCAATGCCTCTCGGGTCTGATCGATGACGCGGCGGTACTGGTCAGGTGTCATCGCTGCCGGTAGCTGGAACGTGATATTAACGCCTGGACTCTTGTCCTTCGATTCCGTGCTCATGCCGTGACGTGACCGTAGCAGGAACTCCGATGCACGAACATCGCCGGCCATGGCACGTTCATACAATGCGGCCAGCATGCGGTCACACTCGACGGCGAGCGCATCGTTCCAGGCTTCGCGGGCCGTGGCGTTATGCTTCAAGACCGCTCGGAACTCGCCGACGCTCATGTTCAAACACTCGGCCGCAACGCGCTCTTGAAGCGGGCCTTTGCTTGCGAGGTCGAGGAATACATCGCGGTATCCCGTCGGCATTCTTACGCGTGGTCGCGCCATAATTCACCTCTCAAGTGGTACATAACTGGAACAATCAATGTAAATATATCCTGAAACATCATAGAAAAACTATACTATACAATATTGTAAATGAATAATATCGCCACTACAAAAAATGATAATAAATCACTTTCCAAATCTCACGGATAGGTTTCCAGATGTTGCCGGCGGGTTGTTTACAGGGGTTTCTGGCGTCTATGACTTTGTGTGCCTCAGCCGTCAACATCGTTTCCCGCTTGTCCGGTTTGCTGTCCGGTTTACGTCCGGAATGCGTCCGTTTTCCTGTCCGGTCCGTGTCCGTCCGGTCCGGTTTGTTTAAGAAACCGGACAACCGGACATTCCGGACAGGACGGTCAGCCGGACCATGCAAACCCGTTCACTATGCGGACGGCTCCCTGCTCGACGAGTGAATCCCGGACCTCGTTCCAGCGTTGTCGCGGCATACCGGCGCTGAGGCATTCGATGCGCCAGTCATCGACCGTGACCCTGGCGGTGGCCGGATCCTTACCGTTGGCGACAACGTTGTCGCGGTGCCGTTTCTCGATGTTCGAGAGCTGCTCGATAGCGACGGTTTGCCACTTACCACGCCCGGATTTACCCTTGCGCGGCGGCGGCTCGTAGCTCGTCGAGTCGAGCACGGCGGAAGTCACCGGGGCGCCATCCTCATCAAAGATTCCGATCTCGACAGGCCGCAGGCGGAACGCCATCGGCTCCGGGTACGAGCCGTCCTTCATTTTCGTGGTCTCTAGCCGGATGATGCCGTCCTCATCCTTGTCGAGCCGGTATTCCGCGTCGAGCGCGCCCTTAAGTGCCATACTGCCGCGTGCACGGCTCTTGTCGGCGTGGCCGGTGTGGTGGACGATCAGGACGGTCGAGTGGAAAGAATCGCGCAGATGGTCCGCGGCCGCGATGAACGCGGTCATATCCTGTGTTGAGTTTTCATCCCCGGCTCCGAAGTTTCTGGCGAGGGTGTCGATGACGATCAGGCCGGGAACGGTGTCAGTCTTCCTGATGGCGTCGCGGACCGCTGCGAGTTCGTCGATGTCGGTCAGGGACGCCGCGCGTTTGCTCAGGAACAAGGGGATCCCGGCAAGACTGACGTCGTGGCGTATGCTCCACGCCCTGAGCCGCCGCGCCAGCCCGTTAAAGCCCTCGCCGGCCACGTAGACGACCGGCATTGTCCGGACCTTGTGGCCGTACCAGTCTGTCCCGGTGGCAATGCAGCAGGACCAGCTGAGTGCCAGAAAGGTTTTCGCTACGCTGGGGTCGGAATACACCAGCCCCAGCGAATCGCGCTCGAGGTAATTCCTGACCAGGTATTCCGGCGCGCGCGGCTCGATACTGTCGGCGCGCAAGAGGTCAAATCTCGATGCGGCGCCATCGATGCGTCCGGCCAGCTCGGCGGCACGCTCGATCTCGGCGGCCCGGTCGTCAATTCTGGCTATCATCGCGTGCCTCCCCGATGCGCCGGGCGGCGGTATGCAGGCGCTCGCGTACCTCCTCGGTCAGCGGTTCGCCGCGCGCCAGGTCGGAGGCGATGACGCACACAGTCAGCGCCTCGCCGTCGATCAGCGCCAGGCGGTCAGCAGCAGGAACGCGATGACGTGTCGGCGGCCGATGATAGTCGCCGCGCGGCGGGAATAAATCCCGCAGTTCCATGCCGACGGCCGCGACGATGCCGGCGGCGCCGCAGCCGGCGAAGCACTTCAGCAGGATGGTGCCGTCGTCGGTCTCGCGGATCGAGAGCGACGGCGTGCGGTCCTCATGGCTCGGGCATCGGGCGATCCAGCGGTCCGCGCCGGTCTGGCGCACCCGTTCCAGCCGGTCGAGCAAGATCGCGGCGGTCATCGGCCCGCCCGCATATAGTTCGAGATGGCCCGCGCCAGGCGGCTGCCGTAGAAACAAGGCGGGCAAAGGATGTGCGACGGATGCAGCGGCCGAAAGTGGCTTCCGCAACCCACACAGTGGCGCAGCGGGTGGTGAAAGGGTATGATCGTCGTGGTCAGTGTTTTGCGCGAAGTTCTCGCCGGCCCGCCACAGGCCGGCGTTCGCATTTTTGGGGGCCTCATCGTTTCCCGCCCTGCACAACCTCGGTAATGCCCGCCTTGTGCGCACGGTCGTAAAGCCGCAACGCCTCGGCGCGCGCGTGCAGTTCGTCGCCGACCTCGCGTAACTGCGTGGGTGTCAGGCCCATGTCGGCGGCTACCTTGGGCACGGGCTCGCCGGCGGCGATGCGGTCAGCAGCGTCTATGATGGCGGTCATACAGCCCCCTTCGCGCGAGGCATTTCTTGCCGCTGGTCCTCGAGCCAGGCATCGACATCGGCGCGCCGATACCGAATTGCATGGCCTACGCGGCACGCCGTGGGGCCGCGACGTTCGGCGCGCCACCGGTGTACTGTCCGGAGCCCTACGCGGAGATAATCGGCCAACTCGGCCGGCGTGAGTAGATCGGATGACATGATGCGTACCCTCTGATGCTGTGACGACATCAGTAGGCCACGCGTGGCAATACGGGTCACATTAGGTCGTGCAACACAAAGTGCGTTTGTGCTACACGGTCGGCCAAATATCGTAGCGGTGGCGCAGCTCGCGCAGCATGTTCTCTATCGTTTCGGTGCTGACGCTGTGCCTGTTGGCAGTGCTGTTGATAAGTTTGCGCTGCTCTTGTTCGGCCAATCGGATGATGTCCAACGGCTCTACCGCCTTTTCGTCAGCGATGGATTGAGCATCAGACTTGAGCACGTCGAGCAAGGCGAGGATCGTTTCGACAGCCCCGGCAACCTTCATGTATTCGCCGGCGGGAATCTTCATCTTGCTGGCGGCTTTCATGTTGGGCCGCCGTTTGTCCATCACAATCTCGGAAAGAGCGGGGCGGAATTCCGCTGGGATCGGCTCGCTCGACGCAATGCGATCGGCCAGCGGCTTGCGGTCGCCGTAGTCATACGCGAACAAGGCGACGACCCAGGGCCATGCCTTGCGAAACCCGGGCTTCTCGAATTGGACCAGCCTCTCCAAGGAGTCCATCACGCCGCCCCTATGCGAACAACTTTTTCATCCTGCTTTCCCTGAACGATCCGCTTCAGGTGTCGTTCCCATGCCTTCAGCGCGAGCCGCTTTTCCTTGTCGTACTGATGCTGATCGTAGACCGCGATCAGGCCCTTTTTGCCGTGACCGATGACGCGCTCTGCGATGACCTCAGCGACACCGCAAGCGGCCAGTCCGGTACGGCAGGTGCGGCGCAAGTCGTGCGGCGCCCAGCGGGGTGACTTATTGCCGAGCGCATCGGCGTAGCGTTCCACGGCTTTGCAGAGCGCCGGTCCAGTGATAGGTGCGCCGGGCCGGGCCTCGAACACATAGCCGGCGGCCTTGCCTTTGCGCCGCTTGCTCAGGCGGGCCGCTTCATCCTTCGCCGTTTCCAATATCTTCAACGCGGAATCGGTCAGCGGGACGCTGTGCGGAGTGTCGGTCTTGCGTCTCGCGGCGGGGATCATCCATGTGTCGCCCTGGATTTCCTCCCAGCGCATCCCGGCGACTTCGCCCGGACGCTGTCCGGTTATCAATATCATCTTGAGTGCGAACGCGGTCATCCTGTGCAGGCCGCTTTCCTCGGCCCGGGTCCACAGCGCGCGGATTTCCTCGTCATCCAGCACGCGCTGCCGGGCCTTCGGCGCCATGCGCTTGTCGATCTTCATGGGCTTTAGCGTCGCGGCGGGGTTGGCCTCGATGATCTCGCGGTCCTCGGCCCACGCGAACAGCAGCTTCGTATAGCCGAGCAACAGCGCGGCCTGTCTCGGGTGATCCCTGGCGCAGTCCTCGACCATCGCGATCACGTCGCGGCGTCGGATGTCGCGCAGCTTTCGCTTGCCCATGGCCGGGACCAGATAGCGATCGAGGCAGGCGCGGATCGCCTTGCCGCTCTTGAGTCCGGCCAGGTGCGCCTTGTGGAAACGGTCGAGCACTTCGGAAACGGTCGGGACCGTTCGCGCGATGCGTCGATCCTCAAGAATGTCCGATCCGTTGTTGACCTGCCGGCGGTATTCATCGGCCTGCTTTCGGGCAGCGGCCAGGCTCCAGGTCGGATACTCGCCGATGGTCATCCTTCGATCTTTGCCGTTCGTGCCTCGATAGCGAAGGATGAAGGAGCGCGTGCCGCCGGCGGTGATTCGCAAACCGAAGCCGCGCGGCGCGTCCTTGTGATCGTCGTATAGGAGAATCTGGCCCGCGGGCGGGGCAGGGGCGTCCTTCACGATTCGGTCGGTCAGTGTCGGCATGATCATTTCCTCACTTGGTCGCAGACAGTGGTACATGTACCAGCTATGTACCACTATAGGACTGTATTTAGTGGCAGTCAATGTCATTTTCTGGCATTGGCTATTATGATATAACAAACTGAACTATAATGATTAAATTAGAAAAACCTCAAGTGGTACATGGTGGTACAAGAACGGCCTGGGAACTTCTGTTAATCATCTGGTCGCTGGTTCGAGTCCGGCCCGGGGAGCCAACTCCGTCTCGTAGCCGTATTTTTCGAACCACCATCGGTAGACTCATAACGAAGGCGATTCAGTTTGTCGACGATCCGTTTGGGTTCCGGAGGTGCGTACGACGGGCGGTGCGGCAACAGGTTTCCATGCCTGATGGTCTCCGCGATTCCGGCTATGATGCGTTCACCGTCCCGCAGCATGATTTCGTATTGCATTGTGAAGTCGGCCCTCTGCATCCACAACTCATGCAGTTGAACATAACCATCGGCCCAGGACATATCTGGAGTGCCGCCAAATTTTCGCTGCTGGCTGGCTATCGCGCTCCGGATATCGCGTTGATTACTGGAGAAAGTAGTTATTTATTAAAAATTAATAACTTATATTAATTTTGGTAAGCAGATGGAAGCAGTCCGGAAGGAAGCCGCGAGCGATGATCGAGTTCATCATGTCCGGGTCGGCAACCGGCGATTAAAGTCCGCGTCGCGCCGGTCGACAATACCCGCGTTGGCTGCTCGGATTAACCAATAACAAACAACAACGATGTAAACCAACTGTCAGAATCGCCGTCTATACTCAGGCGCGTGATGACAGGAAAAGGGCAGGTCAGATGGAATTGAATCATTTAAGGGCGCGGGCTAGCACACTCGGTCTGGATCCATATCTCGTACTGGCATCGAAAAAGGTGCTGATCCAGGCAATCCAGGAGGCCGAGGGTCACCAGCCATGCTTTCTCGATGACGACAGGTTCGCCTGCCGGGAACAGGGCTGCGAATGGCGCCGGGATTGTCTCAAGCTCACCGCCGCCTGGCGGCGCTGAGCCGGAGTTTGTCCAGGCTGAGTCAGCGCTGATCCGGTGCTGAATCGGCGCTGGACTGGAATCGGGGCAGGGGCGTATCAGCGCGCGAGGCAGTCGCCGATGCGTTGCAGGCCGCGCTGGATATTCTCGAGGCTGGTCGCAAACGACAGCCGCATGTAACCGGGCGACCCGAATGCGGAGCCCGGCACGAGGGCCACTCCGGCCTCGTTGATCAGATACTCTCCGAATTCGATATCATCCTCGACGCCGGACAGGCGAGCGATCGCCTCGCGCATATCCGGAAACGCATAGAATGCGCCGTTCGACGGCAAGCAATGCACCCCTTCGATCGCGTTCAGGGTATTGACGACGTAGCGATGCCGTTCACGAAACGCCCGGTTCATCGTTTCGATGCAGGCCTGGTCGCCCTCGAGCGCGGCCTGGGCCGCAACCTGGGAGATCGAGGTCGCGTTCGAGGTGCTCTGCGACTGGATGTTTTCCATCGCAGCGATCAGCGCCCGCGGTCCGGCCGCATAGCCGATCCGCCAGCCGGTCATCGAGTAGGTCTTCGACACGCCATTCAGCACGATCGCGCGATCGTACAGTGCCGGGCAGGCCATCAGGATGTTGCAGAACGGCTGCTCGTCGAGGCGGATGTGCTCATAAATGTCGTCGCTCGCGACGATGATATCAGGGTGGCGCAGCAGCACTTCGCCGAGCGCGACGAGTTCATCGCGGGTATAGGAGACGCCGGTCGGGTTCGACGGGCTGTTGATGACGACGAGGCGGGTCTTTGGCGTGATTGCCGCCTCGAGCGCGGCCGCGTCGATCTTGAAACCCTGCTCGATGCCGCTGTCGACGATGACCGGCACGCCATCGGCGAGCACGACCATATCCGGATAGGACACCCAGTACGGCGCCGGGATGATGACCTCGTCACCGTCGTTGAGGGTCGCGGCCAGGCCGTTGTAGAGCACCTGCTTGGCGCCCGTGCC
>CAYTGL010000001.1:167839-218479 GCA_964437335.1 uncultured Chromatiales bacterium
GGGATGATGACCTCGTCACCGGGGTCCAGCAGGGCCTGGGCCAGATTGTAGAAGCTCTGTTTGCCGCCGACCGAGACCAGGACCTGTGCGGCCTGGTAATCAAGGCCGTTGTCGCGGCGGAACTTCGCGGCGACCGCCTCGCGCAGCGGCGCGATGCCGGCAACCGCGGTGTATTTCGTGAAGCCGGCGCGGATCGCATCGATCGCAGCCTGCTTGATGTGATCGGGGGTATCGAAGTCGGGCTCGCCGGCGCCGAAGCCGATGATATCCTTGCCCTCGGCGCGCAGCCGCGCCGCCCTTGCAGTCATCGCCAGCGTCGGCGACGGCTTGATCCGTTGTACCCGTTGAGAAAGTTTCACGCCACCCTTGTCCTGGTTGATAAAGGGGTCTGAGCCCTCGGCCGGAAAATGAGCCGGGCTAAGTGTAATATAGTCGGATAGCCGACAGCAAAGTATCGAAATGGACCGGAAATTCAAGTTGCATTCCGCCTACGCGCCGGCCGGAGATCAGCCGCAGGCGATCGCGAGGCTGGTCGAGGGGCTCTCGGCGGGTCTCGCGCGCCAGACCCTGCTCGGCGTGACCGGCTCCGGCAAGACCTACACGATCGCAAACGTCGTCGAGCGCCTGCAGCGCCCATGCCTGGTGCTGGCGCCGAACAAGACGCTTGCAGCCCAGCTCTATGGCGAGATGCGGGATTTCTTTCCCGACAGCGCCGTCGAGTATTTTGTGTCCTATTACGATTATTACCAGCCCGAGGCCTACGTCCCGACTACCGACACCTATATAGAAAAGGACGCGTCGATCAACGAACAGATCGAGCAGATGCGCCTGTCGGCGACGAAGGCGCTGCTCGAGCGCCGCGACGCGGTCATCGTCGCCTCGGTGTCGTGCATATACGGCCTCGGTGATCCGCGTTCCTATCTGAAGATGGTGCTGCACCTGTCGCGCGGCGCGCAGGCCGACCAGCGCGCGATCCTGCGTCATCTCGCCGATCTGCAATACGCCCGCAACGATGTCGAACTGGTCCGCGGTACTTACCGGGTGCGCGGCGAGGTCATCGATATCTTTCCGGCGGAATCCGAGCGCGAGGCGGTGCGGGTCGAGCTGTTCGACGACGTGATCGAGGCGCTTGCGTATTTCGATCCGCTGACCGGCGAGATTCTGCGCCGCGTGCCCCGCCTGACGGTCTATCCGAAGACGCACTACGTGACGCCGCGCGAGATCCTGATGAACGCGATCGATCTGATCAAGGATGAGTTGCGCGCCCGGCTGGAAGAGCTGCGCAGCGCCGGCAAGCTGCTCGAGGCGCAAAGACTCGAGCAGCGCGCGCGCTTCGACATCGAGATGATGCAGGAACTCGGCTACTGCTCCGGGATCGAGAACTATTCCCGCTATCTGTCGGGACGCGAGGCCGGCGAGCCGCCGCCGACGCTGCTCGACTATCTGCCGGACGATGCGATCATGGTCATCGACGAGAGCCATATCACGATCCCGCAGGTCGGCGGCATGTATCGCGGCGACCGTTCGCGCAAGCTGACGCTGGTCGAGCACGGCTTCCGGTTGCCGTCGGCGCTCGACAACCGGCCGCTCAATTTCGAGGAGTTCGAGCGCATCGTTCCGCAGACGATCTTCGTGTCGGCGACGCCGGGGCCCTACGAGCTCGAGCGCTCCGACGCGGTCGTCGAGCAGGTCGTGCGGCCGACCGGCCTCGTCGATCCCGAAGTCGAGGTGCGCCCGGTTGCGACCCAGGTCGACGACCTCCTGTCCGAGATCCGCCTGCGCGTTACGCGCAACGAGCGGGTGCTGGTCACGACGCTGACCAAGCGCATGTCCGAGAACCTGACCGAGTATCTCGCGGAGCACGATATCCGGGTGCGCTATCTACATTCGGATATCGAGACCGTCGAGCGCATCGAGATCATCCGCGATCTCAGGCTAGGCACCTTCGATGTACTGGTCGGCATCAACCTGCTACGTGAAGGGCTCGACCTGCCCGAGGTCTCGCTGGTCGCGATCCTCGATGCCGACAAGGAAGGTTTCCTGCGCTCCGACCGCTCCCTGATCCAGACCATCGGGCGCGCGGCGCGTAATATCGAGGGGCGGGTCATCATGTATGCCGACAGCATCACCGGCTCGATGCGGCGCGCGCTCGACGAGACCGAACGCCGCCGCAACAAGCAGATCGCGCATAACGAGGTGCACAGCATTACCCCGGTCGGCATTCGCAAGGCGATCCGCGACATTATCGAAGGCGAGGCCCCGGAGGTTGCGCTCGGCTCGCGCGAGTACGCGAAGGTCATGGAATCGGTCATCGAATACGGCGGAATGTCGCCCGAGCAGTTCGCGCGGGAGATCGCGGCGCTCGAGAAACAGATGCGCCAGCATGCGCGGGATCTCGAGTTCGAGGAGGCGGCGCGCATCCGCGACCGTATCCGCGCCGTCAAGGCCGCCAATCTGGGCCTGACAGCCTGATGCTTGCCAGAACGGGGCCTATCAAGTATCTTGAGTGCCGGATTACAGGCGCGTAGCTCAGCTGGTTAGAGCACCACCTTGACATGGTGGGGGTCGTTGGTTCGAGTCCAATCGCGCCTACCAAATGCATGAGGCACTGTGACGCAACAGTGCTTTTTTTATTGCGGCCCTCCGTTCTTGTGCCGTTTGATCGGTCAGGGTCCGACCGGTACGCAGCTTATGCCCACAGTAACGCTTCCCGATAACAGCACGCGACGCTTCGATGCGCCGGTCACCGTGGCCGATGTCGCCGCGGCGATCGGTCCCGGACTGGCGCGCGCCGCGGTCGCGGGCCGGGTCGACGGGAGGCTCGTCGACCTGTCTGCCGTCATCGACCGCGACGTCACGCTGAGTCTCGTCACCGCGAAGGATCCAGAGGGGCTCGAGATCATCCGTCACTCCAGCGCTCACCTGCTGGCTCATGCGGTCAAGCAGCTGTTTCCCGACGCGCAGGTCACGATCGGTCCGGTCATCGAGAATGGTTTTTACTACGATTTCGCGTTCAGCCGTGCGTTCACGCCTGAGGATCTCGAATCCATCGAGAAGCGCATGCAGGAACTCGCAGCGAAGGATTTGCCGGTCGCGCGCAAGCTCATGCCTCGGGACGAGGCGATCAATTTTTTTCGCGGACTTGGTGAGGAGTACAAGGCGCGCATCATCGAGGACATCCCGGCCGGCGAGCAGATCTCATTGTACGGGCAGGGTGATTTCATCGATCTTTGCCGCGGTCCGCATGTGCCGTCGACCGGCCGTCTCAAGGCCTTCAAGCTGACCAAGGTCGCCGGCGCGTACTGGCGCGGCGATTCACGCAACGAGATGCTGCAGCGTATCTACGGTACCGCGTGGGGCAGCAAGGATGATCTGAAGGAATATCTTCATCGCCTCGAGGAGTCCGAGAAGCGCGATCATCGTCGCATCGGCAAGCAGCTCGGCCTGTTCCATACCCAGGAAGAGGCGCCCGGCATGGTGTTCTGGCACGATCGGGGCTGGACGATCTACCGCAGCGTCGAACAGTACATCCGCGAGCTGTTGCGCGATCACGGCTACCAGGAAGTGCGCACGCCGCAGGTCGTCGACCGGTCCCTGTGGGAAAAATCCGGGCACTGGGACAAGTTCAGCGACGGCATGTTCACGACGCATGTCGAGAACCGCGATTACGCGATCAAGCCGATGAACTGCCCGTGTCATATCCAGATCTACAATCAGGGGTTGAAGAGCTATCGCGATCTGCCGCTGCGCATGGCGGAGTTCGGTTCTTGTCACCGCAACGAACCGTCGGGGACGCTGCACGGGTTGATGCGGCTGCGCAACTTCGTTCAGGACGATGCCCATATCTTCTGCACCGAGACCCAGATCCAGGCCGAGGTCGCGCAGTTCATCGACCTGCTGTTCAAGGTCTATGCGGATTTTGGTTTTACCGACATCCTGATCAAGCTGTCGACCCGGCCCGATAACCGGGTCGGTGACGAGGCCTCGTGGGATCGGGCTGAGCACGCGCTGGAGCAGGCACTGAACATGAAGGGACTGGACTGGCAGTTGCAGCCGGGGGAGGGCGCCTTCTACGGCCCGAAGATCGAGTTCTCGCTGAAGGACTGCATCGGCCGGATCTGGCAGTGCGGCACGATCCAGGTCGATTTCTCGATGCCGGCCCGGCTCGGGGCGATCTATATCGCCGAGGATGGCGGCAAGCAGGTCCCGGTCATGCTGCATCGGGCAATTCTGGGCTCCCTGGAGCGCTTTATCGCGATTCTGATCGAGGAGCATGCCGGGCTGCTGCCGGCCTGGCTCGCGCCGGTACAGGCGGCGGTGCTGAATATCACCGATCGCCAGGCCGCCTACGCCGGGGAAGTTGCCGCTTATTTCAGGGAACGGGGTCTGCGTGCTGAAACAGACTTGAGAAATGAGAAAATAGGCTTTAAAATCCGCGAGCATACACTGCAACGTGTGCCCTACCTGCTGGTCGTCGGCGACCGGGAGATGGCTGAAAATTCCGTGGCCGTGCGTACGCGAGACGGCAGGGATCTCGGGAGCCTCACGATAGAGGCCTTTGCGGATCGCCTGGAAACCGAGATCGCGTGCTACGGCCGCGTTGCTTTGGAGGAATAGGGAATAGCTGCTGACAAAGAATTACGGTTGAATGATGCGATAACCGCGCCGCAGGTTCGTCTGGTCGGCGCCGAAGGTGAACAGATCGGCGTCGTGACGATTGCCGAGGCCAACAGACTCGCCGAAGAAGCCGGGCTCGATCTGGTGGAAGTCGCGCCGACGGCGGAACCGCCGGTCTGCCGCGTGATGGATTATGGCAAGTATCTGTTCGAGGAAAGCAAGAAGCGTCACGCGGCGAGAAAGAAGCAGAAGCAGATCCAGGTCAAGGAAGTCAAGTTCCGGCCCGGAACCGATGAAGGAGATTATCAGGTCAAGCTGAAGAATCTGATCCGGTTCCTGAGCAGCGGCGACAAGGCCAAGGTGACGCTGCGATTCCGCGGTCGCGAAATGGTGCATCAGCGCCTGGGGCTCAAGCTGCTGCAGCGGGTAGAGAAGGATCTCGAGGAATACGCGATGGTCGAGCAGTATCCGAAGCTCGAGGGCCGGCAGATGGTGATGGTGCTGGCGCCGTCCCTCGGCAAGAAGAAGCAATCATTAGCGCAACCCGAGGCTTGAAGCCGGGGTACGGACACAGGATTTTTGAGGATTGAACGGATGTCGAAACTGAAGACACACAAGGGAGCGGCCAAGCGCTTTGCGCGCACCGCCTCGGGACGATTCAAGCATCGCCGGAGCTTCCGCAACCACATACTGACCAAGAAGGGCACCAAGCGCAAACGCCAGCTGCGTGTCGAGGGCATGGTCCATGCCTCGGATACGAAAGCGGTTCAGCAAATGCTGCCGTACAGCTGATCGCCTACTGTAGATCGAGAGTTCATCATGCCAAGAGTCAAACGAGGAGTCACCGCGCGCGCCCGGCACAAGAAGGTGCTGGCCCAGGCCAAGGGTTACCGTGGTCGCCGCAAGAATGTTTACCGGATCGCGACGCAGGCCGTCACCAAGGCGGGCCAGTACGCCTATCGCGATCGCCGCAACCGCAAGCGCGAGTTTCGCGCACTGTGGATCGTGCGCATCAATGCCGCCGCGCGCGAGTGCGGGCTTTCCTACAGCCGCCTGATGGACGGACTGAAGAAAGCGGCGATCGAGGTCGACCGCAAGATGCTTGCGGATCTGGCCGTGCACGACAAGCCCGCCTTTGCCGCGCTGGCGGAGAAGGCCAGGGCGATGACTGTCGCCTGACGACCTTGCCGCCGCTTGACGTTGCGGCGTGCGCGTGGCGTGACCGGAAAAAGGAAAGGCAGCGCCTTTCCTTTTTGTTTTTCAGCCGTTCCGATAGTTTCAATTGAACCGTGCAGCAACTGGACACGATAGTCAGAGAGGCCGAAAGCGAGATCGCCGCCGCCAGTGATCCCGCGGCACTCGACCGCGTCCGGGTCAGATATCTCGGCAAGAGCGGCCGGATCACCGACGTTTTGAAGCAGTTGAAGGACCTTCCACCGGGCGAGCGACCCCGGGCAGGGCAGGTCGTCAACGAGGCGAAGGAATCGCTGCAGATACTGCTCGAGCAGCGCGGCCGGTCGCTCGAGGCGCAGGCGCTCGAACGGCGGCTGGCCGGGGAGACGATCGACGTCACGCTGCCGGGTCGCGGCCGCGAAAGCGGCGGGCTGCACCCGGTGTCGCAAGTGCTCGACCGCATCGAGGCGCTGTTCGCGCAGGCCGGCTTCGAAGTCGCGACAGGCCCCGAAATCGAGGATGATTTCCACAATTTCGAGGCCCTGAATATTCCGTCCGACCATCCGGCGCGGGCGATGCACGATACCTTCTATTTCGATGCGCATACGCTGTTGCGTACCCATACCTCGCCGGTCCAGATTCGCGTCATGCGCGAACGCACGCCGCCGCTGCGGATCATTGCTCCCGGGCGTGTTTATCGTTGCGATTCCGACGTGACGCATACGCCGATGTTTCACCAGGTCGAAGGTTTCATGGTCGACGAGTCGGTGAGTTTCGCCGACCTGAAGGGCGCCATGACAGATTTCCTGCGCGCGTTTTTCGACAAGGATCTCGCGATCCGCTTTCGGTCCTCGTATTTCCCGTTTACCGAGCCTTCCGCCGAAGTCGATATCTGCTGCGTGATCTGCGCGGGCGCCGGTTGCCGCGTCTGCAAGCAGACCGGCTGGCTCGAGGTCATGGGCTGCGGGATGATCCATCCGCAGGTACTCGCAAATGTCGGTCTCGACAACGAACGCTATACCGGTTTTGCGTTCGGCCTCGGCGTCGAGCGGCTCGCGATGCTGCACTACGGCGTCAACGACCTGCGGCTGTTCTTCGAGAACGATCTCCGATTCCTTCGCCAGTTCAACTAGCATACGATGAAATTCAGCGAACAATGGTTGCGTGAGTGGGTCGATCCCGCACTCGATACCCATGCGCTGGCCGATCGTCTGACGATGGCAGGGCTCGAGGTTGATGCGATCACGCCGGTTGCCCCGGTATTCGCTGGCGTTGTCGTCGGCAAGGTGCTGGAAGTCATGCCGCATCCGGAGGCCGATCGCCTGCGGATATGTCGGGTCGACGCCGGCGGCGCGCCGCTGACAATCGTCTGCGGTGCGGCGAATGTCGTCGCCGGGATGCGGGCGCCGACGGCCCGGGTCGGCGCGACGCTGCCGGATGGCACGGTGATCGCAGGCGCGAAGCTGCGCGGCGTCGAATCCGCCGGCATGCTGTGTTCGGCGAAGGAACTCGGTCTCGGTGAGGGCGGCGAAGGCCTGATGCGCTTGCCGGACGATGCCACACCCGGAACGGATCTGCGCGCGCTGTTGCGACTCGATGACGTCTCGATCGAGCTCGGCCTGACGCCGAATCGCGGCGACTGCCTCGGCATTGCCGGGATCGCCCGCGAAGTCGGCGTGCTGTGCCGCGCCGGTGTGACCGAACCCTCGTTTAAAGCCGTGCCGCCGGCGATTAACGATACGCTGCCGGTCGAATTGCAGGCGCCCGGAGATTGTCCCCGTTATCTCGGGCGCGTGATCCGGGGCGTCGATCCGGCCGCGCCGACACCAATATGGATGCAGGAGCGCCTGCGCCGCAGCGGACTGCGCAGTCTCGGCGCGGTTGTCGATATCACCAACTACCTCCTGCTCGAACTCGGCCAGCCGATGCATGCCTTTGATCTTGGCAGGATCGAGGGGGGCATCCATGTGCGTCATGCCCTGGATGGTGAATCGCTGACCCTGCTCGACGGCCGGCAGCTGTACCTTGAGTCCGACATGCTGGTCATCGCCGATCATCGCAAGCCCCTGGCCCTGGCCGGTATCATGGGCGGAGCGGACAGCGCGGTCGGTGACGACACGGTTTCCCTGTTTCTCGAATGCGCCTGGTTCTCACCGACAGCATTGTCCGGCCGCGCGCGACGCCACGGGCTGCATACTGATTCGTCTCACCGCTTCGAGCGCGGCGTCGATTTCGAACTCCTGCGCCGCGCGATCGAGCGGGCGACCCGTCTGATACTCGACATCGCCGGCGGACAGCCCGGCCCCGTGATCGATGCCACTGCGTCGGAATATCTCCCGCCGCGTCCGCCGGTCAGCCTGCGCGCGCACCGCCTGCGACAATTGCTCGGCTATCCGATCGATACCGCGACGGTCACCGACATCCTGGATCGTCTCGGCATGCAGACCCGCTTTGATCAGAAAACCGGCGTCTGGCAGGTCACGCCGCCGTCGTTTCGTTTCGATATCACGATCGAAGCGGACCTGATCGAGGAAGTCGCGCGTGTGCACGGGTACGAAAATATTCCGGCGCACAGTGCGCAGGCCGGCATGAAAATCCAGGCGCGGGATTCGATCCGCGAACGCAGCGGCGCTGCGCGTCGATTGCTCGCGGCGCGCGGTTACCAGGAGGTCGTGACCTACAGCTTCGTCGATGCCGAAAGCCAGCAATTTTTTGATCCCGGGCTCGTGCCGCTCAGCCTCGCGAATCCGATTTCCGCCGAGACTTCAGTCATGCGCACAAGCCTGTGGCCCGGGCTGGTTCGGGCCTGCCGTTACAATCTGAACCGCCAGCAAGGGCGCATGCTGTTCTTCGAAAACGGCTCGAAGTATACATCTCAAGATAATGTAATTAATGAAGAAAAAATAATTTCCGGCCTCGCCTGCGGCGATGCCGATCCGGAGCAGTGGGGCGTGCCTGCGAGAGAGACGGATTTCTACGACGTCAAGGCCGATGTCGAGGCGCTGCTTGCGGAGGTCGGTGGTAGGCAGCCATGGCGCTTCACGCCCGCGCCGCATCCGGCGCTGCATCCCGGCCAATCGGCACGCATCGGCGATGCGCGGGACAATCTGATCGGGTGGATCGGGAGGCTGCATCCGCAGCTTCTTCAGCGTGTAGAAGTCGAACGCAACATCGTGGTCTTCGAGGTCCTGAGTGACCGTATTGCATCGCCCGCGTTGCCGGTGTTTCGCGAATTGTCGCGCTATCCGGCGGTGCGGCGCGACCTTGCGCTGATCGTCGATGAAGCAGTCGCCGCTGCGGACATACTCGACTGCGTGCGCGAAGCCGCAGGCGTGCTGCTGCTCAAATTGACCCTGTTTGATATCTATCGAGGTAAAGGTGTTGATTCCGGGAAGAAAAGTATGGCACTAGGCTTGACCTTGCAGGAATTTTCACGCACTCTTACCGACGGGGAGACAGAGGTCCTGATCGCTACCGTACTGAAGCGTCTGCAGGACAGATTCGGGGCAACACTGAGAGAGTAATCAAGAATGGCGCTGACTAAGGCTGACATGGCCGAGCGCTTGTTCGAGGAGTTCGGGCTGAACAAGCGGGAGGCCAAGGATCTGGTCGAGATGTTTTTCGAAGAGATCCGCAACGCCCTGGAATCGGGACAGCAGGTCAAACTGTCCGGCTTCGGGAACTTCAATCTGAGAGAGAAAAACGAACGGCCTGGCCGCAACCCGAAAACCGGGGAAGAGATCCCGATTACGGCGCGGCGGGTGGTTTCGTTCCATCCTGGGCAAAAACTAAAAGCAAGAGTCGAGGCCCATGCTGGAACCCAGCGGGAATGATGCGTTGCCCCCGATCCCCGGGAAACGGTATTTCACGATAGGGGAAGTCAGTGATCTGTGCGGCGTCAAGCCGCATGTGCTGCGTTACTGGGAACAGGAGTTTCCACAGCTTGCGCCGATCAAGCGCGCCGGAAACCGACGATATTACCAGCGTCATGACGTGATGCTGGTGCGTCAGATCCGCGATCTGTTGTATCAGCAGGGCTTCACGATCGGCGGGGCGCGTCTTAAACTCTCCGGCAAGGAGGTCAAGACTGATGCCAGCCGCAGCCGGCAGGTCGTAAAGCAGATGCGGCAGGAACTGGAGGATCTGCTCAAGACCTTGAAGGTCTGATCGGTGTCATTCATCATGCATTGTCATTGACCGCCGTTCACCCGCGCGCGTCAACAACGGTTCAAACGAGTTCATTCATATCGGGGCGTAGCGCAGCCTGGTAGCGCACCGCAATGGGGTTGCGGTGGTCGGAGGTTCAAATCCTCTCGCCCCGACCATTCCTTTTCACCTGCCTGACGGCATATTCCTTGTCGTTGCAAACGGCGCTATACTCGGCCAGCCACAAATCCATATTGGTTCATCAGGAGGTCGACCATGGGCGATTCTGTTGATGTGCTGACGAATGTTGTTATCGCATGTGTATTGATGGGTGGACCGCTCACCTATTTGATATTCAACATTCTGAACGCAATGTGATTGACGGCCCGTAGCGGGCCGTGAGTATCCGCAATCTCCGTGCCGGCGCCAGTCGTCGGCAGATTCCTGTTTTTGCCTTATTTAACTAATTAATTCACATAGAGTATAGTCCTGCTCGAGTGCGCCGGCCGATGCTCTGCGAACTCGGCAGGTCCCGCTATCCTCACGAAATTCGCGGTTTGTCCGATGTAATCTGGGATGACCGATCGGGTTGGTCGGCATGCACGCGGTGTTTTCCCGATTACTCAGCTTTATCGGCTACCAGTTACGATGAAGACCAGAAATATACCCGTCTCGACTTCGGGCGCCCCGATCCAGGATACGGCGTTGCTGGCGCGCCTCAGCCAGTGTGCCGACTTGCCGAGCCCCGTCGGCGTCGTGATGCGGGTGCTGGAACTCGGACAGGATCCGGAGGTTTCACTCGGCGAAGTGGCAAAGGTCATCAATCTCGATCCGGCCCTGACCGCCAAGATGCTGCGCATGGCGAATTCTCCGCTCTATGCGCGACAGCGCAAGACCGAAAATCTCAGGCAGGCGATCACGCTGTTCGGGCTGGAAGGGACGATCACACTCGCGCTCGGTTTTTCTGTGGTTAATAATCTCAATAAAAACCAGAATCACCACTTCGATTATCCGCAATTCTGGCGGCGTTCGCTGGCAGCGGCGACCTGTGCGCAGGTGCTGTCGGAGCGGCTGGCGCTGCCGAATCGAGAAGACATGTTTCTTGCCGGCCTGCTGCAGGATATCGGCATGATGGCGCTGGGTCGCGCGATTCCCGAGCTCTATCATGGCACCGTATCGACCAGGCTCTCGCATGACCGGGCCCGCCTCCGGGAGCGCGAGCAGTTCGGGGTCGATCATGCCGAGATCGGCGCCTGGCTGCTGCAGCAATGGAATTTTCCCGACAATCTGCATGCGCTGGTTCTGTACAGCCATGATCCTGAGGCCGCCGATCTGGCCGCCTGGCCGGTGCTGGAACGGCAGGTCCGGATCATCGCACTCTCGAGCGAAATGGCCGACCTCTGGTGCAACGTCGACAAGGAGTCGCTGCTGCCGAAGGTGATGAAAAAGGCCGGCCAGTCCCTCGGCATCAATGATCAGACTTTTGTCGAGGTCCTCGAAAGCGTCAGTACCACAATCACTGAGATCGCAAAGCTGTTTGAGGTAGAACTCGATGAGCACTCCAATGCCGATTGGATCATTAACGAGGCGCGCGAGCTGATCCTGCTGCGCCACATCAAGGTCATGCAGAAATCAATGTTGCTGGAGAAGGCGGCCAGACTCCTCGAGAACCGCACGATCAAGCTCGAGGAAGAGAATCGCCGCGACGTGCTGACCGGACTGTTCAATCACTCCTATCTCAAGCACGCCCTGTTCGACGAGCTCGAACTGGCCAATGAGCATGGCTGGCCGCTCGCCTTGATTTTCATAGATCTCGACCGTTTCAAGACCATCAACGATAGTTACGGACACCTGGCCGGAGACCATATCATCAGGGAAACGGCAAGCCTGCTCAGGCGGCATACCCGCGGCAGCGATATCATTGCGCGTTATGGCGGCGAGGAATTCGTCGTAATCCTGCCGGGTTCTGGGTTCGACAGTGCGCGCCGCAGTTGCGAGCGCCTGCTGAACGCCTTCCGCACGACGCGCCATCTTGTCAACGGGGTGAGCGAAATGATCGTGACCGCCTCTCTCGGCGTTGCGGTCCATGGCGAGTCCGCGAACTTTCGGTCCATCGAAGATTTCCTCAGGGCGGCGGATGGGGCGCTCTATGAAGCCAAACGCCAGGGACGGGACCGGGCGATTTTCCATCAGACAGACCACTACGACGTATCACGATCCGCCGGTTAGCCGACGCCAGGGATTGATCGCCTGCCCGTAATCGGGCATCTTCGTTTTCATGGCTTTGCGTAGCATCTCCCGCCTGATCCTGTTGTGTCTGTGTTCTGCACAGGCGCTCGAGGTCGGCTATCGGGACCGGGTCGGGCTCGATAGTCGGGATGGGCCGCTCGATGGCGTCGGGTTGTCATTTCAGAGGCGGTTCTGACATGCGCGCCGGGGTGTTTCTCGACAGCGGCTCCCTCGGACACGGCGATATTGACCTTTCCGGTATCGAAGCGACGTTGCCGCGCTGGATATTTCATGAAACGACCGCCGCCAGCGAGGTTGCAGAACGGATACGCGCCGCGGACGTCGTCATCACGAACAAGGTCGTGCTTGGCGCGGAGCAACTCGCCGCGGCGGAAAATCTGCGTCTCGTCTGTGTTGCCGCGACCGGTGTCAACAACATCGATCTCGCCGCTGCGTCCCGGCTATCCATAACGGTCTGCAACGTGCCCGCCTATGCTACGCCATCCGTGGTGCAGCATGTGTTCGCGTTGATGTTCTCGCTCGCGACCCGTTTGCCGGAGTATCGGGCCGCGGTCAGGGCAGGGCGGTGGCAGCAAAGTCCGCAGTTCGCGCTGCTCGATTACCCGATTTCAGAACTCGACGGCTGCACGCTCGGGATCGTCGGCTACGGGGCGCTTGGCCGCGCGGTCGCGGCGGCGGCGGGGTGTTTCGGCATGGACGTGCGGATCGCGGCGCGATCCGGAATGCCGCCGGCATCGGGCCGGGTCGCGTTCGATGAATTGCTTGGGCAGGTCGATGTCCTCAGCCTGCATTGTCCATTGACCGACACGAACCGCGGACTGATCGGGACGCGGGAACTCGCCCTGATGAAGTCTAGCGCGCTGCTGATCAATACCGCGAGGGGCGGCCTCATCGATGAGGCGGCGCTCGCTGACGCGCTGCGGCGCGGGGTAATCGGCGGCGCGGGCATAGATGTGCTCGAAACCGAGCCGCCGTGTCAGGGCAGCCCCTTGCTCGCGACGGATATTCCGAACCTGATCGTGACACCGCACATCGCGTGGGCGAGCCGGGAGTCCCGGCAGCGCCTGGCGGACGGGCTGCGGGAGAACATTGCGGCCTTTATGGGCGGGAGGCCGCGCAATGTGGTCGGGTAGCCGAGGGACGTCGCAGGGTTGAATTGTGCGGTTTGCTGTGCTCACCGCATCGAGCACATTCTGCCGGAATCCGCATCAAAAACGGTGTGCCCACCCTTACAGGCGTTCTATCAGCCACTCCGGCGTGATGTTGATGAAGAAGGTATTCATCGTCGCGAGTTGTCCGCTGACCAGCAGCAGGCCGACGGCGATCAGGAATACCCCGCTGACGCGCTGGACGATGTGGGCATGCCGGTTCAGACGATGAAGGAAGTTCGTCGCGCGCGTGAGCAACAGCGCGGTCAACAGGAACGGCATCGCAAGCCCCATTGCGTAGACAAAAGTGAAGAAGACCCCGGTGCCCGGCTCGGTAAAGGACATGGTCATCACGGCGCCGAGCAGCGGGCCGATGCACGGCGTCCACCCCGCCGCGAATGCGATGCCGATCATGCCGGAGCGGAGATAGCCCGGCGTCATGCCGTGATCCATCTGGAGCTGCCGGGTCATGTTCAGGAACGGGATCGTGAACACGCCGATCGTATGCAGGCCGAACACGATCAGGATCACACCGCCGACCTGGGCGATGATTGTGCTGTAGTGATTCAGCGTCGCGCCAAGCAGCGTTGCCGGCAGACCGAAAACCACGATGAACACCAGCGTAAAACCGGTGACGAACAGCACCGCGTGAGTGAAGACCTGCGCGCGATTCAGCTGGTCGTCGTCATGAATCGCGCTGCCGGACAGATAGCTGAGATAGACTGGCACCAGCGGCAGCACGCAGGGTGATAAAAAGGACAGAGTCCCTGCGAGAAAGGCGAGCGGTATCGTGACTGACGTCATTTCCATCGGGCGGTCCCGGGGCGGTAGCCGGATTGCTGGCAGTTTCTGTGGACGGACATCTGCTTCGTTACAGGACGACTATTATAGAGCCATTGCGGAAGGGCCCGCCAGCCGGACTCCGGTCTAGCGCGGGGCGCCCCCGCGCCGGCGATGTCGGCGGTAGAGTATGAAGGTCAGGTCGTCCGGCTTCGACGGCGCGCCGACGGTCTGGTGCGCCATGCGTTTGTGGCAGGCGGTCGCCAGGCCTTGCATCGCATGCTCTAGCGAACCGCTGCGGATGCGTCCGACGATCTCCTCGATATACAGATTGTCGAACAGACCGTCACTCGCCACCAGTACCGTATCATATTGCGCGAGCCGCAGCGTGTGGCCAAGCTCGATCCGCATGGTGGGCAGTCCGACGTAATTCGAGACCAGATTGCGCTCGTCATGATACATCGCCTCGTTTTCGTCAAGGACGCCGGCCTCCACCGCATAACCGACCGGTGAATGCGATACTGTCTGCAGCTTGATCCTGCCCCGGTTACCGGTGACCAGGATCATTGAATCGCCGACATGACAGGTGCGGATGGCATCGGTACCAATCTCGATCGCAGCGACCGTCGTGCCGGCGCCGATCGCATTGATTCGTGCATTCGCGCTGTCTATCGCGTTGATCAGTTGTTCGCGCAAACCTTTTTCGCCGTGGTCGCCCTGCTGAACCAGGGCATCGCGTATCGCGTCGATCAACAGGCCTGATGCCTGACTTCCCTGCGGCAAGCCGCCCATGCCGTCGGCGACGACCAGCAGCCCCGAGCCGCTCGGATAGCAGAAGATCGCGGCGGCGTCCTCATTGGGTGCATTGGCATGTGCCTTGTAGGGCGCGCGTGCGCTGTAGACGCCGACCTGACCCGCGGCGCAGTCATGGATCACGCCCAGGTCGCGCATGTCATGATTGAGATAGCTCCAGTACTGGAATGCCGGGCTGGCGGCATCTGGCAATGCGGTCAAGGACGTCGCCCTATTGCCATTGCATTGTTTCCAGATATTCGCGCAGCATGCCGGCCGATCGGAATTTCTTCAGGACCAGACTGCGTTTGAGTCCGCAGCATATCGCCTTGATCTCGGATGGCAGCCTTGCATAGTAACGCTGTCCGCCAAGGGCATCATAAAAGAGGCGGATCAGATCGCAGACGTCGTCATGGATGTTTTTCTTCCTTGCCGAACCCCAGTGAAACATATCGAGCAACTTGAGATTATAGCTGAGTCCGAAGCGCTGAATGACGATATTGTCGGTGTGCAGGTCGCCGTGATACTCACGCATGTTATGAATGCTTTCAATGCCGGACGCCAACGCGTGAAGCAGGTGCAATCCCTGGAACGGCGTCAGCCGTTTGCCCGGATGGCGCGCGAGGAAGTCGCTCAGCAGCTGGCCTTCGACGTATTCCGAGACGAGGAACGTGATCGGGATACCTCGATAGCGGATCGTCTCCTGGGTGTGGTACTGGATCAGGATCGGTGTGTGGCGCAGCTTGTGAAGTTTCTTGGCGTAGAACGACAGCGTGCGATTGCCGGGATTGCGCTGGGGGAAAAAGAACTTCGCCGCGCGCTCGATGCCGGTGACCTCCTCCCTGACCAGGTAGACCTCGCCTTCCCAGCCTGCGCCGAGACTCTTGATGACCCGGTACTTGTTGGCGAGGAGGCGGCCGCTGCTGAGATTGAAGCTGTCGATAACCGGGACTGTCATGGTTGGCGTGGCGGGGATTGCTTCGTCCGGGTCCGGCCATCCTACCATAATTGCCATCCTTGCCTCGTGATGAGGCGGAAATTGCATCCGCGCCCAGGACCGATATACTACCAAAGTATTATTCCCGCCCGCGGGGTACCACAGGTGTGACCGGTTATCTGCTGATCGAATCGCGCGATCCTCATGAAAGCGCCGGGGTCGAACAGGACTATCGGCTTGCCCTCGATCTCGCGCGGGCCGGCCATGCGGTAACCGTATACCTCGTGCAGAACGGGGTTTTTCCCGCAAGGACGGGCGGCCGCGGGAGCGGGTTGCGCGGACTGGTCGAGCAGGGGGTAACCGTGCTCGGGGATGACTTTTCGCTGCGTGAGCGCGGCATCACACAGGTCATCGCCGGCGTTCGCGTTGCCTCGCTCGACGCAATCGTCGACGGGCTGGCCCGGGGCGACCGGACCTTGTGGCTGTAAGTAAGGAGCGCGATGGCGGAGAATCCGACGCTGACCCTGGTCCTGATGGACGCGCCGTTCGAGCAGGCCCGGACCGTCACGGCGCTGCGCCTGCTCGACATTATGGCAAGACGCGGTTACCAGGTCCATGTCTTTGCCTACGAGGGTGCGGTCGGCCTGCCGTTCTCGCGCCAGCAGTTGCATGCGAATCCGGTGCATGGCCATGACCTGCCGGAAGAGGACCACCCGCTGCCGAGCGAATGGATCGCGGCGCTGATGCGCGCGGCGCGCGAGCATGGCGGTTCCCTTGACTGGATCAACTGTGACTTGTGCGCAGATGAGCGCGGTATGGACGAGGCGATCGTCGGTTGCCGCCGCGGGACGCCGACCGACCTGTGGAAGGCCGCGCTGGCATCGGATAACACACTGGTGATCGGAACCCGCTAGGTGTTTTACGCACGATGAAAGTCCTGCAGATCGTAAATTCGGCCTACCGCTGCACGATAGAGGAGCAGGATGATCCGGTGATCTGGATCACGCACGCGTTGATCGGCGCGGGCGCATCCTTCAGCGTGCTGTTGCGTGGCAACGCAGTGAACTACGCGGTAAGCGGACAGGACGCCTCGGGTCTCGTCATCGGTGGCCGGGCGCAGAAGCAGCCACCGCGACTCGATCGCGACATCGGGTCGCTGCTCGGCAAGGGCGTCGATGTGTATGCGGTCAGTGAGGACTGCGATGAATTGGGGATTGTCGCCGTGAGCCTGATCGAGAGCGTCACGCTGATTGCGCGCGGCGAACTGCCGAAACTCCTCGACGCGCACGATCAGGTCTGGCACTGGTAAGCCTGGTGCCGGTTTTCAGTGTCGGCCCTGCGGCCGACCCTGCTTCAGCTTCGGTCCGGCGTTGGCGCGATCACGGTTTCGCGATCAGAGATGCAGGCCACACTCGGTCTTCGGGCTGTTGTTCCAGCGCCCGCTGCGGTCGAGACCCGGTGAGGTGCAATGGGTGCAGCCGATCGACGAATAGCCGACCGCGACCAGCGGATGAAACGGCAACTGGTGTTCCTTGATGTAGGCGTCCCGCTGCTCCCGGGTGAGGTCGATCAGCGGATAGAACTTGATGATCCCGCTGCGCACCTCGAAGATATCGAGCGACGCGCGGTGTTCTGTTTGCCAGCGCATCAGTCCCGAGGCCCACACGTCGAACTGGTGCTTGAGCGCATACAGCGGCTCGACCTTGTTGATCGAACAGCAGAAGTCCGGATCCTTTCGCCAGGTCTCATCCTGCACCGTGAATTCGTGTTTCCAGTCCTCTGCGCGGACGTCGACGACCGTGAGTCCGAACAGATCGATGAGCTTCTGCTTGTATGCGAGAGTCTGCGGGAAGTGATAGCCGGTATCGATGAAGAACACCGGCTGCTGTGGTGCGTTGCGCGAGAACACGTGCAGCAGGAACGCCGACGTGGCCGCGAACGAGGAGGTCAGCATGACCTTTTCCTGGGGGAAATCCTGGTAGAGCGCGCGGATACGCTCATCGACCGACAGAGGACGGTATTTCTCGTTCAGTGCCGCTATCCGTGCGTGATCGAACTCGCGCTCGGGACGTGGCTCCGTCATGGCGCCTTCCTTGGCCGTGAGGTCCAGGTTCGTGGCTCGATTCAGGCTCATCGGCAGGCTTCCTTCAATCTGTTTATAACCAGTATTTATACCGGGTCGCTGCTTGCTTATATAATCAGTTTCTATGATAAAACGGATTTTAATACATTCTAGTTATCAAGTAAATCCTTGCCTGACCTGGATCGCTGTCGTATCGTCCCTCAAGCGCCGCTTGCCGGCGGCGTCGAATAACAGGATATCGACCGATGTGGCGTGATATCGATAAGAAACTGACCCTGCCGACCGCAGCGGAGGCACTGCCGGGACGGGATGCCGCGATCGCGATCGAGAACCGCCATTTCGTCTCCGGCAGGCCGCTGCTGCCGCCATACCCGGTCGGGTTGTCGCTCGCGCAGTTCGGCATGGGCTGCTTCTGGGGCGCCGAACGCTGCTTCTGGACCCGCGACGGAGTCTGGGTGACGGCGGTCGGCTATGCGGGCGGTCTGACCCCGAACCCGAACTACCGCGAGGTCTGCAGTGGCCTGACCGGTCACAACGAGGTGGTCCGGGTCGTGTTTGATCCTGCGCAAGTGACCTATGAAGACCTGCTCACGATCTTCTGGGAACATCATGACCCGACCCAGGGCATGCGCCAGGGCAACGATATCGGCACCCAGTACCGCTCGGAAATCCATGTCCATGACGAAGCACAGCGTATTGCAGCGCTGCGTTCGCGGGACGCCTACCAGCAGGCATTACAACGCGCCGGTCACGGGCGAATCACGACGGCGATCGTCGAGGCGTCGGTATTCTATTATGCCGAGGATCATCACCAGCAATATCTCGCGAAAGTACCCGGCGGTTATTGCGGCCTCGGCGGCACCGGCGTCGCCTGTCCGGTGCCGAGCGCGGCAACCGCAGCTTCGTGAGCGGACCCTTTCGATCCGGTGCCAACGCGCAGCGTCGAATTCTCGAATGTCCGTGGCGTCCGCCTCGCCGGCAGTCTCGATCTGCCCGGGGACGGAGCGATATGCACGGGCGCGCTGCTCGCGCACTGTTTTACCTGCAACAGCAATTATCGCTTCATTCGCGTATTGTCACGCATGCTCGCGGAGCAGGGGATCGCGGTCTTGCGCTTCGACTTCACCGGTCTCGGGAAGAGTGACGGGCGATTCGAGACCAGTAATTTCACGACCAATATCGAGGACATCGAGGCCGCCGCCACGTGGTTCGCGGCAGAAACCGGCGAAGCGCCACAGCTGCTGATCGGTCATTCCCTCGGCGGCGCCGCGGTGCTCGCGGCTGCCGGCGGCCTTGCGTCCGTGCGCGCGATCGTGACGATCAACGCGCCGTTCACGCCGGACCATGTCCTCGAGCATCTGGAAGGCGCGGTTGCGGATGTCGAGCGTGATGGTGTCGCCGAGGCCGAGATCGGCGGTCAGCGTTACCGGATCACGCCGCAATTGATCGACGACCTGCGCGCCGCGCGGCCCGCTGCGGCAATCGCCGCGCTCGATGCCGCGCTGCTGGTCCTCCATTCACCGGCTGACCAGACGGTCGGGATCGAACACGCCGCACGCATCTTCGAGGCGGCGCGCCACCCGAAAAGTTTTATCGTCCTCGACGGTGCCGATCATCTGCTGAGCCGGGAGGCCGATGTGCGCTATGTCGGCAGGCTGATCGTCGCCTGGATGTCGGCGTATCTGCGAACGACCTGATTACATGGGCGGACGTGGCGGACGTCCTTCGAGCAACTCCGGTTCTCCGCAATGCGCAAGCAAGGCCGCGTAGGCGCGCGCGCGTAATGCGTGCGCGCGGGACCAGTCGTCGGCGCCAGTTTCAATGCCGGTTTCGATGCCGGAATCGATGCTCGCCAGCGTGATCAACGGGAGAAAGCTCACGGTGACATCGCCTCGGTTCGGCCACCAGCTGTCGTCCCGCAACAGCGAGCGGCTGCCCCGCAACGCGATCGGGAACAGCGGCGTTTCGGCGGCGACAGCGGTGATGAAGGCCCCCATCCGGAACGGTCGCAGACCCGGCGCGCGGGTAAACGTGCCCTCCGGAAAGAACAGCAGGCGCGTCCCCGCACGCGCCTGCGCGACGAGCGCCTGCGTGTCACTCGCTCCCCGGTTCGCGTCGAATCGCTCGACGAATACGGCCCCCAGACGTTGCAGTAACCATCGGGAGATCAGGTGTTCGCGCAACTCCGCCTTCGCGACGAAACAGACCGGATCGGGCAGCGCCCGGATCAGCAGCAGCGCATCGAGATAGCTCGCATGATTCGCGATACAGAGGCAGATCTGATCGCGGGCGGGCAGATATTCACGGTTCTCGATGCGGACCCGAATCCCGATGACCGGCAATAGCCAGCATGACATCAGTCTGACCATCTTCCAGCGCAGCGACCGTGTCGGCAGCAGGCAGACGACCATGACCCAGGTCAGCAGCGCCGTCGGCCAGAACACGAGGTGTGCCCATGCGCCATGCAGCGTCGGCAGCAGCAGGCGGCGCAGGTGGCGCAGTTGTTGCGGGATCGCGCCGGCGCCGATGTGCATGAGCTGTCGCCAGGCGGGCGGGCGCGGCAGGGCGATTTCCCCGCGCTCATAGCGCTCCCGGCAGGCCGCGCGCCGGACCTTGCCGCTGGGCGTCTTCAGCACGGTCCCCGGACCGGCAAGCACCAGATCGTCCGGTGGGCCGCCGCAGAGTTCGGCGACGATCTGATTGATCCGGCTGCGCAATTGGATCTGCGCGTCCGGATCCTGCACCCGTGTTTCCGCGACGATGACGAGTCGTTCGCTGCCGAGCACCGGATCGATTGCACCGAACGCCGCGACGCGTCCCGCGCGTATGCCGTCGACCTGGCCGACGGCTTCCTCGATCTCGTGCGGATAGAGATTGCGGCCGGCATGGATGATGATGTCCTTGGCCCGACCGGTCAGGTAGACCTCGCCGCCGGCGACATAGGCGAGGTCGCCGGAGTCGAGCCAGTCGCCGTCGCGTAGTTTGCGCGTGGCGTCCGGGTTACGGTAATAACCCTGCGTTGCTGACGGACCGCGGAACTGCAGTTGGCCTGTCTGCCGGTCCGGCAACTCGCGACCGGTCGCATCGACGATACGCACCTCGTGACCGGCGAGCGGGGCGCCGCAACTGGGGAAATACAGGACTTTGTCGTCGTCGGCGGCCACGGCCGGGATGGCCTTGCCATGCTGCAGAAACGACTCGCGCCGGATACGATCGATCAGCGGCCCGCGGCCGAGCGGCGGAAAGGTCAGGCCGACGCTGCACTCGGCGAGCCCATAGACCGGCATCAGGGTTTCCCTGCGCAGGCCATACCGTGAAAAGCGCTGGTTGAATCGCTGCAGGGTATCGGGACTGACCGGCTCGGCGCCATTGCAGGCGATACGCCAGTGACTGAGATCGATGCCCGCGAGATCCTCGTCGCTGATGCGCTGCAGGCACAACTCGAAACCGAAGTTCGGGGCGGCCGAGATCGTGCCGCGATAACGGTGCAGCGCCTGCAACCAGCGCAGCGGCCGGGTGATGAACGCGATCGGCGACATCAGGACCAGTTGCGTCGCGCAGTAGAGGCTGCCGAACCAGGCGCCGATCAGGCCGAGATCATGATAGAGCGGCAGCCAGCTGACGAATACGTCGCGTGGACCGGCGTCGACATGCGCGGCCATCGCACGGATGTTCGCGAGCAGATTGGCATGTGTCAGCACGACGCCTTTCGGTGCGCCGGTGCTGCCCGAGGTATACTGCAGGAAGGCGGTGTCGCCGGGGCCGGGTTCGAAGCCGGCGAGCGGGACGGCCGCGGCCGCGACGATATCGGCGGCGGTCACGACCTGTTTCAGACTGTCGACTCGCGACTTCAGCAGGCGGGCGATCATTCGCCCTTCAGGCAGCGTGATCAGGATCGGCGCCGCGCAGTTGTCGAGGATACCGATCTGGCGCAGCAGATGATCCTCGATCTGATCCGCCCGCGCCGGCGGATAGATCGGGACCGGGATGCCGCCGGCCAGCAGGACGCCGAAAAAGCAGAAGAAGTAATCGGGTTCGGTCTGCAGCATCAACACCACCGCTTCCCCGCGTTGCAGGCCGAGTGACTGCAGACCGCTCGCAATCCTGCGGGCACCGCTCAACAATCCGTGATAACTGATTATTTTTCCATCTGAATGATCGTCATAAAACCGGATATGTACGCGTTCCGGATGGTGCTCGGCATGCCATTCGAGAACCTCGGTCAGCGTCTTCAGCGAATCCGGAGCGACCAAGACTTCGGTTGCGGAGCGCGCGGCGTGCGGGCCTCGGCAAAGTCGCGATCCTCGAGCGTGACGCCGAAGCGTTTTTCTATGCGGCTCAGCATCTCGACGCGGGCCAGGCTGTCCATGCCGAGGTCGTGATCAAAATCCATATCGAGCGAGATCCGCGCAGTGGTCGCATCGCGGCGCTGCCGGGATTCGCTCAACACCGACTGGATCACTGACAGCAAGCGGGCGGTGGCGAGTGATTCCTGGTTCTGCGGGGTATGTGCCTGCTCGTGCTCGGAAGGGCGCATGAGGCTCCTGTCTGATCGCGTTATGCTCATTATAGTGTCGCTGTGCGCGTCTCTACTCAAGCGCCCCGCGATTACGTTATCATGGACAGCCACGGCCAGCGGAACGCCATCACGTCATGACAAGCTTCAACGAGGCCGCCGAGGCCCTGGTCTTTGCCGGACGCACGATTGCGCAAAATGGCTGGGTCCCGGCGACCAGCGGCAATTTTTCGGTTCGGCTGTCCGGCAACGAGATCGCGATTACGGTCTCGGGCGCGCACAAGGGACGATTGACCGCGGCGGACGTGATGCGGGTCGATCTTGAGGGCAAGCCGCTCGAGGACAAACGACCGTCGGCCGAGACCCTGCTGCACGTCCAGCTCTATCGCCATGATCCGGCGATCGGGGCGGTGCTGCACACCCATTCGGTGAACGCGACGGTGGTTTCGCGGCTCGCCGGCAGCGCGTTGCGGCTCGAGGGCCTTGAGATCCTCAAGGCTTTTGCCGGCATCAACACGCACAATTCACGACTGCAGGTGCCGGTGTTCGACAACGATCAGGACATGTATCGGCTTTCGCAACACGTTGCGGTGTGGCTCGGCGATCAGGCGCCGGCGCCCGGCTACCTGATCGCTGGTCATGGTCTGTATACCTGGGGCGCGTCATTGCCCGAGGCCCTGCGGCACCTGGAAGCTTTTGAGTATCTATTTCAGTACGAACTTGAGATAAGGAGGACAAGCCAATGAGTTTACTTAATATATATGACGAGAATGCGCGGGAGATCGCACGCGAGGATCGCCACCCGGAGATCGCCGCGCAGCTCGCGAAGATCGGCGTGATCTTCGAACGCTGGGAAGCAAACCGTCCGCTGAAACCGGAGTCTACCCAGGACGAGGTGCTGGCCGCCTATGACGCCCAGGTCAGACGCCTGAACGAAGCCTACGGCTTTCACACCGTCGATGTCGTCGCATTGCGCCCGAATCATCCGGAGCGCGAGGCGATGCGCGGAAAATTTCTCAACGAACATACCCACGATGATTTCGAGGTGCGTTTCTTTGTCGAGGGCAGGGGGCTGTTCTACCTTCATGCCGACGACCGCGTCCATGCCGCGCTGTGCGAGCAGGGCGATCTGATCAGCGTGCCGGCGCACACCCGTCACTGGTTTGACATGGGCTCCGCGCCGAACTTCAAGTGCATTCGCTTCTTCACGACACCGGAGGGCTGGGTCGGAAACTTCACCGGCAGCGATATCGCACGCCGCTTCCCGACTTTCGACAATCTGGTCCGCGAGGCCGCATGACGCGTGCGGTGCTGACCGACATCGAGGGCACGACTTCGTCGCTGGCGTTCGTCAAGGAGGTGCTGTTCCCGTATGCGCGCCGGCATATCGCCGGCTTTGTCCGGGATCATGCCGACGACGCGCGCGTGCGCGCCCATCTCGACGAGGCGCGTACGCTGGCCGGGCTGCCCGATGCCGGTGACGACCAGGTGGCCGCCGAACTCGTCGCGTGGATCGATGCGGATCGCAAGGCGACACCGCTGAAGGCGCTGCAGGGGCTGATCTGGGAGCATGGCTACCACGCCGGGGATTTCGAGGGCCATATTTACGACGACGCGGTCGCCGCGTTGCGGCGCTGGCATGATCAGGGGATCGCGCTGTATGTCTATTCATCCGGCTCGGTACATGCCCAGAAGCTGTTGTTCGCACATACCCGCTTCGGTGACCTGACGCCGCTGTTCAGCGGTTATTTTGACACCCGCATCGGCGCGAAGGCCGACGCCGCGTCGTATCGGCATATCGTCGCAGAAATCGGCGTGCCTCCCGGCGAAGTGCTGTTTCTGTCGGATATCGTCCAGGAACTCGACGCCGCGCGGTCGGCCGGCCTGCAGACCTGCCAGCTGGTGCGCGACGGTGAACCCGATCCTTCGGCCCCGCATCGCCAGGTCAGAACCTTCGACGACATTGCGTGCTGAGCGCGACTTTCCCCTTCGACCACGAGAACGGAACCCATGATTTCAATCGCATTGATGCTGCATCTGCTGGCCGCCGTGATCTGGGTCGGCGGTATGTTCTTCGCCTGGATGATCCTGCGCCCGGTCGCCGCGTCGCTGCTCGAGGCGCCACAGCGCCTGACGCTGTGGCGAGACGTCTTCAACCGCTTCTTCCCGTGGGTCTGGGCCGCGGTCGTGATCCTGCCACTGACCGGCCTGTGGGTCGCGTACGATTTGTTTGGCGGGATCGGCAACAGCCCTCCTCGCGTGCATGGGATGCTGCTGATCGGGATCATCATGATCCTGATCTGGCTGCACCTGTTCTTCGCCCCGTGGCGCCGTCTGCGCGTTGCGGTCACCGCGACGGACTGGGCGGCGGGCGGCAAGGCGCTCGCGACGATCCGCCGTCTCGTCGGCGTCAATCTGATCCTCGGTCTCGCGCTATTGTCGCTCGTCAGCACCGGGCGTTACGGATTCGGTTTAGGGTAAGCGGCGATGTCCGGCAAGGCGACGGTCCATATCGCCTATTTGAGCTTCGATATGATGATCCCGCATTCCGCCTCGCTGAAAGCGAAGCGCCGGGTCATAAAGAGCCTCAAGGATCGCCTGCGGGCAAAGTTCAATGCCTCGGTCGCAGAGATCGACTACCTCGAGGAATGGCAGCGCGCGCAGCTCGGCATCACGATGATCAGCAACGATCGCCGTCACCTCGAAAGTTCGCTCAGCGCGCTGAGCCGGATGGTCGAGGAGGTCTCCGATATCCGCCTGCTCGATGCCCGGGTCGAATGGCTTTGACCTTGCGGCATCGGTTTCCATGAAGACCTTCCGGCCTCGCCCGGGCGAGGCGCGGGCGTCCATCGAGCCCGGCATCGCCACCATCGACGCCCTCGACGATGACGGCCGCGGCATCGCCCGCATCGATGGCAAGGTCGCCTTCATCGACGGGGCGCTGCCGGGTGAAACGGTACGGGTGCAGTTCGCCAGGCACAGGAAAACCTTCGATCAGGGGTATGCGCTCGAGGTGCTGGCGCCGTCGCCGGAACGCGTCGAACCGCGCTGTCCCCATTTCGGCGTCTGCGGTGGTTGCAGTCTCCAGCATCTGGAGCCGCGCGCGCAGATCCGCGAAAAGCAGGCAGTGGTGGCCTCGATGTTGTTGAAGGCCGGAGATGTCCGTCCTCACCACTGGCGGGAGCCGCTGGAAGGTCCGGTGAGCCACTACCGGCGCAGCGCGCGCCTCGGGGTACGCGATGTCCCGAAGAAGGGTGGCGTCATCGTCGGCTTTCGCGAGCGCCGCAGCAGTTATATCAATCCGACCCACGAGTGCCTGGTGCTTGACGCGCGGGTCGCGCGCCTGCTGCCGCTGTTGCCGCCGCTGATCGAGGGGATCAGTTGCAAGAGGCGCCTGCCGCAGATCGAGATCGTTTGCGGTGACGACGCGGCAGTGCTGGTGTTCCGTCACCTCGAGCCGCTGACCGCGGGCGACCGCGAACGCCTCACTGGATTCGCCTGCGCTCATGCCATCCAGCTGTGGCTGCAGCCGGGTGGACCCGAGACTGTCGCGCCGCTGTGGCCGGCAGCGCCGGCACCGCTGTACTACCGCCTGCCGGATTTCGACGTGACCATCCGCTTCGTCCCGACCGATTTCATCCAGGTCAACGGCGACATCAATCGCCGGATGGTCAGTCTCGCCGTCGAACTGCTCGATCCCGGAGCGAATGAACGGGTGCTCGACCTGTTCAGCGGTCTCGGCAATTTCACGTTGCCGCTCGCGCGTCGCGCCGGGCGGGTGACCGGCGTCGAGGGGGACCCGCGGCTCATTGAGAGCGCGCGGGCGAATGCCGCGCTGAATGGCATTGCCAATGCGGAGTTCAGGCGCATCGACCTGTTCGATGAATCCGCTGTCGGAGATTTCCTGCACCACGTCGCCTTCGACCGCCTGCTGCTCGACCCGCCGCGCAGCGGCGCGATCGAGGTATTGAAGCACCTGCCGAGGCCCGGCCCCCGTCGCATCGTCTATGTCTCCTGCAACCCGGCGACGCTGGCGCGCGACGCCGAGTACCTTGTCAATGTCGCTGGTTACTCGCTTGCGCAGGCCGGAGTCATGGACATGTTTCCGCATACCAGTCATGTCGAGTCGATCGCCGTGTTCGATATCCCAGCATAGGGAGGATGAAAAGGACCGGCCTGTCTGGGCCCATGACACGCGGTAAATACGTCCCTGTACACTCGGCCGCCGCATCCCTGCGGCGGACGGTCATGGGCCCAGACAGGCCGGTCCTTTTCATCGGCTTAATTTGATGACGGTCGTTCAGCTTCCATTCAGCATCCACGGGGTATTCTCGGTCCTGAAAGATAGAAACAGGTTCGGTAACGGGATACGACGGGAGGTGTGCAATGAAGACATTCGGTTTGATTCCAGGCGCGATCGCAGGCGCCTTTCTGCTGGTCTCGGGACAGACCACGTTTGCGACGGAGATGCCGGCTGCGGCGCAATCGGCCGGGTGTACGGCCTGTCACAAGGTCGATGAGAAACTTGTCGGTCCGGCCTGGCGCGATGTCGGGGTGCGTTACAACGGTGATGCTGCCGCGCGCGCGGCGCTGATCCAGAAGGTCAAGACGGGCGGCAAGGGTAACTGGACCGAGGTCACCGGCGGCGTGCCGATGCCGCCGTACAGCCCCAGGGTGTCAGACGAGGACATCGCCGGTCTGATCGACTTCGTCCTTTCGCTCGAGTGACATGAGAGGCCACGCGAGGGGTCAGACCCCATGCTCGCAGTGTTCACGGGTGCCGCGGGCACAACTGTCTCAGCGGTATCGATTATGCTATCGTCATGCGTCGACCGGTTCCGGCTTGAGCACTGTAGATGCGCGTTCTGCTTGTCGAGGATGAGGCCCCGTTACGCGACCAGTTGATCAATCGTCTGAGGGATAACGGCTGGCTGGTCGATGCCGCGGTGGATGGCGAAGAGGGACTGTATGTTGGGCGCGAGTATCCGGTAGATGTCGCGATCATCGATCTCGGTTTGCCCCGTCTGTCCGGTATCGAGCTGATCCGCCGGCTACGCGAGGAGCGAAGGCCGTTTCCGATCCTTATCCTGACCGCGCGCAATCGCTGGCAGGACAAGGTTGACGGACTCGAGGCCGGCGCCGATGACTACCTCGTCAAACCTTTCCATTTTGAAGAATTACTCGCGCGCCTGCGCGCGCTGGTGCGCCGCAGTGCAGGGAGAAGCCATCCCATCCTGACTTGCGGCCCGATCGTGCTGGACCCCTCGTCGCAAAAGGTCACGGTCGACGGCGCTCCGATCGAACTGACCTCCTATGAATACCGGATGCTCGAGTTGTTGATGCTGCATGCCGGCGAGGTGCTGTCGAAGGGCGAACTCACCGATCGCCTCTACGAGGAAGACGCCAGCCGTGACAGCAATGTCATCGAGGTGTTTATCGGCCGCCTGCGCCGCAAGCTCGATCCCGCCAGCCGCTACAATCCGATCGAAACCGTCAGAGGCCGAGGTTATCGCCTCAACCCGGATCTGCGCACTTCGTGAGGCGTTCACTCGGCACGCGCCTGCTGATCGTCGCCAGCCTGGTGATGGCCGTGTTCTTCGGCATCACCGGAGTCGTTATCGAACGGGCGTATTACGCGACTGTCGATGCCGCGTTGAAGCAACGCCTGCAATCCTTTGCGGCGATGCTGATTGCCGCGTCGGCACCAGGGATCGACGGGGCGCGCATCGCCCATCCGGTTCCGGAAACCCGCTTCTTCCTGCCTCGCTCGGGGCTTTATGCGCGCATGCTCAGAAACGACGGGCGGTATGTCTGGGATTCGCCGTCACTTGACGACCGAAGCGTCGCGTTTCCGGTCGGACTCGAACGCGGCGAGCGCCAATTTGATACGCTGAGTTTGGAAGGAGAGACGGAGATCCGCAGCTTCAGTATCGGCGTCGCCTGGGAAGGGGACATGCCGATCCCGGAGATCTATACCGTCAGCGTCGCTGAAGATGTGACCGCCTTCAATGCCGAGGTCGCCGGGTTCCGACGCACACTGCGGGGCTGGCTGCTGGTCGTCGCCGTTGCGCTGCTGGGAGTGCAGTGGGCGGTATTACGCTGGGGGCTTGCCCCGCTCAGACGTGTCGCCGGAGATATCGCGGCGATCGAGACGGGGGATAAATCGCGCCTCGATGGTGAATATCCGGCGGAGCTGCAGGGCCTGACCGGGAACCTCAATGCGCTGGTATTGTACGAACGCGAACGGCGCGAACGCTACCGGCGCGCGCTCGGGGATCTCGCGCACAGCCTCAAGACGCCGCTCGCGATCCTGCGCGGCGCGGCGGAAGGGCGGGACGATGGCGGGTTTCGTGCGACGGTCGAAGGCCAGGTCGAACGCATGTCCGGGATTGTCGATTACCAGTTGCGGCGCGCGGCGACCGCCGGACGTAGTGCGCTGAGGGCGACGGTTCCGGCGGAACCGGTCGTGCGCAAGGTTGTCGATGCGCTGGGCAAGGCCTGGCGCGACAAGGGGGTTCGCTGTGCTATCGATGTCAGCACCGGTACGCGCTTCCACGGCGATGAAGAAGATCTCGTCGAGATTCTGGGCAATCTGCTCGATAACGCCTTCAAATGGTGCCGGTCATCGGTGCGCATCATCGTTCGGCAAACGAAAGATGCGGATAACCGGCGCGACGGGCTCATGATCGCGATCGAGGATGACGGCCCGGGCATTCCCGATGATGTCAGGGCTGCGGTGTTCGAGCGTGGTGTTCGCGGAGATCACAGCCGCGAGGGCCATGGCATCGGGCTGGCAATCGTACGGGATATCGTCGACGCCTATCACGGCCAGGTCGAGAGCGGCCGGGGTGAGGGCGGCGGTGCGCGGGTAACCGTGACCTTGTAATCGATGCTCCTGTCAAGGGGCGGAGAAGGCGGGGTTATTTCCCGAGCAGAAGGTCCTTGGCCTGGTTGATCTTCGCGGCAAGATAATCCGAGCCGCCGCGGTCGGGATGGAGTTTCTGCATGAGCCGGCGGTGCGCGGCGATGACCTCATCCTTGCCCGCACCGGGCTTCAGGCCGAGGATCTCCCAGGCCTCCTCGCGATTCATCGTACCGCCGGGGGGCGGTGGGCGGTCCGCCGTTCCGCCCGCATTGTCGCCGGCCGTTTCACGCCAGACCTCGCCGTGTACGCCGTCGAGGAAGGCCTGTACGAGCTGGGCGGATTCCGCGTCGACGATACGGCATTCGCGCAGCAGATCGATCAACTGCTCGATCGAAAGCTCGGTCAGGCGCGCGCCCTTGAAGCGCCCGTCGATGACCGTGCCATCGATCTCGCCGGTATCGTGATTCAGGCTCATCCGGATATATCGGGTTTCAACCTGCGATACCCGTCCACTCGGTGACCCGCGCTCTGCGGATTGGGCGGCCTTCGCCGCCTTGTAGCGTTTGTAGAGGCCACCGACGATGGGCAGAAACGGCAGCAGCCGGGGCAGTAAGGCGAGCGCTGAGCCGACCAGTACGAACAGCCAGTGCAGACGCCCGGTCGCAGCGAGAATGACGAGTACGGCGAGGGCGGCGGTGACCGCGATTCGGCGCAGGACGCGCGCGACATTCTGCGGCGGAGTGCGCTGAAACCAGCTCAACAGCGCCAATATCGCGAACAGGGCGGCAAGCGCGAAGACCAGATTGGCGACCATACCAGGTCAGCCCTTGTCGATTTGCTGCGTGATCTGGCGAACGAGCGCGTCCGAGCGCTGGCTGTAGTCCGCGAGGGCCTTGCGTCCGCCGGCGGCATAGACCGCGACCGCGCCGAGCAGGTCGCGCAACTGGCGAGGGCTCGCGGCATCGAAAGCACACCAGGCGCCGCCGCTCAGACGGGCGATCTCGCGAAAGACATGTGCGGCGATCGGGTCATCGCCTTCCTGGAAGACGAAGACGGGCAGACCCAGCAGTCCGAGCTGGCCCGCCAGGTGCAGCAGTCCGCCATGGTCCTCTTCCATACAATCGCCGACGATCACCAGCGCATTGACCTTTGATGCGCGGGTTTCGAGCAGCGCATGCTGCAACACCATGCCGATCTGCGTATGACCGGCCTGGCAGGTCACCGAGGTCATGATTTTGAGCAGGCCGTGCGAGTCGGTCGTCCACGGTGATGCGTGGAATTCCTTGTAACCCCGAAACCAGCACAACTGGATATCAAGCCCGCCGAGGCGTGAGGTCTCGTTGAACATCTCAGCCTGGATGTGACAGGCCTGATCCCAGGCCGGTTCCCGGCTCGCGGTCGCGTCCATTGCAAAGATCAGGCGTCCGCGCCCGCCCGCCGGCTTGAGCGCGGGGTTCGCCGCGATCTTTTTAACAAAGGCATCGATTTCGCTGCGGGATGACTTTTTCGCCAGCGATTTGTCGTCTTTCTCCATCAGCGGCAGATTGCTCCTGCGGAACACACGTTATATTCTAACGCATCACGAGCAGACTGCGGGGCTCACCCGCGACATGTACAGGAGTCTGGACCCGGGTATGGCATCATTGGATGAATTCGAGCCCGGAGTGGAAGCCGGAGCGCGCCTGTCCATAGTCGAGGGCGACATCACCCGGATCGAGGTCGACGCGATCGTCAATGCCGCGAACGAGACCCTGCTCGGCGGTGGCGGTGTCGACGGTGCGATTCACCGGGCGGCCGGCGATGGCCTGCTCGAGGAATGCCGATTCCTTGGCGGCTGTGAAAGTGGACGAGCGAAAATCACCGCCGGATACCGGTTGCCGGCCCACCATATCATTCACACCGTCGGCCCGGTATGGCGGGGCGGCAGTCATCGCGAGGCCGAGGTGCTGGCTTCGTGCTACCGGGAGTCATTGAAACTGGCCGTTGCGCACGGACTCAGGACCATCGCGTTTCCAGCGATCAGTTGCGGTATCCACGGCTATCCGGTCGATCAGGCGGCACGGATCGCGATCGAGGAGGTCCGCAAGTTTCTGGCTGAAGATGCGTCGCTGACGCAGGTCATGCTGGTGTGTTACGGCGACGACATTCATGAAGCCTTCCTGGATGCATTCGGGTCGCCGACATGACTGATAGGGGTGAGCACGCACCGGAACCCGGCGCCGGGGTGAGGGTTTTCATGATCTGGCTGATTGTGCTCGGCCTGGCCGGCGCGGCCGCCTGGTACTGGCTGCGTAGCGATACATCGGTTGAGATGCCGCTGGCCTTGCCGCCACCGGTCCAGGTTGCCCCGGAACCACTGGTTCGTCACCCGATTCCCGAGAAATCCGCTGCCGAACCCGTCGATGACGCAATAGTCTCGCCGCTTGCGGGGATTTTGCCGGCTTCCCTGCCGGAACTCGACCGCAGCGATCAGGCGGTGCACGCCGTCGTCGAGTTCCTGATCGAGAATCCGCGGCTTGCGGAACTCGTGGTCAGCCGGGACATGATCCGGCGGTTCGTGATCACCGTCGATGGGCTTGGCACTCGCGCGGTTCCGCCGACGCATTTGCCGGTAACCTCGCCCGGTGGCCGTTTCCTCATCGAACAGCAGGGCGAGCGCATCGTCATCAATCCGCGCAATTACGAGCGCTATGGCCGCCATGTCGCGCTGCTCGACCAGATCGACAGCGCGATGCTTGCCGAGTCCTATATCCATTTCTATCCGCTTTTCCAGCAGGCCTACCGGGAACTTGGTTATCCACAGGGGGTTTTCAACGACCGCCTGATCGCCGTCATCGACGAGATCCTGGCGACGCCCGAGATCAGGGATCCGGTCAGGCTGGAACAGCCGCTGGTGTTCTATGTTTATGCTGATCCGGGTATCGAGGCGTTGACGGCCGGGCAGCGCTTGCTTATCCGCATGGGTGCGGACAATGCCGTCGCGGTCAAGCGAAAGCTGCGGGATCTCCGCCAGCAACTGGTACGCTGAAGTGGTGGATAGACGGCCTTATTGTACTGTGATACAAATGAAGCGCGATGGCTTTAATCCAAGACTTTCGGACTGTCGGTATATCAATATCAATACAGGGGAACAAGATGAAAAACAAATTTCTGATGATTGCTTTTGCTGGTGCCTTTACCGCGGGCGTTGCCCACGCCGATAACACAGGTTGTGGTGCCGGTACCGTATTATTCAATGGCCAGGCCGGTCTTGCGCCCCAGGTGCTTGCTGTAACGACCAACTCCATCTTCTTCAATCAGACATTCGGCATCACCTTCGGCACGCTGGGTTGCACGCAGGATGGCGTCGTGAAGTCTCCGGTAGCGATGTTCACAGGCAGCAACATGGATCGTCTCGCACGCGAGATGTCCGTCGGCGAAGGTGAGGCCCTGGAGACGCTGGCCGAGCTGATCGGCATCGATCCGGCGCACAAGTCTGCGTTCAATCATACCGTCAAGGCGAATTTCGACACGATCTTCCCGACCGCGGATGTCACAGCCGAACAGGTGCTGGATGCCCTGCATCAGGTGATGGCGCAGGACGCGGTGCTCGCGCGTTACGCAGTCTGATCCGTTCCTGACGTCCGGCGGCGCAACGACGATTGCGCCGCCGGATCCTGTCTCATCCCGAATAATGCTGCGTTGCACGGGGCCTTGCCTGCTGGTCCTGGCGGCGATTGCGTTGCTGCCAGCCGCCGATGCCGGGCAGTCCTATCTCGCTACCCTGATCGACCGCGCCGGTGAACTCCGGCTCGCCGATGATCCCTACTGGCGACGCCTGGTCTATTACGTGCCGGCGCGATCCGGGAGCGGGTGGCGCAGCGAGGCAACCGGCGCGGATTTCTTCAACAGCCCGGTCGGGCGGGAGGACCCCGCCGCCGAACTTGAAGCGACGCTACGCGCGCTGTTCGAACCTGCGATCGCGCCCGGCGCGGAGGACAACGGGCGCCAGCATCCACAATGCGCGTTCATCGCGCGTTATCACTGGCTGCGCGAGCGACTCGACATCGATGACGCCCGGCTGGTCACGCAACCCTGCGAGCGTTTTTCAGTCTGGTTCGAGGCGATCGATCCGGCACACGTCGCGCTGGTATTCGCCGCCGATTATGTCGGCAATCCTTCCTCGGCCTTCGGGCATACCCTGTTGCGGCTCGATCGCCCTGCGGAGGACGCGAGCCGGCTCGTATCCTATGCTGTCAACTACGCCGCGGCCGCAGGGGCAGAAAATCCTGTCAGTTTTGCGTGGAAGGGACTGACGGGCGGTTATTCGGGCTACTTTTCGCTGATGCCCTATTACGACAAGGTCCGGGAATACAACGATCTCGAGAGCCGCGACCTGTGGGAATACGAGCTGAATCTCTCTACCGATGAAATCCGGCGCATGATGATGCATCTGTGGGAAGTCGGTTCCGTCCCGTTCGACTACTACTTCCTCCGCGAAAACTGCTCGTATCGCCTGCTGGGCCTGCTGGAGGCCGCACGGCCGGGGACTGAACTCGCCGGGAACTTCCGGTATTGGGCGATACCGACAGATACCGTCCGCGCGGTACTGGACGTGGAGGGGCTGTTGCGCGCGGTGGCCTATCGCCCGTCGGCCGAGCGCCGCCTGAAACACAGCGCGCAACTGGCCTCACGTGAGGCGCGTTCGGCGGCGTTGTCGATTGCCGATGGGGGAGATGCGCCCACCCTGCCGCCGGCGGCACAGGCGCACGCGCTGGAACTCGCCCACGATTACTTGCATTACGAGTACCTGTCCGGTCGCTTGCCGCGCGACGTGGCCGCTCAGCGCATGCATCGCCTGCTCGTCGAGCGCAGCCGGATCGACGGCCAGCCGCCTGTCCCGGAGCCACCCCCGTACGCCACGAGGCCGGACCAGGGACATCCGACCGCGCGCGCCGGGATCGGCGCCGGTGTCGCCGATGACAGTCCTTTCACCGAGCTGCAATTTCGTACCGCGTACCATGACCTCGCCGACCCGTGGGCAGGTTACCGGCGTGGTACGCAGGTCGATTTCCTCGACGGCAGTGTTCGCTATGATCACGATCGTGATCGCTGGGATGTCGAACGCCTCGAGGTCATCGAGATCTGGTCGCTCGCGCCGCGCAACGCCTTTCTGCGGCCGGTCTCCTGGAAGATAGGCGGTGGCCTGACGCGCTATCCGCTGCTCAACGGCGAGGAACGACCGCTGGTCGGCGAGATCCAGGGCGGCGCCGGATTCGCCTACGGCGTGGACAAGCGGGAAAGTCTCGTCATCTACGGGATGCTGGACGGGCAACTGATCGCTTCGCACCATACCGACAGCAACATCAGGCTCGGTGCCGGTCCCCGTATCGGTCTCGTCTTCGGTGGCGGGCCGGTTTCGCTGCATGCGACCGCAGTTGTGCAACTGCACACGGACGATGAAGAATTGCGCCGCGAGGCACGTCTGGAGCAAAGCCTGTCGCTGCATCCCGCGTTCGCGTTGCGATTGCAGCTTGCCTATGTCGGGGAGGGCGGTCGCGATTACCGCGAAAGTCTGCTGCTTGCACACTGGTATTTCTAGGCATGAACTGGCGGGCAATGCCACTGCTACTGCTGTTATCGCTCTCCGGAGGGTGTACGCACCTGTTTTTCCATCCGACCGGGCAACAGATATTCGACCCCGCAGTCGCCGGCATTGAATACGAGGCGTTCGATTTCCCCGCCGATGACGGCATTCGTCTGCACGGATGGTTTCTGCCGTCGCGCCTTCCTGATGCCGATGCGACCGTGTTGTTACTTTATGGCAATGCGCAAAACAAGAGCGCGCATATTGCCAGCGTCTACTGGCTGCCCGAGCGAGGATTTAATGTCATGTTGTTCGATTACCGGGGCTATGGCGATTCTGAAGGTGTGCCGGGACTGGCGGGGATACATCGGGATATCGATGCGGCCTTGCGTTACTTGCTGTCGCGCCCCGAACCGTCGGCACGGCGCATCGTCGTATTCGGCCAGAGCCTCGGTGGTTCATTGGCGCTGACCGCCGTCGCGGACAGTCCATGGCGTTCGCATATCAAAGGCGTGGTCGTCGAAGGCGGCTTCAGTGGCTATCGCGTGATCGCCCGCGAGAAGCTCGCGGGATACTGGCTGACCTGGCCGCTGGCCTGGCCGTTTTCTTTGACGGTCAGCGATCGCTACAAACCCGTCCAGGCCGCCGGCGAGCTCAGTCCGATTCCCTTGTTGCTGGTCTATGCAACGGAGGACGAGGTCGTGCCGGTCCATCACGGCGACATCCTCTACGAGGCCGCGCGTTCACCAAAATGGTTGTGGAAGATCGGTGGTATTCCGCATATCGGCGCATTCATCGACGACGGCCGACGCTCGGAGCTGACAGCGCTGATGCGCCTATGGCTGGTGACGCCGGATTCAGATGTTACACCCGGTCGATCCGTTGATCGATATCACCGGCGAGTTGCCGCAACGCCGGCGCCACCGTAACCGGGTAGAGCGAAGCCGGCTCGAGCCGGGCGAGGTCGGACGGCAGGCGGGCGAGTTGTGCCGCAGTATGTTGGCGCGCCGTTTCGAGCGGCACAGACGACGCGAGCCGCCGGCCCTTGCGCATGACGGGCTCGATAAGGGCGGCGCCGGGCTGGGGGTCGTCCGCGAGCGTCAGGACATCGCCGGCCATCCGCCCGTCTGTGCCGTGGCTTCGGTACACCTGTTTGCGTCCCGGCCAGGTCGCCTTGCCCTCGGAACGCTTGCGCCGGGCAATACCGGCGTATTCCTCGAGTTTGTAGGCGCAATCGAGATAGGGCGCATCGGCGGAGGTGTCGAGGCGGGTGCCGATGCCGAAGCCGTCGATCGGCGCGCCGGCTTCGAGCAACTGCTTCAGTACCTCTTCATCGATACTGCCGCTGCAGAAGATCGCAGTCTCTTTCAGCCCGCCCTCATCCAGGATGCGTCGCACGTGCCGGCTGTGATCGAGCAGGTCGCCACTGTCGAGACGCACGGCCTTGATACGGATGCCCTGTGCGTCCAGTTTCGGGGCGAGCGCGACAACCTTGCCGGCGCCGATCTCGGTATCGTAGGTATCGATCAGCAACGTCACGTTGTCCTTCATCGAGGTCGCGAAGTGCTCAAACGCCAGTGCTTCATCGTCATGGGCCTGGATGAACGAGTGCGCCATCGTGCCGTAGATCGGAATGCCATATAACGGATCGGCGAGTACCGTTGCGGTGCCGTCGAAGCCGGCGAGGTAACTTGCGCGCGCCGCGAACAGCGCGGCTTCGGCGCCGTGCGCGCGACGCATGCCGAAGTCGACCAGCAGCTTGCCCGGCGCAGTCAGCACGCAGCGCGCGGCCTTGCTCGCAATCAGTGTCTGGTAGTGCAACAGATTGATGACACGGCTTTCAATCAGTTGCGCCTCGGGTAGCGGTGCGGTGACGCGCAGGATCGGTTCGTCGGCAAAGAATACGGTGCCCTCGGGCATCGCATCGACGTCGCCGGTGAATCTCAGGCCGGCGAGGCGGTCGATGAAGCCTGGGGAAAAACGGCCACTGGTGCGCAACCAGCGGATTTCTGCCTCGGTGAAATGCAGGTGTTCGAGAAATTCCAGCACCTGCGCCAGTCCGGCGGCGATCAGAAAGCCGCGGCCGGGCGGCAGGCGGCGCACGAAGAACTCAAACACCGCGGTGTCCTCCATGCCCTGGTCGAAATATCCCTGCAGCATCGTCAACTGGTAAAGATCGGTCAGCAGGGCGCTGGACAACGGTTTCATGGCGCGAAGGCGGCAGCGTCAGGACGACACGGGAGTCGCGAGATCGATCGAAGGCACGCCGAGCGCCGCGATCTCCCGTTCCGCGGCGCGGCCGTCGCCGGACGCGGCATTGACCGCCCTTGACGCATCGCGCAGCCACAGCGTCTCGAAACCCCCGGCGACCGCATCGCGGATCGTACTGAGCACGCAATAATCGGTTGCAAGGCCGCCGACCCAGACCCGGCTGACGCCGTGTTTTCGCAGTTGCGCGGCCAGATCCGTCCCCTCGAATCCGGAGTACGCATCCTGGTCGGGATCCCTCGCCTTGGAGATGATGATCGCGGTGTCGGGCAGTCGCAATCCGGGCGCGAAGGCGGCGCCGGGGGTATTCCGGATGCAATGCGGCGGCCAGGGTCCGCCCCGGGCGCTGAAGGAACAGTGATCGGGCGGGTGCCAGTCGCGGGTCGCGAACACCGGCAGTCCGGCCAGTCCGAACAGGTCGATATAGCAATTGAGGATGGGGACGACCTCGTGGCCACCAGGCACGCCGAGGTGACCGCCAGGGAGAAAGTCATTCTGGACATCGACGATGACGAGCGCATCGCCTGATTTTGGCGTCACTACCGGACTCCTGGCAACCCTGGGGATTGCCCGTGGGGATCGTGACAGCGATGATATCAGATAGAGAGGGGGTTGTTAGCCCGGCTTTTTCGGCTTGAATAATGTGACGTTTTCGCCATTCGAGATCTTGTGCTGCTGCCGGTCTGAGAGGAATTGGCGCTCGAATTCCTCGGGAGACAGCGGTTCGCTGAAATAATAGCCTTGCATGTAATCGCAGCCGGATTCTCTCAGGAAACGCGCCTGCTCGCTGTTCTCGACGCCTTCTGCGGTCACTTCGAGGCCAAGACCTCTCGCCATCGCGATGACGCCGGTGATGATAGCGATATCTTCGCGGACAGTCGGAATGTCCTGGACGAAGGAACGGTCGATCTTGAGTATGTCGACAGGGAATCGCTTGAGATAGGCAAGCGAGGAATAACCGGTACCGAAGTCGTCGATCGCGAGATGGACATTCATTTCCTTGAGCTTGCGGAAGATCGAAATCATTTCCTCGGCGTGCTCCATAATCACGGTCTCGGTGATCTCGAGCTCCAGGCACTCGGGTGGAATGCCGGTTTCCTCGATCACCTTTGTGACTGTATTGATGATCTCGTATTTTTCAAGCTGTCTGACGGATAGATTGATTGCCATCCGCATCGGCGGGTAGCCCTTGTTCATCCAGTTCATCAACTGGCGACAGGCCTTGTAGAGCACCTGTTCTCCGATCTGGGAGATCAGGCCGGTATCTTCGGCCAGGGGGATGAAGTCGGCGGGTGCAACGATGCCGCGCTCCGGATGCCGCCAGCGTACCAGCGCCTCGACGCCGGTGACGATACCGGTTCGGGACTCGATCTGAGGCTGGTAATGAATCAGTAACTCGTCGCGATCGATCGCCCTTCGAAGGTCGCTCTCCAGTTTGAGCCGCTTGGCGACATCCGCTTCCATCCCGTACTCGAAGAATCTGAAATCATTGCGATAGCGCTTGGCGTTGAACATCGCTGTGTCGGCATGCTTCATCAGGGTTGCCATATCCGCAGCATCTGACGGATACATCGAGATGCCGATGCTAAGCGTTATGAATATTTCCTGATCGAGAAAGCTGACCGGTTTCGAAAACGAGGCGCAGATCTTTTTCGCAATCGACGCGAGTATCTCCCGCGATCCGATATTGTCGAGGACGATCGTGAATTCGTCTCCTCCAAGCCTCGCAACCAGGTCACCATCCCTGACGCAGTGGTGCAGGCGCTCGGCGACGATTTTCAGCAGCATATCGCCGGCATCATGCCCGAGGGTGTCATTGATCAGCTTGAATCGATCGATGTCGATGAACATTACCGCGAGCGGCTTGTTCATGTCCCGGTTAATGTCGAGCAGGTTGCCGAGGTGACTGGTGAAGCGCGCGCGGTTGGGCAATCCGGTCAGTGAATCGCTGAAGGCGAGTCTATGCATATGGCGCTCGGTGCGGCTGGCATTCATCAAATGCGATATCCTGCGGCGGAGCACAGAATAATTGACCGGTTTGGAGATGTAATCGGTAGCCCCTGCCGAGAACGCTCTCTCGATGGAGTCCTCGTCCTCGAGACCGGTAATGATCAATATCGGAATGTGGGCGCTGTCGGTCTGTTGCTTGAGATGCTGGCACGCTGAAAATCCATCCATGACCGGCATCTTGCCGTCCATCAGTATCAGGTCGGGCGCATGGCTGTTGCAGAGATCAATCGCGGCCGCGCCATTATCGGCCTCGTGAACGACATACCCTTCCTCTTCCAGGATATTGCGTAAGGCATATCGAGTCGAACGGTCGTCATCGACGACCAGGATATGCGTGGCATGGACCGGGTCGACATCGCGGGTTTCGATCGCCTTGCCTTCAAGTTCGAGCCGCAGCAGGGCCGTCAGGGTCTGGGACTCGGACACGAGCGTGTTAATCAGCATCCTGATCGCCTCGATATCCATTTTTCTGCCTGCGGATTCGATATGGCGGCTGATTTCGGAAAGACGGCTCGCGCCGATATTCGCGGCGCTTCCCTTGATCGCATGCGCGATATTCGGGATGTTATTGATTGCGCCATCCCGGATTGCGGATTCGAGATCCGCCAGATAGACCGGCAAATCCTCGATGAAGACCTTGAGTATGTTCGGTAATGCGGCGCCGATCGTTCCCTTCAGTTCTCTGAAGAAATCCAGGTCAAGGGTGTGGCCCGCTACGGGCAGCGACATGGGTTCCGGACCACTGGGCGGCGGTTTGTCACTGGAGCCTGCGGCCTGTTTTCCGATCCATCGATCGAGTATTTCCCTCAGTATGTCGAGTTTGAGCGGCTTCGACAGGTAAGCATCCATGCCGGAATCCAGGCATTTCCGGACATCGCCTTCCTGGACATTCGCCGTCATTGCGACGATCGGGATATGGCTGTTTCCAGCTTCCAGCGCGCGGATTCTCCGGGTCGTTTCATACCCGTCGATGTCCGGCATGTTGCAGTCCATCAGGATCAGGTCGAAAGACTCCCTGCGCATCGCTTCCAACGCCTCACGGCCGTCGGAGGCGAGCATCGACCGTATACCCAGGCGATCGAGCATGCCGGAGACGACGTACTGGTTAGAACGGTTATCCTCGACGATCAGGATCCTGGCCCTGGAATGTTCGGCGCCGGCGGTCATCACGGCAGGAGGGTGAGCCTGCACCCGGTGGTAGTCCTGGTCCGGGGCAACCGGATCCAGCGCATCGGAAAGCACGCTCGCGAAAGCGGCCTTCCTCAGGGGTTTCCTGATCGACCATTCGCCAGCCAGCGTCGGGGACGCACCAGCATCGTTCTCCCCATTGACCATGAGAACGATATGATTGATGGCTGACACGAGTTCTGAATCGATGGCTTCAAGCACAGACTGGCCGAAGACACCCTTCAGATTCGCGTCGATGAGCAGATAGTCGAACGCAGGCTGTCTGTCCCTGCGGGAATCGATGATGCTCGACATCTCCTGCATGGTCTCGGCGATCACCGGTCGCATGGACAGATCTTCGCAGAATCCGCGTGCCTGGCGCCTGACGACAGCGCTGTCGTCGACGATCAGGATGTCCTTGCCAGCCAGCCTCGTTTCCTGGCCCTTGCCATTATTACGCGCGGCGGTTCGGTCAAACGGCAGCCGGAACCAGAAGGTGCTGCCCGCGCCGGGTGCGCTCCTGACGCCGATCTCGCCGCCCATGAATTCGACAAGCTGCTTGCAAATGGCCAGACCCAGGCCGGTTCCCCCATATTTTCGCGTCGTGGATCCGTCGGCCTGGAGAAACGGCTCGAAAATCCGCTTGTGAGCGTGCTCCGGTATCCCGATGCCTGAGTCTGTAACTTCGAATCTCAGTTCGATCCGATCCGCGGTCGAGTCTTCCAATCGCTCGACGTTGATTGCGATTTCGCCTGAATCAGTAAACTTGATCGCGTTGCCGACCAGGTTGACCAGGACCTGGTGGAGGCGGTTCCGGTCACCGTTGAGCAGCGGCGGCACGTCATGCTCTATGATGAATCCGATATCCAGGTTCTTGCTGCTGGCCTGTGCGCCGATCAGACCAAGGACACCATCGAGCACTTCGGTAAGCGCGAAATCCTCGTTGACGGTCTCGAGATTGCCGGAATCGTTGCGCGAAAAATCGAGGATGTCATTGACGAGCGTCAGCAGAGACTCGCCGGAACTCCGGGCGACTTCGAGATAATCCGCCTGTCTGGAATTCAGACCCATGCCCTGCAGCAATTCAAGCATGCCGAGCACGCCATTCAGTGGTGTGCGCAATTCATGGCTGACCGTCGCCGCGAATTCACCCTTGATTCGTGCCAATTCGAGCGCGGAATCTCGCGCCTTTCTGAGTTCCAGTTCGCGCGCCTCGAGTACGTCCATCATCTTGTTGAATGCGGTCTGCATCTCGGTAACGTCGCGTGGACCTTCGATGAGCGCACGGATCATGACCTCGCCCGTGGTGGCGCGATGCATGGTTTCGGCCAGCCGGTTGATAGGCCGGGTGACCCTGCTCGTCAGCAGCAGCAATGCCGCCAGCAACAACCCGGCCAGCACGGAACTCACCAGGATATTCGTCTTTAACAGATCACCGGTCAGCGCCCGCATCGTCTCCTTGCCCAACACCAGTTGTACATAACCGAGCAGTTCGGGCTGGGAGGGGTTGAGGGTGAACGGCGACTCCTCCGAGTGGGACGGGCTTGTAAAGACGGGAGAGATGAAACGCCATAAGCGGTCTCCATCCTCCGTCATCCTGGTGCTCACCGGGATGTTGTCGATATCTCTGGCCAGTCGTCCGCGATCGCCGACTTCAAGCAGCGGTTCGTGTCCGACGCTGTATACCCCGATTGCGGCGATATCGGGGGAATTCAGAATCGCCTCCGCGTATTCCTGAACATTTTCCGGGCTGTGGAAGAGCAGGGCGAGCGTACTTTGTGACGCAAGCGTCTCCGTGGTCTGATAGCCCTCGAAGATAAATCGGTCGCGAATGGTCTTGCCCGACAGGTAGGTGATCGCGATCGACGATATCAGCGAGGCGAGTACGATGCCGATGATGAAGATGATCGCCAGTTGCTGGCGAAATCCGGTGCGACCTATTGATTTGACATTTATCCTGTCCATGCTGATGCTTTGCTGTTATTGGGGCGGAAATATCAAATCGAAATGGCTGAGGTCATCACGCGAATACCGCACGCCGAGTCGCCCGGCGGTCCTGACGTTGAAGGCTGTCAGAAGATCGTCCAGGGGCCGCAGCCCACCCGGTTTCAGGGACGTACCTTGTACATGATGATCATGCAGCTTGAGCGCCATCGCGCCCAGGCTTCGGCCCATCCCGTGATTGTCGGGATAGAGCGCGAACAGCACCCCGCGGCGCACATGCGAAGGATTGCTCGAAAACACGATCAGTTTGCGATCCCAGGCTTCCTTCAGGATTATAGGCAGTACCGCCTGTTCGTCGAGGATGGCGCTGTTCTGGGACAGCCAGAGGGCTTCTGTATCGCTATTCTGGTTACGCAATACTGCAAGATAGCTGTTCGCGGCGTCCTGCAGCTTGTCGACCGGTATTGGATTAAGCGTGATGCCGAGTTCCCTGGCGGGCGCGACGGCGCTATCGATCATCCATTGTTCACGTTCCCTCTGGTAAACGATATGAATCCGGTTGATACCGGGGACAAGCGATTTGAGGCGACGGAACAGGGCGGCGGGGTTCGGATTCAGCGCGATACCGTGGTAGGTGTCGCCCAGCAACTCGCCCGACATGTGTACGGCGCCGATCACGACCGGTGTAGCGGTAGACAATTCGTCACTCAAGGCCTGACTGCGACTGCCGAGCGCGACGGTAGTGGTGACACCATGATCGCGCAGCCAGTTCGCGACGCCATCCGTGCTCTCATCGTTCTGGACGGGACGTATAACGACCCGACCGTCCAGCGTCTCGCTGACGCCATCGGCGATAGTGGTAAAGACGCTACGAAAGGGCTCCCGGATCTCCGGGTAAAGGACAGCGGTGAGCGGGGTGTCCGCACGAACCTGCGGCGAGGCGATGTGCATCGCCACAAGCATGGCCAGTGGGGTAACCATTAACTTCAATATAATAAAGCACTTATATCCTGCACCATTCATTGGTGATCTTTTTCAGGCTTCTGTCAATGAGGGGCCCCACCGGATGCCAGATGGGGCGCCGGTCTGCATATGGTTATCGGCTTTCCGGGGGCGGTGCTGAACGGCAGTCGGGGCGTGAATTTTCCTAATTGACCCGGAAACTGTCGAGGTGATATCTCGCTTCGATGAAGAATTGACGGCCGGCGAGCGGGAGATCGTTCGGAATCAGTGGCGTTCCGTCTAGCGGTGATAGTCGTGGGCTTGGTTCGCGAGCATCCTCATCAAACAGGTTGCGTCCAGATAAAGCGAATTCCCAAGGTTTTCCTGTGGCGCGATAGCGTAAGGTTAGGTCAGTGACCACGTAATCATCAATAGATTCTCGTGGGTCTCCAGCGTCTCTCACCCTATCCGCAACCCAGTTGATTTGTGCGTTCAGACTCCAGGCGGAAATAAAGTCCCAGTTGAAGCTCATGTAGACATGATGCTGCGGTGCATTAGCGATTATAGTATCAGTATCCTGATCAATTGATTTCTGATATGAATAATTCCCATAAACTCGAAAATTAGATGAAATACTGTATCTTGATTCGAACTCGAGTCCCTGGCCCTCAATTTGACCGACATTCTCCGCCTGTGAAGTGATCGGGCTGAATCTGATTACGTCCTTCATCCTGTAATGAAAAATGTTGAGTCCTGAGTATAATGCCTGGCTATATTGATAATTGAAGGCTATCTCATAGGTATCGATAGTTTCCGGCATTAAATCCTCGTTGCCTTGAGCTACAGGATTATTGATATTGTAGAGTTCGTTAAATGCCGGGGCGCGGAATGCCCTGCCATACAGGACTTTGGTTGTGAAGTCATTTTTGGGCTGCCAAACAAGCGCCAGCCTGGGATTGGTCGTGTCGCCAAAGTCTGAGTAATGGTCATAGCGTACGCCAGTGGTTAACCTCCAGTCATTTGCTAATTGCCATTCGTCCTGGGCAAAGACGTAAAACACTGTGCGATCCTGGGGCTGTATAAAAACATTGGAAGGATCGTCGCTTACGTCGACGACATCACCCAATGGTATCGGAGTGCCAAAGGGTGGGGCCAAGGTGTAGTTCTTCTTTTCCTTGATCTTGTACATATCATCATATATAGCACCTATTCCCAGGCGAATGCTATGGTCAGACAGGCCATGATAAAAAGTGGAAAGGCTGAATCGAGTGTGGCGTTCATATACATATGGCTGTGCAATCACGCCGTCTGGAAATGGGCCGCCCGGTGAAACAAAACCTGGCGGTAACAATGTCAGGTCTGCTTCGGCGCTAGTGTCAAAGTAACTAATAATTCCAGTAACATCCCAGTGTTGACTCAACGCATTGTTATAGCTTATATCCGCGTTATATCTTTCACTATCACCTTGTCCAGATGGATCCAATGCAAGCGCTACACCAGCGCCGACGCCGCCGTTTCTTCCCTGGTAACCGAGTCTCATTCTCCAATTACCATGTGATAAATCGATTCTTGCATCGATATTTTTTCGATCGAGATCAACCGGGCCCGGAGCATAGGAAGCGTTTGTGCCGGCAAGTATGTCGTAATATGACTGGGCATCGAAATCAATCACTTGATCATGGCCGTCTGTTCTCATGACCTGCAATGACATGGCCATGCTTGTTTCATTCCAGGTGCTACCTTGCAAGATCCAGCCTTCTGTTGTATTGAATGAACCGGCCCTGGCGCCAAACTGAGTACCATTTATTTCATCCGCGGTTTTTGTGATGATGTTAATGGTTCCGGCGAATGCATCTGCACCATATACAGCTGAACCAGGACCACGGATGATTTCGATTCGTGCGATATCATTGACAGGCATCCCGCCCCAGATCTCGCCCCGATTACCAACATAGAGATTTGTGATCGGGATGTCATTTATCAGCATCAGAATCTGCGGGTTATTCTCGGAATAAATCCCTCGCATCGTATACAAGGGGAGATAACCTCTTGGAGCCACTGATACATGTAGGCCAGGGATGGATTCCAGAACCTCATCGAGATCCCTTGCACCCATTTCCCTGATTTCATTTGCGGTGATGACTGATGCAACCGCGGGAGCCAATGTGATGGGTTGCCGGGATCCGGTCGCGATACTGATGAAGGTCTCATCGCCGAATGCCCGCATCAAGGCGTCTTCTTCACTCCCTGCGAATGCCGGTGTCGCAACGATCAGGCCGATCTGGCATGTCAATATATAACAGGTCTTTTTATACATTTGGCACCACGGGTTACAGCATTTGAATGCGTATGCCGTGGTTAGCGACCTGTGAATACTAATACTTTAGTTCATCATTGTGAGCTATGGGCAACCATAGGTGGCGACTGGAGTTTCTGATGGCATTTGCCAAAAGACAATGGGGATTAAGTGGTAATTTGGTGCTCTGACAAAGGTGTTCAGCGCCAGGCCCTGGCGGGCTTTCCATCATATTTAATCCTGTTACAACGCAGCGGAAGAAACAGACCTTCTCCCTTATCAGAGCTGTCGATATAACAGGGCAGGATGCCGGCAGTAAATGATGGGGTGAGGAATAAATAATATTCTCTCGGGCTCAAGCCCTGATCAGCAGCCATCGCAGCGCCAAGCGCCGCTGCATTCATTCTTATACGATATCGTGCGGCTAGTAACGCCTGTTCAATTTCAAAAGCCAACAGGAAAAATTCTTTCTTATCATAACCATATTTCATGGCTAGCTCGCGACCGGGTCTGATTCTTTCATCACCATTGACAATCGGTCTGCCATAACCCGGGATACCACGATATTTCCTGATTTCTTCGGTAATTATCTCTGTAAGCGCTGCGCCAGCTTCGAGCATGGTCCTGGTTTTGATCAGGAATTCAATCGCCCTGATATCCGGTCGGCGGCCATATATCGTTGCTTCGGACAAAGAAATTGCTGCGCTCAATGCTAATGTGCATGTACTACGCGCAGTTCCGGCTATCGCCGCTACCCGATTGTTCCATATCCTGGGATCGGGGTAACTGTTGCCAAGCGACCATATTCCTTCGAATATTCGTATCTGATTTTCATCAAATCGTTTCCCGGTAATCCCGAAGAGAAAGAGCTCCATCCATCTCATATCACCAAGGTCGTTGAAAAGATCCTTTCCGCGGAAAACAACACGTTCTCCGCCAAATGACAAACCCATTTCGGTATGCCAATTATCCTCGTACTTAATAAGATCGATGGGTCCTTTCATGGGCGGATTTACTTGGGGTCAGTCGCTTGATATGGACCAGGATCATTTGTGAGTTGTATTGCGTTATGGAAAAAAGGAAACCGTCGAAATCCGAATTCATTTTGCTCTATGGCATGAACAGCCGCTCCGGGCAACCTTAGCAGAAGGAAGAGCATCTCTCCCTGGGCAGGGTTGAAATCAATATCGGAAAAAGCAGCGGCAGCAACGCCAGTCATCGCAAGAGGGCTATCCGCAATTTCTTCGAGTCCGCTTCGGTTGTCATTGAGCCATGCCAGCGAAGTTCCCGGGCTGATACCAGCAAGATGACTCAGTGTAAGCCTTATCGGTGTCGCACAACTGGCGCCGTGAGGATCAAATCCGGGCGTATGCTCCATATCTGGCCAGACATCGGCACGTTCCTGATGACGGGGTTCGAGGATTCGTTGACGCCAGGCATCGAACTCGGTGCCGCACTCCCGCCAGAGTTCCATTGCAAGAGCAACTTCCCGGGCGCCGCCCAACTGGCCTGCGCCGACGGCGAGAGCGGCCATCAGACAGGCTGCATTATTCGAGCCGCCGACTCCACCATTCATCGCGGCCAGAACACTGTGGTCACGCGGTCCGGGATTGGCTATTGCAACGGCGAGATCTTCCAGCAGCTTTCGCTGTGATTCGGTTGGTCGCTCACCAACGAACAGTAAATAGAGATATTCGATCCATCCTGCTTTCCCCAGGATGTCACCATAAACGTCATAACCATGGCAATAACACGCGGCGGCAGCAAACGGGTTATCCGGTTCAGCTTCTTCACGCCAGATCCGGCTGCGAATGGTTTCCTTATCTTTCATGATGGAGGATAAATGACAGCGACTGGCCTGGTGATAATAATATAAAAACTGAAGTGGTTAAATCAGCAACGTCGTAGTCAGCATCTGCATTCGCTCGCTCAACGGAGGCACTTCCTCATCATCGACATGAACGTCGATCAGCGCGGGCGCCTGGCGCCGGCACAGATGCGCGATGTCGATGTCGTTGAAGTCGGCCGGCGAGCGGACCGACCAGGCCTCGACGCCCATGGCGCGGGCCATTGCGGCATAATCGACCGGAGGGAGTTCGTAGCCTACCACTTCGGCATGCGCGAGCTTCTGGCCATGCTTGACGGTGCCGAGAATCTGGTCGTTGAGTATTATGAAAATGACCTTGAGCCGATGCTGGATTGCGACCGTCAGTTCCTGTCCGCTCATCAGATAGCTCCCGTCGCCGACGATGCAGACCACCGGCGCGCGCGGATTGCCGATCGCAGTGCCGATGGCTCCGCCAATTGACCATCCCATCGAGGCGAAGCCCATGCTGGTGCGGAAATAATCTAGCGGTCGCGATCCCGTTTCCTGTTTCGGATGCCAGGGATGCAGGTAGTGGATGCCCCACAGGAAACTGTTGCCGATATCGGCCAGGTAGCGCGTGTCGGGTGGAAACAGGCGCGACAGCTCGTACATCAGGCGCTGGGGTTTCACCGGGGCGGCATCGCTGTGATAGCCGGCTTCATCGGCCAGTGAAAAGCGGCGACTGAAAAGCGGCATCCCGTTACCGGCCCGGCGCTCGGTGCGGCGTCGGTCGGTGTCGATATCACCGTCAGAGGACACGTACCCCCGCCGGTCGCGGCTGCGGCGATCGAACGGAACGACATTCGGATAGCAGGATAATCTCTGGTTACCCATGTCCCACGGCGGCCGGCGGCCGGCGCCGCTGTCTGTCAATTCCTTCAGCAGATCCTTGAACAGGGTCTCGATATCGCCGCAGATGTGCAGGTCGGCATGCTGTGAGCGAATGAAATGCCGTGCAAGGTTGTCAATGTGCACCAGCTTTCCATCGAGCTTGCCGGAATGCAGCCATCCCTGAGTCGCCTGTTCGTCGAGGCTGGAACCGACGATCAATGCCAGGTTGGTGGACGGATGCAGCAGTCGCTCACTCGCGCTCCTGTGGCCGGCGAGACCGCAGACGCCGCGATAGTGCGGATGATAGGAATCGATCAGTCCCTTCGCCTGCGGCGTCGTCACGATGATGGCGCCGCAGCTCTCGGCGAACTGGAGGATACCGGGCATCGCATCGCGACAGCCCTCGCCGACCACGATGACGATCTGGCCCGCGGTCTGTATCCGCCGGGCGAGCAGCATGATTCGTTCGTGATCGGTGGTGCGGGGCTTGCGCACCAGCGAGGCGATATTGACCGGCCGGCCGGACACCTCGAGCGGCGATCTCAGCAGGTCGAGCGGAATGCTCAGATGTACCGGGCCGCGGTTCTGAAACGCCAGCGTGATCGCCGATATCAGCTTGCGCTCGAGCTGCTTCAGATGCGAGACCAGCGTGTTGTAATGGGTGCAGTGTCGCAGCATCGCAACCGTGTCGACCGCGGTGCATGAGGATTCCTGCACCGCGCCGTTGCCGAAGGTGTCGATCGGCGTCTGCGCGGTGATGACCAGCATCGGTGTGTTGTCCTGATAGGCGCTGGCGACGCCGGTGATCAGATTGGTCGCACCGGGACCGGTAGTCGCGCAACAGACACCGAGCCTGCCGGTCTCGCGCGCATAGCCGTCGGCCATGAAGGCTGCGCCGGATTCATGACGCGCAACGACCGGGACGATGCGGCCGCGGCGTTCGCTACGGGCTAGGGCATTGTAGAGGGGTTCGATTGCGCCGCCGGGGACACCGAAAACATATTCGACGCCAATCTGTTCGAGATGGCGGATGATGAGATCGGAGGCTTCGGGAAACAGGCCAGGCAGTGCTTCGGCGAAGGTTTGCTCTATATCGTCGAGAGACTTCGTCATAAAGTCTGTCCTGTGATTATTCTTCGGGCCTTGCGTTTGTTATTTGCAGAACAAGGTCAACATTAATGCTTCAACAATTGAATTGCAAGAATATTACGATGCGGGAATCTTTGGCTGTCGAATCATTGACGTTGTCGTGACGCGATCTGATCGCGCATCGAAGCATGCGAAGAGGTCATGATCGTCGCTGCCAGTGATCCCGATCTCGATCAGATCTCCGGTCTTTAAGTTCGAGGCGCGATCGATATGGACGACGCCATCAATCCCGGGCGCATCCGCATGACTGCGACCACTGGCGCGATCGCCATCGGTGTCGTCGATCAGCACTTCGATCCGCCGTCCTATGAAGCGCTCGATTCGCGCCCTGCTGATTCCGGCCTGCACGCTCATGAAGCGTTCGAGCCGCTGCTGCCTGATCTCGTCGGGTACCTGTCCGGGTAGCGCATTGGCGGCGGCCCCGTCGACCGGGGAGTAGGCGAAACAGCCGACGCGGTCGAGCCGGGCCTCGTGCAGGAATTCGAGCAGGCGCTCGAAATCGTCGTCGGTCTCGCCGGGAAAGCCAACGATGAAGGTGCTGCGCAGCGTGAGGTCCGGACAGATTGCGCGCCAGCGCGCGATGCGTTCGAGGACGTTTTCGGCGCTGGCCGGCCGCTTCATCGCCTTCAGGATGCGCGCGCTCGCATGCTGAAACGGGACATCGAGATAAGGGAGGATCCTGCCTTCCGCCATCAGCGGAATGACCTCGTCGACATGCGGATACGGATAGACATAGTGCAACCGGATCCAGATGCCGAGTTCGCCGAGCGCCTGCGCCAGTTCGAGAAAGCGGGTGCGCAGCGGACGGCCTTTCCAGAAACCTGTTCGATAACGCAGATCGAGGCCATAGGCGCTGGTGTCCTGTGAGATCACCAGCAGTTCGCGGACGCCGGCTGCGGCGAGGCTCTCGGCCTCCTGCATGACCTCACCGATCGGCCGGCTGGCCAGGTCGCCGCGCAACGACGGAATGATACAGAAGGTGCAACGGTGGTTGCAGCCCTCGCTGATCTTCAGGTAGGCATAGTGGCGTGGCGTCAGCTTGAGGCCATGCGCCGGGATCAGGCTCGTCAGCGGATCGTGCCGTGCCGGCAGGTGATCGTGGACCGCGGCCATGACCTCATCGAGCGCGTGTGGTCCGGTGACGGCGAGAACCGCCGGGTGGGTCTGGCGGACGATGTCGCCCTTGGCGCCGAGACAGCCGGTCACGATGACCTTGCCGTTCTCGGCGAGCGCCTCGCCAATCGCATCGAGCGACTCGTCGATGGCGTCATCGATGAAGCCGCAGGTGTTGAC
>CAYTGL010000001.1:218489-226885 GCA_964437335.1 uncultured Chromatiales bacterium
CAAGATCGGCCTCGTCGTAACCGGCGCTGATGCCATAACCCTCGGCGCGCAGCCGGGTGATGATGCGTTCGGAATCGACCAGTGCCTTGGGGCAGCCGAGACTGACGAAGCCGATTTTAGGTAGCTCTGCTTTCACTGATTGCCTGTCAATAACCGACCAATTCCACGTAACCCCGCCCGTTGATTGCATACCCGTCCCGCGAGCCATCGATATCGACGGCGCCTTCCCAGTACGGGATCGATACGTCGAGTTCCTGGTTCGCGAGTATCGGCTTGATCTCGACCGTAAGATCCTGCGCGGGGAGGCGCAGGCGCCATCGCGACGGATATCGTGCGCCGCGCGAACTGCGCCAGGTATCCAGTACTTCCAGGATCACCGCGTCTTGAGTCAGCGTTGTCGCGTTGCCCGCGGGGTCGGTCAATGTGCCGCTGCTGAAAGGGTCGATCGAGCCGTCGCTGCGCCGCAACTGGTAGAACATCAAATCGCTGCCGTCATCGAGTTGCAGCGCAAACCAGTCCCACCCTGCCTGATCAGCGGCAAGCGCGCTGGTGCTCCATTCCCGGTCGAGCCAGGAATTGCCGCGCACGGCATGCGTTTCGTTGCCGATGCGCAGTATACCATGGGTATCCAGGCGGGTAAGGGCATAGTAATAGGAGGCATTGCCCTCGACGGCGCTCTTCCGGCTGAGCCCCTGGTCGCCATTGAGGACGACCGGCTTCAGCGTCTGCATCTCGAGTTCGAACGACACCGGATCTTCTGCGGCCCGCAGGCGCCAGATACCGGTTGCCTGATCCATTTCGAGGGACCAGTCCTCGAGCCAGACCCGCAGCGGATCGCTTTGCGCGCTGGCGAGCCCCGCAGCGCCGCGCGCGAAGCGCTCGAAAAAGTGAAAGTCCCGGTTGACGGGATCGGTCACCGCGAAGTGCGCCATGTAGGCCTGGGTGGTTCCCCAGGCGGATCCCCGGGCGATGGTGTCCGGATGCAACGCCGCGCGGAAGATCACCCATTGATAACCGAAGCGCCTGCCATCCGCTGTCTCGAGATTGCCGGTGAAATACCACCATTCGCTGCGAAATTCCGGGTGTGGGCCGTGATCACGGGGAAAGACGAACGCTCGCGGCTCGATCGCCCGAGCGTAGGCGGAGACATCGGGGTCGTCTCTCATGCCGGCGCCAAGAACTCCGGGCAGGCTGATCGACCCTTTCGTCGTTTCCGGTGACGGGTCGTTGATCATGCGCGCCGGGATGATGATCAGCGCGGCGATGATCGCTATGACTGATGCGACAAGCAAGAATTTGAGCAGGAGTTGCATATCAGCCCTCGCGCAGCGCGGCTGCGGGTGATGTCCGGCTCATCTTCCACGCCGGATACAGGCCGGCAATCACGGCGGCCAGCACCGCCGTCATCAGGCCGCTGATCAGCACCTCGGGCGAGACCAGTGTCTGCATCGTCCAGCCGAACGCGCGCTCGTTGATGACGTGAATCAGCAGCACGCCAAGCAGCAATCCCGTCGGGATCGCGATCAGTCCGGCGATCAGGCCCATCAGGCCGGTCTGCAGCATGACCATGCCATAGACCTGCCCTGGTGTGAAGCCGATCGCTCGCAGCACACCGGTCTCGACAACCCGCTCGAGTTGCAGGGCCATCAGCGCGCTGAGGATGCCGATCACCGCGACGCCGATCGCGAGCGAGCGCAGCACCTCGGTGATCGTGAAGGTGCGATCGAAGATCGCCATCGACAATTCGCGTAATTCCCGGTTCGAGCGCAGGTTGATGGCCTGCGCAGGACCGGCGGAGGCGATCACCGTGCGCACCGATTGCAGCGCATCTTCGATTGCAACACCGCGTGCGAGATAGAGCCCGAGGCCGCCGATGTCCGGGTCGTCGAAGTAGCGCAAGTAGAGGTTGCGCGGCATCAGGACTTCACCCTGTCCGGAACTGTAATCATAATAGATGCCGGCAATCGGGAACGAGCGCGGGCCGTCGCGGGCGCGCAGGTTGATTGTGTCACCGGGTCCGAGGTCGCGATGCCAGGCCATCGGCTCAGAGATCAGCACCGCCTCGCCGCGTTGAAATGCGGGCCAGACCGCATTCGGTTGCGCGTCTTTCAACGGATAGCGCGGGACGAGTCCCGGCGACAGGCCGAGCACGAACACGTCGGTGTAGCCTTCCATGGTCTCGATACTGACGCTGCGCCCGGTCGAGTGGGATTCGACGGCCGGCAGTGCGAGGATCCGGTCGATCAGATCCGGGTCCAGCGTGGCGTGGGTGCGGCGCGAGCCGAGGCCGGGGACCGACACATAGATATCGGCCTGTAGCGAGGTTTCGAGCCATTCCGCGACGGTGATGCGAAAGCTGTCGATCATCTGCCCGATGCCGATCGTGGTGGCCACTGCAAGCATCAGCGCGGCGAGCGCGACGCCGGTACGGCTCAGTGCATCTGTGATGCCGCGTATCGCATGGCGCAACGAGATACCGAACGGGGCGAACAGTTTGCCGATGCCGCAGACCAGGCCGCTTGCAAATATCGGTGTCAGGAAGGTCATGCCAAGTATGATCAGGAACAGACCGGTGAATCCGGCAACCAGCGAATGTCCTGAGACGACGAGCAGCAACAGCGCCGATGCGATCGCGAACACGCCGGCGAGCGCGAGCCGAGGCATCAGCCAATGGCTTTTCGCCTCCAGAGTCGAGCGATTCAGCGCGGCGCGGGGCGATGTCAGTGCGGCCTCGAATGCCGGCGTAAACGCCGCAACCAGCGTCGCGCCGAGGCCGAGCAGCGCGGCGATCAGGAATGTGGCCGGGCCCAATTGCAGCGTGGTCACGGTCATGACGAAGTACAGGTCGTTGATGGTCCGGGTCACCAGCGACAGCAGCAACTGTCCGAGGATCACGCCGGCGATGAGCCCGATCAGCGTGCCGGCGCTGCCGATCACCAGCGCCTCGGTCAGCACGGTTGCCAGCACTTCGCGGCGCGTCACGCCGATCAGGCGCTGGTTCGCGATCAGGCCGCGGCGTTGCACGACGGCGAAGGCCATCGTGTTGTAGATCAGGAACATCCCGACGAGCAGAGCGAGCAGACTCATTGCAGTCAGGTTGGTATGGAAGGCTCGGCTCATCTCGGACAGCGAGCGGGTGCGCGCCTCGGCCGGGACGATCTCCGCAACCGCCGGCAGCCGGGCTTCTATTTGAGCGCGCAGCTCATCGCCTTCAAGGCCGTCCGGGATCTTCAGATCGATCCAGCCGAGGCGCCCGGTCGTGCCGGTGATTTCCTGCGCGGTCGCGATGTCGGTGATCAGCAGACCCTCGATCGCCGCGGCGTTATTGCCGGCCTCGATGACGCCGATGATCCGCAATGTATGGACGCGTGCGCCGAGGCGCAGTTCGAGAAGGTCGCCGCGGCCGATCGAGAGTCGCTGTGCCGTCGGAGCTGCGAGCATCGCGGTATTCGGTAACGCGATCAGGTCGCTGATATTATCGCCCCGGGGTGAGTCGAGAGTGTCGCGAAACCGTCGTTCGGCGAGCGGATCGACACCGAGCAGGCGCAGGGTCTCGCCGCCGGCGACGCCATGGGCCTCGATCATCGGCGCCGTGGCGCGGATGCCGGAGAGTCGCAGTTTGGTGTAGATCCGTTCATCGAGTCCTCCGGGGCCGCCGACGATCTGGTGCGTCGCGGCGCCGGCGATGCTGTCCATCGACAGCGCGAATGCACGCTTGGCGCTGCTGTTGGCAATGTCGACCGCGGTGATGACAGCGACGCCGAGCGCGATGCCGGTGACCGCCAACAGTAATTGCCAGGGATGACGCATGAAGTAACGCTGTGAGGAACGCAACAGCAGGATCACCAGCCGGCTCCGGCATTTCCCTGTGAAAGCCTGCCGTCAGCGAGCACCATGATGCGGTCGGTACTCGCGGCGACCTCACGGGCGTGGGTGACGATCAGCAGCATGCCGCCGTTGCGTCGTGCCAGCCGGATCAGCAGGTCGAGGATTCGTCGACCGGTATCCTCGTCGAGATTGCCGGTTGGTTCGTCGGCGAGCACGAGGCCGGGTTCATGGACCAGCGCACGGGCGATCGCAACGCGTTGCTGCTCGCCGCCCGACAGGCGATCGGGAAAGTCGCCGGCCCGGTCCGCGAGACCGATCTCGTCGAGCAGGGCATGGGCCCGGTCGTGTTTACGCCGGTTCAGTTCGAGTGGTAACAGCAGGTTTTCGAGAACGGTCAGGGTCGGCAGCAGGTTGAAGAACTGGTAGACGAAACCGATATGGCGGCGGCGGAACAGGGTGCGGTCACGCTCGCTCATGCGCGTCAGGTCCAGGCCGTTGATGAAGACCTGGCCGGTCGTTGGCAGGTCGATGCCGCTGATCAGGTTAAGCAGCGTAGACTTGCCGGAGCCGCTGCGTCCGACCAGCGCGATGCATTCGCCGGCGCTGACCTCGAGGTCGAGAGCGTGCAGGACTTCGCGCCTGCGGTCGCCTTCAGCGTAGGCCTGACTCAGGTTCCGGACCGACAGGGAGGGGACGGGTGACGGAGCGGTCATTTCGACGTCAGCCCGCGCGTCTCAGGCGTCGCGTTCTACCCTGGTCAGTATCTGGCCGGGATCCTCGTCGCGCCGGTAGTACGGTGGACGCGCCTGCATCTCGCGCCAGGCCTTGTCGCGCTCTTCCGCGGTCTCGTACCAGCGATAACCTTCCCAGTCGGGCCCGAGCAGATGGGGCGAGGCCATCGCGTCGTCGGGCGGCAGCGTGATGCGGATGCCGTATTGCTTCATGGGTTCACTCCACGGGTTTGTTCTGTTCGGAATCGGGTCTGGTCAGCGGACCGTGCAGGTGCAGCGCAGTCTTCGCCATCAGGTGCGCACTGACCGGTGCGGTGATGAACAGAAACAGCGTGATCAGCAGTTCATGCAGGCTGATGCTGTCGCCGTGAGTGCTGAAGTACAGCATCGATGCGATCAGCATCCCGCCGACGCCGAGCGTCGTCGCCTTGGTCGGGCCGTGCAGGCGGCTGAAGAAATTCGGCAGCCGGGCGAGGCCGATCGAACCGATCAGCGCGAACCCCGCGCCGCCGATCAGGAAAAAGGCTACCAGCCAGTCAGTCCACATGGCGTATCTCCGGTCATTCCATGATGTCGCCGCGCAGCAGGAATTTGCAGATCGCGGCGGTCCCGACGAACCCCATCATCGCGATCAGCAGCGCGGCCTCGAAATAGAGCCCATCGCCGAGGTGTATGCCGAATATTATCAGCAGCGCGATGGTGTTGATGTACATCGTGTCCAGCGCGAGCGTCCGGTCCAGTATCGAAGGCCCCCGGACTGCCCGCCACAGGTTCAGCATCAGCGCGACCCCAAGCATGCCGCTGGCGATCCAGATGGCTATGTGTACCATTGGAAAATCTCCTTCAGCGGGTATTCGTATTTCTCCTTGATCTCGGCTATCAGTGCCTGTTCGTCCTGAACATCCAGCGCATGGATATACAGGATGCTGCGGTCCTCGCTGAGATCGACTGCCACGGTGCCGGGGGTCAGCGCGATCAGGCTCGCGAGTATCGTGATCGCGTTTTCGTGATTGGTTTCGAGCGGGAACGCGATGAAGCCGGGTTTGATCCGGTCGGCCGGTCCCAGGATCTGGCGCGCGACAGTCAGGTTCGCAATGACGATGTCGTAGAGCATGCGCACGGTGATGCGCAGAATCAGGTCAGGCCGCCGGACCCACGGCCGTTCGGGCCAGAACGAGTGCGTGAACAGCGGGATCACGATACCGAAAACAGCGCCGAGCAGAATATGTCCGGTCGAGATCTCGTTGACGAGCAGCAGCCACACCAGCGGCAGCGTCAGGCTCATCATCGGATGGGGAAACAGGCGCCGTATCATTGTACCGCTCCCTGTGAGGCCTGTTGCACCGGCCCGGCGATCATGGCCGCGGCCTCGGCGCCGAGGACGGCCTCGACATAGCCGGCCGGTTGCGACAACTGGATCGCTGTCGCGGCGGTGAAGTTGTGCACCGGCTGGAGAAACAGCACCAGCGCCGGGCTTGCAGCGAGCGGCAGCAGTATCATGACTATGACCGTCGCCGGGATAATCTGCGCGCGCGATTTTCCGGCAGTCTTCCAGAATATCATACTGCCTGCGCGGCTCATCGCGACGATGCCGAGCAGGCTGCCGGAGAGCACGATTATCCATAACCATGCGATCGCGGGATGTCCGGCCGCAGCGGCCAGGATCAGCACCTTGCCGAAGAAGCCGCTGAGTGGCGGCATCCCCGCCATCGAGATCGCTGCCGCGAAGTATACCGCCCCAAGCAGCGCCGGACGGGTAACCTGAGCGTCGGGATAAAACCTGTCGGTGCTGGTCGGGCGCTGTTGGGCGATCACGTCGGAAAGCAGGTAGAGACAGACGGTAATCAGCGTCGAATGGATCAGATAATACAGCGCGGCGTTGTATCCGGCCACCGAGAACAACCCGACGCCGGCGAGCATCGTGCCGATCGAGACGATCAGCAGATAGGATATCAACTGGCGCAGGTGGCGCGCGGCGAGCGCGCCGATCGCGCCGCACACGATCGTCGCCAGCGCGAGCGGCAGCAGCCACGGATCCGCGAGACCGGCCGCGACACCGCTGTGTGCGCCGAAGATCAGCGTGAATACCCGCAGGATCGAATAGAAGCCGACCTTGGTCATGATGGCGAACATCGCGGCAACCGGGGCGGCGGCATGGGTATACGCGGCCGGGAGCCAGAAATACAGCGGCAACAGCGCCGCCTTCAGCGCGAAGACCGCGAGCAGCAGCAGGCCTCCGGAACGCAGCAGCGCGGCGTCGCCTTCATCCGCATTCGCTACCGCAACCGCAAGGTCAGCCATGTTCAGCGTGCCGGTGACGCCGTAGAGGATGCCGACCGCGACCAGGAACAGCCCCGAGCCGATGAGGTTCAGCATTACATAATGCAGGGTCGCGATCGTGCGTTCAGGTTCGAGGTCGTCGCCGCCGCGCTGCAGCAGGCCATAGGACGCGATCAGCAGGATCTCGAAGAACACGAACAGGTTGAAGATATCTCCGGTCAGGAACGCGCCATTCAGCCCGACGAGCAGGAACTGGTACAGGATATGGAAAAACGGATCACGGCGGAGTGCCCCGGTGCAGGCATAGAGCAGGCTGAACAGCGCGACCAGCGCGGTTAGCACCAGCATCAGCGCGCTCAGGCGATCGAGTACCAGCACGATGCCGAACGGCGCCGGCCAGTCGCCGAGCGCATAGACCTGGTAGCCGCCGCCGGCCGCGTCGGTGAGCAGCAGGATCGAGATCATGACAAGCGCGGCGCACGAGGCGAGATTGATCCACGCCGTCAGCCCGGCTTTGCGGCGGTTGAACAACAGCATCAGCGCGCCGGCCAGCAGCGGCAGCAGAACCGGAATGATGATCAGGTGGCTCACAGGGCGCTGTTCTCGTCGTCATGACGGCCGTCGACGTGGTCGGTCGAGGCGTCGCTGAGCGCGCGCAGCGCGAGCACCACGAGAAACGAGACCATGCCGAAGCCGATGACTATCGCTGTCAGTACCAGCGCCTGGGGCAGCGGGTCGGTATAGTCGACGATGCCGTCCCGGATCACGCCGGGTTGGCCGGTGACCAGGCCGCCGGAACTGAACAGGAACAGGTTGATCGCGTAGGACAACAGCGTCAGGCCAACGACGACGGGATAGGTTCGCGCCCGCAGCATCAGGTAGATCCCGCAGGCGGTCAGAATCGCGATGCCGGCGGCGAACAGCACTTCCATCAGGGCGCCGCCTCCTGTCGTCCGGTTGCGGATGCCGGCCGGTTCACCGGCTCGGGTTCGGGCGCGGAGATTCCACCGAGCCGCGCGAGGATCAGCATGGTGGTGCCGACGACGACCAGGTAGACGCCGAGATCGAAGATCAGCGCCGAGGCCAGTTCGATCTTGCCGATCAGCGGGATGTCGAAATACGCGAACGTCGTGGTCAGGAACGGGTAGCCGAATACCCAGCTCGCGATACCGACCAGCAGACTGAACATCAGGCCGGCGCAGATGACCGGGTAGAAGTCGAAGCCCATGCGCTCGCGCGTCCAGGCGATGCCGCTCGCGAGATATTGCAGGGTCAGCGCGATGGCGGTCACCAGACCGGCGATGAAACCTCCGCCCGGCAGGTTGTGACCGCGCAGGAACAGGTAGGCCGACACCAGCAACACGAGTGGCAGCAGCGGCCGCGACAGTACCGCGAGGAACATCGGGTGGCGGTCGGTTGCCCATGGCCGGCCGTAATAATCGTACGCGGGAAGGGGCAGGATCAGGCTGCGCAGCATCGCATAGATGCCGACCGCGGTGATCGCGAGCACGGTGATCTCGCCGAAGGTGTCGAAGCCGCGGAAGTCGACGAGGATCA
>CAYTGL010000002.1:0-149289 GCA_964437335.1 uncultured Chromatiales bacterium
CGAGGACTGGAACCAGCCGCGGTGCTGGTCGGACCCTTCGAGATAGAGATCGGCCGGGAATGGCAGCACGCCGCGGGTGTTGTCCCCGTTGTTAACCGGATCGAGCACACAGAAATGCGTGACGCCGGAATCGAACCAGACATCGAGGATATCGGTGACCCGCTCATAGTCGGCCGCATCGGCGCCGAGCAGCTCGACGGGATCGAGATCATACCAGGCGTCGACGCCGTTCCGTTCCACCCGCTTTGCGACCTGCTCGATCAACGCCTGCGTCTCCGGATGCAGGTCGCCGCTCTTGCGATGGACGAACAACGCAATCGGCACGCCCCAGGTGCGCTGGCGCGAGATGCACCAGTCGGGGCGCTTCTCGACCATACCCTCGATCCGGGCCTGGCCCCAGTTCGGCATCCAGTCGACGTCACGGATCGCCGCAATCGCCTGCCCGCGCAAGCCGTGCCGGTCCATTGCGATGAACCACTGCGGCGTCGCGCGGAAGATGATCGGGGTCTTGTGGCGCCAGCAATGCGGATAGCTGTGGCGCAGCGCCTCGGCATGCATCAGCGCGCCGCGGCTCTTCAGCACCTCGATGATGTGCGTGTTCGCCTCGAACACATGCTGGCCGCCGAACAGCGGGGTATCCGCGAGAAAGCAGCCACGGTCGTCGACCGGGTTGTCGACGCGCAGGTGATAGCGCAGGCCGGCGACATAGTCGTCCTGCCCGTGCCCGGGCGCGGTATGGACGGCGCCGGTGCCGGCCTCGGTAGTGACATGGTCGCCGAGGATGATCGGGACTTCACGTTCGTAGAACGGGTGAGCGAGCCTGATGCCTTCGAGACCGCTGCCCTTGCAGTAGGCGATGACGCGATAGTTGTCGATGCCGTAGCGCAGCATCGCGTCCTTGAGCAGCGCGTCGGCGAGCAGCAGGCGCTCATGGCCGAGCGCGGATTCGCACTGCACGACGACATAATCGAGATCGGGATTCACCGCGACCGCCTGGTTCGCGGGAAGCGTCCAGGGCGTCGTGGTCCATATCAGCACGGACAACGGACCATGGCCCTCATGGCCCGGGACATGGCGGCAACGCGCCATTACCGCCTCGGCGTCCAGCACCGGGAAACGCACATCGATCGCAGGCGAAGTGCGCTCCTCGTATTCGACCTCGGCCTCGGCCAGCGCCGAACCGCAGTCGGCGCACCAGTGCACCGGCTTGAAGCCCTTGTAGACATGACCGGCCCTGATGATGCGGCCGAGCGCGCGAATGATGTCGGCCTCGAAACGGAAGTCCATCGTCAGGTAGGGATGGGCCCAGTCGCCGATCACGCCGAGCCGGATGAAGTCCTCGCGCTGGCGCTCGATCTGCTGTGTCGCGTAGTCGCGGCAGGCCTTGCGGAAACCGCGAGCGTCGATCTTGTAGCCGGGCTTGCCGACCTTCTTCTCGACATTGAGTTCGATCGGCAGGCCGTGGCAATCCCAGCCGGGCACATAGGGCGCATCGAATCCCTCGAGGGTGCGCGACTTGACGATGATGTCCTTCAGCACCTTGTTGACGGCATGGCCGATATGGATCTCGCCATTCGCATAGGGCGGTCCATCGTGCAGCACAAACTTCTTTCTGCCCTTGCGTTCGCTGCGCAAGCGCTGGTACAACCCGATCTCCGCCCACTGCTTGAGAAATTCAGGCTCGCGCTGGGCGAGATTCGCCTTCATCGCAAACGCGGTCTTCGGGAGGTTCAGGGTGTCCTTATAGTCCGACATTGTGATATCTGCCGCCTTCGGTATCAGGTGAAAGGCCAAAATACGCGCGCGCCCGCTTCGCGTCGTCGAGGATCTGCGCGCGCAGCGCGTCGACGGATTCGAAGCGCTGCTCGTCGCGCAGGCGCAGCCGGAATTCGACGCGGACATGCTGCCCGTAGATGTCACGATCAAAATCGAACAGATGCGCCTCCAGCAGACAGCGCCGGCCACCGACGGTCGGCCGCACGCCGACATTCGCGACGCCGGGCAGCGACTCGTCACCGATACCGGTGACCATGACCGCAAAGACGCCGGACAGCGGCGCGCTTCGGACCCCGCCCCCATTGCCGTATTCAGGGCCGGCGCGCCGGTGCAGATCGACGTTCGCGGTCGGGAATCCGAACTGGCGGCCGCGGCCGTCGCCTTTGACGACCCGCCCGGACAGGCGGTAGCGTCGTCCGAGCAACCGCTCCGCGCCGTCGAGATCGCCCTGCTGCAGCAGTGCGCGGATGCGGGTGCTGCTGATGCGTTCGCCGTCGTGCTCCAGCGCCTCCATGACGACCACTTCATAGCCGTGTCTCGCGCCCTCATCACGCAACAGCGCGATGTCCCCGATCCGGCGGTGACCGAAACGAAAATCGTCGCCGACCGACAGCGAGCGCACGCCGAGGGCGCCGACGAGGATGTCACGAATGAAATCCCGCGCCGGCATCTGCGCGAGGCCGCGACTGAAGCGCAGGCACAGCACGCGATCGACGCCGGTGCCGGACAGGATCTCGAGCTTCTCCCGGAACGAGGTCAGCCGCGCCGGCCGCCGCTGCGGGTTAAAGAACTCCTGCGGGTGCGGCTCGAAGATGATCACCAGCGACGGCAGACCGGACTCCCGCGCCTTGTCGACCAGGCGACCGAGCACCGCCTGATGCCCGCGGTGCAGACCGTCGAAGTTGCCGATCGTCGCCACGCAGCCCCGATGGCGGGGGCGCAGATTATAATGCCCGCGTATCAATTCCATGGAATGTGCGTCAGGAAAGCACCAGATGACGGAACCGCCGTTGAATCAGCCATTATAAACAACAGGCTGATGATGTCATAACGGGATTATCCGGCTTCCCCCGACGGCGGCGTAATATGTCGCCGGCGCAATCCGCTGATCCACAGCGTCAGGAAGTAGGCCGCCGCGCCGGCCACCACGCAGATGACGAGATCCGCGGCGCGCGCGCGCCAGCCGTTGTCGAGCCAGGCGCCCAGATCCCCCGCGACCAGCACCAGCACCAGCGCCATCACCGCGTTCGCAGCGACGACCTGCAAGAGCAGACTGCGCCAGCCCGGCGACAACTGCAGCAGTCCGCGGCGGCGCAGCGAACGATACAGCAGCAGCGCGTTCAGGAATGACGCGAACGCCGTCGCGAGCGCGAGGCCGGCATGAGGACCGGGGATGTCGAGCTTGACCATCGGCACGACGAACGCAACGTTCATGACGATATTCGCAACCATCGCGATGACGGCGATCTTCACCGGTGTCCGCATGTCCTGGCGCGAGTAAAACGCCGCGGCCAGCACCTTGACCATGATGAAACCGAGCAGTCCGAGCGCATAGGCCATCAGGCTGAGGCGCGCCATCTCGACATCATGGACGCCGAATTCGCCATACTGGAACAACGTCGTCAGCATCGGTCCGGCGAGCACGAGCAGGCCGATCGCCGCCGGCGTGCCGATCAGCATGACCATGCGCAGCGCCCAGTCGACGGTGCGCGAATGCGCCTCGGTCGAGGCCTGCGCGTAGTGCTGCGACAGGCGCGGCAGGATCACCGTCGCGAGCGCGATACCGAACACCCCGAGCGGAAACTCGACCAGGCGGTCGGAATAATACAGCCAGCTGACGCTGCCGGTCACAAGAAACGAGGCGATCAGCGTGTCGATCAGCAGGTTGATCTGCGCGACCGACGATCCGAAGATCGCCGGCAGCATCATCCGGCCGATGCGCCGGACGCCTTCATGACCGCGCCGCCAAAGGGGACGCGGCAACAAGCGGAGGCGCAGCAGGAACGGGATCTGAAACGCGAGCTGGACGATGCCGGCGAGCAAAACACCCCAGGCGAGTGCCATGACCGGTTCGTCCATGTGCGGCGCGAGCCACAGCGCGGCGCCGATCAGGCACAGGTTCAGAAACACCGGCGTGAGCGCCGGCACACCGAAGCGGCCATAACTGTTGAGGATGCCGCCGGCGAACGCGGTCAGCGAGATGAATAATATATAGGGAAACGTCAGGCGGACCATGTCCACCGTCAGTTGATACTTGTTGCTGTCATCGAGGAAACCGGGCGCGAAGATCATCACCAGCACCGGCGCGGCGATGACGCCGATCAGCGTGACGACGAACAGGACGCTGCTGAGCACGCCGACGGTCGCATCGACGAGATCCCGCACCTCCTGTTCGCTGCGCTTCTCCTTGTATTCGGACAGCACCGGGACAAAGGCCTGGGCAAAGGCCCCTTCGGCGAACAGGCGGCGCAGGAAATTCGGGATCTTGAACGCAACGAAAAACGCGTCGGCGCCAAGCCCGGCGCCGAAGACACGCGCGATGACCACGTCGCGCACGAGGCCCAGCACGCGCGAGATCGAGGTTATGCCCCCGACTACCACCGTCGAGCGCAGCAGGCTACGGTTCACCGGCTCACCCGGTCATGCGCGCTCTGCAGAACGGCGCTGTTCCGATATTCCGTCAAGATCTTCTTATTATCTGTAGGTAATTGATATTATTATCGGCCGCGGCGCAGTTTGACAAAGGTGGGCGAAACCCGGATCATTATGCCCCTTTGACCCACCAGAAGTGCATGGGAGTACCAGCATTGGCAAACACCATACAAGCCAGAAAGCGCATCCGGCAGTCTGAAAAGCGCCGCCTCCACAACGCCTCCATGCGTTCGTCGATGCGCACCGCGAGCAAGAAGGTCATCAAGGCCGTCACCGCCGGCGACAAGACAGGGGCCGAAAGCGCCTTCACCGCCGCCGTGCCCGAGATCGACCGCATGGCGCGCAAAGGCATTATCCACAAGAACAAGGCCGCCCGCCAAAAAAGCCGCCTGAGCCGCCAGATCCGTACCCTTCAGGCCTGAGATCTCCACCAAAAGGGTCAGACCCTTTTGACCTGATCCAGCAGGGACCCTGCTGGCTTCGAATCAAAAGGGTCTGACCCTTTTGATTCCACCAACTGGTGTTCACATCAGTACCAGATTGTCCCGGTGGATCAGCTCAGGCGCATCGACATAGCCGAGGATTTCGCGAATCCGTTCACTCGACTGGCGCGCCAGCTTGCGCGCCTCGTCGGCGCTGTAGTTGACGAGACCGCGGGCGATCTCGCGGCCCTGGCCATCGATACAGGCCACGACCTCGCCGCGGGCGAAGCCGCCCCTGACCTCGACGACGCCGACCGGCAGCAGGCTGCGCCCGGATTCGCGCAACACCTTTGCCGCGCCGTCGTCGATGATGAGTTGTCCACGCAGTTGTAACTGTCCCGCGAGCCACTGCTTGCGGGCGACCAGCGGCTCCTGTGACGGCTGGATCAAGGTGCCGACCTCCTCGCCGCGATGCACTGCCTGCAGGATGCCTGGCTGGCGCCCCGCGGCGATCAGCGTCGCAGTGCCTGAACGCGCCGCACGGACTGCCGCCCGCACCTTGGTCAGCATGCCGCCCCGCCCCCATTGCCCGACCCCGCCACCCGCCGCCATGCGCTCAAGTTCCGGATCGGCGGCACGCGCCTCGCGAATCAGTTGTGCATCCTGGTGCGCGCGCGGATCCTTGTCATACATACCGTCCTGGTCAGTCAGGATGACGAGCAGATCGGCCTCGACGAGATTCGCGACGAGGCCCGCCAGCGTGTCGTTGTCGCCGAAACGGATCTCCTCGACAGCGACCGTATCGTTCTCGTTGACGACCGGCACGACATCGAGGTCGAGCAGCGTCAGCAGCGTGCTGCGGGCATTGAGGTAGCGCTTGCGATCGGACAGGTCATCATGCGACAGCAGGATCTGCGCGGTATGCAGGCCGAAGCGTTTGAAACCGGATTCATAGGCCTCGATCAGACCCATCTGTCCGACCGCGGCGGCGGCCTGGAGTTCGTGCAGGGCCTGGGGCCGCTTCGCCCAGCCGAGCCGCTTGACGCCTTCGGAGACCGCGCCCGAGGAAACCAGCACGACCTCTATCCCGTTGCGGCACAGTTCGGCGATCTGCTCGACCCATTGCCCCATCAGCGTGCGATCGAGGCCGCGGCCGTCGTTCGTCAGTAATGAACTGCCGACCTTGACGACCCAGCGACGGGATTGACCGAGTTGCGGACGCGTTTTCATCGGCGTAGTTTCAGGCCACACACAAACAGTGTAAAGAGGCAAACAGTGTAATCAGGGATAAACATTTTGCTGGATGCGCTGCAATTATCCGCGCTGCATCAATCCCGCCTTCAATTCCGCAAGCCGTGTCATGACCCGTTCGCACAGGGTTTGCGTACCAATGCCCGCCAGCGCGGAAACCGCGTAATACGGCCCCGACCAGCCGAGCCGGTCGATGAGGTCACGGCAGGCGCCGTCACGTTCGTCCTCGGGCAACAGGTCGATCTTGTTGATGACCAGCCAGCGCTCGGCGCCGGCGAGTTCGTCACTGAACTTGCGCAACTCCTCCTCGATGACGCGCACGGCCCGCTCCGGTTCATCGGCAGGATCGACCGGGTGGATATCGACGAGATGCAGCAACAACCGCGTGCGGGACAGGTGCCGCAAAAACCGGATGCCGAGGCCCGCGCCTTCGGCGGCCCCCTCGATCAGACCCGGGATATCGGCGATGACGAAGCTGCGATCCGTGCCGACGCGGACGACGCCGAGCTGGGGATGCAGCGTCGTGAATGGATAGTCGGCAACCTTCGGCCGGGCAGAGGACACCGCGCGGATGAAGGTCGACTTGCCGGCGTTCGGCAGGCCGAGCAGGCCGACGTCGGCGAGCAGCCTGAGTTCGAGCGCAAGACGCCGCTGCTCACCGGGGGTGCCCGGTGACGTGCGCCGCGGTGCGCGGTTCGTGCTGCTCTTGTAACGGGTATTGCCGAGGCCGTGGAATCCGCCTTTCGCAACCAGAAGCCGCTGTTCCGCCTCGAGCAGTTCGCCAATCGTCTCACCGGTGTCCACGTCCCGCACGATCGTGCCGACCGGCGCCCGGATCAGCAGATCCTCGCCGCTGCGCCCGGTGCAGTTTGCGCCCTTGCCGTTCTCGCCGCGCTCGGCCCGGAACATCGGTGCATGGCGGAAATCGACGAGGGTATTGATCGCGGGATCCCCGACCAACCAGACATTGCCGCCGTCACCACCGTCGCCGCCGTCCGGACCACCGAACGGGATGAACTTCTCGCGGCGAAAGCTGACGCAGCCGCTCCCGCCGTCGCCGGCCTTGACCTGGATTGTGACCTCGTCAACGAATTTCATCAGGGTCAGACCCTATTAATAGGGTCAGACCCTATTTAAAGGGTCTGACCCTAATGAAAGCGGATGCACCAACAAAAAACCCCGTCAGGGACGGGGTTTGTCGCGCTGCGTCCGCAGTGCCGCTCAGGCGGGTACGATGCTGACGTAGCGACGCTGCTTCGGTCCCTTGACGGCGAACAGCACGGTGCCGCTGATCTTTGCGAACAGGGTATGGTCGTGACCGCAGCCGACATTGGCGCCCGGATGAAACTGGGTGCCGCGCTGGCGCACGAGGATATTGCCGGCCAGCACATTTTCGCCGCCGTAACGTTTGACGCCGAGGCGTTTCGATTCCGAGTCGCGTCCGTTGCGGCTGCTGCCGCCTGCCTTTTTATGTGCCATCGTCTGTTACCTGATCCAGTATCCGAAATTACGCTAGCCGGCCGAGATGTCGGTGATCTCGATCTCGGTGTAATGCTGGCGGTGTCCCATTTCCTTGTGGAAATGCTTGCGGCGGCGGTGCTTGACGATGCGGATCTTCTCGCCGCGCCCGTGTTTCGTGACGGTCGCGCTGACCTTGCCGCCGGCGAGATACGGCGCGCCGACCTTGACATCCTCGCCGTCGGCGACCATCAGCACGCGGTCGATTCCGACCGTCTCGCCCTGTGCCACATCGAGCTTCTCGACGCGGAGCTTGTCGCCCTTGCCGGCCCGGTACTGTTTGCCGCCTGTCTGGAATACCGCGTACATTGACCTGCTCCAATATGGCCCCGCCTGGCTCGAGCCGCGGGATACCTGCGAAAAAGTGTTGTAAATCAGAAAAGCAGGGCATTTTAGCCAATCCCTCCGGAGAGGTCAATCTCAGGGCGGATTTTGCTTGCCTGGGATCAGGTTGGTATCTAAACTCAGGGGTTCGCGTTCCGGACGGAGTTGATAATTTGATTGTGGATGCGCCCGTAAAGATCGCCCATCGTCCAATGGACCTGGCGGAGATCCTGGCCTTCGTCGCCGACGACATGCGCGCGGTGAACGCGCTGATCCACCGCCGCCTGCGGTCGGACGTCAACCTGATCAACCAGTTGAGCTTTTATATCGTCAACAGCGGCGGCAAGCGCCTGCGCCCGATGATGGTTCTGATGAGCGCCCGGGCGCTCGGCTATACCGGCCCCCATCATATTGATTTATCAGCCGTTGTCGAGTTCATCCACACCGCCACGCTGCTCCACGACGACGTCGTCGACGCCTCCGAGCTGCGCCGGGGTCGCGAGACAGCCAACGCGGTCTGGGGCAACGAGGCCAGCGTCCTGGTCGGCGATTTCCTGTACTCGCGCGCGTTCGAGATGATGGTCGATGTCGGCAGCATGCGCATCATGGAAATCATGTCGCGGGCGACCAACATCATCGCCGAGGGCGAGGTCATGCAGTTGCTGAACAGCAACGACGCCGACACCACCGAAGAAAGCTATATGAACGTGATTCGCTGCAAGACCGCGAAGCTGTTCGAGGCCGCCGCCCAGATCGGGGCGATCCTGAGCGGGTGCAGCCCCCGGGAGGAACGGGCGATGGCCGCCTACGGCATGCATCTGGGCGCCGCGTTCCAGTTGATCGACGATGTCCTCGACTATTCGGCGTCGGCCGAGCAGATCGGCAAGAATATCGGCGACGACCTCGCCTCCGGCAAGCCGACGCTGCCGCTGATCCATGCCATGCGCAAAGGGTCACCTGAACAGGTGGCGCTGATCCGCACAGCGATCGAGAACGGCGGTCGCGATCACATAGGCCGCGTGCTCGAAGCCGTTGAATCCACGGACGCCTTGGCTTACACTGCGCGCTCGGCGCAGGAAGAAGCCAGAAAGGCGGCCGAATCGCTCGACCCCATTCCCGCCTCTCCGTACAAGGACGCCCTGTACGCCCTGGCCGAGTTTTCGGTCAACCGCAGTTACTGAACCACTTCGGGGTGTAGCTCAGCCTGGTAGAGCACTGCCTTCGGGAGGCAGGAGTCGCACGTTCAAATCGTGTCACCCCGACCAATCAAAACCGGTATCAGCGCGCGATATGGATTCTTCGCGCCACCTGGCCGAGGACACGCACCGACGAAGAATCAGCCCCCCTGGGACTCAACAAAAGCGGGCCGCCGCATCAATAGTAAGTGGGGTCAGGGAGAAGTCTTCCCGCAAGCCATTTCGATCAGTGTCCCGAAGCAATACGGTTTAGTATTGCGGCGCCGGGAACGGCGGCGCCTGGCGTTTGCGTTTGGACGCGTGGCCGAAGAGGCGCATGAGAACAAAGATCGTCGTCAGCGTCAGCGCGTAAGCGATGAGCTGCATGCCGGTGGGCTGGGCAGTGTAGCCGATCAGGGTGTGCAGGGTTTTTCCGGCGATCGAGCCGTCGGCGATGAACGCGGACGTATCCCATAAGGTATCGGAAAGTGCCGTCACCACGCCCGCCTGTTCCAGGAAAACCACGGCCTGCGCCGCCATGCCGGCGGCGAGCAAGGCGATCATCCAGCCGGTAACGGCAAACAGATGGCGGTTGGGAATGCGCAGCAGGCCGAGGTAAGTGACCGTGCTGAGCGCGATCCCGGATAGAAGGCCGAGCGCGCCACCGGCGGCCATCGCCAGGGTGCTGTCGCCGCCGGAAATGGCGATGCCGTAAAGGAACAGCACCACTTCCGAGCCTTCGCGCAAGACGGCGATCCCGATCACCACCGAAAGCGCCATCAGCGAGCGCCTGCCGTGCGCGACGGCTTCGCCGACATCCTTCATTTGCGCGGCGATATCCCGTCCGTGGCGCGCCATCCATACGTTATGCCAGGTCAGCATGAGCACGGCCAGACAGAGCACCGCGACGTTGAACATTTCCTGCCCGAACCCCTCCAGGGCTCGGCCGATCGAGCCGGCGAACGCGGCGACCGTGCAGGCGCCGAGCACACCGCCTGCTATGCCGTATCCGACCCAGAACCCGCGGCCGGGGATGCCGCGCGTGGCCGCCAGCACGATGCCGACGATCAGGCCGGCTTCAATGGCTTCGCGGAAGACGACGAGCAGAGTGGCGAACATTCTTTTTCACCCCGCATTTAGGCGGGGTCTCCTTGTGATGGCACGAAATCCCGCCGTGCGCTTCGCTGATGCGGGAAGGCCATTTCCAGGCGACAAGCGGTGAAGAAAACGGGTCATTCAACGATCAGTTTTCCCTTGGCGGTCGCTTCGTGGAACTCGCCGAAGAATTTATATACGCCGGGCTTGAGCGGGCCGATGGGGATGATGGCCTCGCTTTTTCCCTTAATGACCTTTTCGCGCTTTAAATCGTGGCTTTCGAATTCCTCGGGGGTGGAATCGAGGTTCTTGACCAGGAGCTTCACCTTTGTGTTGGCGGGAATTTCCAGCGTTTCCGGGGTGAATTTATGATCCTGGATGGAGAGCGTATAGACCTGCTCGTCGGCAAGGGCGGGCAAGGCAAACAGCGGGAGTGCCGCAGCCATCATGGCCACCATCAAGTATTTTTTCATCGTCTCCTCACTATAGAGCGGTAAGACCATAGATGCTAATGATTTTTATTCGCAAGTCAAGTGGAAGAGCGTGGCAATGGCGTCCATCAGAAAACGCAGCCGTTCGGCAAAGTGCCAAGGCAGGCTCAGATCCGGGACCGGCGTGCCGGCATCGGCCTGTTTCAGGATCGCCAAGATCTGGCTGTCGGTATAGCGGGACCTTTTCATGCAGAACCTCCTCGGTGGTACAGTGCGAAAAAATTCTACTTGTGGACAACGCCAGGTTTGGGGGGGATTACCATGCGAGCCCTTGCCGTTTCGCTGCTCGTCGCGCTGCTGGCGGGCTGCGCAATCTATTACGGCCAGCGTCTCGACGAGCGCTACGGCCGAGCCGACCCGGCCCGCTATGACCGGCCGTCGTCCGCCGCGATCGATCTCGATTACTGGCGCGACGTCAAGCCGGTCCTCGACAGCCGCTGCGTGGTCTGCCACGGCTGCTACGACTCGCCGTGCCAACTCAACCTCTCGTCCTACCAGGGCGTGACGCGCGGTTCGAGCAGGGACAAGGTCTACGACGCGACGCGGCTCATCGCGGCGGATCCCGCGCGCCTGTCCGTGGATGCGCAGAGCAACGTCGAGTGGCGCAGGAAAGGTTTTTTCCCGGTACTGAACGAACGCGCGGCCGGCCCCGAGGCCGACCGCGAGGCGAGCGTGTTGTACCGCTCTCTGCGGTTGAAACGCGCCCATCCCGGACCCGCTACCGGGACCTTGCCGACTGGCCGCTTCGATTTTTCGCTCGACCGCTCGCAGCAGTGCCCGTCCGTCGAGACGATGGACCGGTTCGAGCAGAATTTTCCGGAATGGGGCATGCCGTTCGGGCTGCCCGGGCTCTCCGATCGCGAGCACGACACGCTCGCGCGCTGGATCGAGGCGGGCGCGCCGTACCGCGAGCCCGATCCGCTGGCGGCCGCTTACCGGCCGCGCATCGCCGCGTGGGAGCGGTTCCTCAATGCCAGCGACCTTAAGTCGCGCCTGATGGCGCGCTACATCTACGAGCACTGGTTCATCGGGCACCTCTATTTCGACGACCTGCCCGGGGAGGAGTTCTTCGAGTTGGTGCGCTCGAAGACGCCGCCCGGCCGCCCGATCGAGAGCATCGCGACGCGCCGGCCGTACGACGACCCGGGCGTGGAACGCGTGTATTACCGCCTGCGCCGGGTGACGGACGCGCCGCTGCTGAAGACGCACATGCCCTACGCGCTCAACGCGGCGCGCATGGCGCGCTTCAAGTCGTGGTTCCTCGACCCGCAGTACGAGGTCACGGCGCTGCCCTCGTACGAGGCGGAGACCGCGTCGAACCCCTTCACGACCTTCCACGAGCTGCCGGTCAACGCACGCTACCGCTTCATGCTCGAGGACGCGCGCTTCACGCTGATGGGCTTCATCAAGGGGCCGGTGTGCCGGGGGCAGGTCGCGCTCAACGTGATCAACGACTACTTCTGGGTGGTGTTCGTCAACCCGGACCCCGTAACCGCCGAGACCGACGGGGAGTTCCTGGCGCGGGAGCGGGGAAACCTCGACCTGCCGGCCGAGAACGAGAGCACCACCGGCCCGCTGCGCTGGCTGCGCTACTCGCGGCTCGAGACCAGCTACCTCGAGGCCAAGGCGCGCTACCTCAATGAGCGCCTGGAGAGCAGCCCGCCGAAGATTGAGATGCTGTGGGACGGCGGCGGCACCAATCCGAACGCGGCGCTGACCGTGTTCCGCCACTTCGACAGCGCCTCGGTGATCCACGGCCTGGCAGGCGACCGGCCCCAGACGGCGTGGGTGATCGGCTACCCGCTGCTCGAGCGCATCCACTACCTGCTGGTGGCGGGCTTCGACGTCTACGGCAACGCGGGGCACCAGCTCGCCACGCGCCTGTACATGGACTTCCTGCGCATGGAGGGCGAGCTCACTTTTCTCAGCCTGCTGCCGCGCGCCTCGCGCCAGGCGGTGCGCGACCACTGGTACCGCGGCGCGAGCCCGCAGCACAGCAAATTCCTGCAGGACGCCAACGCCTACTACGACGGGGAGACCGGCATCGGGTTCAGGACGCAGGACCCGCTGACGGAGATGTACGGACTGCTGAAGCGATACATGGCGCCGGTGGCGTCCTCGCGCTACGCGATCGAGGCCAGCGGGCTTGCCGGCGCGCCGCTCGCGAACCTCGAGGCGCTGTCGCGCGTGCGCGGCCGCGTGGTCATACACTTTCCGGAGACAGCGCTGCTCAAGGTGCGCGACGCCGGCGTTAACCATTACTTCACCGTGCTGAGCAACGACGCGCACAGCAACGTCGCGGAGCTCCTCGGCGACGAGCGCCGCCGCCTGCCGGACGAGGACACGATGATGGTGTTGAACGGCTTTGTCGGCGCCTATCCCAACGCGTTCTTCGAGGTGGACGCGAAGGACCTGCCGGGATTCGTCGACGGCGTGCGCGGCCTCGCGTCGGAGGCGGACTACGCGAAGCTGCTCGGCCGTTACGGCATCCGCCGCACGGACGGGCGGTTCTGGGCCCACAGCGACGAGATCACGGCCGCCTACCGCGGCTGGGCGCCGCGGGAGGCGGGGCTGTTCGACTACAATCGGTTCGAAAATCGCTGATTCATGAGGGCCGCGCTGTTATCAAGTCAAGCGCGGTCACGGTAATCCTCCTTCTCATCGCGGATCAGCCGCGCCTTCTCCCACCCGCGCATTTCCCGTTCGCGCTTGCTTGCCATAATTCCATAATCAATCTGTAACGTATCCTTCAAAGACCAACCTTAATATTACAACCCGGCAAGCTTCCATTAACAAACGAAGAGGAACCGGGCATGAGTGATTTACAGAAGTTCGACAGTCAACTGGTTGACCCGGACGATATCGGTCATAACACTTCAAGCAATGACACGTTTGCAAACATCCTGAAGGCCCGTTCAATCCCTCGCCGCACCGTGTTGAAAGGCGGCTTTTACATGATGGCGGGGTCAATGTTCGGTTTCAGCCTGACTGCCTGCGACAGCAGCGATGAGGCAGCCCCGGCAGCGCCCGCTGAAATTCCGCTGGGGCTGAGTTTTAATCCGGTCGCAAAAAGCGTGGCAGATGCCTTGACGGTGCCTGCGGGCTATACCGCCAGCGTTCTCCTGGCGACGGGCGATCCGCTCAACTTTATGGTTCCCGCCTACGGCAACAATGGTACGGATGCTGATTTCGAATTTCGTTCCGGCGACCATCACGACGGCATGTACTACTTCGGCGTCAATAATGCGGGTACGGGATGGGATCCCGGCGCTGCCGCAACCGGTTTGCTGTGCATCAACCATGAGGTTGCGGAAGATCTGGGCTTTATGCATCCGAACGGTCCAACCGATTACGGCGCGGGCAACACCAATGTGCGCCCGACTTCCGAGATCGACAAGGAAGTTTTCGCGCACGGCGTTACTGTCGTCGAAATATTCAGAAATGGCGCCGGCTATCTCGCCAATCGTGGTTCAATATATAACCGCCGCATTACCGGCGCCACGGTCATGGATCTGGCGGGGCCTGCCGCCCTCCACGATCTGATGAAAACGTCATATTCCACGGATGGCTCCCAAACCCGCGGAACGATCAACAACTGTGCGAATGGTTACACGCCCTGGGGCACTTACCTGACCTGTGAAGAAAACTGGGCAGGTTATTTCTATCGCCGGGAAGACAATGCGGACCGGACGGCAAAGGAAGTCACGTCATTCTCCCGTTATGGAATAGGCAACGCCACCTCCGGTCGATACAACTGGTCGCGCCCGGGCGCCGTGGATGAAACAGACCTGTATACCCGCTGGAACGCAGGCATAGAGGGCGCCGCCGCCACGGACGATTTCCGCAATATCGCCAATACGTTTGGCTGGGTCGTGGAAATCGATCCATTCGATCCGGCCGCCAATCCCCGCAAGCGCACCGCGCTTGGCCGTCTTGGCCACGAAGGTTGCTGGCCGGCCCCCGCGGTTGTCGGTGAACCGCTGGTGTTCTACACCGGTGATGATGCCCGCAATGAATACGTTTACAAGTTTGTGTCGGATGCCGTATGGGACGCCGCGGATGCGAACGGCGGTCTGGCGGCGGGTGACAAGTACCTGAATGCCGGCACCCTGTACGTGGCAAGATTCAATGCGGATGGCACCGGTGAATGGGTGCCTTTGAACATGGCCAATCCGTCCGTTTCCGGTAATGCCACCTATCCTTTTCTCGATGACGCTGATGTTTTGATCAATACCCGATTGGCCGCCGATGCCGTTGGCGCAACCAAGATGGACCGTCCCGAATGGGGCGCCGTTCATCCTGTAACGGGTGATGTGTATCTGACACTGACCAACAGCGTTTCCGGCGGCGATGGCCGCGGTCGGGTGACGCCGCTGGATGCCGCCAATCCGCGCTTTTATGAAGATGGCGCCAACCGGGGCAATGTGAACGGTCATATCATCCGCTGGAAGGAAACGGACGGCGACCATTCCGCGACTACGTTTGACTGGGACATTTATCTGTTCGGCGCGGAAGCCGGCGCAAGCGCCAATGTCAACTTGTCCGAACTGACCGATGAGAATGACTTCTCCAGTCCGGATGGATTGTGGTTCAGTGAAGCGAACCGTGGATTACTGTGGGTGCAGACGGACGACGGCGCTTATACGGATGTCACCAATTGCATGATGCTGGCGGCGATTCCCGGCGCATATGGCGATGGTGAAACCACGGAGGTGGTGAGCACGGCGGTACCGACGAATGGAGACGCCGATCAGGCCGTTACGACTTTTGTCGGTCAAGCCGCGACAGCCACGACGCTACGGCGCTTCCTGGTGGGACCTCGCGGCAGCGAAATCACCGGGATTGCCGAAACGCCGGATGGAAAAGCGATCTTCGTCAATATCCAGCACCCGGGAGAGGGCAGCACGTCCGTCACCGATCCTGCCCAATTCACCAGTCACTGGCCGGATGGAGGCAATGCCAGGCCGCGCTCCGCGACAGTCGTCATCACTCGCGATGACGGCGGAAAGATTGCGGTATAGGCAAACTGATCAACACCGGGTTTAAATCCCAGCCCGGCGCAATGCCGGGCTGTTCCCGGTCGGGCGGGCGTCCTTCATGGATTCGCGCAACAGCGCCGCGAATTCGTCCGCGGGCAACGGCCGGCTGCGGTAATAGCCCTGATACTCATCACATCCCATCGATTTGAGGAAGTTCAGTTGCGCCTCCGTCTCCACGCCCTCCGCGATGACGCCGAGTTTGAGAGAGTGCGCGAGCGCGATGACGGATTTCACAATGGCGCTGTCGTTGGAATCAGCGCCGATATCGCTTACGAATGAGCGATCGATCTTGAGCTTGTCGAGCGGAAAGCGCTTGAGGCAACTCAGGCTGGAATATCCCGTGCCGAAGTCATCGATGGAGAGATGGATGCCCTGCGCGTGCAATCTTCCGAGAATCAGCGCAGCCTCTTCGGTATCCTGCATGATCACGCTCTCGGTGACTTCAAGCTCCAGATAATCGGCGCTCAGGCCTGTCTCCCGCAGGACCTGGGCGATGAATTCGACCAGGTATTTCTGCCGGAACTGGGCCACGGAGAGATTCACCGCGACGCGCAGCGCCGGCAGGCCGGCGTCCTGCCATTTCCTGTTCTGCTCACAGGCCTTCATCAGTACCCAGGCGCCGAGCGGGATGATCAGCCCGATCTCCTCCGCGACGGGGATGAATTCCGCAGGCATGATCAGCCCCTTGTGGGGATGGCGCCAGCGCACCAGCGCCTCCATCGCGGTGATCTCGCCCGATGCCACGTCCACCTTGGGCTGATAGTGGAGCTCGAGTTCGTTGTGCTCGATGGCCCAGCGGAGCCTCTTTTCCATCTCCAGTCTCGCATGGGCGGCCGCATTCATTTCAGGCGTAAAGAACTGGTAGTTCGCGCGGCCCATCTTTTTCGCGTGATACATCGCGCCGTCGGCATTTACCATGAGCGCGCGCAGATTCCGCCCGTCGTCGGGATAGATGCTGATGCCGATGCTGGTCGAGATGTTCTGTTCCTGGCCCTCGATACTCAACGGCTCGGAGAGCGTGGTCAGGATCTTCTGCGCCACATTGGCCGCCATCTGCGGATCGCCGATATTGTTGAGCAGGATGACGAATTCGTCGCCGCCGATGCGGGCGATCGTGTCTTCCACGCGCAGAACCTCGCCCAGGCGTTTCGCAACCGCCTGCAGGAGTTTGTCCCCATAGTGATGGCCCAGGGAATCGTTGATGGTCTTGAAGCGGTCGAGGTCGAGAAAGATCACGGCGAAGTGCCTGCCGGTGCGCTCCGCGGAAGAGATGGCCTGGGTGATGCGATCCTCCAGCAGCGTCCGATTGGGCAGATGCGTAAGATTGTCGTGCAAGGCCTGATGATGCAACTTCTCGTTCGCATGGCGCAGCGAGTGCACCAGGCCGGCGGTCTGCGAGGCGAGGCGCGAGTCGATCACCGACAGCAGCAGTGTGATGCCCAGAATGCTGAAACTGGTAATCGTGATAGTGATCGCCAGCCAGGAATTGTCCACATGCGCGATCACCAGCGTGCTGGCGGATTCATGAAAATTGGCGGCGGCCATGCCGGTATAGTGCATGCCGGCAATGGCCAGACCCATGATGACGGCGGCGGCTGTCTTCTTGACCTGGGCCATCAGGGAATCTTCCCGGCGCAGCGTGAAGGCGATCCACAACGCGACCATGGAGGCCACCATGGCGATCACGACGGAGCACCCGAACAACAGCGGGTCGTAGTGAATGGGCGGGTCCATGCGCATCGCGTACATGCCGGTGTAATGCATGGCGCTGATACCCAGGCCCATCAGAACTCCGCCGTAAACGAGATGCCGGGCGCCAATGCTGCGCCTGCTGACGACGTACAGGGCGAAGCCCGATACGATCATCGCGATGATCATCGAGGCCACGGTGATGCCGACATCGTAGCCGATGCGCACCGGCAGACTGAAGGCCAGCATCCCGATAAAGTGCATCGACCAGATGCCAACGCCCATCGAAAAGGCCCCGCCCAGCAGCCATATCTTGCTGGTCCGTCCCTCGGTGACGGTAACGCGACCCGCGAGATTCAGCGCCGTGTAGGATGCGAGCGTCGCGACGATGACAGAAAGCACGACCAGTTTCGCGTCATAGGCACTGGTGAGATAGTGCATGCTTCCCCCCTGTTTTTTGTAGGTATTTCAATGCCGGACCCCGTCGTATCACTTCGGCGGGCGCAGCCGTTTCTTGAAAGCGTGATCAGGCGTGACTCATCGGAACGGGGGTGATTTCGCGTTGGAAAGACAGGAATCGCACGTTCAAATCGTGTCGCCCCGCCAATCCAGTCCTGCCACGCACTAAAAGTGTGCGTGAGCTTATCGCGGTCATTGCCAACTCATTGATCCAGAAAACTTTCTCTGAATGCGATTCTGGCATGTATCTTGCGGTTCATTGGTACTACATATAGATACCGATGGCCCAAAGCTCCAGGCAATCCAATTCCGTCCATACCGTGCTCTTGACCGAGGTCGCCAGAATTATGGGCAAGACCCTGGTCTCGGAGCACAAGATCACGCACGTCCTGTATTTGCTGTCGCTATGGGCGGATCTGCACTTTGCGCGGGTGCTGCTCCCGAACTATCAGAGCCGGCAACTCGAGATCGCCTACGCCAACGGCCTGCCGCGGGACAAGATCGCCTCCGGTCAATACACGGTCAGCTTCGATCAGGGTCTGACCGGTTACGTCTGGCGCAGCAGCCAGGTCGCGCTGGTCACGGATGCCGTGAACGAACCGATGTTCCTCCACCGGATCGTCGAACCGATCAACGGCAGCATCAATCATATCGGTTTCATCAGCGTGCCGATCATCGTCGACGGCAAGTCCGTCGGCGTGCTCTCGGTGCAGCGCGTCGCGAATCCGCGGCGCCGCTATTCCGATGACGTCAACCTGCTGCGCGTGATCGCGATGATGATGGGGCCGATCCTCCAGTCGATGCACCATCGCGCCCGCAACATCAGCCCGGTACCGGGACTCGACCGCGACAGCGGGCGCCTGGTCCGGATGTGCGAATCCCACGGGATCATCGGTTCCGGCCGGGCGCTGCTCTCCGCGGTCAGGGAAATCGACCAGGTCAAGGACAGCGACGCGCCGCTGCTGCTGCTCGGCGAGTCGGGCACCGGCAAGGAGATGTTCGCCGGCATGGCGCACCGGGAAAGCCGCCGCCGCAAGGCGCCGTTCGTCTGCATCAACTGCGCCTCGATACCCGAAGCGCTGCTCGAATCCGAACTGTTCGGTCATGAGAAGGGCAGCTTCACCGGGGCGTTCCGCCGCCAGGCGGGCAAGATCGAACAGGCGGACGGCGGCACGCTGTTCCTGGACGAGATCGGCGACATGCCGCTCGATCTCCAGGCCAAGCTGCTGCGCGTGTTGCAGGACAAGCATATCCAGGCGATCGGCAGCGACCGGCCGCGCCGCGTCGATTTCCGCCTGATCACCGCGACGCATGTCAATCTCGGGGAAGCGGTCAAGAACGGGCGCTTCAGGCTCGATCTTTATTACCGGCTCAACGTGATCCCGATCTCGTTGCCGCCGTTGCGCAACCGCAGCGAAGACATCCCGCGCCTGGCCCAGCATTTTCTCAATCACTACAGCCAGCTTTACGACCGCAGCCTGCACTTCACCCAGGGGGTTTATGAAACGCTGCAGGAATTCAGCTGGCCCGGAAATATCCGTCAGTTGCAGAACGTCATCGAGCGCGCCGTGCTGAAGGCGGAAGGACAGTGGCTGACCGTCGAGCAGATCGGGGAAATCCTGCGCAGCGAAGCGATCACCGTGCCTGCGCCGGCCACGCATGCGCTATTGCCCGGAGCCGCGGCGGACAGCGCGCCGGCCAACGGACAGGGTGTCGCGGACAGGCGCGCCTATCAGTGGGTGCAGGCGTCGGATCGCCAAGCGATCGAGGATGCGCTGAAACAATCCGGCGGTAACCAGGCCCGGGCGGCGCGCCTGCTCGGACTCTCGCCACGTCAATTGCGCTACCGGCTCAAGAAACTCCAGTCCTGATACAACCGCCAGATGCCAGGGCGCCTGAGCCCTGGCGCGCGCCTCATACCGACAGATATTCACTGATCTTTGCGGTATCGACCGCCTCCCGCAGGTCTTCGTGAATGAAGCTGCCCTTGTCGATGACGATGATGCGGTCCGCGATCGCCATCGTGAAACTCAGCACCTGTTCTGAAACCACGATCGTGATATCGCGCAGCCGGCGGATTTCGTTCAGCACGTTCGCGATATCCTTGATGATCGACGGCTGGATGCCCTCGGTCGGCTCGTCGAGCAGCAGCACCTTGGGCTCCGTGACCAGCGCCCGGGCGATCGCGAGTTGCTGCTGCTGGCCGCCGGACAGGTTCCCGCCGCGGCGATGGCGCATCTCGTGCAGCACCGGGAACAGCGCGAATATCTCTTCCGGAACCTTCTTTGCTCCTTTCGCCTCGAGTCCGGTCCTGATGTTTTCGAGCACCGTCATCGCCGGGAAGATCATGCGCCCCTGCGGCACGTAGGCGATGCCGTTGCGGACACGCTGGTAGGGCGCCATTCCGGTGACCTTGACGCCATCGACGGTGATCGCGCCGGAATCGGCGCCGAGGATGCCGATCAGCGACTTGAACAGCGTCGTCTTGCCCATGCCGTTGCGACCCATGATCGCGACGGTCTCGTTCTGCGCCGCCTTGAAGTCGATACCGTGAATGACCCGGCTCTGCCCGTAGCTGACGCTGAGATTTTCCACGCTGAACATGCGTCCTCCTAGTGTCCGAGATAGACTTCGATGACGCGCGGATCCGCCTTGACCCGATCCATCGGCCCTTCCGCAAGGATGCGGCCCTGGTGAAGCACGGTCACCTTGTGCGCGATGCGCTCGACGAAGTCCATGTCATGCTCGATCACGATGACCGAGCGTCCCTTGCAGATCTTGCCGAGCAGTTCCGCCGTCTGTTCGCGCTCTTTCACGCTCATCCCGGCAACCGGCTCGTCCAGCATCAGCAACTCCGGTTCCTGGATCAGCAGCATGCCGATCTCCAGCCACTGCTTCTGTCCGTGCGACAGCAAGCCGGCTTCGACCTTGAGCCTGTCCTTCAGTTGTATCAACTCGGCGACCTCCTCGATACGCCGCGTCAGTTCCGGCGTGCGCCGGAAGGTCAGGCAGCCCCAGACGCCGCGGCTTTCCGGGTACGACAGCTCGAGGTTCTCGAACACCGACAGGTTCTCGTAGATCGACGGCGTCTGGAACTTGCGCCCGACGCCGGCGCGGACGATCGCATGCTCCGACAGCGAGGTAAGCTCGGCGCCCTTGAACTTGATGCTGCCGGAGGTCGGGCGCGTGCGGCCGCAGATCATGTCGAGCAGCGTCGTCTTGCCGGCGCCGTTGGGTCCGATCACGACACGCAGCTCGTCTTTGTCGACATACAGATTCAGACTGTCGACCGCCTTGAAGCCGTCGAACGACACCGTCAGGTCTTCTATCGCGAGCGCGAAGTCGGTCGTACTGCTCATGACTTGGCCCTGCCGGCGACGACGCCGCCTTTGATGTCGAGCGACCCCGGGTCTCGCGGCGGAGTCGGCGGCCTCTGGGGAGCGGCGGCGACGCCGCGCCTGGCGTCGGGCGACGGTGCGGCCGGTGGCGGTTCAGCGGGCGCCGACTTGCCGCCGGACCGCAGCCTGCGCCACAGCCCGCCCAGCTTGTGGCCATGGCTCTCCCATATCCCGGCGACGCCCTTCGGGAAGAACATGACGACGGTGATGAACAGCGCGCCCATCAGGAACAGCCACAACTCCGGGTAGGCCTCGGAGAACATCGTCTTCGCCCAACTGACGATCATCGCCCCGTAGACGGCGCCGATCAGCGAGAAGCGGCCGCCGACCGCGGCGAAGATCACGAACTCGATCGACGGGATGATGCCGACGAACGACGGCGACATGAAGCCGACCTGCAGCGTAAACATCGCCCCGCCGATGCCCGACATCGACGCGGCGACGCAGAAGACGAAGATCTTGAAAGCGGACACGTCGTAGCCGGAGAAGCGCACCCGGTCCTCCTTGTCGCGCATCGCCAGCAGCAGGCGGCCGAGCTTGCCGTCGACGATGAACTTCGCGAACAGGATGCAGCCGATCAGCAGGAGCGAGTTGACGTAGTACAGCAGGTATTGCGCGCTCTCGTTACGGATGTCCCAGCCCTTCAGCGTCTTCAGGTCAGTGATCCCGTTGATGCCGCCGGTCAGGCCCTGCTGCCCGACGATCAGGATCGTCAGGATCAGCGCGACCGCCTGGGTGATGATCGCGAAATAGACGCCGCTGACCCGGCGCTTGAACATCGCGGCGCCGATCAGGAACGCGAACAGAGCGGGCAGCACGATGACCGCGATCAGCGTGAACGTCAGACTGTTGAACGGCACCCAGAAGAACGGCAACTCGGTGATCTGGTTCCAGTCCATGAAGTCCGGGATGCCGGGCGTGGTCTGGATCGCGGTGCTCTCCGGGTCGGAGGCCTCGAGTTTCAGGAACATCGCCATCGCGTAGCCGCCTATGCCGAAGAAGATCCCCTGGCCGAGGCTCAACACCCCGCCGTAGCCCCACAGCAGCACGAGGCCGACGGCGACGAACGCGAAGGTCAGGTACTTGCCGACCAGGTTCAGACGGAATATGTCGAGTCCGAGCGGCAGGATCACGAGGATCAGCACCGCGAGTATCGCCAGCGACAGCAGGCCGGACTTCCCTTCGAACAGGTGCGCGGTCATCGTTTTCATCGTCATATCGCTCCGTAATTATTTGCGAATCTTGCGCGCGAACAGGCCTTCGGGCCGCACCATCAGGATCGCGATCACGATCAGCAGCGTCAGCACCTTGGCCATCGATCCGCCCAGGAAGAACTCGAGCACCGATTGTCCCTGCGCGATGCCGAACGCGGACGCGATCGTTCCGAACAGGCTCGCCGCGCCGCCGAAGACCACGACCAGGAAGGTGTCGACGATGTAGAGCTGGCCGCTGGTCGGTCCGGTCGACGAGATCATCGTGAACGCGGCGCCGGCGATGCCGGCGATGCCGCAACCCAGCGCGAAGGTCAGGCGGTCGACCATCGCGGTGTTGATGCCGGCGGCGTTGCTCATGACGCGGTTCTGGGTCGTCGCCCGCACCCGGATGCCCCAGCGCGAGCGGAACAGCAGGACGAACACCGCAATCGTGATGACCACCGTCAGCCCCATGATGAACAGCCCGTTCAGCGGAATGTCGATGCCGGGCGTCGGCTGCCACGAGCCCAGCAGCCAGGACGGCGTCGCCGGACTGACCTCGCGCGCGCCGAACGTCGAGCGGAATATCTGCTGCATGATCAGCCCGAGACCCCAGGTTGCGAGCAGCGTGTCCAGAGGTCGCTTGTACAGATGGCGTATCAGCGACCATTCGATGAAAAAGCCGAAGGCCCCCGCGACCAGGAACGCGGCGACGATCGAGACGAAGAAATAGTAATCGGTCAGCCCCATCGATGCGGCGATGCCCGAGATCCAGAAGCTCGTGTAGGCCCCGATCACCATGAACTCGCCGTGGGCCATGTTGATCACGCCCATCTGTCCGTAGATGATCGCGAGGCCGAGCGCCATCAGCAGCAGCACGCTGAAGAGGCTGAGTCCGGCGAAGCCCTGCATCGCGAGGATCGCTCCGAGTTCCTGTGCGCTGAAATCAGACATGTTCCATTCTCCGGTGACTGCTGTTCGTGTCTTCGATGACTGTTTCGCGGAGGCCCCGGGGCTCCAGCCCCGGGGCGTTGGCGTCCCTATTGATAACCGGCCGGAAACGGATCGGGTTCGATCAGGTCGGACTCGAAGACGACCTTCGCGGTCCCGTCCTTCTGCCACTGCGCGATGCGCGTCTTGCTCCACAGGTGATGGTTCTCGTGGACCTTGACGTAGCCTTCCGGCGCGGTGGTCAGCTCGATCCCCGGCGACGAGGCGACGACCTTGTCGACGTCGAAGCTACCGGCGCGCTCGACCGCTTCCTTCCACAACCAGGGACCGAGATAGGCGGCCTGCGTAACGTCGCCGATCACCGCATCCTTGCCGTTGGCGCCCTTGAACGCCGTGACGAAGGCCTTGTTGTTCTCGTTGTCGAGCGACTGGAAGTACTTCATCGATGAATAGAAGCCTTCCATGTTGTCGCCACCGATACCTGACATCTCGTCCTCGGTCACCGACAGCGTCAGCAGCGTCTGGCGGTCTCCGGTGATGCCCGCGGCCTTGAGCTGGCGGTACCAGGCAACGTTGCTGCCGCCGACGACGGCCGCGAAGATCACGTCCGGCTTGCGCAGGCGGATGCGGTTGATCATCGAGCCGAACTGCACGTGGCCGAGCGGCGCGTAGTCCTCGCCGACGACCTGCCCGCCCAGGTGCTTCTCGATGTGGATGCGCGCGATCTTCATGCTGGTGCGCGGCCAGATATAGTCGGAGCCGACCAGGTAGAAGGTCTTCGCGCCCTTCTCTTTCGCGACCCAGTCGAGACCCGCGAGGATCTGCTGCGTCGCCTCCTGGCCGGTGTAGATGACGTTCTTCGACTGCTCCAGGCCCTCATAGAACGTCGGGTAGTAGAGCAGGCCGTTCTGGCGCTCGAACACCGGCAGCACCGCCTTGCGCGAGGCCGAGGTCCACGCGCCGAACACCGCCGCGACCTTGTCCTGCACCAGCAGCTTGCGCGCCTTCTCCGCGAAGGTCGGCCAGTCGCTCGCGCCGTCTTCGACGATGAACTCGATCTGGCGGCCGAGAATGCCGCCCGTTGCGTTGATCTGCGCGATCGCGAGCTTCTCGGCTTCGACCGATCCCTGCTCGCTGATCGCCATGGTGCCGGTCAGCGAGTGAAGTATGCCAACCTTGACCGCGGTGTCGGTGACGGCGAGCCCGGTCGTATTGACCGCTGCCGTCGGCGGTCCGCCGGCATTTGCGAATGGCGCCGATAGCATCGCCGACAGCGCCAGCGCGGCCATCATCTTCTTCAGCACGCGGCGCGCCGAATCGATGGAAGGTCCAGTCCGTGGTTTCGATGTAATCTTCATTGCATGACTCCTCTCTGTGATATTTGCCGGACAATCCGCTTTACCTGCACAGAGCGATTGCAACTCGTATGCCAGTGGATTTTTGTCGCCGGCGACGGGCGTAACCGGCTTTCAGACCGCTCCTTGTCCGCGATCTTCGCAATGTGAGCACAATGTCGCGCAACAATGCGCGACATTGTCGTCTGACAATCCGCAACGATCGTAAAACCGGTACGCTGCCGTCGTCCCAAACGGGCACAAGCGGCGCAATTCGCCGAATTGCGCCGGCCGTGAAATTGGCACGCAACCTGCTCTGTCCCTGTGCGACCGGCGCAACGTTTCGCGCCGGCGCCGATGCGCGCCGAATGCATCGTTACGTCACGGGGATCACGCGACAGGCCCCATCATCTATGGAGAACAGGACAATGGCGGAAAAACTGATCGAAATCGATTTCTCGAAGTCGCCCGAAGAGCATGACTCGCTTCACAACCGGTGGCATCCGGACATACCGATGTATGCCTGGGTCAAGCCCGGCGATGATTTCATACTGGAATGCATGGACTGGACCGGCGGCCAGATCGCCAACAGCAACTCCGCAGACGATGTCCGCGATGTCGACCTCTCCAAGGTGCACTATCTGAGCGGACCGATCGGCGTCGACGGCGTCGAGCCGGGTGACCTGCTGGTCGTCGACATCCTCGACGTCGGCACCCTCGATCAGTTCCAGTGGGGTTTCAACGGCATGTTCGCGCGGGAAAACGGCGGCGGCTTTCTTACCGAGCATTTCCCCGACGCGCGCAAATCGATCTGGGACTTCAAGGGCATCTACACATCGTCGCGCCACGTCCCCGGCGTGTCGTTCGCCGGCATCATGCATCCCGGTCTGATCGGCTGTCTGCCGTCGAAGGATCTGCTCGCCCAATGGAACAGGCGCGAGGCCGCGCTGATCGCGACCGACCCGCAGCGCATACCGCCGCTCGCGGCGCCGCCGTACGCCGAGACAGCGCATATGGGAAAAATGAGCGGCTCCGCGCTCAAGGGCGCCGCGGCGGAAGCCGCGCGTACCGTGCCTCCGCGTGAGCATGGCGGCAACTGCGACATCAAGGATCTGACGAAGGGCTCGCGCGTGTTCTTCCCGGTCTACGTCAAGGGCGGCGGCCTGTCGATGGGCGACCTTCATTTCTCGCAGGGCGACGGCGAGATCACGTTCTGCGGCGCGATCGAAATGGCGGGCTGGATCCATATCCGCGTCAATGTCATCAAAGACGGCATTGCGAAGTACGCGGTGAAGAATCCGATCTTCAAGCCAAGCCCACTAACACCGGAATACAGGCAGCACCTGATCTTCGAGGGCATATCGGTCGACGAGTCCGGCAAGCAGCACTATCTCGACGCGCACGTGTCGTATCGACAGGCGTGCCTGAACGCGATCGAATACCTGAAGAAATTCGGCTATAGCGGGGCCCAGGCCTACGCGATCCTCGGGACTGCGCCGGTGCAGGGTCATATCAGCGGTATCGTCGACATCCCAAACGTGTGCGCGACGCTGTTCCTGCCGACCGAGATCTTCGAATTCGACATCAACCCGTGCGCGGAAGGGCCGCGCAGGTTCATCAATAACAACGTCGACATTCCGATCTCATATTGGGTGGACAAATAAACCCGATCGCCGCCACGAGGAGACCACGATGCCCATCTACGAATACTTATGCGAGCCATGTGAACAGGTTTTCTCGGAGTTGCGCCCGCTCAGCGAACATCAGGCCATGGCGCGCTGCCCGTCCTGCCGGACGCCCGCCGCGCGTATCCTCGCCTCGGCGCCGCGCCTGAATGTCATGCGCGCGTCGATCAGGCGCGCACACGAGACCAATGAGCGCAGCGCGCATGCGCCGCGCATCAGCAGCCGCGGCGGCCATGTCTGTGGCGCTGATTGCGGTCATCACCGGAGCGGAGGCGATACATCGCCGCCCGCGAAACAGCAGGCCGGAAAGCGGCCCTGGATGCTCGGGCACTGAAGGAGACGTTGCCGGGGCCGCTCCGCCCCCTCCGGTCTGGCTCCGGTAACGGCCACCCTGCGATCCCCGCCTTCCCGGAAAAATCGCCCTAAATCGCTAAACTTAAGACCCTTTTTGTCCGAATACCTAGCCGGGGCGCGCATGGTCCGCGCCGTTTGTTAATCACCACCCGGCCACGGCGCCCGCAACGCCGGGGACCGGATTCGGACAGGGCGCATGGGGATCACCGACCGGGCCTGGCATCAGCTGGCCTTCCTGAATTACTACCGGCTCGGCCTCGCCGCGCTGTTTGTTGCGCTGTGCATTACCGGCGAGCCGCCGGCGCCACTCGGCGAGCATCGGCCCGGACTGTTCACAGCCACGAGCATCGCCTATGTCATCGCCTGCGTCCTTGCCGTCGTCGCGCTCCGGGTCCGCCGACCGGCATTCCCGTTCCAGGTCTATTGCTTCATTTTCGTCGACATCATCGCGATCACGCTGCTGATGCATGCCAGTGGCGGCGTGCGCAGCGGGCTCGGCATGTTGCTGATCATCACCGTCACCGGCGGCAGCCTGCTGATGGAAGGGCGCACGGCGCGGCTGTTCGCGGCCCTCGCCACACTCGCGGTCCTGCTGGAACAGGGGTATGCCTGGTTCGATGTGACGCCCTCGGCGACGGGCTATACCCACGCCGGCCTGCTCGGCGCGAGCTTCTTCGCGACCGCGATCCTCGCCCATGGCCTCGCGCAGCGCCTGCGCGAGAGCGAGGCGCTCGCCGAAAGACGCGGCATCGATCTGGCGAACATGGCGCAATTGACCGAATACGTGATCCAGCGCATGCAGACCGGAATCGTCGTCGTCGATCGCGACTTCACGATTCGCCTGATCAATGCCTCGGCAAACCGGCTGCTGGAAGTTGCGCACGGCGCCGAAGGGCGCGCCATCGGCCAGGTCTCCGGAGATCTCGGCAAGCAGTTACAGGACTGGTGGAACGGTGTCATCCCGGAACCCGGTATCCTTCGCGCCTCGAATACCGGACCGGAATTGCTGCCGCGTTTCGCGCGCCTCGGCACCGACCGCAATGCGGGCACCCTGATTTTCCTCGAAGACACTGCGGCGATGGCGCAGCAGGCGCAGCAACTGAAACTCGCCTCGCTCGGCCGCCTCACCGCCGGCATCGCGCACGAGGTACGCAATCCGCTCGGCGCCATCAGCCATGCCAGCCAATTGCTCGCCGAATCGCCGCATCTCGATACCGGCGACTTCCGCCTGACCGAGATCATCAAGCAACATTCGGAGCGGGTCAACGGCATCATCGAGAACATCATGCAATTGAGCCGCGGCCAACGCTCGCGGCCCGAGACGCTGACGCTGAAGCCCTGGCTGGATCACTTCATCGACGACTTCCTCAGCAACGAAGCCCCCGGAGAATGCACGATCCGTCTCGAAGTCGAGCCCGCCGGCCTGCAGATACAGATGGATCCGGGCCAGTTGCGCCAGATCCTGTGGAACCTGTGCCAGAACGGTGTCAGGCACGGCGGCCCGCAGCTTTATCTGAAGGCCGGCATCAGCACCGACTCCGGCGCACCCTATCTCGATGTCATCGACAACGGACCCGGCATCGATGAAGACAACGCGCAGCAGATCTTCGAGCCGTTTTTCACGACCTCGCCGAACGGCACCGGGATGGGACTGTATATCTCCCGCGAGTTGTGCATGGGCAACCAGGCGAGATTGAACTACCTCGGAGATCAGGGCGGTGGCAGCCGCTTCCGCATCAACTTCGCCGACCCCAGAAGAAGACAGGTGGCCTGACATGAGCAAACCGCTCGCCCTCGTGATCGACGACGAACCGGATATCCGCGAACTGCTGGCACTGACGCTGGCCCGCATGGACATCGACAGTCGCGCCGCGGAAAATCTCGCCACGGCGAAATCACTGCTCGCGGAACAGCATTTCGACCTGTGCCTGACCGACATGCGGCTGCCGGACGGCAACGGACTGGATATGGTCGAATACCTGCAGGCGAATTTCCCGGAAACGCCGACCGCGGTCATCACCGCGCACGGGAACATGGAGTCGGCGGTGCAGGCGCTGAAGTCCGGCGCCTTCGACTTCGTGTCGAAGCCGGTCGATCTGCAGTTGCTGCGCAGGCTGGTCGTGACCGCCCTGAAACTGAAGCCCGGCGGTCGCCCAAGCGGCCAAGCGTCACACTCCGAACTCGAGCTGCTCGGCGGGTCGCCTGAAATCGAGGCGACACGCATGACCATTGCAAAACTCGCGCGCAGCCAGGCCCCGGTCTATATCAGCGGCGAATCCGGCACCGGCAAGGAGCTCGCCGCGCGCCTGATCCATGAACAGGGCCCGCGCGCAGACCAGCCGTTCGTGCCGGTCAACTGCGGCGCGATCCCCGAGTCATTGATGGAGAGCGAGTTCTTCGGCCACCGCAAGGGCAGTTTCACCGGCGCGACGCACAACAAGGAAGGCCTGTTTCAGGCCGCCGGGGGCGGTACCTTGTTCCTCGACGAGGTCGCCGACCTGCCGTTGCACATGCAGGTCAAGCTGCTGCGCGCCATCCAGGAGAAGGCGATACGTCCTGTTGGCGAACAAAAGGAGATACCGACCGACGTGCGCATCCTGAGCGCGACCCACAAGGATCTCGCCGCGCTGGTCCGGCAGGGGGCGTTCCGCCAGGATCTGTATTACCGAATCAACGTCATCGAACTCCATGTCCCGCCGCTGCGCGAACGCATCGAGGACATCCCGCTGCTGGCCGAGCATATCCTCGGCCGGCTCGCGGCGCGCAATGGCGTCAAGGCCCCGGACCTGACCGACCAGGCACTGGAGATGCTATCCGGCTATGGCTTCCCGGGCAACGTGCGGGAACTGGAGAATATCCTCGAACGCGCGATGACGCTGTGCGAGAACGGCGTCATTCGCCACCAGGATCTCCAGCTCAGTCAATCCGGCATGGAAGAACGTGTCGCCGCCAACGGCGACGCCGCATCGCTGTCCCTCGAACCCTACCTCGGCAACATAGAAAAGGAGACCATCCTGCGCGCCCTCGAACAAAGCCGCCACAACAAGACCGCGACCGCGAAGCGGCTCGGCATCTCGTTCGGGGCGCTGCGCTACCGGTTGAAGAAGCTGGGGCTGGAGTAAATACGCTTATGCCGCGAGCCGCCTGACCTTCAGCTTCTTGCGAAGCTGTTCCGCGTGCCACAGATCATAGGACGCCTGATCATCCATAAGCCATATCACGTCTACCGCGTCCTCTTGATCGACTTATCAGCCGTAACATCACTCAAACGACCAGAGACATACTTGTGCAGCACGCTGGAAATAAGCGTCTGGTAAGGAATGCCTTCCTCGAGGGCGCGCCTCCGAATAGCGTCCAGATCCTGGCCGGAAATTCTGATGTTGACCCGCTTGTCTTTCTTGACGGAATACTCGGCGGCACGCTCGATAAGCTTCTTGCGGGCAGGAGTCAGTACGGATTTGAACTCGCCAGCCTCATAGGCCGCCAATAACTCCTTCTCGGACCTATCCAGCTTGATTTTTTTCACGCTTCATCTCCCAGGTAATGTTTGGTGGCCTTACGACTGGGAATCACGGTTATAAGGAAAATGGGATTTAATCATTTGACTCCACGACCTGAGATTTCCGCCGCTTCGCCCGCCGCGCCCGCTTTTTCGCGGCGGCTGACTTCGGGCGCGGCGTGTGCGCGAAAACCGCGTCGGTCATGCGATCCATTGCTGCGGGCGGTCTCTTGCGCGCGCTCAATGGACCAGATCCTTGTACGTGAGGCGCTTGCCGATAGTGGAGTCGATGAGGCTGTCCAGTCTCGCCAGCGTGTGCCGCTTGCAGTTGCCCTCATTGAGCCGGAACGCGAACTCGTCAACGTAGCGGGCCAGATGCTTGCGGCTGGTGTGATGATAGACGCCAGTGATGCCGCGCTTGAGCACGGCGAACACGGACTCGATGCCGTTCGTCGTGACGTTACCGCGCGCGTATTCACCGGCGGAGTGATTGATAGTCTCGTGCCGGAAAAACAGCCCGTCGAGATCACCGTAGGCCGCGGCCTCGTCGGTGTGCAGCGTCGATCCGATCGCGATGTTGGCGTGGATCGCGCGATGCAGTGTGTCCATGTCCACGCTTGCGATCGGCGCGGCAACAGTGCGCCCGCCGCGCTCGCGCATGCCGAGGACCGCCGTCTTGCCGACTGCGCCGCGACCGGCCTTGAGTTTTTTGCGCTCGTGTTTGTTCGCCTCTTTTCCGCCGACATACGTCTCGTCGACTTCCACCACCCCGCCAAGTTTGGCGATCTCCGATCCGCACGCCTCGCGCAGGCGATGCAGGATGAACCATGCGGTGCGTTGCGTCACTCCGATCTGCTTGCTGAGTTGCAGGCTGCTGATGCCCTTGCGCGCGGTCACGAGCAGGTACATCGAGTAGCACCACGCGCGCAGCGAGACATGACTGCGCTCGAATATCGTGCCGGTGCGGACAGTGAATTCGCCGCACCCCTCGCCACACCGATAGTACCCGATGCGCTTGCCTCCGCGCGTCGTGATGCGCTCGGCGGTCCCGCACGTCGGGCAGCAGACGCCGGTCGGCCATCGTCGGCGCTCAAGATACTGACGCGCCGCGGCCTCATCGGGAAACATCGACATCAACTGGAACGTGCTGATCGTTACCTTGTGTCGCATGGCTCAGCTGACCCACGCGTGTACGCGCCAGGCCATCTCGTCAGAGCGGTCGTCCGATCCATCGGACGGCTCTACCGGGTATCCCCAGATCTCGATGACATCGCCATTGAGCACATAATCGTGTGCCTCATCATCGATGTCGGCCATGAGGCTGTCGATCCGATGGAGGATGCGCCTGGCCGCATCCATGTCTGTGACCATGATGGTGACGATCTCGTCATGGGAGCGGCTGCGCTCGATGGCGGCGGCTACGTCGGTGTCGCGGGTGGTGTGGCTCATGATCTCTCTCCTGTTCGTGCCCCTCTCCCGGGCCGGGATGGCCGATACGTCATCGACCATGACTGTAGATTACTCCACCAGACAGGTGGAGTCAAGTGTTTTTTCGTGAGGCCGATCACATCTCGGCCGGCCCGTCGAGGGCCGGTGGAGTGAACGGTGTAATTCCCAGGAAAATCACGTCCTCTGTCTCCATATACGGAACGAGATGCGCATACCCATCGACCGCCACCACAAACACGCGTTGACCGGGATATTTCCGTTCATTCGGGTGCTCTATATCATCGAGTAGTCCATCTTCATGGAGGGAGAAGATCACATCCTCGAACGAGACGCCACGCTCCTCAATAAGCCGCTGATTTTTATCAGGACTCCAGGCAAAAGGCTTTGTATATCGAGATCTTATCACAATGTGTGCCTTCTGGCATCATATGCACGGGAGATAAATCATCACTCGACCGACGCCGATGCCGCAGAATCGCCGGGTTCCGCTTCATCCTGCCCGGCTCCAATCAACCCGGCCATCCGCTTCCGTCCGATAATTGCCGACTAATGCCTTGACCCCGACCGGCGCAAACCACCGAGGGATTTTTTCAGGACTGAAACGGGAGCGGATCAAACGAGAAAGGCCGAACCCCCATTCGGAAGTCCGGCCTTATCCTCGGGAATATACCCCAAGAGGGAAAATTCAAGGAGCGTCGCCTGCCCTCAGAGGAAACCGCCTAGGATGCCTGATCAGCGCGGCAGTTACTCGCCTCAGATCAGGCGCGCTGCAATGCGTCTCTTGAACCTGATCGTTCGCATTTCTCGTACAGGGTTTCCGGAGCAATATCCGCACCGTTTGGCCATGCGATCGTTCCGCCCTCTATCCGCGCCTTACGGAATATCTCCTGATCCCTGAGTTCCTCGAATATGGGGCCATGACCCAGAAACTCGGCGAAGTCGACAGTTGCGTGCAATCCGTCATCGAACTCCACCAGGTAGGAATACCCACCCTTGTACTCAATCTTCTTCACTTCATTAAGGTTCCACATTGCACACCTCACGGCAGCGGATCGATCCTCTTCAATGGTATTCCAGACTGCGCCAAGTCCCAATCCTTCTGAAGTTCATCAGACCGGAGACTGTCCATTCTCGCACAAGTTTTACTGCAATTTTTGACGAAATTCTGCCTCTCAGGATGTTTCCATTGAAATCGAAGAGCGCCTTTTCTCCTTGATACTCCACATGCACGTGCGGCGGATTGTGATCTTCAAAGTACATCCTGATGATGATTCCAAAGAAACGGCTAATCTCCGGCATTCTTTCGTTCCTTTGGTTAATTTTAAGGAAACTGAAGACACTGCCCGATCCTGCCCCATACCCATCGAACCATCCATCCGCTTCCGTCCGATAATTCCCGGCTGGCTACCTCCGATCGCTTCCAGTGAAACAATCGGGGGCAGGCCAGGCGGTCAAATCAAGCAAATGGTTCCGCCCCCATTTAACTACCGCTTTCCGGACCCGGAGCTCCGAACCAACCTGACTTGAAGTTCGCAACCGACAGCTTCTGCATACCGTTTGAGCGTATGGATAGAGGGAGAGTGTTTTCCACTGCTCAAGGCAGATTCCAGCCGGGTAATGGCTGGGCCTGAGTACCCATGCGCGCCGCTACATCGGCCTGGCTTAAACCCGCCCGGGTACGGGCTCCCAGCATCTGCCGCAAAAGTTCAAACTCCGGTCCGAGCGCTTCGTACTCCGCCCTCACTCCGGGCCGGCGCAGCGCCGCTTTCTTGAGATCAGTGTGTTTCATTGCTTCTTTATCTTCGCCAGCCGTTCTCTGGCCAGTCTTGATTCTTTGGGCGGCGTCCTCTCCGACTTGCTTTGGTGTGGGCCGGCGCAAACCACCGAGGGACTTTTTCAGGACTAATACGGGAGCGGATCAAACGAATCTCAGGCGCGTCGTTTCCCCGATAGTCTTGCACCGACCTGCCGGAAACCACCAGATACAGCGTCACGTCGCCCCAAACTCTCCGAAAGAATCGACGACACCAGGGCGTTCATGCTTACGCCTTCATATTTGGCCCGCGCGACCAATCGAGCATGGATGCCGCGAGGCACGCGCACTATGAACTTTCCGCTCGCGGAATCGTTCGGGGCCGGCAACTCCCGTCCCGACGCTTGCGCCGCCTCTATCCATGCGAAGAGCGCATCCTTGCCGTTTTCCATCGCCTCTTCCGGCGTTTCACCGTCGGACATGCACCCGGGCAGATCCGGAAACGTAATCAGCCATCCCCCGCCTTCCTCATCTGAAAGCGGACGCATCTCGAATGGAAAATCGAATTTCCTGGTCATGTATCGGCTCCGAGTTCATCGAGCAGGGCGAGAAACTGAAAGATGTATATCGGCTTGATCGGCCGCCTGAACGGAATCGAAACAGCCAGATCTGAATCCGGATGCCAAAAGATATAATGACTGCCTCCGGATTTTCGAACTTCAATACCGTAATGCCTGGCGATCGTCTCCAGCGATTGCATTCGCCAGTCGCGTGGATTGGCCCGCATCCTCGCGACCTGCTTCGAGACTTTACTCACCGATGCTGAATGATACTATATAGAGTATCAATAAGTAAACCGGTTTTACGACAATGATCAGCCGTCGCTGCGACCGGACCTATGCCATCGGAACAGCTCGCCAGATTCACAACACCCCCTTATCAGAATTCAAGACAGACCGGACGATCGACGCACTCCGTCCAACCGTTTCCCGAATGTCATATCCTGGCGAGCAACGACAGATTTGCCCATCCGCCCTTGTCTGATGATTCCCCGTGAGTTCCCGAGAAATCGATTCATTCTCCCACTCCGAAACCAGACATCCTCCCCTTCCGCCGCCGCAACAGTTGCTGAAAATCAGCAATACCTGCTGAAAAAGCGCAGGTCCGGACAGGTCGCGGGTGTCCGGCGGGTCGTGATGTTCCCGTCAGGGGAACCCCGAAACGGCGATTTTTGTGACGCGGCGCACATTTCGACGATGCCGGCGCGGCCCCGGCGCCCGATGGGGCGATCGGCCTAATGTTTGGCACGGCACATGCAGATATACAGGCCAAGGCAGGCGGCTCATCCGATGGGGCGCGGCCCCTGGGGAACAAGCATCCGAGCAGCGAAAGACTTAGTGACACAACCATCCACGTTAAGTAAGGAGAGAGCAATGAAGACACAAAAAGGTTTTACCCTGATCGAACTGATGATCGTCGTCGCGATCATCGGCATCCTGGCCGCAGTGGCAATCCCGGCGTATCAGGACTATACGATTCGCGCGAAAGTCACCGAGGGCCTTAGCCTGGCCTCATCCGCGAAGGTCACGGTATCCGAGAATGCGATGTCCGGAGCCGACGACCTTAAATCGGGCTGGGTCTTTGGTGGAGGTTCACCCAACGTCAGCTTGGTGGAAGTTGATTCTGATACTGGCGTTATTACAGTGACGTATACCCCTGCGGCGAAAGATGTCGAGCTGACACTGACTCCGACCTCCAATAATGCCGCGCTTGAGGCAGGCACTGTTCCTGAGATGGAAATTGTCTGGACATGCGCAGCCCCGGGCTTCGAGAAATACGTTCCCTCAAATTGCCGTTAAACCACCATTTACAGCAGGACCTTGTAAGGCACCCTCCGGGGTGCCTTTTTTATCAACATACATTTGCCCTCTGCCGGTGAATGCCCGGCGTTCGCGGCGCTGGGATGCTGAACGGCGTAATCTGGATCTGCACCGGTGAGACAACTTGCATAATCGTTACCGCGCCCACGAACTGCGGCTGACATACCCTCCCGTCGGGGACGGAGCGAGTTCGCCCTGTCTCCGAGGCTTTTGGAACTCCGTCACAACCTTCTGTCCCGGCTAAATTTCCGGCCCCTTTTGGCCGATACCTCAGGTATCCGTCCACACCACCACAAGATGCTTGCCTCATGAACATGCCGGCGACCAACACGCCTCCCCCGGCCGCGCTGAACGGGCTTGCCCGCCGGCTGGTGCTCGAGAACCTGATCGAGGCCGACAAGGTGGCCGCGGCCGTAGCGCAGGCGAGCAAGCAAAAGATCCCGCTGGTCAGATACCTGGTCGAGAGCGACCTGCTCGACAGCCGGACCATCGCGGCGAGTGCGTCGCGCGAATTCGGCATGCCGCTGCTCGATCTCGATGCGATGGATCTCGAGGTCTCTGCGTTCAAGCAGGTCGACCAGAAGCTGATCCAGAAGCATGGCGCGCTGCCGCTGTTCCGGCGCGGCAGCCGGCTGTTCGTCGCGATCTCGGACCCGGCCAACACGCAGGCGCTCGACGAGTTCAAGTTTCATGTCGGCGCGAACACCGAGGCGATCCTGGTCGAGGAGGACAAGCTCGGCAAGGTCATCGGCCAGTTCCTCGAGGCCAACGACACGACGATGCAGGGCCTGCAGGATGACGATCTCGACGGCCTCGATATCTCGGCCGGCGAGGAGGAGAGCAGCCAGCCCCAGGACGGCGATCTCGAGGTCGACGAGACCCCGATCGTGCGCTTCGTCAACAAGGTCATGCTCGATGCGATCAACAAAGGCGCGTCCGACCTGCATTTCGAACCCTTTGAAAAGTTCTACCGGGTGCGCCTGCGCATGGACGGCATCCTGAAGGAAGTCGCCACGCCGCCGACCGCGCTCGCGAACCGCATCGCGGCGCGCATCAAGGTCATGTCGCAGCTCGACATCTCGGAGCGCCGCGTCCCGCAGGACGGGCGCATGAAGATGAAGATCTCGAAGAACCGCGCGATCGACTTCCGCGTCAGCACCTGTCCTACGCTGTTCGGAGAGAAAATCGTAATGCGAATTCTCGATCCGAGCAGTGCCCAGCTCGGCATCGACGCGCTAGGCTACGAGGAACAGCAGAAAAAGTTCTACATGGACGCGCTGGCGAAACCCTATGGCATGATCCTCGTCACCGGGCCGACCGGCAGCGGAAAAACCGTATCGCTGTATACCGGACTGAATATCCTGAACACCGAGGACCGCAACATCTCGACCGCGGAAGACCCGGCGGAAATCAACCTGCCCGGCGTCAACCAGGTCAACGTGAACCCGAAGGCGGGGCTGACGTTCGCGAGCGCGCTGAAGGCCTTCCTGCGCCAGGACCCGGACGTGATCATGGTCGGAGAAATACGCGACAAGGAAACCGGCGACATCGCGATCAAGGCCGCGCAGACCGGCCACCTCGTGCTGTCGACGCTGCACACCAACGACGCGCCGCAGACGCTGACACGCATGGTCAACATGGGCATCGCGCCGTTCAATATCGCGTCGGCGGTTTCGCTGGTCATCGCCCAGCGGCTCGGTCGCCGCCTGTGCTCGAACTGCAAGCAGCCGGTCGATGTCCCGCACGAAGCACTGCTCGAGGAAGGCTTCGCCAGCGACGAGCTGCAGGACATCACGATCTACAAGGCCGTCGGCTGCGACAAGTGCAACGACGGCTACAAGGGCCGCACCGGCATCTACCAGGTCATGCCGATCTCGGACGAGATGGGGCGCATCATCATGTCCGGCGGCAATTCGATCGATCTCGCCGACCAGGCGAAAAAGGAAGGGATTCCCAACCTGCACGAGTCCGGCCTGAAGAAGGTCAAGGCCGGCGTTCTCAGCCTCGAGGAACTTCACCGCGTGATTACGGAGTAAACGCCGATGGAAAAGGTACAGCTAAAACCGTTGTTCGTCTGGGAAGGCACCGACAAGCGCGGCGCGAAGGTCAGGGGAGAAACGCGCAGCAGCACGCTGGCGCTCGCCAGGGCCGAGATTCGACGCCAGGGCATCAATCCGACCAAGGTCAGAAAAAAGGCCAAATCGCTGTTCGGCGGCAAAAGAAAAAAGAAGATCAAGGCCAGCGACATCGCGGTGCTGAGCCGCCAGATGGCGACGATGATGTCCTCCGGCGTTCCGCTGGTGCAGTCGTTCGAGATCATCGGCCGCGGCCACGAAAACCCGGCGATGGCGGAGCTGATCCTGTCGATCAAGGCCGATATCGAAAGCGGCAACCCGCTCGCCGAGGCGCTCGGCAAGCATCCGCACCAGTTTGACGACCTCTACTGCAATCTCGTCAATGCCGGCGAGCAGGCCGGTATCCTCGACACGCTGCTCGACAAGATCGCGACCTACAAGGAAAAGACCGAGGCGCTGAAGAGCAAGATCAAGAAGGCGATGTTCTACCCGATCGCGGTCATCGTCGTCGCGTTCATCGTGACGACGATCCTGCTGCTGTTCGTGATTCCGCAGTTCCAGGAGATGTTCGCCGGCTTCGGCGCCGACCTGCCGGCGATGACGCTGTTCGTGGTCTGGCTGTCCCAGCTCTTCCAGGACTGGTGGTGGGCGATCTTCGGCGGCATCGGCGGGGCGATCTATGCGTTCGTGGAGGGCAAGAAGCGCTCGCGCAAGTTCCGCCATATCCTCGATCGCCTCGTGCTGAAGCTTCCAATCTTCGGCGACCTGATGCACAAGGCCGCGATCGCCCGCTTTGCGCGCACGCTGGCGACGATGTTCGCGGCCGGCGTGCCGCTGGTCGAAGCGATGGGCACGGTCGCCGGCGCAGCGGGCAACATCGTTTACAGCGAGGCGGTCCTGCGCATTCGCGACGACATCGCAACCGGCTCGCCGCTGAACCAGAGCATGAAGCAGACCGAGCTGTTCCCGAACATGGTCGTGCAGATGGTCGCGATCGGTGAAGAGGCCGGCTCGATCGACACCATGCTGGGCAAGGTCGCGGACTTCTACGAACAGGAAGTCGACGACGCGGTCGACGGCCTGAGCAGCCTGCTCGAACCGATCATCATGGCCTTCCTCGGCGTCGTCATCGGCGGCCTGGTCATCGCAATGTACCTGCCGATCTTCAAGATGGGCGAAGTCGTCTAACCCCCGGCAAAAGGGTCAGACCCTATTAATAGGGTCTGACCCTTTTGATCTATACTCTCGCCACATGGACGTTATCGCGCTGCTTGAAGAATCCCCGGTGACGCTGATCCTGGTCACCGGGCTGTTCGGCCTGATGGTCGGCAGTTTCCTCAATGTCGTGATCCTGCGCGTCCCGGAGATGATGGAGCGCGAATGGCGCGCTCATTGCGCGGAATATCAGGCTGAGGCGCATGCGGTAACCACCGGGGTCATGCCCGCCGGGTCTGACCCCGGTACACGCTTCAACCTGGTCACGCCCCGCTCGCGCTGCCCGTCATGCGGTCATGCGATCACCGCGTTCGAGAACATCCCGGTACTGAGCTGGCTGATGCTGCGCGGGCGCTGCTCGTCCTGCGGCACGCGAATATCGGCGCGCTACCCGCTCATCGAGGTATCGACCGCGGCACTCTCCATGGTCGTTGCCTGGCAGCTTGGCGTGACGCCGGCCATGCTCGCCGTGCTGGCAGTGACCTGGGCGCTGATTGCGCTCAGCGTCATCGACTTCGATCACCAGTTGCTGCCGGACACCATCACCTTGCCGTTTTTATGGCTCGGGCTGATCCTGAACCTGTCCGGCATGTTCACCGACCCCGGTTCGGCGGTAATCGGCGCAGTGGCCGGTTATTTGAGCCTGTGGTCGATCTACTGGCTGTTCAAACTGCTGACCGGCAAGGAAGGCATGGGGCACGGCGATTTCAAGCTGCTCGCCATGTTTGGCGCCTGGCTGGGTTGGCAGTTTCTGCTGCCTATCGTGCTGATCTCGTCGCTGGTCGGCGCGGCGATCGGCATTACCCTGATCGTCACGCGCGGGCGAGACCGCAACGTCCCGATCCCGTTCGGACCGTATCTGGCGCTTGCCGGCTGGATCACGCTGCTGTGGGGGCGCGACATCATCGAAGGGTACTGGTGGTGGATGGGGGTATAGTACACCGCGTATCATGCCTGCATGAGCGATAAGCGCACCCCATGCTGGTCGTCGGGCTGACCGGCGGCATCGGCAGCGGCAAATCGACGGTCGCGGCGCATTTTGCCCGGCTCGGCGTGCCGGTCATCGATGCCGACGACATCTCCCGCGCGCTGGTCGCCCCCGGCCAGCCGGCGCTCGACGAGGTGTCAGCGGCGTTCGGGACCGATCTGCTCGATGCTCATGGCGTGCTCGATCGGGCCCGGCTGCGCCGGATCGTGCTCGCGGACCCGGAACAGCGCCGGCGGCTCGAAGGAATCCTGCACCCGCGAGTCCGCCTCGAGATGAGCCGCCGCCTCGGGGAGATCAAAGCCCCCTACTGCATTCTTTCAATCCCGCTGCTGATCGAGACCGGACAAACCGATCGGGTCGACCGCATACTCGTCGTCGACTGCCCGGAATCCCTGCAGCGCAGCCGCGTCTCGACGCGCAACCATTGGACGGCCGCGGATATCGACGCGATGATCGCGGTCCAGGCAACGCGCAGCCAGCGCCTGCAAGCGGCCGATGACGTCCTTGTCAACGACGGGGACATCGAGTCACTCCAGCACAACATCGCAGACCTGCACCGGCAGTATCTCGCACTGTCGGGATAACCGGGGCGCTGCCGTTACCCGTCGGTGCGTCACGACATGCGGACCCGTGAGACGGCACCCCCCGCACCAACACGGCCACGTTCTGCATTTGCCATATCCCCTTTGGTTATGGACAATGAGCCGAATGACGGGATGGCCTCGAGTCGCCCCGCGAAACGGCACTATCAGGCCACCGAGACACCAGCGATACCCGTCGATGCCATCCATCACCTACGAACAACCCCTGAACGAACGAATCCGGACCTTTCTGCGCCTTGAATTCCTGTTCGGGCAGGTCGATCACAGCCTCGCGGCCGACCTGGAGTGGGATAGCCGAACCTCGATCGCGAATCTGATCGAGATCCTCAACGTCTTCAGCCGCACCGACCTCAAGACCGAGGTCATCAAGGAACTGGAACGGCTCGCGGGGACCCTGTCGCGACTCGAATCGAACCCCGAAGTCGATCGCGGCAAGCTGAGCGAAATACTCGACGATATCGACCTGCTGTCCGACCGCCTGCACCTGTCGCAGGGACAGGTCGGGCAGGAACTCAAGGGCAATGAATTCCTGAACGCGATCCGGCAGCGCAGCTCGATACCCGGCGGCACCTGCGACTTTGATCTGCCGGCCTATCACTTCTGGTTGCAGAAACCAGGCGAAGAACGCGATGCCGAAATCCGTCACTGGCTGTCGGCTTTCGACAATTACCGGGCTGCGATCGACTTGAACCTGAGGCTGATACGCGAGAGCGCGGTCAAATCGAAAGAGGTCGCCGTCGGCGGTTTCTACCAGCAGTCGCTCGATTCCGCACTGCCGTTCCAGCTGATCCGCGTGACGCTGCCGGGAGATGCCCCCTGCTTCGCAGAGATCAGCGGCGGCAAGCACCGCTTCACGGTACGCATGATGGAGATGCGAGGCTACGAACGGCCAAGCCAGGCAGCTGGCGATATCGAATTCAAGCTGGGGTGCTGCGCGATTTGAAGTGGTGACCGCTGCGGTTCGCTGCGCTCACCGCATCAAATACAAACAAACCGGTTCAGGCGTAGAGGTCGAGCCTTGAAGCAGCAGCCCGCCGTTCCTGCGCTGCGGCAATAACGGCATAGACAGCGAGGCCCGCGCGGTTTTTGGCCTCGGTTTGCGGCCCATGCCCCGGCTCGGCGTTCGCCTGCGTGCGCAGGCGTCTTGCGAAGGCTTCAGCGGATACACCGGACCGCTCGGACTGTCGACCGTACAGTTCCCCCTCGATAACCCGCTCGGCTGGAGGGCGGGTCCTGCGCGACCCGGATATCTCTGGTTCATCAACAACCTCGCGCGCGGGACGCGGCAGGAATCCGCCGCCCACCCGGGCATGTGTCGCGTTGATGTTCATGCAAGCCTCAGAATTCGAACTTCACCCCGATATGGCCGCCGTTCTCTATTTTCCGGGTACCCTCTACACCATTGAGATCGAGTTTTGCCCGGACATCCCTGTAACCCAAGTATACGCTGGCGCGCGGCAGTATTTCGTAACCGATCGATGCCGACACATAGCTGAAGTTGTCGGCATCGTTGAAGGTCACGACCTGCGGTGAATAATAACCTTCCACGCCCAACAGTATACGCCGGTGTGGCGGCAGTGAGAAGCGCAGCTGCCCGCCGATCGCGAGCGAAAAGAAGTCCGCGCTGACATTGTCCTGTTCGCTGCGCGCGGCAAATATCTTGAATCCGATGCCAGCCTCGAGACCGGGTGAAGCGCTGCCGGCCTCGGCGATCACCTGGGCGCCGAACATGCCGATCAAATCGTCATCGGTCGTATAGAGCAGGCCAATATCCATTTCCCGCTTGCCGAAGCCGCCGGCCCTGCCATCGTAGGCGATATACCGGAACTGGGCGGCATCGTTATTGAGGTTTATATCGATCGCGCTTGCGCGCGCGCCCTGGCTGATACCGAGCAGGCCGGCGCACAGCACGCCCACCCCTGCCATCTTCAAGCATCTGCTCATTCGGAACCCCTTAAGATTCAAAGATTTTCTGCATTATACGCAAAATCGCAGATTAACACAGACGCCCTCCCGAACACAGGTCGCGTGAACCACGCCCGCCACTACGGTTGCAACAGCGCGCGCGCGCAAACCCAGACGCGCACATGCCGCACGCCCGCCCGTTTCAGTACACCTGCCAGCGCATCAACCGTGTGTCCGGTCGTCATGACGTCATCGATGATCGCGACATCGTCGCCGATCCGATTTCCGTCCCGGTGCCTGACAACAAAGGCATCACGCAGGTTGTCGCCGCGCGCCGCGGCGCCCAGCCCCGATTGTTCGGCGGTCGCGCGAATTCGCGTAACGCAGGCATACTCGATCGGCAGGTGCAATGCCCGCGCGATCGGGCGCGCCAGTTCCAGCGCCTGGTTATAGCCCCGGCTCGCGAGACGGCCGCGATGCAGCGGTACCGGTATCAGCGCCCGGGGCAGGGACGGCTGTCGGCGCTGTATCCCCTCGACCATCAAATGACCGAGCAGCCTGGCGCAGGCGAGGTCGCCGTTAAATTTTACCCGCTGGATCAGCGCGTCGATCGGCGGCGCATAATCAAATACCGCGAACGACTCGTCCCGCGATGGCCGCCGCTGGAGACACTGTCCGCACAGCTCGCCGCGTGCGAGCGGCAGTGCACAGGCAATGCAGGCGTTCGACTGCCACGGGAGCTCAGCGCGGCAGGCGGCGCACAGCCCGCTGTCCTCCCCCCGTACACCGCACAGCAGGCAAATCGGGGGCAGTAGCCAGGATTGAGCGATTTGTAGCCATTTGTTGATTATTGGGATATCCACAAGTTGACACCGGTGTCGCGCCTGAGCATAGTCGCGGTTTAAATGAGTCAGGCCCCTTTAAAACCATGCCGGCCTGCCGGTTCAATTGAAACAGGACTTTTGCTGATTTCCGCCTCCGGAGAACAACGATGACTGACGAGACCTATCGACGCATAGACGAGATCACCGCGCGCCTGCTCGACGGCGGCGAGACGAGCGAGGAAGAAGGCCGCTGGATGATCCGGCTCGACGATGCCTACCTGTGCTGGCTGATGGCCGGGGCCGACCGGATCCGGCGGCACTTTCGCGGCGCGGAAGTCGAGATCTGCGCGATCAGTAACGTTCGCTCCGGCAACTGTTCTGAAAATTGCAGCTTCTGCGCGCAGAGCGGCCATTACCGCACCGCCGCACCGAAGTATGACTACGTCCCGGCCGAACAATTGACCCTGCAGGCCCGGCGCGCGCGCGAGTGGGGCGCGAGTGATTTCGGCGTCGTCTCCAAGGGCTGGGGCGTACGTTCGGACAAGGAGCGCCGCCAGCTCGCAGGGTATTTCGCCGCGATGCGCAAGGAGAGTGACATCGGTCGCTGTGCAAGCCTCGGCGTACTCGATGGCAAGACCGCGCAGGAACTCAAGGCGATGGGCCTCGAAAACTATCATCACAATCTCGAGACCGCTGAAAGCTATTTTCACAAGGTATGCACGACGCATACCTATCAGGAAAACATCGACACGATCCGCCATGCGGTCGACGCCGGCCTGCGCGTCTGTTCGGGCGGGATACTCGGTATGGGCGAGAGCCTCGATCAGCGCATCGAGCTCGCATCGACGCTGCGCCGACTCGGGGTTGAATCGGTGCCTCTGAATTTCCTGTCGCCGCAGGAAGGCACACCATTCGGCGATCGCACGCCGATGTCGCCACGCGAGATCCTGAAGAACATCGCCGTATTCCGTTACCTGCTGCCGCGCGCCGAAATCCGGATCGCCGGCGGCCGCCAGTTCCTGCGCGACCTGCAGGCGATGATCTTCATGGCCGGCGCGTCCGGCATCATGATCGGCGACTACCTGACGACGAAAGGACGCAAGGTCGAGGATGACCTGCAGATGCTGCGCGACCTCGGCGTCAGCGCGCGCGAGGACACCCAGCAGCGCCGCGCCGCCGCCGCGACCGCCTGACATCAAAAGGGTCAGACCCTATTAATAGGGTCTGACCCTTTTGAACTTCTGAATCATCTCGTGCCGGCGATTGTGATCCGAATGAGACAGGCATTGACCGAACGACTCGATCGCCAGCGCGCGGACGGGCTGTGGCGCGAGCGGCGCGTCCTCGAAGGGCCGCCGACGGTCGAACCCGTCATCGACGGGCGCCGCTGCCTCGCGTTCTGCAGCAATGACTATCTCGGCCTCGCGAACGATCCGCGCGTGATACAGGCCCTGCAGGACGGCGCGACGCAATATGGCGCCGGCAGCGGCGCCTCGCACCTCGTCAACGGCCACAGCCGCGCCCATCACGAACTCGAGGCGGCGCTCGCCGAATTCACCGGCCGGCCGCGCGCGCTGCTGTTCTCGACCGGCTACATGGCGAATATCGGGACGCTCGACGCGCTCGCCGGGCGCGGCGACCGGATCTATGCCGATCGCCTCGCTCACGCCTCGCTGCTCGATGGAGCACGGCACTCCGGTGCGCGGCTGCGGCGTTACCCGCATGCGGATGCCGGCCTGCTCACGGACTGGATGCAGAAGGAAAGCGGTGACGGCCGGCGCCTCATCGTCACCGATGGCGTGTTCAGCATGGACGGCGATATCGCCCCGCTGCCGGCGCTCGCCGCGCTGGCAAACCGGCACGACGCGTGGCTGATGGTCGATGACGCCCACGGTCTGGGTGTCATCGGACCAGGCGGACGCGGTGCGCTCGCCCACTTCGGACTCGACGCCGCGCAAGCACCGATCCTCGTCGGCACGCTCGGCAAGGCCTTCGGGAGTTTTGGCGCGTTTGTCGCAGGCAGCGAGGAACTCATTGCTGCCCTGATCCAGTTCGCGCGCAGCTATATCTATACGACGGCGCTGCCGCCCGCGGTCGCCGGCGCGGCGCTCGCGGCGCTCGCGATCGCGTCACGGGAATCCTGGCGCCGCGAGCGCCTGCAGTCGCTGATCTCTCGCTTCGAGAACGGCGCGCGCCGGCTCGGCGTGGCGCTGCCGACACGCGCCGAAGGCATGCCGGCGACGCCGATCGTCCCGCTGATCGTCGGCGACAGCGCGCATGCGCTGGTGCTCAGCCGGCGCCTGCTCGACCGCGGCATCCTGATCAGCGCGATCCGGCCGCCGACCGTGCCGCGCGGCAGCGCCCGTCTGCGCATCACGTTTTCAGCAGCGCATAACGAATCGCATGTCGATCGCCTGCTCGATGCCCTTGCGGAGTCCCTGTCCCCGTGAAGCTGCACAGCGAAACCCTCGGGACGGGACCGGACCTCGCGCTGCTGCATGGCTGGGCCATGCATGGCGGCATCTGGCGCGATGTCGCGGAGCGGCTTGCGGCGCATTATCGCGTGACCCTGATCGACCTGCCGGGTCATGGACACAGCCCGGCCATGACTGAACCCGAGTCGCTCGAAGCCATCGCCGATAACGTCGCCGCCGTGTTGCCGGGTCGCGGCGTACTGCTCGGCTGGTCGCTGGGTGGCCTGGTCGCGCTGACGCTCGCACTGCAGATGCCCGGGTCGGTCACGCGGCTGGTGCTGGTCGGCAGCACGCCGCAGTTCGTGTCCGGACCCGGCTGGCCCCACGGACTCGATGCCGCGGTCCTTGACGACTTCGCTGCCCGCCTGCGCCGGGATCCACAGGCCACGATCCAGCGTTTCCTCGCACTCCAGGTCCGCGGCAGCACTGATGAACGGCGGACGCTCGCGCGCCTGAAGTCAGCGCTCGCGCAGGCGCCGGCGCCCTGCCCGCAGGCGCTCGATTGCGGACTCGACCTCCTGCGCAGGACTTCGTTATGCACGGTGCTTGCTACGCTGATGCTGCCGGTCACGCTGATCCACGGGACGCGTGATGTCCTGACTCCGTACCCCGCCGCCGTCGAGGTCGCGAGCGCGTTACCCCAGGCGCGATTGCATCCGATCGACTGGGCCGGTCATGCGCCGTTCCTGTCACATGCGGATATCTTCGTCAACCTCCTCGAGGATCTGCTCGATGCCGGCTGAAACCGGTGGCGATGCGCGATTCGATATCGACAAGCGCCATGTCCGCGCCGCGTTCGATCGCGCCGCCGCCGGTTATGCCGCGGTTGCGATCCTGCAGCGCGAAACCGGGCGGCGCTTGCTCGAACGCCTCGACCTGATCCGGCTTCAGCCCGCGGCCGTGCTCGATGCCGGCGCCGGGACCGGAGAGATCAGCAACGCACTCGGCAGTCGCTATGCCGGTGCGCGCATCATCTCGCTCGACATCGCGCCGGCGATGCTGTCCCGGGCGCGCGAACAGGCCCCGCGTCTCGCCCGCTGGCGCGGCAGGCGGTTGTTCATCTGCGCCGATGCAGAACGCCTGCCGCTCGCAAAAAACTGCGTCGACATGGTGATCTCTAACCTGATGCTGCAGTGGTGCAACGACCTCGACGCGGTGCTGGCCGGCTTCCGTCACGCGCTGCGCCCCGGCGGTCTCCTGATATTCACGACCTTCGGCCCCGATACACTGAAGGAACTGCGTATGAGCTGGGGCGGCGTCGATGGCCATAATCACGTCAACGCCTTCATCGATATGCACGACATCGGTGATGCGCTGCTGCGGCTCGGTTACAGCGAGCCGGTCATGGATCGTGAGGACATGACGCTGACCTATGCCGATGCAACCACTTTGATGCGCGACCTGAAGATGCTCGGCGCCCACAATATCACCGGGGGGCGGCCGCGCGGCCTGACCGGGCGCAAGCGTCTGGCGCAGGTCATCCAGGCCTATGAGGGTTTCCGGCGCGACGGAAGGCTGCCGGCGACCTACGAAGTGCTGTATGGTCACTGCTGGATGCCCGAACAGACGCAAGGGAACATGAAGGCAAGCGATCAGTCGATCAGGGTCCCCTTGTCCGGGCTTTCTCGACCGGGAGACCGGCACCGATGAGCCCGCGCGGTTTTTTCATCACCGGCACCGACACCGATGTCGGCAAGACCCGGGTGGCCGCCGGGCTGATGACCGCGCTGCGCGCGCGCGGCCTCCGGGTCGCCGGCATGAAGCCGGTCTCCTGCGGCGGCATCGAAACAGAAGCGGGCATCGTCAACGAGGATGTCCTGGTGCTGCAGCAGCATGGCTCGGACCCTTCGCCGCCGCGAATGCTGATGAATCGTTATGCCTTTTCGCAACCGGTCGCGCCGCATCTCGCCGCAGCGATGCAGCACGATACGATCGACATCGGCGTGATCGTCGATGATCTTCACCGGCTCGAAGGGCTCGCAGACATCATCGTGCTCGAAGGGGCCGGCGGCTGGGAAGTGCCGATCAGCGACAGCGAAACGATGGCTGATATCGCCCGGGCCTGCGAGCTGCCGATCATACTCGTCGTCGGAATCCGGCTGGGTTGTCTCAACCACGCGCTACTGAGCAGCCGGGCAATCGCCGATACGGGCCTGCCGTTCGCCGGTTGGGTCGCGAACCTGCTCGATCCGAACGCGCGCGCTGTCGACGAAAATATCGCCACACTGCAAATGCGCATCCCGGCCCCGCTGCTCGGCATAATCCCGTACCTCCCCGGCGACCTCGATGCCGCACGGATCGCCGCCGCGCTCGATATCGATACCCTCACCTCAATAGGGTCAGACCCTATTAATAGGGTCTGACCCTATTGAGGTGAGGGGGGTGGCGGTATGAAAAAGCCCCGCCTCCCTTGCAGTGGGAGGCGGGGCTTTAGAGGGCTGTCAGGCTTCCAGCGTATTCTTGAGCTTGCGGAATGCGCTCTTCTCAAGCTGGCGAATGCGCTCGGCCGAGACCTGATACTTGTCGGCGAGATCCTGCAGGGTCATCTTGTCGTCGTTCAGCCAGCGCTGCTGCAAAATATCGCGGCTGCGCTCATCGAGGCTGTCCATCGCCACGCGGAGGTTCTGCTCGTTGCGCGCATCCCAGTCTTCCTGCTCGACACGGGTCGTCGGATCCATGCGCAGATCCTGCAGGTAAGCCGCCGGGGCAAAATTACGTTCACTGTCCTCATCCCGATCCCCATAGGGGTCGAACGAGGCATCGTACCCACTGATCCGCGACTCCATCTCGATGACGTCCTCGGGACGCACGCCGAGTTCCTTCGCGACTGCATTGATCTCGTCGCTGCCGAACCACGCCAGGGTCTTTTTCGCACTGCGCAGATTGAAAAACAACTTGCGCTGGGCCTTGGTCGTCGCAACCTTGACGATGCGCCAGTTGCGCAGGATGAATTCATGTATCTCCGCGCGAATCCAGTGCACCGCATAGGAAACCAGGCGCACGTTCATATCAGGGTCGAAGCGCTTGACCGCCTTCATCAGGCCGATGTTGCCTTCCTGGATCAGATCGGACTGCGACAGGCCGTAACCGCTGTAGCCGCGCGCGATGTGCGCGACGAAACGCAGGTTCGACAACACGAGTTGGCGTGCCGCGTCGAGATCCTGTTCATCGCGGTACCGGAGGGCCAGCGTACGCTCCTGTTCCGTGCTGAGCACAGGGATAGTGCTGACACTCTGGATGTAGGCTTCCAGACTGCCGCTGTGTAAAACCAGATTCGCTTCCGGTACGGTACTCATGAATCCGTGATCACTCCCTGAAATATTAGGTTCATTATCAATCAATTGGTGTCAATGTTAGCACTCATAACATATGAGTGCCAAGTCCCGCAAAAAGTTCCCGCCATGTCCAAGGCTTGATCAACCGCCGCCCATAATCATCGGACTCCACGCTCCAGCCGATGTTCATTAATTATTTTTTAATTAAATAACAATAATTTAACAAATATATCAACTGGGTTCGATGTCCCTCAGGTGCCGGCCAACCGCGAGCCACGCACCCGCCAGGCCGAGCAGGACCCCGCCAGCGACCAGCAAAGCGCTGGCCTCGACGCCGATCCGTTCGATCGCGAACGGACTGTTATAGAGCAGCGACAGGCGCTGTACCGGCCCGTCGAGCAACCACAGTGAAGCGCTCACCAGGATCCACGCAAACACCGCGCCAAACAGCCCATACAGGAGGCCGCTGTACAGAAACGGCCGCCTGATGAACCGATCGGTCGCACCGATCAGTTTCTGAACGACGATCTCCTCATACCGGTTCTGGATCGAGAGGCGGATCGTGTTACCGATGATCAGCAGCACCGCAAACGCGAGCAGCACCGCGAGCACGAGCACGCCGCGCCTGCCGATCTCCATGATCGCGTACAGGCGTTCGACCCACTCCATGTCGAGCTGAGCAAGATCGACCTCGCCGCGCGCGCGCAAGACATTCAGCAGGGCCTCGACCTGGGCCGGCGCGGCATGGTCGGCGACCGGGCGGACGATGATCAATGGCGGCAGCGGGTTATCCTGCAGCGCGTCGAGTACATTACCGAAACCAGACAGGCGCTGGAACTCGTCAAGCGCCTCGGTCGGCGTCACATGGCTGACTTCCGCGACCTGGGGCATCGCAGCGATATCCTCGGCAATGCGGCGGACCGCGGCATTATCCAGATCCTTGCGCATGAACAGCGAGATCTGCGCGGCGTCATCCCAGCCCTGACTCAGCGTCTGCAGGTTTTGAAGGACCACATGCAGGCCGGTCGGCAGCGCCAGCGCAATGCCGAGCACGGCGATCGTCATCAGGCTCGACAGCGGCGTCCGCGCGATCCGGCCGAGCGTGTTGAACAGGGCCTGCAGATGATGCTCGCCCCAGGCGCCGATCCGTCGCACGAACCCGACCCGTCGCGATTTTACGCGCGGCGCAGTGCCGGCATGCGGCAGCCTTGGCAGCGGCGCGGGCTCTGCCGCTTCGGGCGCTTCCCGCATGGTCGCGACATCGGCGGGCGCCGGATCCGGATGTCCCGGTTCCCTGCGCTGCACCCGCAGACTCTCCGGAATCCCCAGGTCGCTCATGCTGTTGCGGCCACCGGCGATAAATCGGAAACGAGCCGGCCGTTCTCGAGTTTCATGATCCTGTGACCCATGCGCGAGATCAGGGCGATATCATGGCTGGCGACCAGCACGGTCACACCCACCTGGTTGAACTGCTCGAACAGGCGCATGATCTCTTCCGACAGCGTCGGATCGAGATTGCCGGTCGGTTCGTCGGCGAGCAGCAACGGCGGCTTGTTGACGACCGCCCGGGCGATGCCGACGCGCTGCTGCTCGCCGCCGGACAACATCGCCGGGAAACGCTTCTCCTTGTCGAGCAGGCCGACCTTGTCGAGCGCGGCCCGCACGCGGCGCTGGATCTCGCGATGATCGTGCCCGGCGATCACCAGCGGCAGTGCGACGTTGTCGAATACGGTGCGGTCGTTCAGCAGGTGATGGTTCTGGAAGATGATGCCAATGTCGCGCCGCAGATAAGGGATTTGGCCGCGGCGCACCCGCGACAGGTTGCGGCCGTTGAAGAAAATCCGTCCGTAGCTGACCTGCTCGATCAGCGCGATCAGCTTGAGCAGCGTGCTCTTGCCGGCGCCCGAACGGCCGGTCAGGAACGCCATCTCCTGGACGTCGAGATGAAAGTTGAGCCCGGTCAGGGCCTCGCGACCACCCGGATAGCGTTTACCTACATTGTCGAACTGGAGCATCGCAATCCAAAGATACCGGATACGGACCCGGCTGCAAATCGTGGTCTGTCATTCCTTTCCGAACAGCGCGGCGATGAATTCCGCGGCATCGAATACCCGCAGATCCTCGATGTCCTCGCCGACGCCGACGAAGCGGATAGGGATGCCGAATTTCTTCGCGATAGCGAAGATCACGCCGCCCTTCGCGGTGCCATCGAGCTTGGTCAGCGTAATCCCGGTGAGTCCGACCGCCGCATGAAACTGCGCTGCCTGGGATACCGCGTTCTGTCCGGTCCCGGCGTCGATGACCAGCATGACTTCATGCGGCGCCGACGGTTCGACCTTGGCGATGACCCGCTTGACCTTCTGCAGCTCCGCCATCAGGTTGGACTGGGTATGCAGGCGGCCAGCCGTATCGATGATCAGCACGTCACTGCCCCGCGCCTGCGCGGCCTGCATCGCATCGAACACGACCGAGGCCGGATCGGAGGCCCGCTGCTGGGCGATGACCGTGATATTGTTGCGCTCGCCCCAGACCTGGAGCTGCTCCACCGCCGCGGCCCGGAAGGTGTCGGCGGCGGCGAGCATGACCTTGCGGCCTTCGCCCTGCAGACGCCGCGCGAGTTTGCCGATCGTCGTGGTCTTCCCGGCGCCGTTGACGCCGACCATCAGGATCACAAACGGCCGGCCGGCGCCAGTGACAGCGAGCGGCGCCGTGCACGGACGCAACAGCGCCGCGAGATCCTCCCGCAATGCGGCCAGCAGCGCTACGCTGTCCTCGAGCTGTTTGCGCGAAATGCGGGTCTCGAGATCGGCGATGATCTGGCGAGTCGCATCGACGCCGACATCGGCGCCGAGCAGTATGGACTCGATCTCCTCGAGCAGCTCATCGTCGATCTTCTTGCGCCCGAGCACCAGCCCGGCGACGCTTTCGACGAGACCGCTGCGGGTACGGCTGAGCCGCTCTTTCAGGCGCCCGAAGAAACCGGGCTTGCCGGGGCTTGTCTCAGGTTCGGCAGATCCCATCGGCTTGTCAGATCATCTGGGGAGTCGTGTACAATGGCGTGTCGCGGCGCAAGGCCGTTCGAGCCCGAATAGATGACGTATCCTACCAAAAGCGGCCAATCAAGGGTAACTGGATTAAAGATGGCAACTTCCGTGATTCGGCGAACAGGGAACCCTGTCCGCCTGCTGGCCTCGGCGCTGGTCACTCTGTTCCTGCTCTGTGCCGTCAGCGGCGCCATCGCTGACGAGGCGTCGACCCGCGAATACGTCCTCGACAATGGCCTCAAGCTGATCGTCAAGCAGGACCGCCGTGCGCCTGTCGTCGTCTCGCAGATCTGGTACAAGGTCGGCAGCAGCTATGAATACGATGGCATCACCGGCGTCTCGCACGCCCTCGAACACATGATGTTCAAGGGCACGAAGAAACATCCCCCCGGCGAGTTTTCGCGGATCATCAGCGAACAGGGCGGTAGCGAGAACGCCTTCACCGCCCAAGACTACACTGCATACTTCCAGCAGCTCGAAAAAAGCCGGCTGCCGATCAGCTTCGAGCTGGAAGCCGACCGGATGCGCAATCTGCTGCTCCCCGAGGACGAATTCCTCAAGGAAATCGCGGTCGTCATGGAGGAAAGACGGCTGCGTACCGAGGACAACCCGCAAGCGCTGACCTACGAACAGCTCGGCTCGGCCGCCTTCATCGCCAGCCCGTACCGGCAGCCCGTGATCGGCTGGATGAACGACCTCGAGCATATGACCGTCGAGGATCTCCGCCAGTGGTACCGGAAGTGGTATACCCCGAACAACGCGACGCTGGTCGTCGTCGGCGACATCGAGCCGGATGCCGTGCACAAGCTCGCGAAGAAGCAATTCGGCCGTATCAAGCGCGGCGATGTGCCCGAACTCAAGCCGCGCATCGAACCGGAACAGCGCGGCGAGCGCCGCGTCACGGTGCGCGCGCCGGCGCGGGTGCCGTATCTGCTGATGGCGTACAAGGTTCCGGTGTTGCGCACCGCCGAGAGCGACTGGGAACCCTACGCATTCGAGGTACTGGCCGGGATCCTCGACGGGGGCGAAAGTGCGCGGCTGTCGCGCCACCTGATCCGGGAAAGCAGGATCGCATCCGGCGCGAGCGCAAGCTACAGTATCGCCTCGCGCATGGACGACCTGTTCGTGCTGAGCGGCACGCCGGCGCAAGGCCGTGCGATCGGCGAACTCGAGGATGCGCTGCGCGCACAGATCGCGCGCCTGCAGGAAGAACTCGTCACACCGGCCGAACTGAGCCGCATCAAGGCCCAGGTCGTCGCCGAGAATGTCTACGAGCGCGATTCGATCTTCTACCAGGCGATGGTGATCGGCATCCTGGAATCCGTCGGACTCGACTGGCGCCTCGCCGATAAGTATGTCGAACGCATCGAGGCGGTCACTACCGAGCAGGTGCGCGAGGTTGCGCGCAAATATCTGGTTGACGATCGTTTGAGCGTCGCGATCCTGGATCCGCTGCCGATCGAATCTCCGCCGGCGCCGCCGGCCGCGGACAGCGGCCGCCATATCCGCTAGGCGAAGCGAGGAAACAGATGCCTGACTACCAGCCGAATGTCGCGGATCCGCGTTACCCCCTGTCGCGCCTGCTGCCGATGCTCGTTGCGTTGTTCTGCGCCGCCGCGGTGGGCGTCGCGCAGGGCGCGCAGCTCGAAATCCAGCAATGGGAAACCGGCAACGGCGCACGCGTCTATTTCGTGCCGGCGATGGAATTGCCAATGGTCGACGTCCAGATCGTATTCGACGCCGGTAGCGCGCGCGACGGAACGCGGCCCGGCGTCGCGCAACTGACCAGCCGCTTGCTCGACAGCGGCGCCGGAGCGCTCAATGCCGATGCGATCGCCGAGAGCTTCGAAGACCTCGGCGCCCGATTCAGCGCCGAATCCCATCGCGACATGGCGGTCGTCAACCTGCGCAGCCTGAGCGACCCCGGGTATCTCGGTCCGGCGATCGACACGCTGGCGCTGATCCTGCGCGATCCGACCTTTCCGGACGACGCGCTTGAACGCGAACGCAGCCGGCTGCTGACCGTGCTGCAGCGCGAGGAGCAATCGCCCGGCAGTCTCGCGTCAAATGCCTTCTGGCGCGCAATCTATCGCGATCACCCTTACGGATCTCACCCGCTCGGCACGCCCGAATCGCTGGCCGGTCTCACCCGGGCGGACGTCGCAGCGCATCACCGCGAATTCTATGTTGCGCTCAATGCGGTGATCGCGCTGGTCGGCGCGCTCAATCGCGCCGAGGCCGAAGCGCTCGCCGAACGCCTGGTCAGCGACCTGCCGGCCGGCAATGCGGCGCCTGCATTACCGGCCGTCCCGCCACTCGACGAGCCGCAGCGCATCCATATCGAGTTCCCGTCAAGCCAGACCCACGTCCTTGCGGGTCAGGCCGGAATGCAGCGCCATGACCCGGACTATTTCCCGCTCTACGTCGGCAATCACATTCTCGGCGGCAACGGGCTGGTCTCGCGGATCAACGACGAGATCCGCGACAAGCGCGGGCTTGCGTACAGCGCCTACAGCTATTTCTCCCCGATGCGCGCGGCCGGTCCGTTCATACTCGGCCTGCAGACCCAGAACGAACAGGCCGAGACCGCGATCGAAGTGTTGTTCAGCACCGTCGGCGACTTTATCAACCAGGGACCGACGGCAAAGGAGCTTTCGGCGGCAAGCAGAAACATCACCGGCGGATTTCCGCTGCGCATCGCGAGCAACCATGACATCGCGAGCAATCTCGCCGTGATCGGGTTCTATGGCCTGCCGCTCGATTACCTCGACCGTTTCAACGCGCAGGTCGAGGCGGTGACGCGCGAGAAGATTCGCGACGCATTCCGGCGCCGCATCGTCCCCGGTCACATGGTCACCGTGACAGTTGGGCAGTCCGCACAATAAACCGGGACACCTGCGCATCATCGGCGGCGCCTGGCGCAGCCGCCGCATCGCCTTCGCCGCGGAGGCCGGCGTCCGGCCGACGCCTGACCGGGTCCGCGAGACACTGTTCAACTGGCTGAGGGAGGCCGTCCCCGGCGCACGCTGCCTCGACCTCTTCGCCGGCAGTGGCGCGCTCGGCTTCGAGGCGCTGTCCCGTAGCGCGAAGATGACGGTCTTCGTCGACGAGGATATCCGCGTCGTCCAGCAGCTGCAGGCAAACATCACGCTGCTCGAAACAGACGCTGCGCAAGCGATCTGGTCCGATGCGTTTCGCTACCTCGCGTCCTCTGACAAGGGACCCTTCGACATCGTGTTTCTCGACCCCCCGTTTCGCGACCGTATCCTCGGCGCCTGCGCAGGCAGGCTCGAGCAACTTCGCCTGCTCGCGCCGACCGCGTGGATCTACATGGAGGCCGATCGCGACGATCCGCCGCCCGAATTACCGGACAACTGGCGGGTGATCCGCGAACAGGCCGCAGGACAGGTCACTTACCGGCTGTGCCGGCGCGCTCGGCCGTCGTGAAAGCGGGGTATACTAGCTCGATGAAACTGACTGCGATCTACCCCGGTACCTTCGACCCGATCACCCATGGCCACAGCGATCTCGTCGACCGGGCCGCGCGCCTGTTCGACCGGGTCATCGTCGCGATCGCGGCGAATCCGGCCAAGCGCCCGACCTTCACGCTCGATGAGCGCATCTCGATGGCGCGCCTTGCCCTCGCAAACATCGAGGGCGTCGAGATCCGCGGCTTCGACCGGCTGCTGGTCGACGTCGCGCGCGAGAGCGGCGCCGGGGTCATCGTGCGCGGCCTGCGCGCGGTATCCGATTTTGAATATGAATTCCAGCTCGCCGGCATGAACCGACGGCTTGCACCGGACATCGAGACCCTGTATCTGATGCCGGCGGAGCAGTACGGGTATATCTCTGCAAGCCTGGTCAAGGAGATTGCCGGACTTGGCGGGGATGTCTCCGGTTTCGTCCACCCCGGGGTCATGGCCGCGCTGAAAGACAAACTGCGTTAGGAATTTCACTTCATGTCGTTGATCATCACTGATGAATGCATCAATTGCGACGTCTGCGAGCCCGAGTGCCCGAACGGCGCAATCTCGCAAGGTCCGGAGATCTATGTCATCGATCCGAAGCTGTGCACCGAGTGCATCGGCCACTTCGACAAACCACAGTGCGTCGAGGTCTGCCCGGTCGACTGCATCCCGAAAGATCCCGACAACGTCGAGACCGAGGAAGCGCTGCACCAGAAATACCTCCGTCTCACCGGCCAGGATGGCTAAGCGGCTGCGCCTTGCGGCGGCGTTTATCGCCGCCTCCCTGCTGTTTGCCTGGGCTGTCGCAGCCGCCGATGACGCCGTGCGCCCGCCCGCAGCTGCGATCGCGAGCGCCCATCCACTCGCAACCGAGGCCGGCCTCGAGATCCTGGGCAGGGGCGGCAATGCGTTCGACGCCGCGGTCGCCGTCACCGCGGCGCTCGCGGTCGTCGAGCCGAGCGGTTCAGGACTCGGCGGCGGCGGTTTCTGGCTGCTGCATCGCGCCAGGGACGGGCACGAAGTCATGATCGACGGCCGCGAACGCGCGCCACTCGCGGCCCATGCGGACATGTACCTGGACGCGGACCAGGAACCGGTCCGGGAACGTTCATTGAACGGCCCGCTCGCGGCCGCAATCCCCGGCACGCCGGCAGGGATCGTACATCTTGCGCAGCGTTACGGAGCGCTGCCGCTGCGCGACAGTCTCGCGCCGGCGATTCGCCTCGCGCGCGACGGGTTCGCTGTCGATGCCCATTACCGCAACATGATCCGCTTCCGACTCGAAGCGCTGCAATCCTCGCCGGCGGCGGCCGCGATCTTCCTTGACGATGGCGAAATCCCGGAGGAAGGTTTCATCATTCAACAGCCGGACCTCGCGCGCGCGCTCGAACTGATCGCGCGCTTCGGTCATGTCGGTTTCTATGCCGGAGATATCGCGCAACGCCTCATCGAGGGCGTGACCGCAGCCGGCGGGATCTGGTCGAACCGCGACCTTGCCGACTATCGCGTCGTCGAACGCCCGGTGATTCGCGGAGAATACCGCGGGATCCGGATCAGCGCGGCGTCGCCGCCATCGTCCGGCGGGATCGCGCTGGTGACGATGCTGAACATCCTGTCCGGCTACGAGTTAACCCGCCTCGAGCCGGCGGCGCGCCACCATCTCGTCATCGAGGCGATGCGCCGGGCCTATCGCGACCGCGCCGACTATCTCGGCGATCCCGATTTCGTCACGATCCCGGACATGCTGACGCATCCGTATTACGCCGCCGGACTGCGCAACACGATCCGCCCGGACCGCGCGACCCCGAGCGCATCGCTGCCGGGCGCGCCGGTCGACGCGGCGGGTAACGACACGACGCACTTCTCGATCCTCGATCGCGACGGCAATCGGGTCGCGGCGACGCTGTCGATCAACGGGCCGTTCGGCGCGGCCTTCGTGCCGCCCGGCACCGGCATCCTGCTGAACAACGAGATGGACGATTTCGCGGTCAAGGCGGCCGCGCCGAATGTCTACGGCCTGATCGGCACCGCGGCCGGCGCGAACGCGATCGCGCCCGGCAAGCGGCCGCTGTCGAGCATGACGCCGGTCTTTCTCGACGACGGCGGACGCGTCGCGATCCTCGGCACGCCGGGCGGCAGTCGCATCATCACGATGGTGCTGCTCGCAACGCTTGAATATGCCGACGGCAAGCCCATCGGGGACTGGGTAGGCCGGGGCCGTTATCACCACCAGTTCCTGCCCGACACCGTAAGCCACGAAGCGGATGCCTTCGACGAAGCAGAGATCGTAGCCCTGAAGAAATCAGGACACGAACTCGGTGTAATCGGCAGACGTTACGGCAACATGCAGGCGATCCTGTGGGATCGTGCAAAAGGCGTGGTCGAGGCCGCCTCCGACCCCCGCGGCAGTGGAAAAGCGGCGCTGCAATAGCGGGGTCAAATCAAGGGGGTCAGAGATCGTAATCGATGATCAGCGGCGCGTGGTCCGAAAAGCGCTGCTCCTTGTAGATCGATGCGCGCCGGACCTTGTCGCTCAAGCCCGGCGTGATGACCTGGTAGTCGATGCGCCACCCGACGTTCTTCTCCCATGCCCGGCCGCGGTTTGACCACCAGGTGTACTGGTCCTCGCCCGGCTCGACGACGCGAAACGCGTCGACGAAGCCGAGCGGTCCGAACAGGCGGTCCATCCAGGCCCGTTCCTCGGGCAGGAATCCGGAGTTCTTCTGGTTGCCGCGCCAGTTCCTGATATCGATCTTCTTGTGGGCGATGTTCCAGTCGCCACAGAGGATGAATTCGCGGCGCCTGCGCCGGAACGACTTCAGCACAGGGACCAGCCGCTCCATCAGGTCGAACTTGACCGCCTGGCGGACGTCGCCGCTGGAGCCCGACGGCAGGTACAGCGAGGCCACGCTCAGATCGCCGAAATCCGCCTGCAGATATCGGCCCTCGCAGTCGACGTCCGGCCAGCCGAGGCCGACCTGGATCCGGTCAGGCGCCGCGCGGCTATACAGCGCGACGCCGCTGTAGCCTTTCTTCTCGGCGTCGTGGTAGCACGCATGCCAGCCCTGCGGACGCAGGATCTCGTCGCCGAGCTGGTGTTCCTGGGCCTTGGTCTCCTGCACGCAGACAATATCGGCGCGCTGGTGCTTCAGCCAGTCGAAGAAGCCCTTGCGGGCGGCGGAACGGATACCGTTGGCGTTCAGGCTGATCACCCGCATCAGGGACTCCTGTCAGAAATCGGACAAAACGAGCCGATTTTGTCATTTTTTTCTTGACAAGCTCAAATTTATTACCAAACTGTCAGGATCTCGCACTCCCAACGAGGGGTCGAGGGGGGAGGGATGAAAACGGTCTTCAGCAGCCGTGAAGCATCCGCAATCACCGGGCTCAGCCACAGGCAACTCGCCTACTGGCGCCAGAGCGGGATGATATCGCCCTCGCAGCAGACCCCCGGCGGCCATGCCCGCTACAGTTTTACCGATCTCGTTGCGCTGAAGACCGCCAAGCGCCTGCTCGACAGCGGCGTCTCGGTGCAGAAGATGCGCCGCAGCATCGCCTCCCTGCTTGATTTCCTGCCCGAATACCGGCAGCCGCTTGCCGAACTGTCGCTGCTCGCCAGCGAAGACATGGTCCTCGCGTTTCACCAGGGCGCCGCGTTCGAGACCGTCAGCGGGCAAGCCTGGATTCTGCCGGTCGCCGAGATGTTGCGCGACATCGAACGACTTGATTCGACGTCAGACACGGATATCCCACAACAACAGGAGCTGTTCCCGCCGGAGCACGCCTGGCGGTCCGCCACGGACCCCGGCCGCAGCACCGGCACCCACAGCCAACGCGGAGGGAATTCAACATGACAACAATCGCGGTCGCGAACCAGAAAGGCGGATGCGGCAAAACGACGACGGCCATCAATCTCAGCGCCTGCCTCGGCAGGGCAGGGATGTCGGTGCTGCTGATCGATATCGATCCCCAGGGCCATGCCTCGCTCGGACTCGGGCGGGGACGCGAGGAGGCGCCCGGCCTCTATGAGGTCTTCATCGAGGAATCGGCGCTGCCGGACGCCATCCTGTTCGACGTGCTGCCGGGGGTCGACCTGATCCCGGCGACGATCTCGCTGGTGGCGATCGAGCACCTGCTCGCCGATCTGCCGAAACGCGAGCGGCAACTGGCGCGCCACCTCGAGGTCCTCGCGCCGGCCTATGATTTCATCGTCATCGACTGTCCGCCGACACTCGGCCTGCTGTTCTTCAACGCGCTGCGCGCAGCCGACCTCGTACTGGTCCCGGTCGAGATCAGCATATTCTCGCTCGATGGCGTAGAACGCCTCAGCGAGACCATCGACCTGCTCGCGGAGAAATACGGGATCGACCTCCCGGTCCGGCTGTTGCCGACACTGGTCGACCATCGCAACCGCTTCACGCGCGACACTCTGGAAACGCTGCGCGAGCGCTTCACCGCAGAGACGCTGCCGCTCGTGATCCACCAGACCGTCCGCCTGAAAGAGGCCGCCGCGCGGGGCAAGCCGATCATCGATCACGCCCCGGAATCCCCGGCCAGCCACGATTATCTCGCACTCGCGCAGTCGATCCTCGCGCTGGCGAACAAGCAACCGCGACCTGAGGCGCAGCGCGCCTCGAACATCCGTCGCTGGCTTGCCGACCAGGACGAGGGCGGCGAGACCGGTGACGGCACACGCATGCGTCCGCCTGCCGCACCGCTGCAGAAAGTCACGCTGAAGTATCACGGTGTCGGGGATCATGAGCTCGGGATCGCCGGCGACTTCAATGACTGGATCCCCGACGCGGACGTCGAGACGACCCGGCATGCGGACATCGTGACCAAGACCTTGCGCCTCGCGCCCGGCACCTACCAGTATCGTTTGATTGTCGATGGCCAGTGGCGCGAGGACAAGGGCAACCCCAAGACCACTGTCAACGAATTCGGTGAGGTCAACTCGATACTGATCGTCGAAAATCGTCGAATACCGGTACCGGCCTGATATGGGCGGAGTGTTCAATCCGGAACCCGGTCATGCATCCCGGGACAGGCTGTCTCGTATCGGCCATCACTTCCTCAGCGAAGACCGTCGCCATCTGCACATGACGCTGTTCCCGCGACACGATGACCCGCACCCGTTGCGCGCGATCGATCTGGCGCGCGCGCTGGCCCGCCTGGGCACCCGCGTTGCCGTCATCGAACCGGAACACGGCACGCTGCTGAGTTTCCGGCCGTTGCCGGAACCCGACACTGTTTCCGTCACCGCTATGCGCAGTGAACTCAGAGGTGGACAGACGCGTCAAACGAATTATGCTGATAAGTCCTGCGGTATCGAGGTCACGATCATCGAGTCGACAACGACAGCACACGCGATGACAGCGCCATTTATACTGATCGCGACGCCTGCCGATGCTGCCGGCATGCGCCATGCGTGGCTCGATCTGAAGGCGCTTGCCGACGGGATGACGCCGCCTCCCGTTGGCGTTACGATCACCGGCGCGAACAGTCTCGATGAGGCCGCATACTGCTACGGCAAGTTTGCCGCTGCGGCGGAACGTTTTCTCGGCCTGGAACTTGTCAGTTACGCCTGCCTGCTGCGCGACAGGCAGAATCACGAACGGGAGTTGCGCAACATCGCCACGCTGCTGATCGCCGACTACCAGTCTGGCGCTGACGCGGCCTTATCCGACGACCCACCAGAGGAACAACGATGAGCATCCATCTCAAAACCGTCTCCCTGACCTCTGACGAGATCCTGAAGGAACTCGTCACCGATTCGCTGCCGAACATCCTCGGCGAATCGCACGAGGTCATCAGCGACAACCTGCCGTTCGAAGGCCATCACATCCTCGCGCTCAATGCGGAGCGCCGGCCGGTCATGATCGCCTATGACAGTCGTGACGGCGGGCGCGCGCTGCTGGCCGGCCTTGCCGCAATCGAGGGCCTGAGTGACAACCGTGCGATGTTGTACCGGCTCTATCCCGCGCTGTTCCGTGGCAACCGCGAAAGCAGCGCAATCTTCCGGGTCGAGGACATGCAACTGGTCGTGCTCGCGCCAAAGGCGCCACCCGGCGGCGCCTACCTGCGTCATGCCTTCCATAATCTGGCCGCGTTTACCTTCCGCATCCTGGAGGTCGACGGCAAGATCGGGCTCTTGATCGAGACTTCGCGCGGCGATGACGCCGTGAATACCCATCTCCAGGCCCGCACGCCGGTCAGGGCCGCGTTCCGCACCGGCCATATGGCCCTGAGCCCGGAAGAGGACGCTTATTTCAGCAAGCAGTAAGGCACACGATTTCTACGCCCCACGTCTCCCGCTACAATGGACGGGCGCAGGGGTCAGACCCCAAAGGGGTCTGACCCCTTTCTACGATTACCGGGAGATGCCATGCAGGACTATCAACGCGGATTTATCGAGTTCGCGATCGCGCAGGGCGCGCTGCTGTTCGGGGAGTTCAAGCTCAAGTCCGGGCGCCTCAGCCCGTATTTCTTCAACAGCGGCAAGTTCGACGACGGCGCCGCGATCGCCGGGCTCGGGCGCTATTACGCCGCGGCGATCGTCAATTCCGGCATTGTCTTCGACATGCTCTACGGTCCGGCCTACAAGGGTATCCCGCTCGCAGTCGCGACCGCAATCGCACTGCATGACGAACACGGCGTCAACGTCCCGTTCGCATTCAATCGGAAGGAAGCGAAGCAGCACGGCGAAGGCGGCATCATCGTCGGACATGCGCTCAAGGGCCGGGCGCTGATCATCGACGACGTGATCTCGGCCGGAACCTCGGTACGGGAGTCGGTCGAGATCATTCACCAAGCCGGCGCGCGGGTCGCCGGCGTCGCGATCTCACTGGACCGCCAGGAGCGCGGCACCGACGGGCGCTTCGCGATCGAGGAGGTTGAAACGACCTACGGGATCAGCGTCGCCAACGTCGTCAATCTCGGCACGCTGATCGAATATCTGACGGAGCAGCCAGACATGAAGGCCGCGCTCGAAAGGATCCGGGCGTATCAGCGGGAATACGGCAGGACGGCGGGCGCCTGATCGAAACCTGATCCAGAAATGGGGCGCCGCCGCGCCCTGCTCGCGGTCAGCCGATGGCGCGCACCATCGGCTTCGTCAGCAAAGTTGTTGCAACCGCCATCAGCACCAGCACCGAGAAGAACCCGATCGAGATGATGCCGGCATCGAGCAGGATCGTCACGACGACGACTTCCATCAACCCCTTGCACTGCATCAGCGCGCCGAGCCGCCAACTGTCGCGCCACGGCATGCCGGACAGACGCGCCGGCGCGACGGTGCCGATCAGCTTCGCCGTGATCGCGATCGCGGCGATGATGAAAAACACCGTCCATATCCCGCCGCCGGTATCGAGCTCGACGCGCAGCCCCGTCGTCACGAAAAAAAACGGCATCAGCAACAGCAGCGCGAACGGCTCGAAATCGCGCAGGATATGCGCGGCGACCGGCTTCGGCAGGATTGCGCCGGCGACGAACCCTCCGACGATGTAATGCAGTCCCGCGGCCTCGGTGACCGCCGCCGAACCGAAGCACAGCAAAAGGATCAGGACCAGGTCGCGCTCGCCGATCTTGCCGTCGGCGCCGGCGGCGGTCAGCAGGCGCGGCAGCCACGGCCGCACGACGAAGACCAGCAGCAACAGATACCCGATGCCGAGCATCAGCGCGATGGGCGGCGCGCCGCCCATCGCGCCGCCGGCCGCGAGCAGCAGCAGCGCGACGAGTATCCACAGGAAAAAGTCGTTGACGGCCGCAGCGCCGAGCGCCAGTTGCCCGGCCCGGGTCTTCAGCAGGTCCATTTCCCGCAGGATCCCGGCCAGCACCGGCAGCGCGGTGACCGCTATCGCGATGCCGACGCCGAGCGCGAACAACCCCGGCGTCACCCGCTCCCCCGACAGGGTCGGGAACGCATCGAACAGCCAGAACCCCGCGAGCACCCCGACGACGAGCGGCAGCATGACGCTCGACACGCTGATCCACGCGAAGCTCCGGCCCCTGCCGCGCAGATCGGCGATGTCGAAATGAAGTCCGGTCAGAAAGACGAAAAACACCACCGCGAGCCAGCCGACCGCGCCGATGCGGTTGATCGTGTCCGGCGTCAGGATCGGTTCAGTCAGTCCGGGGGCCAGCGTCCCGAGCATCGACGGGCCGAGCGCCATCCCGAGCAGGATATGCAACACCACCAGCGGCACGTTGCGGCCGACGGGCGGAATGCGCCACAGGAGATAGGGAACCAGAACGATCGTGCAGGTCAGCAGCAGAAAGGCGAGCACCGGATCCATCGCGGGAATCTAGCACAAAATGCGGGCGGGAATCAGCCTGATCGTTTGCGCCCTTCGGAGTTAGAACTTGAGTTGCAGGCGGATGCGGACGGGGCTTCCTAATCAGTCAGTATTAGAATGCCCACCCCTGCCTCGAGGCAGCAACCCGAACCCATACTTCAACGATTTCTCGACTCCAGAAAAACAAAGTTGCGATGAAAATCCAGATGCCTTCTTTGCCCTTTCGTAAAATCACCCACATTCACGGTGCGGTCTGCGTCCACGCCCATGCGCTCCAATGAAGGTTTGTGGGCGACTGGGGAGATCAGCAGGCGACCGTTGTCCTCGAAGGAAATAAAGCCGCGATCGAAGAGGTGATCGATCGTCGGTGTCAGCAGGAATCCGTTCTCTCCGTCCAGGCGCTCATCATTGTCGCTGTCGCGCCACGGCTTGATATGACTCGCGCGGAGATGCTCCAGTCTGTCAACCTTCGTTAATCGACATCTGCGCTCGAGGATACTTACATTCTCCTTGAATCTTCCCTGCCCTCTCCGCGCCATGACCAGAGCCTGCTTCTCGGTCTCCTGGAGCTTGGTATCACCCAGCAGTTTCTGCTTCAGGTATTCTTCCCATTCGACGAGCCCGACGGCCTGCTTCCTGTGGTAATCAACGGGCTGCTCCGCCGCCACCTCTCCGCGTATCAGGGCCTTCAACTCCTGACCAATCAGTTCCGCGAGCGCATTCATCAGCGGCGGCGTCAATTCCGTAAGATAGATGCCCTGATTGCCATGGCCCTGGGCCTGTAACGGAGAATATCTCTCAGGCAGTAACGGCCGAAGGCGGGACATATGCTCACCGGGCCGGATCTGGTGCTGCAGCGTGTGATAGTGCACATCAACCTTCCAGCCTATTTTCTCCCAATAGATCCCGGTCTTGCCGAACTCGGCCGGCTTTGGGCATTCATAGCAATAGGACTGGGCCACGCCCACAGCACGGATGTAGGTATCCGCGAAAGATAAGATCAGGTCGCCCGGCGCGACTTCACGCATGAACTCGTAGAAGGGATTGCGTCCGCCATCTGCCCGGCGCTTTGGCGACCAGAGGTAACCGCCTCCAATCTCCTGGGCATAGGTCTGGTTCTGGTTGACCCACCAAAATCTCATTGGCAGCCTGAGATTATCTTTAACTGGCCCTGTTCGATTTTTATGGCCGCCCGGTACGACATGCGGTATCGGTGATGCGATTTTGACACGCACCCCTCACAAAAACCAAGCCTTTCACAGGACGGACACCGATCGACCATGGCGGGGCCACCTCGTTATCATGTTCACCCTTGATATTTCCCGCAGGATGCCGACAATGATGTGTATATTTTTATATTTCCATACACATCGAGGCCCCGCATGCGCACCAACATCGTGATCGACGACAAACTCATCGACGAAGCCCTCCGCGCGACCGGCGCGCGCACCAAGCGCGAGGTCGTCGAGCTCGGCCTGAAGGCGCTGATCCAGCTTAAGAGGCAGGAGGTGATCCGGGGCTTTCGCGGCAAATTGAAGTGGCGCGATGACCTGGAACGCATGAGGTCCGACTGATGGTCGTCGTCGATTCCAGCGTCTGGGTTGACTACTTCAACGGGCAGGCGACGCCGGAAACGGACCGGCTCGACCGGCTGCTCGGGACGGAGCCCGTTGCGATCGGCGACCTGATCCTCGCCGAGGTCCTGCAGGGGTTTCGCAGCGACGCGGACTATAAAACAGCCCGGCAACTGCTGACCTCGCTGACCATCCACGACATGCTCGGCGCCACGCGCGCGGTCCGGGTCGCTGAACACTACCGGGCGCTGAAACGAAAAGGCGTGACGGTCCGCAAGACGACCGACGTGATCATCGCGACGTTCTGCATCGAGCAGAAACTGCCGCTGCTGTATTCGGATCGGGATTTCGATCCGTTCGTGCGGCACTTGGGGCTGCGGTCGGCGGGCGCCGCGGAATCCATGTGATTTTTATGACGCCATCATGCGCCAGCCACTACCCCAGCACCAGCTTCACCCCGACCAGCACCGTCACGACCTCGAACGCCCGCTTGATCACCTGATTCCCCTTGATGATCGCGAGGTGCGCGCCGAGGTAGCCGCCGATCAGCGACCCGACCAGCAGCGCCGGCAGCCAGTCCCACTGGATCGTCCCCTGCATGCCGAGCGTCAGCGCGCCCGCGCCGTTCCAGAACAGGCCGACCAGCACCAGCGTGTACGCGACCGCGTGCTTGTACTCGAGCCCGAACCAGCGCACCAGCCACAGCGTCACGAACAGCCCGCTGCCCGAGGTCAGCGAGCCGTTGACGATGCCGATACCGCACAGTACGAGGCCGCCGATGACCCGGCGGCGGCGGTCGTTCACGACTTCGCGGCGGACGAGCCCGAGTTCGGGCTGAAGCGCCGAATAGAGGCCGAGCCCGACCGTCAGGATGCCGAGCGTGACCTGCGCGATGCGGTCCGGCACGTGCAGGATCACGCTCGCGCCGATGACGACGCCGGGCAGGCCGCACGCGAGGATGAACAGCGAGAACGGCCATTCGAGGCCGCCGCCGCGCAGGTAGCGCAGCGTCGCGCCGACGCCGAGCGCGACGCTCGCAACCTTGTGGGTCGCGAGCGCGATTGCAAACGGCAGGCCGAGGAAGATCAGCGCCGGCAGTTGCAGCAGCCCGGCGCCGCCGCCCGCGAGCGCGGACAGCATGTTCGCGAACAGCGCAACGAACAGCAGGATGAGCTGGTTCAGCCAGTCGATGACACACCGCCTCGCGGTGAACCGGACAGGGACTCAGCGTCGGATCAGCGAGCCGACGCCTTCATCGGTAAACACCTCGAGCAGCACCGCGTGCTCGACCCGGCCGTCGATGATATGAGAGGTCCGCACGCCGCCCTGCACCGCCCCGAGGGCGCAGCGCACCTTCGGCAGCATGCCGCCATGGATCGTGCCGTCGGCGATCAGGCGGTCGACGTCGGCGACCGTGAGCCCGGTGATGACCGCGCCGTCGCCGTCGAGCACGCCGGCCGTGTTCGTCAGCAGGATCAGTTTCTCGGCGCCGAGCACCTCGGCGACCTTGCCGGCGACGAGGTCGGCGTTGATGTTGTAGGACTCGCCTTCGTCACCGACGCCGATCGGCGCGATCACCGGGATGTAGTCGCCCTTGACCAGCATGTTGATGATACCGGCGTTGACGCTCGCGACCTCGCCGACGTGGCCGATGTCGATGATCTCCGGGACTTCCATCCCGGGCGATTTGCGGGTGACGTTCAGCTTGCGCGCCTTGATCAGGGGGCCGTCCTTGCCGCTGAGGCCGACGGCCTGGCCGCCGTGGCGGTTGATCAGCGTGACGATCTCCTTGTTGACGAGCCCGCCCAGCACCATTTCAACGACATCCATGGTCTCGCTGTCGGTGACACGGATGCCGTCGACGAATTCGCTCTGCTTGCCGATGCGCTCGAGCAGCTTGCCGATCTGCGGCCCGCCGCCGTGCACGACAACCGGGTTCATGCCGACCAGCTTCATCAGCACGACGTCGCGCGCGAAGCCGCTTTTCAGGTCGTCATCGACCATTGCGTTGCCGCCGTACTTGATGACGATGGTCTTGCCGGCGAAGCGGCGGATATAAGGCAGCGCCTCGGTCAGCACCCGTGCGATGTTCATGGCCGACGATTTGTTCAGCGTCATTCGATCAGAACCTGGTCCCGTTAACTGCCGACATTCGCAGAGCGGCTTGCCTGGCCCTTGTCATGACCGTCGGCCGCAGGGATGCGGCCGTCGAGCGTACAGGGACGTATTCACAGCGTGTCATGACAAGGGTCAAGCAAGCCGCTCCCCTGCGATTCAAGCGACACACAACCGTAGTATACCCCGCGCTCTCAGAACGGCAACGACAGCCGCGGATCGACCGCATGCAGCGCCCGTCTGAATCCTGTCTTGATCCGTTCGAGCGCCGCGTCGTCATCGGCTTCGAAGCGCAGGATCAGCGATGGTGTCGTGTTCGATGCGCGCACGAGACCCCAGCCGTCCGGAAACTCGGCGCGCAGGCCGTCGATCGTGATGACCCGCGCGCCGTCGAAACGCGGGTTCGCGAGGAAGCGTTCCATGAAGGCATGATTCTCACCCTCCTCGGCAAAGTCGAGGCGCAGCTCCGGGGTCGACACCGTATCCGGCAACGTCGCGAACACGGCGGCCGGCGGCCGCGGATCCCTGGCCAGAATTTCTATCAGCCGCGCCGCCGTATACAAGGCGTCGTCGAAGCCGTACCAGCGTTCCTTGAAAAAGATATGGCCGCTCATCTCGCCGGCGAGCGGCGCATCGAGTTCCTTGAGTTTGGCCTTGATCAGCGAGTGGCCGGTACGCGCCATGACCGGCTCGCCGCCATGCTCGCGGATCACGCGCTCGAGATGGCGCGAGCACTTGACGTCGAAGATGATCGGGGCGCCCGGCTTGCGCGACAGCACGTCGGCGGCGTACAGCATCATCTGGCGGTCAGGCCAGATCACCTTGCCTGTCGGATCGATGACGCCAAGACGATCACCATCGCCGTCGAACGCGAGGCCGAGATCGGCGCGGCGCGCGGCAACGGCGGCGATCAGATCGACGAGATTTTCAGGCTGGCTGGGATCGGGGTGATGATGGGGGAAGTTCCCGTCGACCTCGCAGTATAGCTCGACGACATCGCAGCCAAGCGCGCGCAGCAGGCGCGGCGCGACGATGCCGGCGACACCGCTGCCGCAGTCGACAACGATCCTGAGCGCTCGCGCCGGATGGATGTCGCGGCATACCCGTGCGATGTAGTCGTCGATCGGCGCAATCTGGCGCGAGCCGCCGGGCGTATCCGCCTCATACAGATCGTCATCGACGATACGCTCGCGCAGGCGCTGGATACGGGCGCCGGCGAGCGTCTCGCCGCCGAGCATGATCTTGAAGCCATTGTAGTCCGGCGGGTTGTGGCTGCCGGTGACCATGACACCCGAACCGGCGCCGAGTTCGTGAGCCGCATAATAGAGCAGCGGCGTCGGGACCATACCCGCGTCGATAGTGTCGATACCGGCGCCGCGGATGCCGCGCCCCAGCGCCTCGACGAAGGCCGGACCGGACAGGCGGCCGTCGCGTGCGAGCACGACCGCGCCGAGGCCGCTGTCATGCGCCTCGCTGCCGATCGCGCGGCCGATGTCGAAGACGATCGCGTCGGTCAGCGTACGCCCGACGATGCCGCGGATATCGTAGGCCTTGAAGATCAGGGTAGAGATCATCAATGCCGCCCGGAATGGCCAAATCCGCCAGCACCACGGTCACTGGCGGTAAATTCCTCGACGATCTTGAAGTCAGCCTGCACGACCGGCACGAAGACCATTTGCGCGATGCGCTCGCCGACGGCGATCGAGAAGACCTTGTCACCGCGGTTCCAGCACGACACGAAGACCTCGCCCTGGTAGTCCGAGTCGATCAGGCCGACGAGATTTCCGAGCACGATGCCGTGCTTGTGGCCGAGGCCGGAACGCGGCAGCAGCACTGCCGCGAGGCCGGGATCGCCGATATGGATCGCGAGCCCGGTCGGCAGCAGATGGGTCTCGCCGGGCCGGATCTCGAGCGGGGCATCGAGGCAGGCACGCAGATCGAGGCCTGCCGAGCCGGCGGTCGCATAGTCCGGCAGCGGGATTTCGCGCCCGAGCCGGGAGTCAAGGATCTTCAGTTGCACCCGCTGCATTGCGTGTCTCCGATAATTTTGTTGGGTGCGGTGAGACGAACCGCAGCAAACACGCCGATACGGTTCACTGCGCTCACCGCATCCTACATATTTGTCGCGGCAAATCGTTCGGCGATCAGGTCGATCAGTTTACGCGCGAGGCGGGCCTTGGGCATCAGCGGGAAATCCTCGCTGCCACCGGACCAGAAAACCGTTACCTTGTTGTCGTCGCTGTCGAAACCGCTGCCGGGGCGACCGACAAGGTTCGCGACGACGAGATCGAGGTGCTTGTCGCGCAGCTTGGCCCGGGCGTTGGCCTCGAGGTCATCGGTCTCGGCAGCGAAGCCGGCCAGGAATGGAGCGCCTTCCCGCGCGGCGACCGCCGCAAGGATATCCGGTGTACGCTCCAGCTCGAGTTGAGTTACCGCATCGCGCTTTTTCAGCTTGCCCGATGCGACGCGCGCCGGACGATAGTCGGCGACCGCGGCGGCGGCGATGAAGATATCCGCGGTCGTGCATTCCGCGGCGACGGCATCATGCATCTGTTGCGCCGAATCGACCGGGATACGCCGCACGGCGCCATGCAGCGGCCGATCGACCGGGCCGCTGACCAATGTCACCGTCGCGCCGGCCTCGGCCGCGGCATTTGCGAGCGCATACCCCATCTTGCCGGAACTGTGATTGGTCAGGTAACGCACCGGGTCGATGGCCTCGCGGGTCGGTCCGGCCGTGATCAGCACCCGCCGCCCCGCGAGACGACCCGTCGCGAACAGCGCCCCGCCCAGCGCGACCAGTTCGTCCGGCTCGAGCATCCGGCCAGGACCGGTCTCGCCGCAGGCCTGATCGCCGCTGCCGGGACCGAAGACATGCACGCCCCTGCCGGCGAGTCTTGCAATGTTGTCCTGCGTCGCCGGATGCGCCCACATCACCCGGTTCATCGCCGGGGCGAGCGCGAGCGGCGCATCGCTCGCAAGCACCAGCGTCGTCAGCAGGTCATCGGCGATGCCTTGGGCAAGTTTGGCAATGATATTCGCCGACGCCGGCGCGATCAGGACCAGGTCCGCCCAGCGCGCGAGGTCGATATGTCCCATCGCAGCCTCGGCGTCCGGATCAAGATGACGGGTATGGACCGGCCGACCGGACAGCGCCTGCAGCGTCAGCGGCGTGATGAATTCGGCGCCGGCCCGCGTCAGCACGACCTCTACCGTCGCGCCGGCGTCGCGCAGGCGCCGGACCAGGTCGGCGCTCTTGTAGGCGGCGATGCTGCCGGTCACGCCGAGCAGGATGTTTTTGTTTGCGAGGCTCATGGGGCTCAATTATGCTTGAGGCGGATCCTGAAATGATTTCGGGCCTGAAAGATTTCGGGAAAGTCAGCCGGCCACAATAAGATAGCATACACGAACGCGCGCGCGAGACCGGCGGCGCGCCTCCCGTTCCTCATGTAACGACAAGGAGTGTCGATCATGGCGATAACCGACTGGCCCGCGGACGAGCGTCCGCGGGAAAAACTGCTGACCCGTGGACCCGCGAGCCTGTCCGATGCCGAACTGCTCGCGATCTTTCTGCGCACCGGACTGCGTGGCCTGACGGCCGTCGATCTCGCGCGCGGCCTGCTGACCGAGCATGGCGGCCTGCGCAAGTTGCTCGACGCCGACGCGCGACGCTTCTGCGAGAGTCCCGGCCTCGGGCTCGCGAAGTACGCACAACTACAGGCGGTGCTCGAGATGGTGCGGCGCTATCTGCGCGAGACCCTGCAACGCGGCGACGCGCTGCGCAATCCGGCCGACACCCGCAACTATCTGACTGCGCAGTTGCGCGACCGGCCGCACGAGGTGTTCGCGTGCCTGTTCCTCGATACCCGCCACCGGGTCATCGCCTTCGACGAGGTCTTTCGCGGCACGATCGACGGCGCGAGCGTCCACCCCCGTGAGATCGTCAAGCTCGCGCTGGCCCATAACGCCGCGGCGCTGATCTTCGCCCACAACCACCCCTCCGGCATCGCCGAACCCAGCCAGGCCGACCTGCGCCTGACCCGCCGCCTGCGCGAGGCGTTGCAACTGGTCGATATCCGGGTCCTCGACCACCTGATCATCGGCGACGGGGCGGTCCTGTCCTTCGCCGAGCAGGGTTTACTATAACCAAATAAGAATCAAATGGTTGGCGATCTTTATCGGGCCAGATCCGTTTGCTTGTCACCCTATCGATCGCCAGAAGCCGGTGATCGTCCCGTTACGGGACTGTCGGCCGCAGGGATGCGGCCGTCAAGCGTACAGGGACGTATTCACAGCGTGTCCCGTAACGGGACGACCACCGGCTTCCCCACGGGTGCTAACGATAAAACGGATCCGGCCCCCGCAATCTTGTCCTTCCAGGCCCGATCTGATATAAAGGCACGTTCAGATTTAGCTACCGGTTTGGAGTTGCTACGATGTCCAGAGTATGTCAAGTCACCGGCAAGGGGCCGATGTCCGGCAACAACGTCTCGCACGCGAACAACAAGACGCGGCGGCGTTTCCTGCCCAATCTGCAGTCGCGCCGTTTCTGGGTCGCGAGCGAGAACCGCTGGGTCAGGCTGCGCGTCAGCTCGCATGGTCTGCGGATCATCGACAAGCGTGGTATCGACAGCGTACTGGCCGATGTCCGCGGCCGCGGTATCAAGGTATAAGGAGCCCCGACGATGCGTGACAAGATCAAGCTGGTCTCTTCCGCCGGAACGGGACACTTCTACACGACCGACAAGAACAAGCGCACGATGCCGGACAAGTTCGAGATCAGGAAATTCGATCCCGTCGCCCGCAAACATGTGATCTATAAAGAATCCAAAATGAAATAAACAAAAAACCCGCCTCAGGCGGGTTTTTTGTTTTCAGGTCCGGTATTCCGCGTTGATCTTCACGTAATCGTAGGACAGGTCCGTCGTCCACACCCTCGCCATGCCCTCACCGCGCCCGAGCGTGATACGGATCGAGATATCGCTGCGCTGCATGACCATGCGCCCGCGCTCCTCGGTGTAGTCCGCGGCCCGCTCGCCGGCCCGGACGATGCACACGTCGTCGAGCCATATCGATACCCCACCGACATCGAGACCCGCGAGACCCGCGCGCCCGACCGCGGCAAGTATGCGCCCCCAGTTCGGATCGCCGGCAAAGAACGCGGTCTTGACCAGCGGCGACAGTGCGACCGCATAGGCGACTGCGCGGCATTCGGCGCGATCGCGCCCGCCGGCGACATCGACTGTGATGAAGCGCGTCGCGCCCTCGCCATCGCGCACGACCGCTTGCGCGAGCGCGGTGCAGACCTCGGATACGGCCTCGGCAAGCGCGGGATAACGGGGGTCCTTTTCAGAAGCGATCGGCGCCATGGCGGCGGCGCCTGTCGCGAGCAGGATGCAGGCGTCGTTGGTCGAAGTGTCGCCATCGATCGTGATGCAGTTGAAGCTTTCGTCGACGGCGCGGCCGAGACAGCGCTGCAGCAGGCTCCGGTCGACCCGGGCATCGGTCGCGAGAAACGCGAGCATCGTCGCCATGTCCGGATGGATCATGCCGGCGCCCTTTGCGATACCGTTCAGGGTTACCGTCGCGTCCCCGAGTTGCACCTGTTTCGACATCGCCTTCGCAACGGTATCGGTCGTCATGATGCCCTGTGCCGCCTTTGCCCAGCCGTCCGCCTGCAATTGCGTGAACAGGGAACCGGCAGCCGCCTGTATCCTGTCGACCGGCAAGGGCTCTCCGATCACGCCGGTCGAGAACGGCAGCACCGCCTCGCTGTCGCAGCCGCCGAGCGCCGCGACCAGGTTACAACATTCGGTGGCCGCCCGCAGACCGCCCGCACCGGTGCCGGCATTGGCATTGCCGGAATTGATCAGGAGATAACGCGGGGAGCTTCGATCGAGATGCCGGCGCGCAAGCACGACAGGCGCGGCGCAAAAGGCGTTTCTGGTAAAGACAGCCGCACACTCCGTGCCGGATGCAAGCTCGATCAGCACCAGATCGAGGCGGTCCTTCTTCCTGATGCCGGCCGCGATTGCGCCGAGGCGAACGCCACGGACAGCGCGCAGCGCGGGCAGTTGTCCGCTCAGGCCAACCGCCACGGGCTTACCAGAATCAACTCAGCTTGCCGTGACACTGCTTGTACTTTCTGCCCGAACCGCAGGGACAGGGATCGTTGCGCCCGACCTTGGCGCCACTGCGCACGAACGGTTGCCTGGTCGCGTCGTCGATGTCCGCGGCAGCTCCGGGCCCGGCCGTACCTGTCGACGCTGCGGCAAGCGCGCTCGCCTCGGCGTGCTGGTACTGCATCCGGGCGCGGGAACGGCGCTGCTCTTCAACGGCATCGACGTCCTCCTGGGCCCTGACCTCGACCCGCGACAACACGGTGACGATCTCCTGCTTGATGCGTTCGAGCATCGCGGTAAACATCTCGAACGCCTCGCGCTTGTATTCCTGCTTGGGGTTTTTCTGGGCGTAACCGCGCAGGTGAATGCCCTGGCGCAAGGCATCCATCGCGGCGAGGTGATCCTTCCAGTTGCTGTCCAGCACCTGCAGCATCACGGCTCTCTCGAACTCGCGCATGATCTTCGCGCCGGCAAGCTGTTCCTTCTCCGCGTAGCGGCGCTCGAATTCCGCGCGAATGCGCTCGCGCAGCGGCTCTTCGTGCAGGTTCTCGTCCTCGTCGAGCCACTGCGCGATCGGCAGCGCGATGCCGTACTCCTGCTCGAGCGCCTTCTCGAGCCCCGGCACATCCCATTGCTCGTCGATGCTCTCGGGGGGGATATGGATATCGATCTGCGCGTTGACGACGTCGCGGCGGATATCGCTGATCGTGTCCGCGACGTCCTCGGCCTCCATCAGTTCGTTGCGCTGCTGGTAGACGACGCGGCGCTGGTCGTTCGCAACGTCGTCATACTCGAGCAATTGCTTGCGGATGTCGAAGTTGTGGCTTTCGACCTTGCGCTGCGCATTCTCGATCGCCTTCGTGACCCATGGATGCTCGATGGCCTCGCCTGGCTGCATGCCGAGTTTCTGCATCAGGCTCGAAACGCGGTCGGAGGCGAAGATACGCATCAGACTGTCCTCGAGCGACAGGTAGAAGCGGCTCGAACCGGGATCGCCCTGACGGCCGGAACGACCGCGCAACTGGTTATCGATACGGCGCGCCTCGTGACGCTCGGTGCCGATGATGTGCAGGCCGCCGGCGGCCAGTACAAGCCCATGGCGTTTGCTCCAGTCCTCGCGCAGCGCGGCCTCGCGTTTCCGGTCATCGTCGTCCTTCAGCGCCGCAAGCTCGGCCTCAAGGTTGCCGCCGAGTACGATATCGGTGCCGCGGCCGGCCATGTTGGTCGCAATCGTCACCGCGCCCGGCTGCCCGGCCTGCGCGACGATCTCCGCCTCGCGCTCATGCTGCTTCGCGTTCAGCACCTCGTGCTTGATATTGTTCTTGCGCAGCATCTTCGACAGGAGTTCCGATATTTCGATCGAAGTCGTGCCGACCAGCACCGGCTTGCCGCGCTGCTGGCAATCCATGATGTCGGTGATGACCGCTTCGTACTTCTCATTCGCAGTCAGGTAGACGAGGTCACCGTTATCGATCCGGATCATCGGGCGGTGCGTCGGAATGACCGTGACTTCGAGGCCATAGATCTGCTGGAACTCGTAGGCCTCGGTGTCCGCGGTGCCGGTCATGCCCGACAGCTTGTCGTACATGCGGAAATAATTCTGGAACGTGATCGACGCAAGCGTCTGGTTCTCGTTCTGGATCGGCACCCCTTCCTTGGCCTCGATCGCCTGATGAAGACCGTCCGACCAGCGGCGGCCCGGCATCGTGCGGCCGGTGAACTCGTCGACGATGACGATGACGCCGTCCTTGACGATGTATTCGACGTCCCGGTTGAACAGGACGTGTGCGCGCAGACTGGCGTTGAGGTGATGCAGCAGCCGGATGTTCGCGGCGGAATACAGGCTGTCGCCCTCCTTGAGCAGGCCGGCCTTCGACATCAGTTCCTCGACGTGCAGGTGACCCTCTTCCGTCAGGTAGATCTGTTTGGCCTTCTCGTCGACGGTAAAATCGCCGGATTCGTCGTCTGACGCCTGGCGCTTCAGCTTCGGAACCAGCTTGTTGATCTTCAGGTAAAGGTCGGAGTTCTCGTCGACCGGCCCGGAAATGATCAGCGGCGTGCGCGCCTCGTCGATCAGGATCGAGTCGACCTCGTCGACGATCGCGAAATTGAGGCCGCGCTGGACCTTGTCGGTCAGGCGGAAGGCCATGTTGTCGCGCAGATAGTCGAAACCGTACTCGTTGTTCGTGCCGTAGGTGATGTCGGAGGCATAGGCCGCGCGCTTTTCTTCCGGCGACTGACCGTTATAGAGTACGCCGGTCGACATGCCAAGAAACCGGTAGATCCGCCCCATCCACTCCGAGTCGCGCCGCGCGAGATAATCGTTGACCGTGATGACATGAACTCCCTTGCCGGTCAGCGCATTGAGATAGGCAGACAGGGTCGCGACCAGGGTCTTGCCCTCGCCGGTCCGCATTTCGGCGATGCGGCCGGAATTCAGCACCATGCCGCCGATCAGCTGCACATCGAAGTGACGCATGCTGAGTGTGCGCTTGCCGGCCTCGCGCACGACCGCAAAGGCCTCGGGCAGCAGCTCGTCGAGCGTCGCGCCGTCGGCATGGCGCTGGCGGAATTCATCGGTCTTCGCCCGCAGCTCCGCGTCGGACAGCGCCGCGAACATATCTTCCAGGGCGTTGACCTGATCGACCTGCGCGCGCATGCGCTTCAGCTGCCGTTCATTGCGACTGCCGAAGATCCTGCTGAGGAGACCGCTTACCATCTAATTGAAATAGGTGAAGATGAGGAAAAAACAAGAGCCGACACGCCGTCGACCCTACCTGGCTGCGCGGATATAGCTTGCGGGATCCACCGAACGACCGTTCTTGATCACCTCGAAATGCACATGGGGCCCGGTGGATCGTCCGGTGGTACCCATCAGTGCGATCAACTGTCCTCGTTCCACCACGTCTCCGGCCTTGACCATGTTCTTCTTGTTGTGCGCGTAGCGGGTAATATACCCGTTGCCGTGGTTGATTTCTACCATGTTGCCATAACCATAGCGGTCGCCGGACCAGGTGACGACGCCGGCGGCGACCGCATGGATCTCGGTACCTTCCTTGCCGGCAAAATCGAGCCCGCGATGAAATTCGCGCGAACCGGAGAACGGATCGGTGCGCGCACCAAAGCCGGATGACGTCCAGCCGCCGTGTACCGGCCGTCCGGCGGGAACGACATCGAGAACCAGATTGCGGTTCATGAAGAAGAATTCGAGCGCGATCAGGCGCTGTTCGCGGTCATCGAGTTCGAACGCGAGCCGGTCGAGCGAACGGATGAAATCGGGCATGTCGATTTCCCGGGAAACTACCGAATCGCCCTGTGGCCCACCGACGCCTGGCGGCTGGCTGAAATCGAACTCGCCTTCATCGAGTTTGCCGATTTCGACCAGGCGCTGTCCGAGCGCGTTCAGACGAATTGCCTGGGCCTGCAGTTGCGCGAGACGCAGCGTCAGCGCATTCATCTCCTCGCGTGCCTTGCGGGTCGCCTGCGCAACTTCGACCCGGTTCTGCTCCATCTCCTGCTTCCATTCACCGGGCAGCAGATGACTCCGCATCTGGTTTTCTCCGATCTGGGTACCAACGTATAGCGCCCCACCCGGCAATGCGGCCAGCACCAGCACCATTACCAGGACGAGCTGCCAGCCACGCAACTGGAACGACCCTGGTGTGCGTGAACGCTTGGTATAAATGATAATGTTCATTATGCTGATCAGTCCGGTTCATTCCGGGCGACTGGCGCCCCGTGGCAGGCGCGTCTGCAGCGGCCGCCCTGACAATTATGACAATCGACAAGAAAACTACTGCAATTTCCGTACACAGTATCCTGTCCGGCGACCGCGGCCCGCTACGGGCACTGGCCGAACATCGCGCGCGCCTCGCACGGGTCGAGGCGCTGATCAGCGATGCCCTGCCGGCGCCGCTCAACCACCATTGCCGGGTCGTAAACCTGTCGCGCGGCGTTGTGGTGCTTCACGCCGATGCGCCGGCCTGGATCACGCGGCTGCGATTTGACAGCCCCCGCCTGCTTGCCGCCCTGCGCGTTCACCCGGAACTGGGTGACATTCATGAGCTTCAGTTCAGAACGGCGCCGAAAGTCGATCACGGAGCGAGGCGACCGGACCCGCAACCGCCAGTACTACCGGCCGCGGCAGCGGCCCAATTACGCGCGACCGCATCAACGCTGTCCGAGCCGGCGCTGCGTGAGGCGCTGTTGCGCCTGGCCAGCCGGGCGGATCGGATCGATCGTGAATGAGTGGCGCAAGGTACCGCGAGCGGACAGCCGGCCTTACGGCCCGGAAAGAATCCCGGATCAAATCAGGCCGTGATCGCCTGCACATAGGAGATCGGGATCTGATCCTGGTCCGTAAAAGTCACCAGTTCCCATGCATCCTGATTCGCGATCAGCGTACGAAGCAGGCTGTTATTCAGCCCATGCCCTGACTTGTAGCCACTGAAGGCGCCGATCAGGCTGTGGCCGAGCAGGTAGAGGTCGCCGATCGCATCGAGCACCTTGTGCTTGACGAACTCGTCCTCGTAGCGAAGGCCGTCCTCGTTGAGGACGCGGTATTCATCGACGACGACCGCATTGTTCAGATTGCCGCCGAGCACCAGATTGCGCTCGCGCAGGCGCTCGTAGTCGCGCAGAAAACCGAAGGTGCGCGCGCGACTGATCTCCTTGACGAAAGAAGTCGTCGAAAAATCGACCGTCGCCTGCTTGGTGTGACTGCGGAAAGCGGGATGATCGAATTCGATCGTGAACGAAACCTTGAAACCTTCGAAAGGATCGAAGCGCGCCCATTTCTCGTCTTCCTCGACGACAACCGACTGCTTGATCCGAATGAAACGCTTCGGCGCATTCTGTTCCTCGATACCGGCCGACTGGATCAGAAACACGAAGGGACCTGCGCTGCCGTCCATGATCGGCACCTCGGCGGCGCTGAGATCGACATAGGCATTATCGATACCGAGTCCGGCGAAGGCCGACAGCAGATGTTCGACCGTTGAGATCCGGACAGCGCCATCGACGAGCGTCGTCGACAAGGTTGTGTCGCCGACATTGTCCTGGATCGCGCGGATCTCGACGGGTGGCTCGAGATCGGTCCGGCGAAAGATGATGCCGCTATTGGCCGCAGCCGGCCTGAGCGTCAGATAGATCTTCTTGCCAGTGTGCAGCCCGACCCCGGTGGCGCGGATGGCGTTCTTCAAAGTACGCTGTTTTATCATCAGTCCCTGTCCTGCCTTCTCCAAGTATGGCCGCCATCGCGGAAAAAAGGTGGGCCATCATATCACAGCACACCCGGCCTGCCCAAAAGGTGGGCTACCGGGTTATCGTCAGGAATTCCGCTTTTTACAATAACTCGTTCTCATTTTTGAGCAAAGCATTAATTTAATCGGCCTGGCGGCGCAGGAAGGCCGGGACGTCGAGATAGTCCATATTGGTGCCGTCCCGCAGCGCGGACAGTTCATCGACCTGCTGGTTGCGTATGACTGTCGGCTTTTCCAGACGGTGGTAGTCGATTTCGCCGTTATTTCTGCGCACCAGCTTGACGGTCGCCTCCGCGGCCGGCTGGGCTGCCGCGCGCGCCTCGCGCCCGAGGCCGGTCGCAACGACGGTGACGCGCAGTTCGTCGCCCATGTCGGGGTCGATGACGGTGCCGACTACAACGGTCGCGTTTTCTGACGCAAACTCCTTGATTGTATTGCCAACTTCCTCGAATTCACCGATCGACATGTCGAGACCGGCGGTGACGTTGACGAGGATGCCACCGGCGCCCTGCAGATCGATATCCTCGAGCAGCGGACTTGCAATCGCGGCCTCGGCGGCGTCGCGGGCGCGATTCTCGCCGCGGCTGGTGCCGGTGCCCATCATCGCCATGCCCATCTCGGACATCACGGTGCGCACATCGGCGAAATCGACGTTTATCAGCCCCGGCCGGGTGATCAGTTCGGCGATCCCCTGGACCGCGCCCAGCAGGACGTTGTTCGCCGACTTGAACGCGTCGAGCAGGGTCACCGATTTACCGAGCACCGACAACAGCTTCTCGTTCGGGATCGTGATCAGCGAATCGACATACTGGGACAGTTCCCGGATGCCGTCATCAGCGATCTGCGCGCGCTTGCGGCCCTCGAACGGAAACGGCCGGGTCACCACCGCGACGGTCAGAATGCCGAGTTCGCGCGCAATCTGCGCGACGATCGGGACGCCGCCGGTACCCGTGCCGCCGCCCATGCCCGCCGTGATGAACACCATATCCGCGCCCTGGAGCACCTCGGTGATGCGATCACGATCCTCGACCGCGGCCTGGCGGCCGATAGCGGGATTCGCGCCGGCGCCGAGTCCCTTGGTGATGTTCGCGCCGAGTTGCAGCGTGATGCGCGCCGACGAACTCTTCAGCGCCTGCGCATCCGTATTGGCACAGATGAAATCGACGCCATCGATATTCGCGCACACCATATGCTCGACCGCGTTGCCGCCGCCGCCGCCGACGCCGATGACCTTGATGACCGCATTCTGACTGTAGGAATCCATTAATTCGAACATTGCATCGCCCTCCTGATTTGATTGTGAATCGTCACTCTGCACCTGGATATAACTAGAAATTACCCTGAAACCAGCTCTTCATCCTCGACCAGATCCCCTTGACTCCCTTACCGCCGGGCAAGGCGGAGCGCTTTGCGAAACGCTGCTGATGCCCGTAGATCAACAATCCAACGCCCGTCGCGTGTATCGGATTTCGCACGACGTCCGCGAGCCCGCGGACGTCGTGCGGCATGCCCAGCCTGACCGGCATGTGGAAGACTTCCTCGGCAAGTTCGACGACGCCTTCCATCTTCGAACTGCCGCCGGTCAGCACGATGCCGGACGCGATCAGATCCTCGAAACCGGAGCGACGCAGCTCCGCCTGGATCAGCGTGAACAGCTCGTCGTAGCGGGGTTCGACGACCTCGGCGAGCGTCTGGCGCGCGAGCCGGCGCGGCCTGCGGTCACCGACGCCCGGGACCTCGATCGTCTCGTTCGGGTTCGCGATCTGGGTAAGCGCGCAGCCGAACTTCAGCTTGATCTCCTCGGCATACTGGGTCGGCGTGCGCAGCGCGACGGCGATGTCGTTCGTCACCTGGTCGCCGGCAATCGGGATCACCGCGGTATGACGAATCGAGCCGTCGGTGAACACGGCAATGTCCGTCGTGCCGCCGCCGATGTCGACCAGGCAGACGCCGAGCGCCTTCTCGTCGTCGGTCAGCACCGAGTAACTCGATGCGAGCTGCTCCAGGATGATGTCATCGACCTCGAGCCCGCAGCGGCGCACACACTTGATGATGTTCTGGGCTGCGCTGACCGCACCGGTGACGATATGGACCTTGGCTTCGAGACGCACGCCGGACATGCCGACCGGCTCCAGGATCCCTTCCTGGTTGTCGATGATGAATTCCTGCGGCAGCACATGAAGCATCTTCTGGTCGGCCGGAATCGCAACCGCGCGCGCCGCGTCGATAACCCGCTCGACGTCTCCCGGCGTGACTTCCTCGTCACGAATCGCAACAATGCCGTGGGAATTGATACTGCGGATATGACTGCCGGCGATGCCGGCATAGACTGAATGGATCTCGCAGCCGGCCATCAGCTCGGCCTCCTCGACCGCGCGCTGGATCGACTGAATCGTCGATTCGATATTGACGACAACGCCTTTTTTCAGGCCGCGCGACGGATGCGAACCGATGCCGATGATCTCGATCTCGTCGTTCTCGGTGATCTCGCCGACGATCGCGACGACCTTGGACGTGCCAATATCGAGACCAACGATCAGGTCTTTCTCGCCTTTCTTCGGCATTTAAACGCGATCTCCTGTTTTCTTTCCGGCGCCCGCCTGCGCGGCGGCCGCCGGTTGCCACTTGACCGCGAATCCGGTCGGATAACGCAAATCGATCTCGGCGATCTCCGCGGCCCGTGCCGCCATCACGCCGGGCCAGAAGCGCGCGAAGCGCTCTATCTGCTCCTCGGTATCCCTGCGCCCGATGACCAGGGTCATTCCGTTACTGAGCACCAGTTTCCAGGAGCGGCGCGCATCCATGCTGAGCCGGTCGATACGGAGTCCGAGCGGCTCCAGCCGGGCGCTCAGGCGCTGATACTGGCTCATGACCTGCTGCGACGTGCGAGCAGGTCCTTCGAGCCTCGGCAATCCGGCGTGGCGGCCCGTGCCCGCCGGACTGAACAATTCCCCGGCGGGATTCAGCAAACCCTCGTTCGCCCACGCCGCGACGGCCTGCTGCTCGATGACGGTAATGTGCAGCGCATCGGGCCACACCCGCCGTACCTCGACGCTGCGCACCCAGGGCAACGCAACCAGCTGCTCCTTGACCACGCCAACGTCGGTTCCGAAAAAGCCCTGCGCGACCAGCGGCGCAACAGCGTTCGCGATCTCCTCCGAACCCACCATCTGGAAGGTCGCTTCAACCTTCAGCGTCCGGATCGGAAAATCCAGCTCCGGCAGGGACACCATCCCTTCCGCAAGCGCGAACGCCGCGAGCGCAACGACCCCCGCAGCGAGCGGCAGCGGCAACCAGCGCCGGAAACGCGCGCGCGCGACCCCGGGGTCGATCCGCCGCGCCGCCTGCCTGCGCTGTTTACGCCTGACCACGTCGCACCCTGCGCAATGTCGCGGATTCCGCGCTGCCCGCGAGAACGCGCCATACCAGTTCATCGAAATCGATGCCTGCCGCGCGCGCGGCCATCGGCACCAGACTGTGATCGGTCATGCCAGGCACCGTGTTGACCTCGATCAGCCACGCACGCCCCTGCCGGTCGCGGATCAGGTCGACCCGGCCCCAGCCCGAGCAGCCGATCGCATCGAAGGCCCGGCGCGCAAGCGCGGCAAGCTGCGCTTCCTCCGCCGATTCGAGTCCGGCGGGACAGTGATACTGCGTGTCATTGGCGTGATACTTCGCGATGTAGTCATAAAACACGCGCGGGGTTTCGATACGGATCAGCGGCAGCACCTGGTCTCCGAGTACCGCTGCGGTATATTCCCCGCCTTCGATCCAGCGCTCGGCAAAGACTTCGGTATCGAATTCGTGCGCGACTGCAAAGGCCCGCTCAAGGTCCGCGGCCGATTCGACCTTGCTCATGCCGAGACTCGAACCCTCATTGGCCGGTTTGACGATCAGCGGCAAACCAACCGCTTCGACGGCACCGGCGAAGTCCGCGGCATCGGCAATGACCGCGAACGGCGGCGTCGGCAGGCCGGCGCTAATCCATAGCTGCTTGGTGCGCAACTTGTCCATCGCCAGCGCGCTCGCAAGCACGCCGCTGCCGGTGTATGGAATGCCGCAGGCCTCGAGCAATCCCTGTATCACTCCGTCCTCACCACCCCGTCCGTGCAAGGCGATGAACACGCGGTCATAGCCGCCTTCGGCGACCTGCCGGACCGTTGCCTGAGTCACGTCGATCGCGTGCGCATCGACGCCGCGATTGCGCAAGCCCTGCAACACCGCGCGGCCGCTGACCAGCGAGACCTCGCGCTCGGCCGACCAGCCGCCCATCAATACGGCGACCCGGCCGAACGCGGCGGGATCCGTGATCGCCTGGCGCGCGCGCGACTCAGACATTTGCGGGCACCCCGGACGCGACCGCAGGCTCGCCGACGATCCTGACCTCGGCGACGAGGCGCACTCCGCGCTCGCGCTCGACGGTGTCGCGAATATGGTTGATCAGCGACTCGATGTCCGCGGCACTCGCACCGCCGCGATTGATGATGAAGTTCGCGTGCTTCTCGGAGACGCAGGCGCCACCGATGTGGTAGCCCTTGAGGCCGCAGGCCTCGATCAGACGCCCGGCATGATCGTTCGGCGGATTGCGAAATACCGAACCGCAACTCGGCAGCCCCATCGGCTGGGTCACGGCGCGCTGGTGCAGCAGCGCCTTGATTTTTGCATTCGATTCGCGGGCATCACCGGGCTCGAGTTCGAGTTGCGCGGCGACAAACCATTCGCCGGCAGGGCCTTGCACACTGCGATAGCCGACCTCGAACTGATCCGGCGTACGCTGCGTGATCCGGCCGCTGCGATCGAGCATCTCGACCGCCGTCACACGATTCCAGGTTTCGCCGCCGAAGGCCCCGGCATTCATCGCGAGCGCACCGCCCAGCGTCCCGGGAATGCCGACCAGGAACTCGGCGCCGGTGAGGCCGGCATTCGCGCACCAGCGCGCGACCTTTGCGCATGGAACACCGGCCTCGACCCGAATGCCGGCCGCGCCGACGCGGTCGATGCCATTCAGAACGCCGTGGGTCAGGATCACGCTGCCGCGTATTCCGCCGTCCCTGACCAGCAGATTGCTGCCGAGTCCGAGCCACAGTACCGGTTCATCCGGCGGCAGGCCGGCGAGATAGGTCGAGAGATCCCGCAGGTCGGCGGGCTGATAGCAATGCTCGGCCGGACCGCCGACCCGCCAGGTCGTATGCCGGGCAAGCGGGACATCATGACGCAAGCGGCCACGCAACTTTGTCTCCGTGCCGGCGGCGCCGTGACCGGATCGCGAACGGGCAGCCATCATGCGGCACCTCCCTGCGCCAATGCCTTCGGGAGTTTCGCCGCGATCGACCCGATGTCTCCGGCGCCCATCGTCAGCAGGATATCCCCGTCGCGCAACCGACCGGCAAGCGCATGGATCAATTCCTCGGGATTCCCGACGAAGACGGGCTCGACCTTGCCGCGGGCGCGGATCGAGCGGCACAGACTGCGACTGTCGGCATTCGGGATCGCCGTCTCGCCCGCAGCATAGACCTCGAACAGCAGCAATTCATCGACGTCGGACAGCACCTGGCTGAAGTCGTCGAACAGATCCCGCGTGCGGGTATAACGATGCGGCTGGAATACGAGGACCACGCGTCGCTCCGGCCAGCCGTCGCGCAATGCCTGTGTGACTGCGGCGATCTCGCGCGGGTGATGGCCGTAGTCGTCGATCATCAGCACGCGTCCTGCCGGCGTCGCGAGCTCGCCGTAACTCTGAAAGCGGCGACCAATACCGGCGAAGCACTCGAGCCCGCGCAGGACCGCGGCGTCCGGGATGCCGAGCGCATGAGCGACGGCAATCGCGGCGAGCGCGTTCTGAACGTTGTGCCGGCCGGCAAGATTCAGCCTGATGTCGAGTCCGCCGGCGGGGGCCGGGCGATCGACGACAAAGCGCGAGTTCGCCCCGGAATGCCGGATTTCACGGGCGCGGAAGTCGGCCTTTGCATCCAGTCCATAGGTGATGATCGGACGGGAGATCTCCGGGATCAGTTCACGGATCACCGGATCGTCGACGCAGACGACTGCAAGGCCGTAAAACGGCAGATGGTGCAGGAACTCGAGGAACGCGTGGCGCAGACGATTGAAATTGCCGCCGTAGGTCGCCATGTGGTCGGCATCGATATTGGTGACCACGGCAAGCAGCGGCTGCAGACGCAGAAACGAGGCGTCGCTCTCGTCGGCCTCGGCGACGAGATAGCGACCGCTGCCGAGCCGCGCATTGCCGCCGGTGCTGTTGAGCCGGCCGCCGATCACGAAGGTCGGATCCAGCCCCGCTTCGGCGAGCAGGCTCGTGACCAGGCTGGTCACCGTGGTTTTGCCGTGAGTGCCGGCAACCGCGATGCCATAGCGAAAACGCATCAGTTCGGCGAGCATCTCCGCGCGCGGCACGACCGGGATATGGTATGCGCGCGCGGCGACGATTTCCGGATTGTCGTCAGTGATCGCCGACGACATGACGACCACGTCGCAACCGGTGACTGCCGCCGCATCGTGGCCGATCACGACGCGCACCCCGAGACCGCGCAGGCGACGCACCCCGGCGTTCTCGGCAATATCCGAGCCCGAGACTTCGTAGCCGAGATTCGACAGGACTTCCGCGATGCCGCTCATGCCGGCGCCGCCGATCCCGACCATATGGATGCGCCGGACGCGGCCCATGCGTACTTCGTCGCTCGCGGGTGCGCCGCTGACGCGGTCGTCGTCGCGTGCCGCGCGCAGTGATGATGCCGGCTGTGACTTGAACTCAGGCATGGGCCAGCTCCAGGCAATGACGCGCGACCTCGCCGGCGGCGTCCGGGCGCGCGAGCCGCCGCGCGGCCTGCGCCATCCCGAGCAGGCGGCCGCAGCCGTCATTACCAGTCAGGCGATCAAGATACTGCGCCAGCCGCTGCGACAGGCCTGCGCCTTCGGGCGCCAGCAGCGCCGCGCCGGCATCGACGAGCCAAGCCGCGTTGCGGGTCTGGTGATCATCTACCGCATGCGGGTATGGCACCAGGATCGCGCCGAGGCCCGCCGCAGTCAGTTCCGCGATCGTCAGCGCACCGGCGCGGCTGATCACGAGATCGGCCCAGGCATAGGCTGCGGCCATGTCATCGATGAACGGCTCGACCTCGGCCGCCAGGGACCAGTCCGCATAGGCCCTGCGCACTTCCCCGTCGCGCCCCCGCCCGGCCTGGTGCCGGATCTGCGGACGCCGGGTCTCCGGCAGCGCTGCGATAGCAGCAGGCAAGGCGCCATTCAGACCGCGCGCGCCCTGGCTGCCGCCCAGCACGAGCAGGCGCAGGGGTCCGCTACGATCGGTGAAGCGCGCCTCCGGTGACGGCAGCGCGGCGATCGCGTCGCGCACCGGATTGCCGGTCACGACCGGCAGCAGGCGCGCCGGGATCGTCCCGGGGAATGCGATCAGAGTCCGGGTCGCTAATCGCGCGAGCCAGCGATTCGTCATCCCGGCGATCGCGTTTTGTTCATGAACCAGCAGGGGCTTGCGCAGCAGCCAGGTCACCAGGCCACCCGGGCCGGCGACGAATCCGCCCATGCCGAGGATCACCATCGGGCGAAAGCGCATGATGATCACCAGCGACTGCGCCATCGCGAACAACAGCCGGAATGGCAGCAGCAGCCAGCCGATTACGCCCTTTCCGCGCAGGCCGCCGATCAATACGGTTTCGAGCGGGATCCCCGCGCGCGGGACGATACCGGCCTCGAGACCGTTCCGCGTGCCGAGCCACAGCACCTCGGCGCCCGCGGCGCGCAGGCGCTCGGCGACAGCCAGCGCCGGAAAGACGTGACCGCCGGTGCCACCGGCCATGATCATCACGCGCGTCACCATGCGTCCTCCCGATCCAGGCCGAGCCGCCGGAACAGCGTCATCCGGGTCTCGTGATCGATCCGGAGCAGCAGGGCGATCGCGACGCAGGAGATGACCAGGCTGGTGCCGCCATAACTCATCAGCGGCAGGGTCAGGCCCTTGGTCGGCAGCAGGCCCATGTTGACGCCGATATTGATGAACGCCTGCAAGCCGATCCACACGCCGATACCATAGGCGAGCCCTGCTCCGAACTGCTTTTCCGCGCGCTCGGCGCGGCGTCCGATCATGAAGGCCCTGGCGATGATGAATGCGAACAGCAGGATGACCGCGAGCGAGCCGGCGAGGCCGAGCTCCTCGGCAAGAACCGCGAACAGGAAGTCGGTATGGGCCTCGGGAAGATAGAAAAGTTTCTGGATCGAGCTGCCGAGTCCGACGCCGAACCACTCGCCGCGGCCGAAGGCGATCAGGGCCTGGGTCAACTGGAAACCACTCGCGAACGGATCCGCCCACGGATCGATGAAAGTCGTGATGCGCGCGAGCCGGTACGGTGACGACACCGCAAGCGCCGCGAGTGCGGACAGCACGATCGCGATCAGGATCACGAACTGGCGCAGACGCACGCCGCCGAGAAACATCATGCACGCCGTGGTGCCGGCCAGTACCGCCGCAGTACCGAAGTCGGGCTGAAGGAGCAATAGCGCGCACATCAACGCAACGATGAGCATCGGTTTCGCGAAGCCGCTGACTGCGTTCCTGACCTCTTCTCCGCGCCGCACCAGATAGGCGGAGAGGTACAGGATCATACACAACTTCGCGAGTTCCGCCGGCTGCACGTTGACCGGGCCGAATGACAGCCAGCGGGTGCTGCCGTTGACCTCCCTGCCGACGCCCGGCACCAGCACCAGGACCAGCAGGCCCAGCGCCAGCAACAGCAGCATTCCGCTGTAGCGCTGCAATATCTCGAGCGGCAGTCGCAGTACGATAAAGGCCGCCAGCAGGCCAATGCCGGCGAACAGCGACTGGCGCATCAGGAAATGCCAGGGCTGCCCGATGGCGCGGTCCGCGATCGCGAACGACGCCGAGGCCATCATGACGAGACCAAGGCCAAGCAGTGTCAGCGCCGCCCACATCAGGGCCTTGTCGATGATCAGCGCCTCGGCGATCGGAGCGCGCGGCTTCGCGCGATTCAGGGTCGCGGGGATCCTCGTGCTCATGGCGCCAGTCCCCGGAACATGTCGACGAAGCAACGTCCGCGCTCTTCATAGTTGCTGAACATGTCGAAGCTCGCGCAGGCCGGTGACAGCAGTACACTGTCGCCGGGTTCGGCGAGTTGCGCCGCGCGCTCGACCGCCGCGCGCAGGTTAGGCGCATGTTCGGGCACGACTGCGCCTGCCAGGGCCTGCTCGATGCGGCCGGCATCCGCGCCGATCAGCACGACCGCACGCGCCTTGCCGACCAGCGCGTCCCGCAACGGCGAAAAGTCCTGGCCCTTGCCGACACCGCCGGCGATCAGCACCACCTTGCCATCGAGGCCTTCAATCGCCGCCAGCGTCGCGCCGACATTGGTGCCCTTCGAATCGTTGTACCAGGCAACGCCACGGCGCTCGCCAAGCCACTGGGTGCGATGCGGCAGTCCCGGGAAATAGCGCAGTGCGCCCAGCATCGCGTCCAGCGGCAAGCCCGCCGCCGAACCGAGTCCCAGCGCCGCAAGCGCGTTGACGGCATTGTGCCGGCCGCGGAGATGCATCTCCGCGGCCGGCATCAGCAGCGCGCCGCCCCGGGCCAGCCAGGTCGCCCCGCCCTGCATTACAAGGCCGTATTCCATGTCGCCCGGCGGCGCACCGGCACCGAATGTCACGCGATCGCCGTCTCCCGGAATATCGCCGCTGACCGCGGGATCGTCGCGATTGACGACACGCACGCACTGCCCGCGGTAGATGCGCAGTTTCGCCGCCAGATATTCATCCAGGTCGAGATAGCGGTCGAGATGGTCCGGAGAGATGTTCAGGATCGTTGCTGCGCGAGCCTCGAGACTGAAGGTGGTCTCGAGCTGGAAACTCGAAAGCTCGAGGACATACAGATCCGGCGCTCCGTCCCCGAGCAGATTGAGTGCCGGCGTGCCGATATTGCCGCCGACGCGAACCTCGCGTCCGGCGGCGCGCGCCATTTCGCCGACCAGCGCGGTCACGGTGCTTTTGCCGTTCGAGCCGGTGATCGCAATCACCGGCGCATCGGCGCAGCGCGCGAACAATTCGATGTCGCCGATGATCGGGCGGCCGAGGCGACGCGCCCGGTCGAGGCAGGGATGGCGCAGCGAAAGACCCGGGCTGACGACGACCTGGTCGCAATGGTCGATCGCATCCATCGAGAAACCATCGACGAACAACGGTACGTCGGGCAGCTCGCGACGCGCCGCCTCGAGCTGCGGCGGGGCCGCGCGACTGTCGGTCACCGCAACCTCCAGACCGAGATGGTGCAGGAAGCGCGCGCACGAAAAACCAGTCATGCCCAAGCCGATGACCAAGGTCCGGCCGGCAATTCCGAGCCGGGCGCGCAGAGCCGCCGTCGAGGGGATTTGGCCGCTCATGTCGATCGTCCTGTGTTCAGCGCCGCGTACCTCCATCATCGAATCTTCAAGCTCGCCAGTCCGATCAACACCAGGATCACCGTGATGATCCAGAAGCGCACAATGACCCGGGGTTCGGGCCACCCCTTGAGCTCGAAATGGTGATGCAGCGGCGCCATCCGGAAGACGCGCCGCCCGGTCAGCTTGAAGGACACGACCTGGACGATCACCGACAACGTCTCGACGACGAACACGCCGCCCATGATTATCAGAACAACCTCCTGGCGCACGACGACCGCAAGTATGCCCAGCGCCGCCCCGAGCGCGAGCGCCCCGATATCACCCATGAAAACCTGGGCCGGATGCGTGTTGAACCAGAGAAAGCCGAGTCCGGCGCCGGCAATCGCGCCGCAGAACACGACCATCTCACCGACACCTGGCACATAGGGAATGCCGAGATACTCCGAGAATCGCGCGTGACCGGTCGCATAGGCAATGATGCCGAGCGCGCCTGCGACCATGACGGCCGGCAGGATCGCGAGCCCGTCGAGGCCGTCGGTCAGGTTGACTGCATTGCTCGCACCGACGATGACCAGGCAGGCGAACGGAACGAACCACCAGCCGATGTCGATGACGACATCCTTGAAGAACGGTACGATGAACTGGGTCTCGATCGGCGTCTGCGCGCTCGAGTACAGGTAATACGCCGCGCACATGCCGATCAGCGTCTGCCAAATCAGCTTCGAGCGCGCGGACAACCCCCTTGAATCACCGATGATGAGCTTGCGATAGTCGTCGACCCAGCCTATCGCGCCGAACAGCATCGTGACGATCAGCACGACCCAGATATGGCGATTCGAAAGATCCGCCCACAGCAGCGTGCTGATGCCAATGCCGACCAGGATCATCGAACCGCCCATCGTCGGCGTGCCGGCCTTGCTGAGGTGCGTGCTCGGACCATCCTTGCGCACTGTCTGGCCAATCTGGTACTGACTCAGCTTGCGGATGATCACCGGACCGACGACAAAGGAGATGATCAGCGCGGTCAGCACACCGAGGATCGAACGCAAGGTCAGATAATTGAATACATTGAACCCGGTGTGGATCTGGGTCAGGTAGTCGGTGAGCCAGAGCAGCATCTCAGCCTCCGGCCCGCATTTCGTGGGTGTACGCCTTGCTGCCGGCGCCCGCCGCGCCCGCGGTCAACGCGTCGACGACGCGCTCCATGCGCGTGAAGCGCGAGCCCTTGACCAGCACGGTCGCCATCGCTGTGCCGGCGAGATCCGCGCGCAGCGCGGCGATCAAGGCCTCCTGGCTGTCGAAATGACGCGCGCCGTTGCCAAAGATACCGGCTGCGACGCTGGCCAGTTCGCCGACCGCGTAGATGCGGCTGACCCCGACCACCCGGGCCTGGCGTCCGATCTGTTCATGCAGCGCGCGGGCCGCATTACCGAGTTCGCCCATGTCACCGAGCACAAGCAGCTTATCGCCGCTGCCGCCGCAGGTCGCGAGCACTTCGAGCGCGGCCTTGACTGAACCCGGGTTCGCATTATAGGTATCGTCAATGATCCGGATGCCGCCGATCCCGGGCTTGATCTGCAGGCGACCGGCAACCGGGCGCATTGATGCGAGGCCGCGCACGATCTGCGCCAGTGACATCCCGAGCGCATGCGCCATCGCCGCCGCCGCCAATGCATTCATGACGTTGTGACGACCCGGCAGTTGCAGATCGACTGCCGCGCGCCCGTCGGGCATACAGAGATCGAACGAGCACCCCGGGGCGTCGTTCGGCCGTACCGCCTGCGCCGTCACATCGGCCGGGTGACGCATGCCAAAACTGACAATACGGCGCGCGCCGGCCATGACCTGCCACAGGCCGACCCGCGGGTCGTCGTGATTCATGACCGCGACGCCGTTTCCCGCCAGTCCTGCGAAAATTTCGCCCTTCGCGCGCGCGACGCCGGCGATGTCGCCGAAGCCCGCGAGATGCGCAGGCGCCGCGTTCGTGATCGCGGTGACGCTCGGCGTTGCGAGACTGACGAGATAGGCGATATCACCGGGCTTGCGCGCGCCCATTTCGATGACCGCGAAGCGATCACCGGGAGTCAACTTGAGCAGTGTCAGCGGAGCGCCGATTTCGTTGTTGAGATTCCCGCGGGTCACGACGCCCGGACCAAGCGCAGACAGGATGCCGGCGAGCATTTCCTTGACCGTGGTCTTCCCGTTGCTGCCGGTGATCCCGGCGACCGGGATGTCGAAACGGCTGCGCCACCAGGCCGCGAGTCGGCCCAGCGCAAGGCGGGTGTCGTCAACCCGCACAGCGGGCACATCGACGGCGACGTCCCGGTCGACGACGACCGCTACCGCGCCGGCGGCAACGGCCTCTGCGATGAACGCATGCGCATCGAAACGGTCGCCGCGCAGCGCGAAAAACAGGTCGCCAGGCGTGATCTCGCGAGTATCGGTCGACAGGGATCGCACACGCCTGTCCTCACCGCTCAGCCGGCCGGAGACGGCGCCGGCGAGTTCCGACAGCCTCAAACCGCCGGCCAGTGTGACGCTCCGGGACGTCGCAACGCTCATTGCTTGCGCTCTCCGAGTGCCGCAGAAACCTGTTCCTGATCGCTGAACGACAGGCGCCGTTCCCCGACGATCTGGTAATTTTCGTGTCCCTTGCCGGCGATCAGCACGACATCGTTGGCCCCGGCCATGGCGATCGCGCCGCGGATCGCGGCGGCGCGGTCCGGGACGACCTCGACCGCATCCGGATACTCGATGCCGGCGCGGATTGCGGCGATGATCGCATCCGGATCCTCGTCGCGCGGGTTATCGCTGGTCACTACGATGCGATCCGCCAGTCGCGCCGCGATCGCGCCCATCAGCGGCCGCTTGGTCTGGTCGCGGTTGCCGCCGCAACCGAATACGCACCACAACCGACCCTTGCAATGCGGGCGCAAGGCCGCGAGCGCCTCATTGAGGGCGTCCGGGGTATGGGCGTAATCGACGATGACCAGCGGCAGCCTGTTCACCCCGCCGAAGCGCTCCATGCGTCCGGATACCGGGCGAACCACCGACAGCCTTCCGAGTGCTTCGTCGAACGGGATGTCCATCATCAATAACGCCGACAGCACCGCGAGCAGGTTCTGCGCATTGAAGCTGCCAAGCAGCGGCGCCTCGAGACGTCCCGCGCCCCAGCTCGACTCGATATCGAGTATCAGGCCGCTAGCCGACAGCGCGACATTGACGGCATCGATATGAAACTGGGCATCGAGTCCCGCATTGAAACCTGAATTGAGTTTGGCGGCCGGATCTCCGAGGCCATACGCGACGCAGCGGATACCCGGCGCGAGATTGCCCACCAGCTCACGGCCGAAGGGATCGTCACGGTTCAGTGCCGCAAAGCGCAGTCCCGGCATCGTGAAGAGCTTTTTCTTGGCCAGTCCGTAGGCAGCCAGATCGGCATGATAGTCAAGGTGATCGTGACTGAGGTTTGTGAACACCGCGCCGGTGAACAGGGTGCCGGCCGTACGGTGCTGCTCGAGGGCGTGTGACGACACCTCGATGACGACATGACCGACGCCGGCATCGCGCAATTTCGCGAGTTCCGCCTGCAGCGTTAACGCATCCGGTGTCGTATGCAGGCCGGGACGCAGCGCGCCCGGCTCGCCATAGCCCAACGTCCCGATCAGGCCGCAGCGATCGCCGCCGGCGGCCAGCGCATGCGCGAGATAATGGGAACAGGATGTCTTGCCGTTGGTCCCGGTGATGCCGATCACGGTCATGTCACGGGACGGTTCCCCGTGGAAACGGGCGGCGATCGGTCCCATCCTTTCGCGAAGCCCGCGAATCGCGATCGTCGGTATGGCCTGTCCTGCGCCCGTACGGTCGTCGCCGACCGCAGGATCCCCGGCATCAACCAGCACCGCGGCTGCACCGGCGGCGATCGCTTCGGCGATGAACGCAGATCCACTCGTGCGGGTGCCGGCGCAGGCGAAAAACAGGTCGCCTGGCGTCACCCGCCGGCTGTCGAGCGCAAGTCCGCCGATCTCGCGATCCTCGCTCGGGGTGATTTCAGCGAAATCGCGCAGCAGACCGGACAGGCGCCGGATACCCGGCGCCGCGGGCGTCTGGCGGACGGTCATCACAGAACCTCCTTGCCGACGACCAGGCTTGAGGCCGGGATCGGCTCGGCGGCATTGACGCGAGCGGCGTCGAGCGATAGCGCATTGCCCCCCGCGGGACGCGGAGCTTCCGCCTGCAATCGACGCGACGGTACATCATCCGGTGTAACGCCGAGCATGCGCAACGCGCCGGTCATGACCTTCGAGAACACCGGGGCCGCGACCCGGCCGCCATAATACTCTTCTCCCTCGGGCTTGTTGATCACGACGACCATCGCGAGGCGCGGATCAGTGACCGGCGCGACGCCGGCGAACAGCGAGATATACCGGTCTTCGGTATAACCCCGGGCGCCGACCGCCATGACCGTGCCGGTTTTTCCGGCGACGCGGTAACCGGACACCCGCGCCAGCAGGCCTGTGCCCTGTGCAGAGATTACCGATTCCATCATGCGCAGCACTTCTTCGGCAGTCCGGGGACTCATTGCTTGCGTGACCCGTAACGCTTCTTCGCTCACGACGAAACTCGCCGGCTTGAAGCGACCGTGATCGCCAAGCACCGCATAGGCCTGGGCAAGCTGTAATGGCGTCACCGACAGGCCGTAGCCGAAGGACAGCGTCGCGCGTTCGAGTTCGCGCCAGCGGCTGTAATGCGACAGCGTGCCGACGGCCTCGCCCGGGAATCCGGTACCCGACAGCTCGCCGAAGCCGATCTCCGAGAACATGCGCCACATGCGCTCCGGCGGCAGCGCAAGCGCGATTTTCGTCATGCCGACGTTGCTCGACTTCTGGATGACGGTCGTCAGATTGATCGCGCCGTAATTCGACAGATCGCGCACCGTGCCGTTGCCGACGCGGAGGAAACCAGGGGCGGTATTGATCAGGGATTCCGGACGGTGGCTGCCGGCATCGAGCGCTGCCGCGATCGTGAACGGCTTCGCAGTCGAGCCGGGCTCGATCAGATCCGTCACCGCGCGATTGCGGAACGCGTCGGCGCGGATATTGCCGCGGTTGTTCGGATTGAACGACGGCTGATTCGCCATCGCGACCACCTCACCGGTACGCACGTCGATGACCACGACGGATCCGGATTCGGCGCGGTGTAACTGCACCGCGGTCTTCAGTTCACGATAAGCGAGATACTGGATGCGGCGGTCGATGCTGAGCTTGAGGTCCTGACCGGGTTCCGGCTCCTTGATGCCGGCGACGTCCTCGACGATGCGGCCGTAACGATCCTTGAGGACCCATTTCGAGCCGGTGTGTCCCTGCAGCCAGCGGTCATAGGCGAGCTCGATTCCCTCCTGTCCCTGGTCATCGATATTGGTCAGACCGACGAGATGCGCGGCGACCTCGCCTTCCGGATAATAGCGGCGATATTCGCGTTGCAGCGACACCCCGCGCAAGCCGAGCGCCATGACCCGCTCCGCAACCGGCGGATCGACATGTCGTCTCAGATAAACGAATTCACGTCCGGCGCGCTGCTCTATCCGCGCCCGCAGGTCGCTTGCCCCGACGCCGAGCGCGGCAGCCAGTTCGGGCCAGTGCTCGCGCGACTCGAGCAGTTCCTGCGGATTGCCCCAGATCGAATCGACCGGAATGCTGACCGCGAGCGGGTCGCCATTACGATCAGTGATCATGCCACGATGGGCCGGCATGACCTGGGCGCGCAGGTGGCGCGCGTCGCCCTGGTCCTGCAGGAAGGCCCGGTTCATTACCTGCAGATCGAGCGCCCGCCAGCCGAGCGTGCCGGTCGCGATGACCAGAACGGTCAGCACCAGCCCCAGGCGAAACGGGTGTATGAGTCCGCTGTCTCTGCTCATGGGCGGACGATAACGATCCGTTCGGCGGGCGGGAGCGTCATATCAAGACGGTCGCGCGCGATACGCTCGACCCGGGTCGGCGTCGCCCAGGCCGCCTGCTCCAGCGTCAGCTTGCCCCATTCGGTGTTCAGGTCATCGCGCTCCGCCTTGAGCGCCTCGAGCTCGATGAAACGCTGGCGGTTTTCATGCTTGGTGGTGACAACGCCAAGCGCCGACGCGAACACGCAGACGGCCAGCACCAGCACCACGCCCTGATGAGCGGTCATTGCAGCTTCTCCGCGACCCGCAACACCGCGCTGCGCGCCCGCGGATTACGCTCGATTTCGGCGGCGCCGGGATGAATCGCCTTGCCGATCGCGCGCAGGCGCGGGCGGCGGGCGGTATCGGGGATCGGCATCCCGCGCGGGAATTCGTCGCCACGCGCCTGTCGCCGGATAAAACGCTTGACGATGCGATCCTCGAGCGAGTGAAAGCTGATCACCGCGAGGCGTCCACCCGCCCCGAGCAGATCGATCACCTCATCGAGGCATTGTTTGAGGGCTTCGAGCTCATGATTGATGTGGATACGTATCGCCTGGAAGGTACGCGTCGCCGGATCCTTGCCGGGCTCGCGGGACGGGTTTGCGCGCGCGACGACGGAACGCAGATGCGCTGTCGTCCGCAGCGGCTGTTGCTGACGCTCGGCGACAATCGCACGCGCGACGCGCTTCGCAAAACGCTCTTCGCCGTATTCGCGCAGCACCTGCGCGATCTCGGCCTCACGTGCATGCGCAAGCCAGTCTGCCGCCGACTCGCCGGCGCCGGGATCCATGCGCATGTCGAGCGGACCGTCGCGCATGAAGCTGAAGCCCCTGCGCGGGTCATCGAGTTGCGTCGACGAAACCCCGAGATCCATCAATACACCGTTAACCTGTCCCGTAATTCCCAGTTCCGCGGCCACCGCCGCAGCACCTGCAAACGAACCGTGTCGCACGGTGACGCGCGCATCGGTCCCGAAGCGTCCCCGCGCGGCCGCGATCGCCTCGGGATCCTGATCCATGACGACGAGACGCCCCGCGGGCCCCAGTCGTTCCAGTATCGCCGCGGCATGGCCGCCCCGACCGTAGGTCAGGTCCATGCAGAGGCCGCCGGGGACGACCGCCAGCGCCTCAAGTGCCTCGTATAACAGAACGGGGCGATGCAGCTCCGCTTCGACAACCATCGCGTCATAGTGAAAACGTACTGAGGAAATCCGACAGTCGCTGATCACCCTGCTCACCCTTCAGCAACCGGCCGCACTGGTCATTCCATGCCTGCTCGTCCCACAGCTCGAACTTGTTGACCTGACCGATCAGCATCACGCGCTTGTTCAGTCCGGCGAAATCGCGCAGTGGCGGCGGCAGCAGAATACGGCCGTTGCCGTCCATCTCGCATTCTGTTGCAAGACCGATCAGCAGGCGCTGCAAACCGCGCGTCCGTTCATCAAGATTGGGAAGATCCGACAGTCGCTGTTCGATGGTTTCCCACACCGGCTGCGGATACAGCAACAGACAGCGATCGCGATCGCCGGTGATGACGATGCGGCCCTGGCAGGCATGCTGAAGCAGATCCCGATACCGGGCCGGTATCGACATGCGACCCTTGGCGTCGAGACTCAAGGCGCTGGCGCCACGAAACACGGGCAGTGTCTCCCCCAATCTAAAGTTCCCACAATTAACCACTTATCACCACTTGTTGCCACTATATACACCTTAAATCCACTGTCAAGCCGAAAACGTCCCACCGGGAGGGATTTTTCCCCTTTATTGCTCAGCTACTTAGCTCCAGACCCCCGGAATGACGGCGTAGCTGCGCTGCCTCCCGAAAACTAAGGGAGATAAATCATCAGCTTGGGGGAAAATTGTGGGGTTATGTATAACGAATGGGGTCAGCCCCTGAGGATCTGACCCCTTGTGAAGGAGGGAGCCGGCCTGTAAGCCGGGTTCTGTCGGGGACAGTCATTCATCTGGGTCGCGCGTCGCCGCGCGCCTCGAGCGACCTACCCGGGGACAGCGCGGGCCGCGCTATCGTCCCCCTATTTGGTCTTGCTCCGGATGGGGTTTGCACTGCCGCCGCGTGTTGCCACCGGCGCGGTGCGCTCTTACCGCACCATTTCACCCTTACCCGCGTTGCCGCGGGCGGTATATTTTCTGTTGCACTTTCCGTCGGCTCGCGCCGCCCAGGCGTTACCTGGCATCCTGCCCTGCGGAGCCCGGACTTTCCTCCACGCCCACAGGCGCAGCGACTGTCCGGCCGACTCCCGACACGCAGTATAGCAGGCGCCGCGCTGATCGCGTCCTGCGTTCAGGATTCCCTCCGTCGGGTCATCGCCGCCGAATGCCCAGACCCAGCTCGTACAGGCGGTTTCTGCCGATGCCGGTCAGTTTCGCGGCGAGCACGGCGGCCTGCTTCAGCGGCAGTTCCTCGAGCAGAATCGCGAGCATGCGGCGCGCATCGGCCTCGTCGATGGCCGCTGATTCGTCGGCACCGTGGACGATAATGACGATCTCACCCTTTTGTTGCATCGGGTCCTGCCGCGTCCAATCGAGCAATCCACCCAGCGTGGCGCGCCTGATGGTTTCATGCAGCTTCGTGATCTCTCGCGCACAGGCCGCCTCGCGTTCCGCGCCGAACACATCGACCATGGCGGCGAGCGCCGCGAGCGCGCGGTGCGGGGCCTCGTAGAACACCAGCGTGCGCGGCTCGTCACGCAATTGCTCGAGTCGTTCCCGGCGATGGGCGGCACGCGACGGCAGGAAGCCTTCGAACACAAAGCGGTCAGACGGCAGGCCGGACACCGACAAGGCGGCGACCAGCGCCGAAGAACCGGGTATCGGGGAAACACGTATCCCGGCGTCATGGGCGGCGCGCACGAGGTGAAATCCCGGATCGCTGATCAACGGCGTACCGGCGTCGCTGATCAGCGCGACGGAGTCACCACGCTGCAGACGCTCGATCAGGCGCGGCGTCAGTTCGCGCTCGTTGTGGTCGTGCAACGACAGGCACGGCGTCGCAATGCCGAAGTGACGCAGCAGTTGTCCGCTGCGACGGGTATCCTCGGCGGCGACGACATCGACCTGACCGAGCACCTCGAGCGCTCGCTTGGTGATATCACCAAGATGTCCGATAGGAGTGGCGACGATGTACAATATTCCCTGTTTTCCGATTGACACCTTCGATCCCCGTTCGGATACTTGAAGCCTTATGTCGTCTGCGCTCGTTTAAGGAGTTCGGAAGGCGGCGGTGATTACCTGACGGGACACGCTGTGAATACGTCCCTGTACGCTCGACGGCCGCATCCCTGCGGCCGACGGTCCCGTCAGGTAATCACCGCCGCCTTCCGGTCTGATTCAGAGTTCACCCTTCACAGATCATGTGTAAACCACAAGCGACACGCCATTTCATCGCGCTGATCATAGCACTCGTGATCGGGGGCTGTGCGGTCGGGCCGCCGGAAAAAGCCAGTGCGCCTTCCGCGAACGAGTCGTTGCGGCAGGCCGGGACGGCCCTGCAGCGCGCGGATTTCGAAGTCGCCGCCCGTTATTATCTCGAGGCCGCCGAAAGCGCCGATGAGGAGACGCGCCCCGATTACCAGTTGCTGGCCGTTTCGGCGCTGCTGCGGGGCAACCATATCGAATATGCGCAGCGCGTCATGGAGCGCATCGACACCAATCGCCTGGACCGGCTCGGAGAACTCCGCTGGCGAATCAGTACGGCGCGCATCGCGCTGGCGCAGAACCGGCCGGAGCAGGCATTGAATGTCCTGCCGGCCGCGACCCCGGACGGGGTCCCGGACCCGTTGCGGGCCGAGGTCCATGAACTGCGCGCGGAGGCCCGCCATCGCACCGGCAATCCGCTCGAGGCGGCGCGCGAACACGTGCTGCGTGAAAGCTTTCTGCGCCCCGAAGACGAAGGCGAACGGAGACGCAGCCAGCAGGCGATCTGGCAGACCCTGAACCTGCTGCCGGATGAGGTGCTGCGGCGGGAACTCGCACCTCCCCCGGATCCGTTCGATGGCTGGCGCGAGCTGACGCTGATCGCGCGTTCGACACAGACCGGGACGATCGATATATCCGGCATGATCAACGGCTGGCGTCAGCGTTATCCATCGCATCCGGCCTCCGCGAATATCATCGAACTCGTGCTCGCGCGGCAGCGGGAACAGGCCGGGCGTCCAATGCATATCGCGGTGCTGTTACCGCACAGCGGCCCGGCTGCCGAAAGCGCCGGCGCGCTGAGGGACGGCTTCATCGCCGCGCATTTCCACCGTGAAAACCGCGCCTACATGCCGGAGATCCGCTTTTACGACACCGGCCCCGACCCCGCGACGGTCACGCTTACTTATATGCAGGCGGTCGAGGACGGCGCCGACCTCGTGGTCGGACCGCTGACGCGCCAGGCCGTCACGCTGCTCGCCGAGAGCGGACGCATCAGCGTGCCGACGCTGACCTTGAATTACAGCGAATCGAACCGCGGGACCGATCCCCGGCTGTTCCAGTTCGGCCTCGCGCCGGAAGACGAGGCGCGCCAGGTCGCGCAACGCGCGTGGCTGGACGGCCACAATCGTGCGCTCGCGATCGTCCCCCGGGACGAATGGGGACAGCGGGTGGCCGAGGCTTTCCGCACGGAGTGGGAGCAGTTCGGCGGCAAGCTGCTCGAGATTGAAACCTACCCGTCCGAGATCAACGATTTCTCCGATCAGATCCGGCGGCTTCTCAACCTCGACGAAAGCGAGCAACGCCATCGCGATCTCGCGAGGACCCTGCAACAGCCGCTGCAACACGAGCCGCGTCGCCGCCATGACGCCGACTTCATCTTCATGGCGGCCTTTCCGCGCCAGGCGCGCCTGATCCGGCCCCAGCTCGAGTTCCACTTCGCCGCGCAGTTACCGGTGTACAGCACCTCGCATGTGTTTACCGGAAAACGCAACCGCGACGACGACCGCGACATCGACGGCGTTATCTTCTGCGATCTCCCGTGGCTGCTGGAGGATACGAAACGCGCGGTCAAGCGTGACATCGAACGGGTATGGCCCGAACGCTCGGCGCAGTATGTCCGTTTCTATGCGCTGGGCGTCGACGCTTACGATATCATTCCGTACCTGAACAACCTGCGACTGTTCCAGTACGAACGCTACCAGGGGGCAACCGGCGTCCTGCAACTCGGCGACACCAATCGTGTCTACCGTCAACTGCCCTGGGCGCGGTTCAACAACGGGCTGCCCCGCCCCTATAATTGAACGCGCAGGTCACGACGCCCGGGATCGGCCGACGCAGCGAGGACGCCGCACTGCGCTGGCTTACCGGACAGGGCCTGCAATTGCGCGAACGCAATTTCCGTTGCCGGCGCGGTGAGATTGATCTGGTCATGCAGGACGGCAGCTGCGTCGTGTTCGTCGAGGTCCGCTACCGCCGCGGCAGCCGCTTCGGCAGTCCGGCCGAGACCATCGACGGGCGCAAGCAGTCACGGTTGCGGATCGCGGCGCAGTATTACCTGCAACTGCATCCGGACACCGGCCGCGCGCCGGCGCGCTTCGATGTCGTCGCGCTCCGCCCGGGGTCGACCGGCCTGGATTTCGAATGGATCAAAAATGCTTTTTAGATAGTTAGATAATAGGACGTCCAAAAGGGGTCAGACCTTGTTAATTTTATGCCACAGGAGCATGCCGATTACATGACCACCAGAGTACTGATACCGCTTTGCGCACTGCTGATGCTCGCCTCGACGACGGCGTGCGCTCCGCCATTGCTGATCGCAGGAGCCGGCGCTGCCGGCGCGGTAGTGGTGTCCGACCGGCGCACCACGCAGGTCCAGTTCGAGGATCAGAAAATAGAATCCGCGGCGATCGACGCGATCGGCGCCGATCTGCGGCTGTCCGAGGGCGTTCATGTGTCGGTGACCAGCTACAACCATGTCATGCTGCTGACCGGCCAGGCGCCCGACCAGACCACGATCGACCGCATCATCCAGCACATGCGCGGCATCGACAAGGTGCGCAGCATCCACAATCATATCGAGACCCGTGCACCGACGACATTCAGCCAGCGCACCCGTGACACTTTGACGACAAGCCGGGTCAAGAGCGTGCTGCTCGGCGAGGAAGGGCTGTCGTCGCTGCAGGTCAAGGTCGTCAGCGAAAATGACGTGGTTTATCTGATGGGCCTGATCAGACGCAACGAGGCGGATCGCGTCGCCCAGGTCGTGCAGCAGGTCGAGGGCGTCAGACAGGTCGTGCTGATCTTCGAGTATATCCGTTGAGCGCACTCGGCCGGGTAACCCTTACGGATCTTGCCGCGCTCCTCGCGCCGGGAGACCTGCTGACTGATCCCGTCGATTGCTGGCCCTATGGCTATGACAACAGCCGCCGCCAGCATCCGCCTGACGCCGTAGTCTTCCCGCGCAGCCATGAACAGGTGCTCGGCATCCTGCGCCTGTGCAATCGCGACGGCGTCTGCCTCGTGCCGCGTGGCCGGGGCACCGGCACCACCGGCGCATCCGTCCCGACCCGCGGCGGGATCGTCCTGTCGCTCGAGCGGATGGAGCGTATACTGCGCATCGCGCCCGGCGACCGCTTGATCATCGTCGAACCGGGCGTCACGAACCAGGCCGTTCAGGACGCGGCCGGCCAGGCCGGACTGTTCTGGCCGCCCGACCCGACCAGCGCCGCGTATTCGACGATTGGCGGCAATCTCGCCTGCAACGCCGCCGGCCCGCGCAGCGTCAAGTACGGAACGACGCGCGAAAACGTGCTCGGCCTGCGCGCGGTCACCGGCGCGGGCCGGGAGATCCGCACCGGCGTACGGACCAGCAAGGGCGTCGTCGGCTACGATTTGACCCGCCTGCTGATCGGATCCGAGGGCACGCTCGCGGTCATCACCGAGGCGACGCTGAAACTGAGCCCGCTGCCCGAAGCCAGACGCACGATGCAGGCGGTATACGACTCGGTACACGCGGCCGCCGAGGCCGTATCGCGGATCATGGCCCAGCCGGCGACGCCGTGCGCGCTGGAATTCATCGATGGCCGCGCGATCGATATGATCCGCGAATATTCAAGCGCCGAACTTCCGCTTGGCGCCGGCGCCCTGCTGATGATCGAGGTCGACGGCATGGCGAGCGCGCTCGACGCGGATGCCGCAGCCGTGCGCGCCGCGGCGACGCTGCCCGGCCTGCTTTCGTTCAGTACCGGGAAGACCGCGGACGAAGCGGCAGCCCTGTGGGCGACGCGCAAGGCGCTGTCACCGGCGCTGCGCAAAATCGCGCCGAAAAAGATCAACGAGGATGTCGTGGTGCCGGTCTCGGCGATCCCGGCGCTGATCGCGGGGCTTGACGATCTTGCACAGGAATTCGGCGTCATGATCGTCAATTTCGGTCATGCGGGCAATGGCAACATCCATGTCAATTTGCTCGTCGACCCGGACGATCCGCGCCAGATGGCGCAGGCGGAGCCGTGTTTGTCGCGGGTATTCGATCTGGTGCTTTCGCTCGACGGCACGCTGTCGGGAGAGCACGGCGTTGGCATCGAAAAGCGCGCCTACGTCGACCGCGAAATCGACCCGGCCGCGATGGAACTGATGCGGGGGATCAAGACGCTGTTCGATCCGGCCGGGATACTGAATCCGGACAAGATGTTCCCCGACGCAGGTTAGGGTTGCAGTCTACTTGACCAGCTGCAGATGCCGTCGCCCCTTCTTCCGCGATGGCGTGGGGGGTTCCGGAGGAAGCTGCGTCGCGGCGCTCGCGGTCACGCCGTTCTCGCGCTCGAACACCATGCCCTTGCCGTTTTCCCGCGCATAGATGGCAAGCACGGCCTGTACCGGGATCGCGACCTCCTGGCTTTTACCGCCGAAGCGCGCGCTGAACGAGAGCCAGTCGTTGTCCAGCCGCCAGTGGCTGACCGCGCGCGGGCTGATGTTCAGGATGATCCTTCCGTTCTCGACGTGCTGTACCGGGACATTGGCGCCGGGAAACTCGGCGTTGACGAGGACATAGGGCGTCAGGCCGTTATCGGTGATCCACTGGTGAATCGCGCGGAAGATATAGGGCCGGCTCGATGTCATGCTCATCTTGATCACCCCGCTATCAGATCCTGACCTTGGCAAAGTCCTGCTCGGCCTCCGAAAGACTGGCCTTGAACGATGGCCTGCTGAAGATGCGCTCGGCGTAACGTAACAGCGGCTTCAATTGTGACGGCAACTCCACGCCGAATTGCGGCAGCCGCCACAGGATCGGCGCCATGCTGCATTCGATCAGCGCAAATTCGTCGCTCATGAAATAGGGCTTCTTCGCGAGGATAGGCGCCAGCATCGTGAAATCGTCCTGCATCATTTTTCTGGCCTTGTCCGACCGGTCCCGGTCGTTGCCGGTCAGGTCGCCGATCAGGCTGTACCAGTCCTTGTCGATGCGGTGCAGCATCATCCGGGTCCGGGCGCGTGACACCGGGTCGACCGGCATCAGTGGCGGATGCGGAAAACGCTCGTCGAGATATTCCATGATGATCATCGAGTCGTAAAGCACGAGATCCCGGTCGACCAGTGTCGGCACGGAGGTGTAGGCGTTGATGTCGATCAGATCTTCGGGCGGGTTATTGATATCGACGTCGATAATGTCAGCCGAAATGCCTTTCTCCGACAGGACGATGCGGACACGGTGGCTTAAAGCGCAATCCGCCCTCGAATACAGGGTCATAACAGGCCTTCGAGCGGCTGATATCGCCATACGACACATCTCCCCGGTATTATTATCGCAGTGCGAGTCAGGGAATCTTACCACAATCGCGGCAGGCGCGTCATAAACGAGTCTCATTCGCGTGTACCTGGCGCAGTCTGGCCCCATGGGATCAGCCGGCAGCGCAAGCTGGATGAATACTGCTAGAATGGCCGCCAGTTGTGAACGGTGGAATCGCGCCCGGGGCGGGTTACTTCGTTACGGGACACGCTGTGAATACGTCCCTGTACGCTCGACGGCCGCATCCCTGCGGCCGACGGTCCCATAACGAAGTAACCCGCCCCGGGCGCGATGCTGGTTTGATAGCTACGGTTTTTCAATTCTGCCCAGACATCCATGACGTCCGATACCGCAGTCGCCGCTCTCATCGGCGACACCGAGCCGTACTTCACGATCGAACATGATGGCCGGCGGCTTACCGTGCTCGGGACCGCGCATATCTCGCGAACCAGCGCCGACAAGGTCACGGAGCTGATCGACCAGGGCGGCTATGATGCCGTCGCGATCGAGTTGTGTCCGAGCAGGCACAATGCACTGATGAATCCCGACAACCTGTCGCGGATGAACCTGTTCGACGTATTCCGGCAGAAGAAGGCGGCGATGGTCGCGGCGAGCCTGGCGCTGGCCGCGTATCAGCAGCGCATGGCGGAACAGCTCAATATCAGACCGGGCGCGGAGATGCTGGCGGCGATCGATGGCGCGCGGGCGCGGCATCTGCCGGTGCTGCTGATCGATCGCGAAATCGCCATCACCTTGCGCCGCGTCTATCGCAATGTGCCGTGGTGGCAGCGTCTGAATCTGGTATCGGGACTGCTGGCAAGCCTGGTGACGTCGCGCAAGATCTCCGCGGAGGAAATCGAACGCCTCAAGGAAGGCGATATCCTCGAGTCGACGTTTTCGCAGTTCGCCGAGCAGTCGAAAGATCTCTATATCCCGCTGATCGACGAACGGGACCGCTACATGTCAGCGCGACTGGTCAAGGAATTCGGCAATGGGAATCATCGCAACATGCTCGCAGTCGTCGGCGCCGGGCATTTGCGCGGGATCAGCGGCTATTTACCCGAATACCTTGAATCTTCGATCCTGATGCCGCCGGACAAGACGATCAGCGATCTCGACGAGGTGCCGCCGCCGAGCCGCTGGCCGAAGTTGATTTCCTGGGTGGTCGTGCTGCTGATCCTGACCGGCTTCGCCATCGGATTTTCTCGCGGCCCGGAACTCGGCCTGCGCATGGTGATCGACTGGATCGTCATCAACGGCGGACTCGCCGCGCTCGGCACGATACTGGCCGGCGGGCATTATCTGACGGTCATAGGCGCGTTCGTGGCGGCGCCGCTGACGTCACTGAATCCGATGATCGGGGTCGGGATGGTGACCGCGGTCATCGAGACCTGGGCGCGCAAGCCGCAGGTCGGGGATTTCGCGCAATTGCGCAAGGACACCGCGAGCTTCAGCGGCTGGCGCCGCAACCGCGTGGCACGCACACTGCTGGTCTTTCTGTTCAGCACCCTCGGCTCGGCGACCGGCACCTATCTGGCCGGCTTCCTGATCTTCCAGCGCCTGATGCAGCAGTGACGGGGTCAGGCCCCTAGTCAACAAAGGGCCCGTGCTGGCGGATCGGCTCACGATGCGGTTTGCCGAAGCAGAACATCAGGCGGCACTCCTCCCAGGCCTCGATCATCAGCGTTCCGGGATCATCAAAGAAACCGGCGCAATCATGGTCGAGCGCCTTGCCGCCGACGGCGGCCGAGCCTTCCGCCGCGTAGATCAGGCCGCGATATCCCGACGGGATCGCCTCACGAAAGGTCACACCCGGATCGAGGTGGACATCGAGATACAGTACCGGCGTATGCAGTCGCATCGGTGAGCCCTTGCCGACAATCGTGATGGTCCTGCCCCCCTCGAACTTTCTCACCGGCAACTCGTCGATGTCGACCTGCTGATATTCCGGTTCGAGACTCTTGTGCTTCCCCGGCAGGTTGATCCACAACTGAATCCCGCGCGTCACGCCATCACCGACCGGCATTTCGGAGTGTGTGATACCGCGTCCCGCGGTGAAGCGCTGCGCGCCGCCCGCGAGTACCGTGGAGCGATTGCCGAGGTTGTCTTCGTGGCGCATGCCGCCCGAGAACAGATATGTGATCGCTTCGAAGCCGCGATGCGTATGATCAGGCAGGCCGGCATCCGGCGTGATCGAGAAGTGATCCCACAATACGAAGGGATCGAAGTTCATCCAGCCGGACACGGGCATCAGACGCCTGACATCGACGCCAGCCCCTTCCTTCATTTCGGTCGCACGACGGAACTCGGGATTGGCGCTCATGGTTTGCTCCTTGAATCGTATTGGCCGGTCAGAGCCGTATTATCCACGCTTTCCCCGGATAAAAAAGGGTAACCTGGGGTCAAACCGGATGACTTTGCTTTCAATACACGCGCCGTGCCCATAAAATGCAGGACAAGCAACACAGGATTATCAGGAGAAATAATGACGAATCGTGTCTGGCCAGCCAGTGTCCTGCTGTTTCTGTTGTCCGCCGGCGCCGCGGTCGCCGGCTGTGACGACCCGCCGGCCAGAAACGTCATCTGGATCAACTGCGACAAGAGCGGCATCGACCTCAGCGGCGCCGATCTGCGCGGCGCGGTCATGACCCGCGCCAACCTCGGGAACGCCAACCTCGGCGACGCCGTGCTGACCGGAGTTGATTTCAGTTTCGCCCGGATCGAGGGCGCGCGTTTCGACAGCGCCCGCATCGACCATGCGCGCTTCATCAGCGCAGATCTCGGCGGCGCGAGCTTCAGGGATAGCATCCTCGACGGGACGAGCTTCAATCGGGCGCGCATGGCAAAGGCCGATTTCAGCGGTTCGAGCCTTCGTAACGCTTCGTTCTACCAGGCGGAGATGAGCGGCGTCTTCATGCGCGGCGCGATATTACATGGCGCGAACCTCATTCAGGCGACACTGAGCGGCGCCGACTTCACGGGGGCCGACCTCAGCCGTGCCGATCTCGAGCGTGCGCAACTCGAAAACGCGTCGTTCAGAAGCGCGATCATGCGCAACACCCGTCTCGAAAGCGCAAACCTGCAGTCCGCCGATCTGCGTGACGCCGACATGACGAATGCCGTGCTGGTCCGGGCCGAGATCCGCGACGCAATGTTCGACGGCGCGATTCTCGATACGGCACAGTGGGTCAACCGCCGCCGCTGCCGCACCGGATCGATCGGCGACTGCCTCTGAAAATCAACTAAACGGCGGCGGGACCTGCGCGGCCAGCTTCTGTCTCTCGGCGACTGCCTCGCCGGTCAGCGCGAAACCGAGCAAATCCCCTTGCTTCGACCGGAACAGCGCGCGCATTCCGTTGCCGACGCGCGTCGCCTCCCATTCTCCCTCGCTGTCAGGCGCAGGCGGGCATACGATCACCGGATGCGCCGGCGTCTTGACGACGACCGGCATCACCGGATACTCGACCCGTGCCGGCTCGCCGGCGAGCGTTTTGCCGAGCGCGTGCGCGCCGAACATGATCGGCATGACGAAGGGCAGCACCCGCCCCCTGTGCTCCGCGCAGTCGCCGATCGCAAAGACACCGTCCGCGCTGGTGCCCAGATAATCATCGACGATGATGCCACGCCCGGTGTGAATGCCGGCCTGCTCGGCGAGCGCGATGTTCGGACGCAGACCGATCGCCGAGAGGACGACATCGGTCTCGATCTCACTGCCATCGGCCAGACTGAGAATATAGCGGTCATTGCGCCGCATGATCGCGCGAACCGAGGTGCCGAGGCGCCACTCGATACCGGCGTCCGCGAGCGCCTGCCTCAGCAGCGCACCGGCCTGTGGCGGCAGCAGGCGCCCGAGCGGCGTCTCATCAGGACCGATGACGGCAACCTTGCGGCCGGTCGCGCAAATATCGTTCGCGAACTCGCAGCCTATCAGCCCCGGCCCGATTACGCTGACATGACGGGCGCCGGAAACCGCCTGGTGGAAACGCGCGAAATCCTCGAGCGAGTTGATGGTCAGTATCTCGCCCGCAGCATCGCCCTCGATTGGCAGCGCAATCTGGCTCGCGCCGACCGCGAGCACGAGGCGGGACCAGTCATGTGTCCCCTCCGCCGTACGCAGCGTGCGGGCGGCGATATCGAGGGCGGTGACCGTCGTATGTGGCCTGATCTCCGCCTTGAGCTGCTCGGCCATCTGCAGAGGGCCGGCGCTCGCCAGTTGCGCGGGCGTCATGCCGCGTCCGAGTGCATTCGACAGCAGCGGTTTCGAGTAGAAAGCGCCGCCATCGGCAGTCAGTAACAACAACGGCGCAGCACCATCGTGCTTGCGATATTCCTTCGCAACGTGATAGCCGGCGAGCCCGCTGCCGATGATCACGACGGGCGCGCTCACCGGCGCCCCCGGTGTCTGTGTTCCTGCAGCCCGGGCCTCATCGTGTATAATCTCCTCCGGTAACTGAAATTACCCGGCAAGTATATCCGCTTCCCGACCCCGCCTCACGGGAATACCCGCGCCGACAGCAGGAGAACAGACGGCGCGAGGCAACGAAATTCACGGGCGAAACCTGCATATCACTGACATGAGCCACTGGGTACAAGGACACATCGTCGGCAAGCGGAACTGGACCGACAATCTGTTTTCACTGCAGATCGACGCGCCGGTCGAATCTTTTCGCGCCGGGCAGTTTACCCAGCTTGCGCTCGACATCGACGGCGAGCGTATCGGACGGCCGTATTCGTTCGTCAACGGACCCGACGAGCGCCCGCTGGAGTTCCACTTCATCACGATCCCGCGCGGCCCGCTGACCGACCGCCTGCAGCATCTCGATACCGGGGACACCATCTGGATTGCCGCGCGTCCGGCCGGGTATTTCACACTGGATGGCGTCCGTGATGCAGCGCACTTGTGGCTGATGGCGACCGGCACCGCGCTCGGCGTATTCCTGTCGCTGCTGAAGACCGACGAGATTTGGCTACGCTTCGGTAAAATCATCCTGGTCCATGCCGTGCGCACGCGCAACGAACTGACCTACCAGGAGGAGATCCGGGCCCTGCGTGATCGCCATCCGGACCGCTTCACCTGGGTACCGTTCGTCAGCCGCGAGGACACCGACTTCGCGATCCGCGACCGTATCCCGAATGCGATCCGGAACGGCCGCGTCGCCGCAGCGGCAGGCGCGCCGTTGCGGCCCGACGATTGCCAGGTCATGCTGTGCGGAAATCCCGGCATGGTGCGTGACACGACACGCGTGCTCGAGGAACGAGGCTTCACGCGTAACCTGCGCAAGCAGCCGGGCAACATCACATCGGAACATTACTGGTAAGTGGAGCGCCGCCCTGAACGCAGCCGTTTTGATCTCATCACCCCGTGCTGACGGCTTAGACCCGCTCACTCGATTCCGGTATAATTCAGCTCATGAACACCATCAGCGCGCCCCGTGACGATCAGGGGCTCATCGAGCATCATGCACAGCGCGCGCGCGCCGGACTGATCCCGAAGACCGGCGCGGTCAGGCAATACCCTGCGCCCGATAGCCATACCTGCTTCGAGCCGGCGCGTGCGGCACCGATGACGCCGACCCCGGTGTCCGCGCGCCGCGCCGCGGTGTCCGTGTGGCGCGGGCCGGAACGTCGCAGGCGCCGCCTGCCGGTGCTGCTCGATACCCGCGTCATCGCTGACTGTTCGATCGACCTGCTGGCCTGAACGCGCCACACTCTGACGTTACGGTTTCCATGGCCCGAACTGCGCTCACCGCACCCCGACCGCTGTTCCTTGCCGGCTTCGTCGCTTGCACGGCGCTGATCGCAATCGCCCTGTATTTTCAGCATGTCATGTCCCTGGAGCCCTGCCCGCTGTGCATCCTGCAACGCATCGCAGTCATCGCGCTCGGCGTGATCTATCTCGCCGGCGCATTGCACGATCCCGGTCGGTTCGGGCGTCGCATCTATGCGCTGCTGGCGCTGTTGACGGCGGCCATCGGCGGGGCGATCGCCGGCCGTCATGTCTGGCTCGAGAATCTTCCCGAGGACCAGATCCCGGCCTGCGGTCCCGGACTCAATTACATGCTCGACAACTTTCCGCTGGCCAAGGCCCTCGAACTGGTCCTGCGCGGGTCGGGTGAATGCGCGGAAGTGACGTGGACCTTCCTCGGCCTCAGTATCCCCGCGTGGACGCTGGTCGCCTTCGTCGGCTTCGCGGGCCTGTCGCTGTTCCTGTTTTTTCGCCGTTTCGCGCGCCCGGCGTTCTGAAACACTTGCCTATCTCGCGACCTCGGCGGTCCGACTCTGCGCGTAGGCGTCCCGGATGAACACATAGGGATCGAGGGCGTCGCGCTTGATCGCCTCGTAGGTATCGCGATCCAGCGACAGGGTGTTGATGGCGTCGAAGGTCAACAAGCCGACCGATATCCAGTTGTTGTCGACCCTGGTCCAGACAGGGTCGAGCACGAAATCGTCGAATAGCGCGCCTGTCCCGTCGCGCAGGCTTGTCGGTCCGAACACCGGCATGACGAAGTAGAAGCCGTGGCCGACGCCGTAATGGCCGAGCGTCTGGCCGAAATCCTCCCGCTTTTCGCGTATGTCAAGCATCTTGTATGCCGGGTCGAACAGACCTCCGATGCCGATCGTGCTGTTGAAACCGAATCTCAGCAGCTCGTTGCCGGCATCGACCAGCTTGCACTGTAAGAGCGCGTTGGTGATCCTGATCGGCGCACGCAGGTTCGAGAAGAAATTGCGGGTCGCGGTCCGCACCGGGGTCGGGACCACGCGATACGCGCGCGCCACGGGTTTCAGAACGTAGAAATACAGGCGATCATTGAAGGCGTACATCGCCCGGTTGAAGGGTTCCAGCGGATCCGCGATCAGGGTAATGTCGTCGTCCCAGTCCTCATCCCACTCATCCGGATCGCCAGGGGCACCCTCCGTCTGTGCAAGCAGCGGAAAAGCGACCACGCAGGATAGAATGAACAACAACTGGAAGAGTCGTTTCACGCTCTTGGGTCGTGGAAAAACACGGCTATTCTGCATTCAGGGACCTTTCAGGTCAACGATCTGTCTGGCGGTGGAGACGTTCGCGGCACTGGCGGCGCATTGTCACTCAGGTATAATCTGCTGTAATCATCGACAGTTTCGCCAGGCACCATGAACAAGATTTCGAAACCCGCCGAGGAATGGCAGGCGCAACTGACCCACGAGCAGTTCATGGTGACACGCGCGGGCGCAACAGAGCCGCCGTACACCGGCGCACATCTCGACAACAAGGCCCGGGGTCGCTATCTCTGCGTGTGCTGCAAGTCACCGCTGTTTTCAGCGGAACACAAATACGATTCAGGCAGCGGCTGGCCAAGCTTTAATATGCCATTCGCCGATGATTCACTTGAATCGCTGCCTGATCACAGCCATGCAATGCGCAGAACCGAGATCCGTTGCGCCCGCTGCGAGGCGCATCTCGGGCATGTCTTCACGGACGGGCCGCCACCGACCGGCCTGCGTTATTGCATTAATTCCGCGTCGCTCGATTTCGAGCCGGGAAACGAATGATTGAATAGATGTGACTTTGGTAACGTTATGGATTAACTTGCGACCTACAATTCAATAATGCAACAGCTAAGGAGGTTGATCACAATGAACAGAACCATCAAGGCCGTTTCAGCAGTGGCACTCACCGCACTGCTGGTCGGAGGTTGCGCCAGCACCTCTGAAATCGAACGCGTTTCCAACGAGGCCGCCGCCGCCCAGACCACCGCAGATGAAGCCAAGCGGATGGCCCAGGAGGCGCTCGACGCTTCGCGACAGGCGAGCGCTGCCGCGAACCGCGCTCAAACGACCGCCCAGGAAGCAAACACCAACGCAAACCAGGCCAAGGCCGACGCCGCCGCCGCCAAGACCGATGCCGCCGCCGCCAGGGATGCCGCCGCGCGCGCCGAGGAAAAGGCCGAGCGGATGTTCCAGCGGGCAATGACGAAGTAATACCCGGGGGTCGGACCCATCAGGGTCTGACCCCGTTTACAACAGGCACTCGGACAGCATGCCGTAACGATCGGCGGGAATGATCCTGCCGACATGTCCGGTTGATTGCCTGAGTTCGTCCAGCGCAGCACGCGCCTTGTTCTCATCGGCATAGGGACCGACGAGGACATGACAAAATCCGTCATTGACGCGCGCCTGCACCGTGACCGGCGCCCCTACCCCGGACAGCTTGCTCGCCAGCCGGGACGCGTTGTCTTTGTTCGAAAAGGCGCCGATCTGTACCATCCAGCCCGTCAACGCGCCTCCCTGGTTCCGGGATCGCAGATCGCCGATCGGTTCCGGCATACCGGTATGTCCGCCCACGACCAGCGAGGCCGACTGCTGCACCTGCGTGATCGCCTCCGGCGGCGTCACTGCCTCGATTGCAGCGAGGATGGTCGAGAAATAATCGGCGGGCGGGCGATCCGGATCCTCGACCGGCGCATGCACCTCCAGGTACAGGCGGTCATTATCGCGTCCGAGTTTGAAGGGTTGATCGATGACCCAGACCGGCGCCGTTACCGGCACGATGCCGAACAGCGCCTCGATATCTTCCGGATACATCCGGATACAGCCATGACTGACGCGCATGCCGACTCCGAAGGCCTTGTTTGTACCGTGTATCAGGTAACTGGTCCAGCCAAGCCGTAGCGCATGTTTACCCAGCGGGTTGTCCGGACCCGGCGGCACGATGGCCGGCATTGGTGGTCGACCCGCTTCTTCATGGGCCTGGCGAATCGATTGGGGCACGGTCCAGGACGGATTCTCGATCTTGCCGATGACGGTCGTAATCCCGACCGGCGTGGACCAGCCCTCCTGACCGATGCCGATCGGATAAGTCATGACTACCGGTGCTTCGTCGTTATGGGGCGCCGGGTAGAAATACAGGCGCATCTCGGCAAGATTGACGATGATTCCCTCGCGCGGGGCGCTCGGCAGGGTATAGCGGGTGGGAAGTATGACCTCGGCGCCGACCGGTGGCAGCCACGGATCGATCCCGGGATTCGCGGCGACGATCTCGTTATAACCAAGGCCGTGCTCGCGGGCGATATCGATCAGGGTCTCGCCGTCTCTGACCGCGGTCGTCGTGATCTCGCCGACCAGGTCATTGCCAGGCTCCGGCAGCGGATAGGTCGCAGCAGTCGCCGCAAAGCTCGCCAGCAACAGCGCTGCGGCCAGCGCCCCGGCCAGCCAGTCGTTTCTCATTCGCCCGAACCTCCCCGCATCGGCGGCGATGTTAACACAGCGGGGTGTCCAGGCAGCCCGGACGCCGGGGCGCACAGCAATACCCGCAGCACCCCAGGAGCACTGTTCCGATAATGCCATCGAACGTATCGCCATGCCGTGATGCCCACTAAATGTTCCTATTGTCTTCTAAAATAACGCCTTTTGTCTCGATCTTCGTTTAAGTCTCAAATTCCGCCCGCTCACCGCGCCGCGGAATTCCAGGCGGAATCACGGCGTCGAGCCTCAATAAATCCCCGCCATCGTACGCTATAAATCAGAAGGGGAAACGATACTGCAAGCCCTACGATAATAACGACGAGAGACGCCGCCAATGAAGACCAAGCCCGCTGCCGGAGACCGTATTGCCACACCCGAACCCGGGAACGGGGGTACGCTCCCGCTCGAGACCGCCGAACTGTGGCTCAAGGACAGCGCCAGCCTGGTTTCGCCACCCGATATCTGCATCAAGATCTTCGAGCTGATGGAAACCAACCAGGCCTCGGCGCAGTCACTTGGCAGCGTCATCAGCCGCGACCCGAGCCTGACCGCGCGGTTGCTGCGCATCGTCAACAGCTCGTTTTATGGTTTCCCCCATCGCATCGATACCGTTTCGCGCGCCGTTACCGTGATCGGCGTCAGCGAGCTGTACAACCTGGTGGTCACCGTCTCGGCAATCACTTCGTTTTCGAGGATTCCGAACTTCATCGTCAACATCGATACCTTCTGGCGCCACAGCGTTTCCTGCGGCATCCTTGCACGGGAGCTGGCGCGGCAATGCAGGGTGCTTCACCCGGAGCGCCTGTTCGTCGCCGGGATCCTGCACGATATCGGCAGCCTGGTGATGTATCATCGCGCGCCGGACCAGATCAAGAATCTGCTGCTTGCCGCGCAGGGCAACGAGACCATCCTGCAGCATCTCGAACGCAAGGAGTTCGGTTTCAGTCATGCCGATCTCGGCGGCATGCTGCTCTCGCGCTGGCAGTTGCCGAAGCTGCTGCAGGAAGCGGTGCAATGGCACCACGATCCGGCCGCGGCGCCGGAGGCCCGGCTCGAGGCCGCGATCATCCATATTGCCGATGCCCTCGCCAACCGGTCCGAGCAGGGGGCATTTTATGCGATGCCCTCGCCGGACCTGTTCGTCGACAATGAGGCCTGGAATATCACCGGTCTCGATACGGATCCTGCCCGCCTGACGGACATCATCGAAGACACCCGCGAGCAGTATCGCGACGCCGTCAATCTGTTCGGCGCCTGACCCCTGCCATCCATCCTCCGGCGCCGCCAGGCGCCGGGCGCCCGTGCACGCCTGCATTGGCCAAGTCCGCCGTAAATCCGTAACATACCAAGGAAGATCAACGGACAATCATGGACAGGACACTACGGCATGACATCGGTCAAGAGCGAGCGATCCCCCCCCTCCGCAATAGCAGCCGCACAGACTGGCGGCGACTTCGAATGGGTGCGCAGTGAACAGATAGCCTCCCTCAATCTGACCGTCGAGGAATACCGTCATCGCAGGACCGGGGCAAAGCATTTCCACCTCGCCAGCGACCACCCGGAAAATGTCTTTCTCGTCGCGTTCCGCACCGTGCCGATGGACTCGACCGGGGTCGCCCATATTCTCGAACATACCGCGCTGTGCGGCAGTGAACGCTACCCGGTGCGCGACCCGTTCTTCATGATGATCCGGCGCTCGCTGAATACCTTCATGAATGCGTTCACCAGCAGCGACTGGACCGCGTATCCATTCGCGAGCCAGAACGAGAAGGACTTCTACAACCTGATGGACGTCTATCTCGACGCGGCCTTCTTCGCCCGCCTCGACGAACTCGACTTCGCCCAGGAAGGCCATCGTATCGAGTTCGAGGATCCGGCGAACCCGGACAGCCGCCTGGTCTACAAGGGGGTCGTCTACAACGAGATGAAGGGCGCGATGAGTTCGCCGGTCAATACGCTGTGGCACGCACTGTGCGAGCATCTTTACCCGACCTCGACCTATCACTACAACAGCGGCGGCGACCCGGAACGCATCCCCGACCTGCGTTACGAGGATCTGCAGAAATTCTACCGCTCCCACTATCACCCGTCGAACGCGATCTTCATGACCTTCGGCAGACTGCCGGCGCATCGCCACCAGCAGCGTTTCGAGGAACGCGCGCTCGCGCGCTTCGATCGCCTCGACAGCCTGATCGCCGCGAACGACGAGCAGCGCCTGGCGGCGCCGGTAACGACCGAGCACAGTTACGCCCTCGATGACGACGGGGCCGGCGACAAGACCCATATCGTGCTCGGCTGGCTGCTCGGTCATAGCACCGAACTCGAAGCGCTGCTGAAGGCGCACCTGCTGTCCGGCATACTGCTCGACAACAGCGCCTCGCCGCTGCTGCACGCGCTGGAGACCACCGAACTCGGTACCGCGCCCTCGCCGCTGTGCGGGCTTGAGGATTCGAACCGCGAGATCGCGTTCGTCTGCGGGCTCGAGGGCAGCCGCCCGGAGCGCGCGGAGCAGGTCGAACGACTGGTCCTCGACCTCCTCGAGAAGATTGCGCAGCAGGGCGTCCCCCAGGAGATGGTCGACGCCGCGCTGCACCAGCTCGAACTGCACCGCCGCGAAATCGGCGGCGACAGCTATCCGTACGGATTGCAACTGATCCTCAGCGCGCTGCCGGCGGCCATACATCGCGGCGATCCGGTCGCGGCGCTGAATCTCGAACCGGTGCTCGCGCGACTGCGCGAGGAGGTCAAGGACCCGGAGTTCGTGCCACGGCTGATACGCAGCCTGCTGCTCGACAATCCGCATCGCGTACGCATGACGATGAAGCCGGATCCGGAGCTGAGCCGGCGCCGCAACGCGGCCGAGGCCGACCATCTCGCCGCGCTCAAGGCCGCGCTGAACGAGACGCAAAAACGGGAACTGGCCGACCGTGCCGAGCGCCTGCAGCAACGCCAGCACCAGCAGGACGACCCCGAAATCCTGCCGAAGGTCGGCCTCGACGACATCCCCGCCGAGATTCCGATCCCGACCGGCGTGCGCAAAAGCCTGCTCGGGCGGCCGCTGACGTTCTACCCCCAGGGCACCAACGGCCTCGTCTATCAACAGATCATCGCCGAGTTGCCCGCGCTCGACGACCGGCTGCTCGACCACTTGTCGTACTACACGCGCCTGCTGCCGGAAGTCGGCTGCGGCGGGCGCGACTACCTGAAGACCCAGACCTGGCAGGACCAGGTCAGCGGCGGCGTCAGCGCCTACACGAGCATGCGCGGGCGCATCGACGACGTGCAGGATCTTCGCGCGCATTTCGTGTTGTCCGGCAAGGCCCTGTCGACCGAGCATGCGGAATTCTCCCGACTGATGGAGCAGACGCTGAACAGTGTGCGGTTCGACGAGTTGAGCCGCCTGCGGGAGATCATCTCCCAGGAACGCGCGCGAATGGAGCAGAGCATCACCGGTCACGGCCACGCGCTCGCAATGTCCGCCGCGTCGAGCGGGCTGAGTCCGGCCGCTGCGATCAGCCATCGCTTGCGCGGACTGCTGGGGATACGCACGCTGAAGGCCTTCGACGATGGCCTCAAGGATCCGGCGGGGCTCGAGGCCTTCGCCGAGCGCCTGCGCGAGATCCATGGGCGGGTCCTCGCCGCGCCGCGGCAGTTCCTGCTGGTCGCCGAAGGTGATCGCGTCGACGCGCTGCTCGCCGACCTGGAACAGGTCTGGCGCGCCAGCACCGCAATGCCCGGTCTCGCGGCATCCGACCCTTACCGGCCCTTCCGCCGTGACCCGATACGGGAGCAGGTCCGTCAACTGTGGGTCACGAGCACACAGGTCAATTTCTGCGCGAAGGTCTACCCGACCGTGCCGGTCGAGCACCCCGACGCCCCGGCGCTCGACGTGCTTGGCGTCTTTCTGCGCAATGGCTTCCTGCACCGGGCCATCCGCGAAAAGGGCGGCGCCTATGGCGGCGGCGCCGGGCACGACAGTGATTTGGCCGGTTTCCGCTTCTATTCCTACCGCGACCCGCGCCTCGAGGAAACGCTCGACGACTTCGATGCCGCGATCGACTGGCTGCTGAGTCATCCGCATGAGACGCGCCAGCTCGAAGAGGCGATACTCGGCGTCATCGGTGGCATCGACAAACCCGGATCTCCGGCCGGCGAGGCGAAGGGCGCCTTCCATCATGGCCTGTACGGGCGCACACCGGAGCAGCGCCGACGACATCGCCTGCGCATTCTCGATGTCACGATCGACGACCTGAGACGCGTCGGCGAAACCTGGCTGAAACCGGAACAGGCGAGCATTGCCGTGATCACCAGCCCCGATCGTCTTGAAAAGACCGGCGACATGGGCCTGGCGGTATTCCGCCTGTAAACCGCCCTTACCGGGGATTCACCATGCCGCTCCGGCTCAAAACCCTGTGCCTGCCGCTACTCGTCGCATTCAGCGTTCCGGCGGCCCTCGCCGGCATCACCATCGAGAGCACCAGTGCCGATGGCTCGACCGGGCGCGTGCTGATCTCCGGCGACCTGGCCCGGGTCGAGACCGGTCGACAGAACTTCTGGCTGCTGCTCGACCTCGGCGCCGGCACGATTCTCGCCGTCAACGACGTGGACCGGATCGCGATGGACATGCGATCGCCGATCCCGCGACGCATCGAGCATGACAGCATGGCGACCGAGGCCCCGCCGCTCATGATCCGTCTCGAGCAACATCAGGATGGCCCCGAGATCGCCGGCTTCAAGACCGTGCATTACCGGGTCATGGTCAACGACGTGCATTGCTATGATGAGTTCCTTGCCCCCGGCGCCCTCAAGGACAGCGGCATACGCGGTTTTGTTGCCGCGATGTCGGAAGGCTCGGACAATGAGCCGCAACGCGTGCTGATCCAGTTGACCGCGCCGGACAGGATCTGCGAGGCCGCAGACGACCTGATCGACGACCACTACCCGGTCGCGGGCATCCCGATGCGTACCCTCGACGCCAAAGGGGACCTGGTCCAGGAGATCACCCGGATTGCGTTCGAACAGACGCACGCGCCGGCGCTGTTCCGGCTTCCGGACGGCTATCCGGTATTGACCCGCACCGAAGTCATGGAGCGCATGATCCACGATGAAATCGATCTCGATGACCTGCAGAAAAGGCTCGATGAGATAGAACGCAGGATGCAGGCGGCGGAATTCGGCCGTGACAGCTAGCGCGGACCGGCCGATCCGAACCCCGATGGATGCCCCGCTCGCGCTGCAGTATATCGACACGTCCGCCGCGCTCGATGCCCTCTGCGCCGAGCTCGCCGGCCACCCGTGGCTGGCGCTCGACACCGAGTTCATTCGCGAGGATACGTATTTTCCGAAACTCTGCATGATCCAGGTCGCGATTCCCGGCATCACGGCCTGCGTCGACACGCTCGTGCTGCCGCAGCTCGACCCGCTGCTCGAACGCATTCATGACCCGGCGATCACCAAGATCTTTCACGCCAGCCACCAGGACATGGAGATCTTCTATCATCTCAGCGCTGGCCGCCTGCCGGGCCCGGTATTCGATACACAGCTCGCCGCGCCGCTGCTCGGCGCGCCGGGACAGGCGAGCTATGCCAGCCTGGTCAGCGACATGCTCGGTGTGACACTGGACAAGGCGCACGCCCGAACCGACTGGAGCCGGCGGCCGCTGTCAAAGGAACAGATCCAATACGCCGCCGACGACGTGCGCTATCTCGGACCGCTGTTTCTGGAACTGCGCGACCGCCTCGTCGCGCGCGGACGACTCGAATGGCTGCAGGAGGATTGCCTGGCGGTTTGCGACCCGCGGCGCTATGACAACCCGCCGGAAACCGCCTGGAAACGCATTCGCGGCGTCCACGACATGACGGGCGCCCAGCACCGGCTGCTGCGGGCGCTCGCCGCCTGGCGCGAGATCACTGCGCGCGCCGAAGACCGGCCGCGCGGCTGGCTGCTCAGGGACGATGCGCTGGTCGATATCGCCCGGGTCGCACCGCAGAGCCGTGAACAGCTCGCGGATCTGCGTTCGGTGCCCCGCAAGGCGGTCGAGCGCTATGGCGCGGCGCTGCTCGAGATCACCTGCTCCGTGCCGGCCGGCGACAGCAAGGCAGGCGACTCGGCCTTTGCCGGCGGGGAGCGGCTGACGGACCAGGAAAAATCCCTGCTCAAACGCATGACCGAACTGGTGCGGCGCAAGGCGGCGGAACATTCGATCGATCCGGCGGCGATCGCCACCCGCCGTGATCTGCTCGAACTGCTGCATGGCAGGCGGGCAGCGCCATTGCTCAAAGGCTGGCGCCAGGACATCATTGGCGCCGATCTGCTGAAGCTGCTGCCCGCCGGGACTCGGGACCGGGATCAGAACCGCGCGTCAGCGTCAGCCTGAGACCGGCCGGACCTTCGACGCGACGAGACGCGCACGGCGGCGGGCATCCTCGATGTCGTCGCCATAGGCGAGCGCAACACCCATGCGGCGGTAGCGGAAGGATTCCGGCTTGCCGAACAGGCGCAGATCGGTCTGCGGCACCGCCAGCGCATCGGCGACGCCTTCGAAGGCGACGCCTCGCGCCTCGAGGCCGCCATAGATCACCGCGCTTGCGCCGGGACTCAGCAAGCCGGTGTCGACCGGCAGGCCGAGCACGGCGCGGGCGTGCAACTCGAACTCGCTCTGGCGTTGCGTCACCATCGTCACCATGCCGGTGTCATGCGGGCGCGGGCTGACCTCGCTGAACCAGACCTCCTCGCCTTTCACGAACAGCTCGACGCCGAAGATGCCACGGCCGCCGAGATTCGCGGTCACCCCAGCGGCGATCTCGCGGGCGCGATTGAGCGCGCGTGGCGGCATCGGCTGCGGTTGCCAGCTCTCGACATAATCGCCGCGCTGTTGCAGATGGCCGACCGGCTCGCAGAAGAAGGTCTCGATCCGGCCCTCGCGACCGGGGGCGCGAACCGTCAGCAAGGTGATCTCGTAATCGAAATCGACCCGCCCCTCGACGATGACCCTGCCCTGATTGACACGGCTGCCCTGCGCCGCGTACTCCCATGCCGGCGCCACCTCATCCGGGCCGGCGACTGATGACTGGCCCTTGCCGGACGAGGACATCACCGGCTTGACGAAACAGGGGTAGCCGATGCCACCGTCTATTGCCGCGCGCAATTCGACAAGGCTGCTCGCGAATGCATACGGCGAGGTACGCAGCCCGAGCGCCTCGGCGGCGAGGCGGCGGATACCTTCCCGATTCATTGTCAGGCGGGCGGCGCGCGCGGTCGGGATTACCTCGGCGAGGCTGTCGGCTTCGATGTCGAGCAGCGCATCGGTCGCGATCGCCTCGATCTCGGGAACGATGATGCGCGGGCGCTCCCGTTCAACGAGGGCGCGCAGCGCACCGGCATCGCTCATGTCGATGACATGAGCGCGATGCGCGACCTGGTGGCCCGGCGCATCCGCATAGCGGTCGACGGCGATGACCTCGACACCGAGGCGCTGCAGCGCGATGATGACCTCCTTGCCGAGTTCCCCGCTGCCGAGCAGCATGATCCTGAGCGCGGAGGGGGATAATGGCGTGCCGATCCGGTCCATATTCCGTTTTCCAATGCCCCACAATGTGACGCAGTACCGCAGGCCCGCTTCAGTATCGGGGCTCGACGCCGCTAACAAGAGGTAGCTGACAGCACCGGCCGGACGAACCCGATGTACCTGAGACTCGACCAGATCCCCACGCTGCATACCCGGCCCGCGCAACTCGAGGCCCGGAATTACAATGCCATCCGCCTCGCCGTGATACGCGCGAACGGGACGCTGCGGATTCCGTTACCGGGTCTGCGCGGGATGGACATGATCCTCGACCGCCGGGCCTGGATCTGCGTCGACCGCACGTTCTACGATCTTCCGGTGCTGGCCTGGGCCGATTTCGGCTCCGCCGCGCGTGAAACCCTGCACCTGCCGGTCAGATGCCACGTCCATTATTACCACATCCATGCGGATTTTATTACCGGGGCCGTACTGAACGCGACGCTGAAGGCGGTCAACGCACGGAAAGCGCGCTCCTGATCTGCTCGAGTACGTGTTCCAGCGCGGCATCGCGCCGCACCCTCAAACCGAGCGCCGAAGCCGCCGCCGCCACCTGCTCCGGCGCCTGAACCAGCATCTCGCCCAGCCGTCCCGCACCGAGACCGAAGGCCTCTTCCAGCAGCACGCGACAGTGCTCGAGTACCGTGGAACCGTCCTCGACGCGAAATACCGCGGTCATCCAGTCCGCTGCATACAGTGTTCGCGCCAGCGGCGAAACCAATGCGTGCTCAGGCGTTTCCGCCTGCCCGGCTTCTGGCCCCTCACGGCGATAATGATGCGTGCCGAGCGCCAGCCCGAGATCATCGGGCAGATCCCAGGCGTCCGCCAGCAGTGCGGCGACCGCGTCATGCGTCATCCCGAAGCGATCGAATTCCATCGCGAGCCGGGCGTCGGGGTCGAGGCGACGCAGAACCGGCCAGCTTGCCGCCGCACCATGATCGAGATGCAGCATGACCAGCAGACCGAAGTCCTGCAGTATCCCCGCAGTAAAGCAGTCGTCGCGATCGAGGCCGGCGCGCCGCCCCAGCAGGCGCGCGCAGACCGCGCGCAACAGCGCGTCTTCCCAGAATTCCCCGCTGTCGAAACCGGGCGGCGCCTCGCGATGCATCGCGTCGCGCACCGTGAGGCACAATGCGAGATTGCGCACCGTCTTGTGACCGAGCACCGTGATCGCCCGGGCGATCGACGCGATCTCGTGCCCGGGACCGAAGTACGGAGAATTCGCGATGCGCAACAACTCGGCGGTCAGGACAGAATCGCTGGCCGCCAGACGGGAAAGCTCGGCACTGCCGAGATCGTCGCGCGTGCAGGCGTGCATGATCTCGAGCGCGATCCGGGGCGGAGACGGCAGATCGCTCGGCTTCAGCTTATCGAGTGACAGGCGGGCAGGAGGCATAAGCGGTGGCGGTCAGCGGACTCAGCCCGCCTTCTGGATACCGTCCTCTTTCGTCGCGCTTTCCGGCTTCGAGGCCTTGAGTGCACCGGAGGCGTGAAATTTTTCGATGACATCATGGACCTTGCCGATCGCATACGGCTTCGCGATGAACGCGCCGGCGCCAAGCTCGATCGCTCTTTTGACATTGTCCATCGTGGTATGCGCGCTGACCATGACGATGAAGATATCGGCGTGCGTCTGCTTGAGCCTTGGCATCAGATCGAAGCCATTGCACGCGGGCATCTCGATGTCCAGAAACACGATGCCGGGCTTGATGCCCTCCAGTGTCGATTTGGCGACGTCTTCATCGGTCAGTGAGCGAATATCGGTATAGCCGAGGTTTCTGAGGATGCTCGTCAGCAGGCTGCGTGCCGACATGTCATCGTCGATCACCGTGATCGCGGTCTGTTTCATTTTTGTGCTCCTCCCCGGTCGTCTCCGGATCCAAATGCCAGAATGTCCCTGATCGACTGCGCCACATTGGTACGAAGTTCCGCCGCTGCGTCGTAGCGCCCCGCCATGATCGCCGCTTCGAGCCGCCCGGCCAGCTCGCCGAGCGGCTGCCAGCCAAATCCGCCGGCCGCGCCCTTGAGACGGTGCGCCATCGCGCGAATCTGCTCGTGGTCAATGCCGGCGGCGTTCGCGTCCCAGTCGGGCAGCGCCTGCCGCAACGATTGCAGAAATCCTGCGCGGGCCTGCAGATAGTCGGGATCAGCGTCGAGCGATATCACGTGCGCCGCCGGGCGAACGGGGCCATCGTCGCTGAAATAGTGGCCGAGCGTGGCGAGAAACCGCATGCGATCAAGCGGCTTGGTCAGAAAATCATTGCAGCCGGCCGCGACACAGCGCTCCCGCTCGCCTTCGAGGGCGCTCGCCGACAGCGCGATGACCGGCCGCGCAAAACCCGTCATGCGCAGCCATTCGACGGCCTCGAGACCGCCCATCTCCGGCATCTGCAAGTCGGTCATCATCAGGTCGAAGTCACCGGCCAGCGCCTGCTCGACCGCCTCCCGGCCATTGTCGACCTCGACGATCTCAATCCCGGTATCACGCAGATAGAGCGCTATCAGACGGCGAATGTTCGGGTCGTCCTCGGCAAGCAGCATGCGGCCGCGCATGCCGGACTTCAGCGACGCGCCTTCCGGCGCGGCAGCGACAGGCTCGCCGCGCGCAGGCACCACATCCACCAGGTCACCGGCGTCGATCGTTCCGCAGTCGATGATCACCGTGAAGCGACTGCCCGCACCCGGGATGCTCTCGACCATGATCGACCCGCCGAGGCGTTCGGCGAGCTGCTTCGAGATATGCAGGCCGAGTCCGGTGCCGCCGTATTTTCGCGTCGTCGAGGCATCGGCCTGGGTAAAGGGCTTGAACAGGCGGCGCTGCTGTTCCTGCGACAGGCCGACGCCGGTGTCGATGACGCTGAATGCGAGGGTTTTTTCGCGCGGGTCACAGGAAACCTCGACCCTGACGCTGCCGGTCTCGGTGAACTTGACCGCGTTGCTGCACAGGTTCAGCAGGATCTGCGCGAGCCGGGTCGGATCGGTCCCGATCTCGCGCGGCAGCGGGAAGCGGTAATCGACACTGAACGCGAGCCCCTTCTGCCGCGCGTGCATATCGATCAATGAAGTCACCCGCGCAACAATGTCGAACAGCGAGGCGCGCACGATCTCGAGCTGCAAGCGGTTCGAGTTGAGCTTGGACAGGTCAAGAATGTCGTTGATGATCTCGAGCAGGTGCCGGCCGGTGCTGAATATCGTCGCGACCGCCTCGCGGCGTTCCGCGTCCGGCAGCGACTCGTCATGCAGCATCTCGGCAAAACCGATGATCGACGTCAGCGGCGTCCGGATCTCGTGGCTCATGTTCGCGAGAAACCGGCTCTTGGCCTCATTCGCCGCCTCGGCATCGGCGCGCGCCTGATCGAGCGCACGGGTGCGCTCGTCGACGATGCGTTCGAGATCGCGGTTCTGCTGGTGGATATAGCGATAGAGTTCGTGGTTTTCGATTGCGTTCGCGGCATTCGAGAGGATCATCGACAGCACCTGCTGCAGCGCATCGCGCAGCTCGGCTACGCCTTTGTCCAGAAATCCGATGTACATCCCGCGGATCCGCGAGCGAGTCGCGATGACCTGCATGACGAGCGTATTCCGGTCATCCGCGGTGCGCACCAGCAACGGGCGGGACTGGGTCAGCGCCCAGGAAAAAGCGCCACGCTCGATCTGATGATCGATCTCGCGTTCGATCGCGCCGCGTTTATCCTCGGGAAAACAGTCGTAGAGCTTGAAGTCATGGTCCTGTTCGTCGATGCGCAGAAAGGCGTACATCCGGTAGCCGAACAATTCTCTCAATCGCGGGCCGATTTCGCGCAGCACCGCGAACGGGTCACTGTTGTCGCGCAGCGAGGCGCCGGTATCGACCAGGCCGGCGCCGATCTCGAGTGCTTCGATGAACCAGCCGCGCAGGGTTTCGAGCTCGCGAACATGCGTCTCGATATCGGTCGTGCGCGCCGGATGAGCCATCACCCGGCCTTGCCGAAGATCATGCCGACAGCATCCTCGAACTGGCTTTGCACTTGCGTGAGGATCCATGGCAATACCGTCACCGGGAGACGCAACTGATCCCAGGCGCGCGCATCGAGCGGCGGGACGAAGCGTTCGCCGCCGGCGCCCGATTCGAGCGTGTGCGCAATGATGTCTGCGACATGGACGATCGCGGCGCCGATGTGGCAGGCGCCGTCCGGCGGACAGGGCCGGTGATGCGAGCCGACCGCGATCGCAAGTGATTCGGGCAGGTTCCAGCGCCGCAACAAAGCGGCGCCGACATCGGTATGATCGAAGCCGAGCCGGCGGCGTTCGACCCTGTACAGCAATTCGCCTTCCGCCGCGCTCTCGGCGACCAGCGCAGGAAAGCGGTCGGGCAGCTCGGTGGCCATCACCAGGCGTCCGACGTCATGCAGCAGGCCGGCAATGAAGTAGTGCTCGACGTTGACTTCGCGGCGACAGGTAGCGATGACGCGCGCGGCAACGCCGCAGGCGACGCTGTGACGCCAGAACGCATCGAGGCTCAGCGCATCGTCTCCGCTATCATCAAACAGATCGACGACCCCGGTCACGACCGCAAGATCACGCAACTGATGCGTGCCGATGATCGTAACCGCACGGGTGATCGTGTCGATCTTCGCCGGGAAACCGTAGAGCGCGCTGTTCGCAAGGCGCAGCAAGCGGGCGGTCAGCCCGGGGTCTTCACCGATGATTCGGGCGACGTCGCGGTTCGAACATAACGGGTCATTGACGACCGCGACGAGGCGCTCACAGACCGTCGGCAACGACAACAGCCTGCTGACGCCTGCAACCAGCGAGTGCGCGGTCAGGGAATCCTCTACGAACGCCTGTCTGTTCGGCGCGTTCACAGTGCTTTCCGCAGCCGGAACCGGAACAGCTCCGCGATGACGGGATGGGACATGTCGGCATGGCGAAAGCGCGGCGCCAGGGATTCCCAGGCGGCCCGGTAGCGCTCGGCTTCGGCGTCCGCCGCGGGGTGATCATTCGCCACCGGTTCATTAACGGCGCCGTCGACACCGACCGAAAACACGCCCCAGGCCTTCAGCATGCGCAGGTGGTTCGGGGCGATGATCGTACCGGCCCCGAGTAATACGCGACCGTTCACATGGACGGCGTCGCGCGCGAGGACCATTCCGGGTTCGAGCTTGTCGATTGTGATTTCGAGCATCGTCCAGTCCACCTGCCGGCAGGGAACAGCGGGACCGGGGGCAGTCCCGGCCGCCTGTGGATTCTATCGGCGTGCCCGTCAAAGACTTTAACAAGGTCAATGAGATACCGTGCCGCGCCGGGGCGTGGCCGCGGCCATTGCAATCGCCGCGGATTCCCCCCAGAATCGAAAACAGGAAACGGATTCGTTCCACCGCTCGCAAACGAGAAGGAGGGCGCGATGAAGATATCCGAAGTCATGACCACCGGCGTCATCAGCGCGCGTGAAGAAGATACCGTACGCAAGGTCATCGAATTGATGGTGATGCGCCACTGCGGATCGATCCCGATCGTCCGGGAGACCGACCGGCTGGTCGGCATCATCACGGTCCGCGATCTCCTGCTGCCGCTCTACCCGAACCTCGGCGACTACGTCCACGATAACGTCCGCGCGCGCGACTTCGAGGAGATGGAGATCGGTTACGGCAAGATGCTCGACCTCCCGGCCGCGGACATCATGACCCCCGACCCGATGACCGTGTCGCCGCAAGACCCGGTCCTCAAGGCCGCCTCCTACATGGGCCTCAAGAACCTCCGCCGCATCCCGGTCATCGACGAAGGCCGCCTCGTCGGCATGGTCAGCATCGGCGACATCAACCGCGGCCTGTTCCTGCGGCGGGGGTCGGACCGGCACATGCCATTGAGATGAATTTCGCAGATCTGCTATTTGCGCGCGAGCGCGCGTTCCCCGAGCGGTAAAGCGCGTTGAGTCACCAGCGGCGACCTTCCCACGGGTTCCAAAGAAATTTTCAACAGCAGGCCGTTCAGTCGCTTCCGATGCGGATCGTGGCCAGGAAGTTCCGCTGTTCTGCGCTGATCATTGCCTTGCTCGCTTCAAGCGGTGCAGCTTCTTCCGCGACGGATGCTGCCGCGGCAACGGAAACCCGGTCCGGTTACCGGGAACCCGCCGCGGCGGTGACCGCGCTGCTCACCGCGCCTACCCCGCCTGAACCCTTGCTGCACGCCCGTTCAGGCCAGGTTGCGCTGCTCTTCCGGGAGCCCGTTATCAGCATCGCGCGTCTGGCCCGCCCGCACCTCGGCCTGGCCGGTTTTCGCTTCGACCCGGAATCGCAGACCTCGGGAGTCGCTCCGCTGATTTCGCGGATCGAGGTCGTGTCGTCCTCCGACCCGAAACGCGAGCCTTCCGTGTGGGTTCCCTCCGGGGACGCGGTGCTGGACTTCGTGCGTTTTTCCCCCGATGGCCGCACTCTCGCGGCCTTGTCCATTTCGGAAGGGCCGACGCGGCTGGTCGTATTCGATATCGCGAGCGGCCGGGAACAGGTGCTGAATACGCCGGTCAACCCGGCCTGGGGCGATCCCTGTCGCTGGGTGGGCAATGACGAATTGCTGTGCCGGGTCAATCCGGAAGATCGCGGCGCCCCTCCCGTCGAGCACCCGGCGCCCGCGGTGGTGGAGCATCTCGGCGGACCGGCGCCGATGCGTACCGCGCAGAACCTGCTGGAAAGCGTCTACGAGGACGAACTATTCGAGTATTACTTCAACGCTGAACTGGCCCGCATCGATCTTTCCGGCAAGCTGCGCCGCGTGCCGGGGCTGCATGGCCTGATCCAGAACCTGGAACCCTCGCCGGATGGCGCCTACGCGGTGGTGACGCGCATCCAGCGCCCGTATTCGCGACTGGTGCGCGCGAACCGCTTCCCGAGCTCGATCGAGCTCTGGGACCTCAAGCGCGGCGAGCGTTTGTATGCTTCCAGACTCAGCGGCTTCGGCATCGAGGGCGACGAAGATGACGAAGCGGACCAGGACCCGCGCCGCTCCACCTGGATGCCCGGAACGTCGAACACGCTGGGCTTCATCGATATAAGCCGCGACGCGGCCGGCAAGCGGGTGTACCGCTGGATGGCGATAACGGCGCCGTTCAAGGACACGCCGGTAGAGGTGGCCTCCAGCACCAAGCCGATCCAGCGTTTCGGCTGGAGCACCGCCGGCACTGCTTTTTTCAGCACACGTGGCGATTCATCTGAGGAAGTGAGCTACCAGGTGGTGCTGAAGGACGGCGTCAAACCGATCTGGAAAGGCGTTGCCGCGGACCGTTATGACAACCCGGGACGAGCGGTGCGGCTGGATGGCGCAGATGGCCCGGTGCTCGAAGCGGATGGCCGGATCTTCATCGCCGGCGACGGCTTGAGCGACCAAGGCCCGCGGCCTTTCCTCGACGTGTTCGACCTGAAGCAGCAGAAGGCGCAACGCGTATTCCAGGCCGACCCGGGCGTCTACGAAGCGGTGCTGGGCGTACTGGATGCGAAGCTGCCCACCTTCATCACCTCGCGCGAAACCGAAACCGAATCGCCGAATCTCTATCTGCACCGGGGCGCCAGTCGAATCGCGCTGCACAAGGTGCCCGACCCGTTTCCGCAGCTGGCCGGGACGACCCGCCGCGTACTGACCTATCACCGCGCCGACGGGGTAGCGCTCTCCGGCACGCTCTACCTGCCCGCGAACCGTCGCGAGGGCGAGCGGCTGCCGACGCTGATCTGGATCTATCCGACCGAGTTTTCGGATGCGGAACAGGCCGAGCAGATGGATCTGCGCTTTTTCCGCTTTCACAAGGTGAAAGGGCCCTCGCCACTCGCAGCCGTCATCGCGGGCTATGCGGTGCTGCTGAATCCAACGGTGCCCATCATCCATGACGCCGGCGGCGCATCCAATGATTACATTCCGCAGCTCGTTGCCAGCGTCGAGGCGGCGGTCGATCACCTGGTCAAAATCGGCGTCAGCGATCCAAAGCGGTTCGCGGTGGCCGGGCGCAGCTATGGAGCATTTTCCTCGGCCAACCTGCTGATCCATTCCGATCGATTTGCCACAGGCATCGCGATGAGCGGCGCCTACAACCGCACCTTGACCCCGTTCGGCTTCCAGCATGAGCATCGCTCGTTCTGGGAGGCCACCGACTACTACACCAGCATCTCGCCGTTCTTCCACGCCGACAAGCTCAAGAAGCCGATCCTGCTGGTGCACGGCGGCAGTGATGAGAATCCGGGCACGATACCCTTCGGGGCGCGACGCTTTTTCCATGCGCTGTTGGGCGCGGGCGGTTCCGCGCGCTACGTCGAACTGCCCTATGAGGGCCATCATTACTGGGCGCGGGAAAACGTCCTGTTTGCCTCCGCGGAGATGCTCGACTGGCTGGAGCGCTGGATCGGACCGGGGGTCAGCGCTGCTCCGCCAGCACCGTAAGAATCGAATCCTGCATTTCGCGCTCGTCTTTGCGCCAGCAGCGTAGAAACCATATCAGCCACCGGTTACCGTGGATCATCGCCGATCGATCCATTCGAAACATTACTTCCTTATTTTATGGAGCTGGCGAGAGGAATCGAACCCCCGACCGGCTGATTACAAATCAGCTGCTCTACCGACTGAGCTACGCCAGCGCTGTGGAAAGTGACCCGGCATTATACCCTGTCGCCGGGCTTGCTCCACACTGACGACGGAAGCATACCTAGCGCCCGCTCAGCGGCAATCGACATCGCGCCACTCGATGCGCGGATCCATGTCGACGAGGGACGTGATCAGGCGTGTCATCGGGCGCAGGTCTTCGGCCTTGAGCGCGAGCCGCAGTGAATATGCGATCTCGGTACGGGTGCGCTCCCGCACGACCGGGACATATCCCTGCGCGATGATCTCGCGGCGCCGGTCCTCGAGCGTCGTCTGGCGGCTGTAGATGCCGAGCGAGATCGCGTGCGTGCCGTCTTCGAGCGGCGTGATCGCGATATCCTGGAGCCCCTTGTCATCCATCTCCCGCCGGATGCGCCGCGCCTCGGCGGCCGTATAGCGCCCCTCGAGCAGCACCCAGAAACCGGCCGGCACCTGACGACCGGTCTCCTCGATCTCCGCGTGGATCCCGGCCTGCACGGCAGTCCGGCGCGCGTCCTCGGCGACTTCCATTGATTCATACGGACCGGCAACGATACAGCGTTCGAGGATACGCGCGGGTGATGCCGGCGCAGGCGGCGACGCAGGTCGCACGGGGGCGGGCGCCGGCAGTGGAGCCGGAGCCGGAGTCGGCACCGGCGCTGCCGCCGGCGGCGCCCCGGGCTCGGGCGGACGTTCGGTCAGTTGCGCGAGCGTCGTCTCCCGCTGCGCACGTTCAGAGAGCATCACCAGTTCCGCCACGCCGGGATCGGTCCGCGCAAAGACTTCCGCCGAGGCATCCATCTTCGAATAGGCGCCGAGCTGGAAATGCCAGGTGAAAAACGCGATGTTGCCGAGCAGCAGCAACAGGAAAAAAAATCTCATGCGCTCTCCCCGGCCAGCACCACCAGACCATCCAGCACCAGCTCCGGCACATGATCATAACTTCCGGTCAACAGCGGCAGCACCGTCTCGGCATCCCCGCCGGTCAACAAGCAACGCACCCCGCCGTCCATCGCGGCCTGTACGTCGGCGGTGATCCGGTCGATCGAGGCGGCGATCGCATAACGCGTCCCGCCGATGACGCCGCCGGTCGTATCGCGCGCGAACAGCGGCGCATCGGCATCGCGCCCCGATCCCGCCCTGAATCCGGGTCCCGCATCAACTCCCGGGCGTATCCCCGCGGTACGCTCGATCAGTGACCGGCGCATCAACGCGAGCCCCGGGATGATCAGCCCGCCGAGATGCTCGCCGTCTGGCGCCAGCACGTCGATCGTCAGCGCGGTACCGCAATCGATGACGCAGACCGGTCCATCGCAGGCATGGTGCGCGGCGATCAACGCGACCCAGCGGTCAGCGCCGAGCCGTTCGGGTTCGCGATAGGCATTGACGACGCCGCAGGCCGTGCGCTGCGAGACGACGAATTCGACGTCGAGCCCCCAGGTATCCTCGGCCCAGCCGGTCAGCAGTTCGGCAAAGCCGGCGCCGAGCACATTGACCGCGATGATGCGCCCGGGGCGCGGCAGCGGCGCCCAGGCCAGAGACAACGCCTGGACATCGCCGGCCTCACCGCTGTGCGCGATCGGCTCGCCGGCCTGCAGGACGCCGCCGACCAGACAGGCCCACTTGATCCGGCTGTTGCCGGCGTCGATGAGCAGGATCATGCCGGCACGCCGTTGGGAACCGCCCCGGGAACCAGGCGCACCTGCACGTCACCGGCGTGACAGCGCCGGATAACGCCATCCTGTTCGAGCAGCAATGCGCCACCGGTATCGACGCCACGCGCTATGCCGTCGATGGCGATAGCGCCGTTGCTGACGCGCACGGAACGTCCGGCGAGGACATCGCGCGCGCGCCATGCATCGAGCAGCGGCGCAAAGCCCCCGGCCTGGTACCGGGTCAGCATCTCAAGCAGGTGCTGAATGACCATTGCGGCGAGCCGGTTGCGGGACAGCGGCGCAGCGAGCGCGGTTCGCGCATCGGTCCAGCGTTGATCGATCAGCTCCGGCGCCAGCGCGCGCGGCATGTCGACATTGATGCCGACGCCGATCACGACGCAGGCGGTACCGCCGGATTCTCCCGACAGTTCGATCAACACGCCGGCGAGCTTCGCCTCGCGCCAGACGATGTCGTTTGGCCACTTGATGCCGGCGTCGGCGACGCCGACCGCCTCCAGCGCGCCGAGCACGGCGAGGCCGATCGCAAGACTCAGGCCGCCGAGCGCGTCCGGCCCGGAGGGAAAACGCCATAACAGAGACAGATAGAGATTGCGCGCGCAGGGCGAGACCCAGTGCCGTCCCTGCCGACCACGGCCCATGCGCTGCGCCTCGGCGAGGCAGACCGTCCCCGAGGGCAGCGCGGTGGCCCGCGCGAGCAGCTCACTGTTGGTCGAATCGATTTCGTGATGCACTTCGATGTCCGCGACGCTCGCGCTCACCCGGGGCGGCAAGTCCGCCCGGATCGTCTCGGCTGACAGCAATTCGATCGGCGCTGCGAGGCGATGCCCGCGTCCCCGGACGGAATGGAGGTCCAGGCCCTGCCGCTTCAGCGCGCGCAGCCTTTTCCAGACGCCGGCCCGGCTGATCCCGAGCTGCTGCCCGATCTGCTCGCCGGAGTGGAAACACCCGTCCGAGAGTATGCGCAATAATTCGTGCCCGTGCGGCATCGGCGTGGTTTCAGGTTTGCGGAGACGCGCTGCGGCGTTCGCCTCACAGCCCCAGGAACATCATGATCACGAACCATATCAGCAGGACAGCGGCGATGGCCACGCTGATATAGTAGATATATTTCTCGGACGTGACATCCCTTCCCGCCAGTTTGTCGAGCCTGCTTCGGCCATCTTCATCCGTCATATCGACCTCTCTGATGCCGTCCATCCGCGCTGGCGTTCAATACCGAATGATAACAGATAGTTAATCGCTGATGGAGGAAGACTCGGCAGGCATCAACTACCGCTTTGCGCTGAACCTGCCGGAAGGCCACGTCAACCTGCGCGCCAGCGGCTAAATTCCCGCCGGCATCTGCCGTTAATCCTGGTAACGGCAGGAGGAACGGAGCATGTTGAGTTTCATCTATTCACTGATGCGCGAATTCGAGCAGATGTTCGGCGATCGGCCGAACCTGCTCTATATCAATCGTTATCACTTCGAGTACCTGCGCCGCGAATTTGCGAATCCGGACGATGTCCCGTCAATGATGTCGATACTCGGCATGACGATCATGATCACGGAAAGCGCCGTAAACCCGCATCTCGCCCGCCTGAGCCATACCTCGCGGCCACGCGCGATCGCGTAAAAGCGGTCGGATTCCTACCGGTCAGATCGTTCGACCTTTCCGGTGGAATCGCGTTTTTCGCTGTAACGCACGACATCGCTGTCACGCGTCATCCGGATCTCGCCCTGGTGGATGGCGCCCTCGGCGATCGCGATCACCGGACTCGTGATGCGGCCGGTGACGCGCGCGCTCGGCGTCAGCTCGAGCTTGCCGCTGACAGTGATGTCGCCCTCGACTTCGCCCGATATCACGACGTTCGTAGCGTGGATATTGCCGATCCAGCGACCCTGTTCGCTGAGGACGACCGCGCCGTCTATTTTGCAGCTCCCCTCGACGGTGCCGTTGATGATGTAGTTGTCGCTGCCCTCGATCGTGCCGGTAAAACGGGACTCGTGGCCGACCAGCGTCGTGAAATTATAGACGCCGTCGAGCACCCGGCGGCCCTTGCCGCGATTGCGCGTCAAAAACGACTGAATATCCATAGCGCTGCTGCCCTGTCGCTGGTGTGGAAGACCTCAAACCTCCGACGGATCGCTGGAGGCACGTCGCGTTACCGCGTGATACAGCGAGTATATCGGTAATGAACGCCGTTTCCGGAGCCGTCGGCCCGCCGGACAAGCAGTCGCCGGGAATCAAGGTTCCGTCCGCCGGGACCGATAAACACCTGTCTGGTCGAGATCCAACCTCATGTCCGATTGCGCCGACAAATTCCTGACCAAGGCCGCACAGAGGCTCGGCGCCGCGCTGCTGTTACCGGCCGTGCTGCTCGTCCCGGTTTCAGCCGCCGCGGACGTCGCGCCGGCGGTTCGCGATATCCGGATCCTCGTCGATGTCTCCGGCAGCATGCGGCAGACCGACCCGGACCAGTTGCGCTTCCCGGCGTTACGCCTGCTGACCGGCCTGATTCCGGGCGACGCCCGCGCCGGCGTCTGGACCTTCGGCCGCTATGTGAACATGCTGGTGCCCTATGGCGCGGTCGATGATGCCTGGCGCGACGCGGCAAGCGCCGCGATCCGGGAGATCCCGTCGGCCGCGCTGTTTACCAATATCGAGGGAGTGCTGGAAACATCGACCTGGAACTGGCAGACCCCCGCTGACGGCTTCCAGCGTCACCTGATCCTCTTCACCGATGGCATGGTCGACCTGCCCGGTGGCGCCATTGAAAACGCGCAATCACGGACCCGGATCACCGATTCGATCGTACAGCGTCTCAAGCACGCCGGTGTGCGTCTCCATGTGATCGCGCTGTCCGACGCGACCGACGATCCGCTGTTGCGTCAGCTCGCCGCGTTGACCGGCGGGCGTTTCGAAAAGACGAACCAGCCCGCCGAACTGGAGCAGATAGTTTTACGCATCTTCGAACAGGTCATCGCGCCCGAGAGTCGGCCGCTGCGCGATCAGGACAGTGAAATCAGTGATCGCCGTATGCCACCGGCGCCTGCCAATGTCGATGACAGTGTTTCTGCCAGTGTTTTACCGAACATCGAGATCCCGCTGGCGTCCCTCACTGCGATCTCTGAGTCTACGACGCAGGACATGCCGCTTGCGACAGACCGCCCCAACCGGACCATGATCGGGTTGTTGGTGCTGGTCATCAACCTGCTGCTGCTCGCAGCGACCTGGTATGCATGGCGACGCTGGGTCGCGCCGCCACCGGAAACGGTCAGGACTGCAGTCGTGGTAACAACGGCGGATTCGCCGGCGTTACCCGCGGCGGCAGACGAAACGCCGGACCGCATCGAGGATACGGTCAGCGTCGATCAGGCGGAAGCGCCCGCCGCGACGGTGGCCGCGGGACCGACCTTGCCGGCATCGGTCCCGCCATCCGTTCCCGCTCCCGCCCCGACACCTGGCGATGAAGCGATCGTCCTGCAGGGCATCAACGTCGATGACATCGAACTCGACTTCGACGATGCGGCACTGAAGCGCGGCGCGGGCTGAGCCGCGCGGCTGATCGCAGCGCGGCTCAGAGTTCGGCGGCTTCCTTCGCGAGGTAGTCGGCGACACCGGCGGACGTCGCCTTCATACCCTTCTTGCCTTCCTGCCAGCCGGCGGGACAGACTTCGCCATGCTCCTCGGTAAACTGCAGCGCATCGACCATGCGCAGCATCTCGTCGATGTTGCGGCCGAGCGGCAGGTCGTTGACGACCTGATGGCGCACGACGCCCTGCTTGTCGATCAGGAACGAACCGCGCAATGCAACCGCATCATTGACCAGCACGTCGTAATCGCGCGCAATACGCTTGGTGATGTCGGCGACCATGGGATACTGGACGTTGCCGATGCCGCCCTTCTCGATCGGAGTATTCTTCCAGGCCAGGTGGGTGAAGTGCGAGTCGACCGAGCAACCGATGACCTCGACGTTCTTCTTTTTGAACTTCTTCATCCGGTGATCGAATGCGATCAGTTCGGATGGGCACACGAACGTAAAATCGAGCGGCCAGAAGAACAGCACGACGTAGGACTTGCCCTGGTAGCTCGACAACTTGAAGCTTTCATTGAAACTGTTGTCCGGCATGACGGCGGTTGCGGTAAAATCCGGGGCGGGTTTAGCCACTAGAACGCTCATTGCAATCTCCTTGTTGTAGCCTTTGGATCACGGGGTCAAATGAGAATTAGACTTGATCTATTCTACAGACTTTCCGGCCGGACACAACCTCGGCTGTCATGCCCGTCGCGTTGCGCCGTCGCGCTGCCGGAAATTTTTATCCGCTCGATAATTCATAAAAAATATCCGGATTTCCGGTGATGGCGCAACCCGGGCGTGGCAACACGGCGATCGTCGAACGGGATCTGGCGGTGCTGTGGCACCCCTGCACCCAGATGAAAGACCACGAGGCCCTGCCGCCGATCCCGATCCGGCGCGGTGACGGGGTCTGGCTCGAGGATTTCGACGGCCGGCGCTATCTCGACGCGATCAGCTCATGGTGGGTCAATCTGTTCGGCCATGCGAACCCGCGCATCAATGCCGCGCTCAGGGATCAGCTCGATACGCTCGAGCACGTGATGCTCGCCGGTTTCGGCCATGAACCCGCGATCGAACTCGCCGAACGCCTGACCGCGCTCGCGCCGTCCGGCCTCACCCGCTGTTTCTACGCCGACAGCGGCTCGGCGGCGGTCGAGATCGCGCTCAAGATGAGCTATCACTACTGGCGCAATCGGGGGCAGGACCGGCGCACGAAATTCATCACGCTGACGAACAGCTATCACGGCGAGACCCTCGGTGCGCTTGCGGTCGGCAACGTCCGGCTCTACCGCGATACCTATGCCCCGCTGCTGATGGAGACGATCACGGTAACGAGCCCGGACTGCTATCAGCGCGCGCCCGGCGAGTCCTGGGCCGATCATTCGCAACGCTGCTTCGCGCTGATGGAACAGGCGCTGGAACGCCATCACGCCGAGGTCAGCGCAGTCATCATCGAGCCGCTGGTGCAATGCGCCGGCAACATGCGCATGTATGATCCGGTCTATCTGGATCTGCTGCGCAAGGCCTGCGATCGATATCAGGTCCACCTGATCGCCGATGAGGTCGCGACCGGCTTCGGGCGCACCGGGACGATGTTCGCCTGCGAGCAGGCCGGCATCCGGCCGGATTTCCTGTGTCTGTCCAAGGGACTGACCGGCGGCTATCTGCCGCTGTCCGCGGTGCTGACCGGCGATACGGTCTATGAAGCGTTCTATGATGACTACGGCAAGCTCAAGGCCTTCATGCACTCGCACAGCTACAGCGGCAATCCGCTTGGCTGCCGCGCGGCGCTCGCGACCCTCGACATCTTCGCCGAAGATGACGTACTGGTCCGCAATCGTGAACTCGCGTGCGTCATGGCCGAGGCCTGCGCGCCGCTCGCCGATCACCCGCAGGTCGCCGAGGTGCGCCAGCGCGGCATGATCCTCGCGATCGAGATGGTTCGCGACAAGGCGAGCCGCGAACCGTATCCGTGGCAGGAACGCCGTGGCCTGCACGTCTACCGGTATGGTCTCGAGCACGGCGTACTGCTGCGCCCCCTCGGCAACGTCGTCTATCTGATGCCGCCGTATGTGATCACGCCGGACCAGATCCGGCAGGTAGCGACGGTCGCCGCCGCCGGCATCGACCGCGCGGCCAGCGCATAGGATCAAAAGGGTCAGACCCTTTTAATAGGGTCTGACCCTTTTGAACTTCGAACGAGTAGCGCCAGAGCGATGCGGACAACGAGAATCCACTATCCCGGTGATCTGGCCGTTGGCGGCTTCGTCGAACTCGACGAGACGGCGTCGGCACATGTGTTGCGCGTGTTGCGCCTCAAGGCCGGTGCATCGATCATCGTGTTCAACGGGCAGGGCGGAGAGTTCGAGGGCATCATCGTCGATGACGGCGATCGGCGTCGGGCGCGTGTGCGGATCGACGCACGGCGCGATCCCGTGACCGAATCGCGACTGCGGATCACGCTGGCCCAGGGGATCTCGCGCGGCGAGCGCATGGATTACACGCTGCAGAAATCGGTCGAGCTTGGCGTGTATCGCATCATCGCGCTGACGACCGAATTCAGCCAGGTCCGCCTCGACGGGGCACGCCTCGAGCGGCGCATCGAACACTGGCGCGGCATCATTCGCGGCGCCTGTGAACAGAGCGGGCGCACGGCGGTGCCCGAACTGCAGGCCGGCATGACGCTCGCACATTGGCTGACCGGCGCGAAAATCGGGGCGGATCCCGCCGCGCAACGGCTGGTACTGGACCCCGGCGCCCAACGCGGGCTGTCCGCCCTCGGGCAGAATCCGGGCGATGTCGTGCTGCTCGCCGGACCGGAAGGCGGGCTCAGCGCCGCGGAGATCGCATTGGCCATCGATGCAGGGTTCACAGGATTACGGCTCGGGCCGCGTATTTTGCGTACGGAGACTGCCGGGATGGCCGCGCTCGCGGCGCTGCAGGTATTGTGGGGGGACCTGGGTTGAAGAGGCTGGCGCGGGGCCGCAGCATGCCGGTACCGGGTACCTAACGGGGTCTGACCCCGAAGGATCAGACCCCGGCGGAGGGGATCAGGGACATCAGGCGTTCGGCGAGTTGCTCGGGGGGGGCGACAAGGGATACCGCGCAGGCGTCGCGAATGGCCTCGGGCAGGCTGCCATGCTCGCAACTGGCCGGATTCTGGATCAAAAGCTGGCCGCCGTAGCGCGTGATCAACCCGCAACCCCTGATACCCTCGGCGCCGATGCCGCTCAGGATGATGGCCCCCGCCTTGTCGCGATAGCGCTCGGCGACGGCGCCGAGGACTTCGTCGATCGACCGCGACACCGGTGCGCCCCGTGTCGCTGTCTCCGCCGATGCGCCATCGACCGGAAGCACGAGGACGTCCTGCGGATAGAGCGTTCGCTCGAGTCCCGCGGCATAGATACGGAACGGCGTCGTGCGCGCGAGCAGACGGGTGATCAGCGGCACTCCGTCGTTTGCGACCCGCAACGCGACGATGAAGGCAAGCGAACGGTCCGGCGCGATCCCGCCGAGCAGGCGCGTCGCCGCCGTCATTGCGCCGATCGAACCCGTCAGCACCCAGACATGCCGCGCCGGATGCCTTGGATCGGCCGGGCCGCCGGTTGTCCCGCTCGATTCCGGCTGGGAATGGTCCCTGAAGATCACGATCGCGTCGATCCGCCGGGCGCTGGTAACGGAAGTGGTCGGTCGATCGGCAGTGGTGGCCGGCAGAGCGACGGTTCGCGGGCGATCAAGGTGCAGCCATGTCCTGAAGGTTATTGTTACCCGGCGATAGTAGCAGGAATTCCCGGTCGGGCAAGACACCGTCGTCTGCTGTCATCTATATATACCGCCCACCATTTCGGTTAACATGGAAGGCTCCCGATGACGGACAGACACGCGATGAGCAGCCCGCATATCCTGCCGGTTCCGCACCTTACAACAGGCCTGAACGGCCCGCTGTTGCAGATCGAAGGCCATCTGCTCGAGCGCCAGACCGCGATCGAGACCTGGTTCCGGCGCGAGTGGGTGAAGACCCAGGCGCCGTTCTATACGTCGGTCGACCTGCGCAACGCCGGCTTCAAGCTCGCCCCGGTCGACACGAACCTGTTCCCGGCCGGATTCAACAACCTGAATCCGGCTTTCATGCCGCTGTGCATCCAGGCGATGCAGGCCGCGGTCGAGCATGTGTGCCCGACCGCCGGTCAGATCATCCTCGTGCCCGAGAATCACACCCGCAACAGCTTCTATATGGAAAGCCTCGCGACGCTGCAGGAGATCCTGCACAAGGCCGGTTTCGAGGTACGCATCGGCTCCCTGCTCGAGGACATCAAACTGCCTCTCGAACTGAGCCTGCCCTCCGGGCGATCACTGCGGCTCGAGAAACTCGAGCGCACCGGCAACAAGGTCCACATCGGCGCGTTCACCCCGTGCATGGTGCTGCTGAACAACGACCTCGCCTCCGGCCGCCCGCCGATCCTGGAAGGACTGAAGCAGCCGGTCGCCCCGCCGCTCGCGCTCGGCTGGTCGAATCGGCTCAAGTCCGACCACTTCCGTCTCTACAAGCAGGTCGTCGAGGAATTCGCGAGCCTCATCGGGGTCGATCCGTGGCTGTTCGCCCCGCAATTCCTCAAATGCGGCGAGATCAACTTCATGAAGCGCGAGGGCGAGGAATGCCTGGCGGCGAACGTCGATTCGCTGCTGCAATCGATCCAGCGCAAGTACGATGAGTACGGCGTCGACCGGCGACCCTTTGTCGTCGTCAAGGCCGACGCCGGCACCTACGGGATGGGCATCATGATGGTGCACTCGACTGATGAGGTGCGCGCACTGAACCGCAAGGAGCGCACCCGGATGGCCGCATCCAAGGGCGGCAGCGAGACGACGAAGGTCATCGTCCAGGAAGGGGTTTATACCTTCGAGACCTGGGGCGACACCCAGGCGGTCAGTGAGCCGGTCGTCTACATGATCGACCACTTCGTCGTCGGCGGCTTCTACCGCGTGCATACGCGGCGCGGCCCCGACGAGAATCTGAACGCCCCCGGCATGCACTTCGAACCGCTGGCCTTTGCCGATTGCTGCACCCAGCCTGACCACCATCTCGCACCGGATGCACAGCCGAACCGCTTCTATGCCTACGGGGTCATCGCGCGCCTCGCATTGCTCGCCGCGGCGCGCGAAATTGCGGCGCACGCAGCCGCCGACGAGGCGGAGAGCGCCGCGCTGTCGCTCTGAGCGCCGCGATGATCCAGCTCGGTGTCGTCATGGATCCGATCGCCGCGATCAAGCCGGCGAAGGACAGCACGCTGGCGATGCTGCTCGAGGCCCAGGCCCGCGGTTATGCGATCTGGTACATGGAGCAGTCCGACCTGTCGCTGCGCGGCGCCGAAGTCAGCGCGCGCATGCAGGCATTGACCGTGCGCGACAGCGCGCATGACTGGTTCACGCTCGGCGAGGAACGCACCGCGCCGCTTGCCGGACTCGACGTGATCCTGATGCGCAAGGATCCGCCGTTCGATATCGAGTATGTCTATACCACGCTGTTGCTCGAACTCGCCGAGCAGACCGGCGTGCTGGTCGTCAATAAGCCCGCCGCGCTGCGCGACACTAACGAGAAGCTTGCGGTCGCGGGGTTCCCCGAATGCAGCGCGCCGACGCTGGTTACGCGCAAACCCGCCGACCTGCGCGCCTTCCTCGCCGAGCACCGCGACATCATCATCAAACCGTTGCAGGGGATGGGTGGTGAATCGGTGTTCCGCGTCACCGAAGGCAATCCGAACATCAACGTCATCATCGAGATCATGACCGAGCGCGGCCATACGCTGACGATGGCGCAGCGCTACCTGCCGGAGATCAAGGACGGCGACAAGCGCATCCTGCTCGTCGACGGCGAGCCGGTGCCGTATGCGCTGGCGCGCCTGCCGGCGCCGGGCGAGACCCGCGCGAATCTCGCGGCCGGCGGTCGCGGCGTCGGACAAAAGCTCAGCGCGCGCGACCGCGAGATCTGTGACCGGGTCGGCCCGGTGCTGCGCGAGCGCGGACTGATGTTCGTCGGCCTCGACGTCATCGGCGACTGGCTGACCGAAATCAATGTCACGAGTCCGACCTGCATCCGGGAACTCGATGCGCAATTCGGGCTCAATATCAGCGCGAAACTGATGGATGTGATCGAGGCCCGCCTGCGGTGAGACGCCGCGTCAGGCGAACACCGGATTGCATGGGGATCACCAGGTGAAACACGCAGTCATTGCCATGCTGTCATGTATGCTGCTCGCAGCCCTGCAGACAGGCTGCTCGCCTGCGCCGGATCCGACCTACAAGACGGAGTTTTTCACGCTCGGGACGCTCGTTAACGTGAGCCTTTGGGGCGTCGACGACGCGAAGGGCGCCGAGGCTGTGCGCGCGGTCGAGCGGTCGCTCGACGAGGTGGAGCGCCTGTGGCATGCCTGGGAACCCAGCGAACTGATGCGCATCAATGCCGCGCTGGCCACCGGCGAGACCGTCAGCGTCGATGCGCAGACAACCGCGGTGCTGCAGCAGGCGGCGCGACTCGCGCAGGCGAGCGACCACCTGTTCAACCCGGCGATCGGACACCTCGTCGCGCTGTGGGGCTTTCACAGCGATACCGCGCCGACCGGCCCGCCGCCTCCGGACGCGGCGATCGAACGCCTCGTCGCCACGGCGCCGACGATGGACACGCTGGTATTCGATGGCCTGCAGATACACGGCACCAATCCTGCCGTGCAGATCGATCTCGGCGCCTTCGCCAAGGGCCTCGGCGTCGATCACGCGATCGCGGCGCTGCGCGCGCTCGGCATCGACAATGCGATCGTCAATGCCGGCGGCGACCTGCGCGCGATCGGCCGTCATGGCGAACGGCCCTGGCGCATCGGCATCCGCCATCCGGTCGATCGCGGCATCATCGCCTCGCTCGAGACCCATGGTGACGAGAGCGTCTTCACGTCAGGCAACTATGAACGTTATTTCGATTACGAAGGCAAACGCTATCATCACATCATCGACCCGCGCAGCGGCCGGCCCGCGCAGGGCGCCCTGTCGGTGACGGTGATACTCGACAATGCCGCCGAGGCCGATGCGGCCGTGACCGCGCTATTTGTCGCAGGACCCGTCGGCTGGCGCGATACCGCGCGGCGACTCGGCATCACGCAAGTAATGCTGATCGATGCCGATATGAACGTACACATGACGCCGGCGATGGCCGACCGCATCCGTTTCGAGGTCGCCCCGCCGCCGGCCATCATCATCGGAGACACCGGATGACCCGCGCAGACCTCGTCGTTGTCGCCTTCGCGCTGGTGCTGGTCCCGTGGCTGTATGTCGCCCACTGGGGCGACGGCGCGCCCGGGGAGACCGTGCGCATCGTCGACGCGCACGGCGCCGAGACCCTGGCGTCGCTGCACGACGCGCGCACGATCACGATCGACGGGCCGTTAGGCGCGAGCGTCATAGAGATTCGCGACGGCGCCGCCCGTTTCGTCGCCTCGCCGTGCCAGGGAAAACACTGCATCCACAGCGGCTGGCTGCGCGACGGCGGCGACGTCACCGCCTGCCTGCCAAACCGCATCAGCCTCGCTGTCGTCTCCACCGACCCGCGCTTCGACAGTATCAATTTCTAGGGATCAGCCCTGACAGTTATCATGTCATTCGCAGACCGGGTTGAATCGATGAGGTCCCCGACATGTTGAATGTCAGGTCTGAGCCCAAAACGATCACGCTGACCGCGGAGCGGGCGGATTATCGCATCGCGTGGCTCGCGGCGCTGGCGATCACGATTCATATCGCCGAGAGCGCGCTGCCGAGTCCGCTGCCCGGGGTCAAGCCGGGGCTCGCGAATGTCGTCACGATCGCGGTGCTGATGCTGTACGGCTGGCGCGCGGCGATCTGGGTCAGCCTGCTCCGCGTCATCGTCGGCAGCCTGCTGATCGGGACTTTTCTGACGCCGACCTTCGTGCTGAGCCTGACCGGCGCGCTCGCGGCGCTCGCGGCCGTCGGTCTCGGGCAGTGGCTGTTCCGTTTCCGACTGTGGGGCGGCCTCGGTCCGATCGGCTACTGCCTGCTCGCGGCGATGGCGCATATGGCGGGACAATTTTTCGCTGCCTATGCGCTGTTCATCCCGCACCCGGCGTTGTTCGCGCTGTTGCCGGTTCTGATGACCGTCGCTGTTTTTTTCGGCCTGCTGAGCGGTATCATCGTCAAGTCCATGATGGCGCGGTTACCGCTGTATTCCGAGAATGAGCCCGGGAATGAGCCTGGAAACAGGCCTGAAGATGAGCCCGTCGATGAACGCCGTCGCTAACGCCCCGCAGATCGATCCGTCAGACCGCCTCGGCATGACGCTGTTCGTCGCCGTGGTCGTGCACGCGATCATCGTCCTCGGAGTCACGTTCCAGCCCGATCTGACGCGGCTGCCGCAGATCAAGAGCCCGCCCATCGAGATCAAGCTGGTCCACCAGACCAGCGATGAGAAGCCGGAGGACGCCAAAGCCCTGGCCCAGGCCAGCCTCGATGGCGGCGGCGAACATGAACAGCCCGAAAGCCCGCAGAGCCCGGCATTTACACCGATCAATCCGCAGCGAATGGGCGCCGACAGCGTCATCACCCGCCCGGCCGCGCCCCCGCCGCCGGAGCGGCCACCGGAGTCGCGCCCACTGACCCAAGCGCGCTCGGACCTGCGCGCCGTCACGCCGCCGGACACCGACCCCGAAACCGTGCGCCAGCCGCTGACGGCCGAGGAGCTGGTCGCCCGCAGCATCGAGATCGCGACGCTGAGCGCCGAGATCAGCCAGGCGATGACCGATTTTGCCCAGCGCGGCCGGCACCGCTACATCTCGGCCCGGACCCGGGAGTTCCGCGACGCGGTCTATCTCGACGCCTGGCGCGCCAAGATCGAGCGCATCGGCAACCTGAACTACCCCGAGGAGGCCAAACGCCGCAATATCACCGGAAACCTGCTGCTCGATGTCGCGATCAACGCCGACGGCAGCCTGCAGGGCGTCACGTTGCTGCGCTCCTCCGGGCACAAGGTACTGGACGACGCGGCAATGCGCATCGTCTATCTTTCGGCGCCATTCTCTCCTTTTTCGCAGGAGATGAAGAAAGATACCGACGTATTGCATATCACCCGCAACTGGGAGTTCCTCGACAGCCACTCGCTCACCACGCAGCGCTAAAAGGGTCAGACCCTATTAATAGGGTCTGACCCTTTTGCCGTGCGATAATCGGTCCATGTCCGTCACGATGAAGCTCACCAACCAGTTCCTGATCGCAATGCCGACACTGCAGGATCCGAATTTCTTCCACGGGGTCACCTGGCTGTGCGAGCACAACGCGCAGGGGGCGATGGGGATCATGATCAACCGCCGGCTCGACATCGAAATGGGCGAGGTGCTGAAACAGATGAACATCCCGACCGAACTCGAAACGGTACGGCGCCAGCCGCTCTATCTCGGCGGGCCGGTCCAGACCGAGCGCGGCTTCGTGATCCACAAGCCGCATGGCGAGTGGGACGTCACGCTGAAGGTGACCGATGAACTCGGCGTCACCTCGTCGCGCGACATCCTCGAAGCGATCGCGCGCGGCGAGGGGCCGGAACACAGCCTGGTCGCGCTTGGCTACGCCGGCTGGGGTCCGGGCCAGATTGAGCGGGAGATCGGCGAGAATGCCTGGATCAACGTCGATGCCGACGACCGTATCCTGTTCGATACCCCGAGCGAGCAGTGCTGGGAAGCGGCCGCGGCGCTGAGCGGGGTCGATATCCACCGCCTGTCGACGCACTTCGGGCGCGCATGAAGCGCGCCGACCGCACCCTGCTCGGCTTCGATTTCGGGAAAAAATATATCGGCGTCGCGGTCGGTCAGGAGCTGACGGGCGCCGCGACGCCGCTCGAAACGCTGCACACGGTCAGCGACAAGCCCGACTGGGACGCGATCACCCGCCTGATCGAGACCTGGCGGCCCGCCGGACTGGTCGTCGGCATCCCGCTGCACATGGACGGCAGCGAGCAGGAGATGACGCACGAGGCGCGCCGCTTTGCGCGCCAACTGGCCGGGCGCTTCCATCTGCCGGTCTATCCGGTCGACGAACGTCTGTCCACGATCGAAGCCGGACAAATGATGCACGACAGCGATACCGACCGCCACCGCGCCCGCCGCAAGCGCGGTATCGACGCGATCGCGGCCCAGATCATCCTGCAGACCTGGTTCAGCGAGACGGATGGCGGGGCGCAGGACCACGGGGACGGTTGACGGGCACTCGACGCCGCGCTGCCGACTCTGTACCATTTCCAGCACCTAAAGGCGCCGCGATCATGACCCTGGAACCCGAAAAAGCCGACCTGGACGCCACGATCCGGGGTATGGCGAGTGCGCTGCGCCGCCTGCTGACGGAACGCGGCATCTCCGACCCGCTGATGGCCGGCATCTACAGCGGCGGGGTCTGGGTCGCGAACCGCTTGCATCAGCTGCTCGAACTGCGTGACCCCCTGTCGACGCTCGATATCTCGTTCTATCGCGACGACTTCACCCGTGTCGGAATCCATCCGCAGGTCCGGCCCTCGCACCTGCCGGTCTCGATCGACGACCGCCACATCATCCTCGTCGACGACGTGCTGAACACCGGGCGCACGATCCGCGCGGCGCTGAACGAAATCTTCGACTACGGCCGGCCGGCGTCGATCCTGCTCGCGGCGCTGGTCGAGCGCGGCGGCCGTGAACTGCCGATCCAGGCCGATGTCGTCGGCCTGCAGATCCCGCTCGCGAAGGGCCAGCATATCAAGCTGCACGGGCCGGACCCGCTCAGACTCAGCATCAACCGATCGCCGAAAAAGGACTGACGCAAGGCGTGGACAAACGCAATCTCCAACTCGACAGCCAGGGCGGGCTGCGTCATTTCCTGACGATCGAGGGCCTCAAACGCGAATTGCTGATTGACCTGCTCGACACCGCTGAATCGCTCTCATCAGTCGCCGAACAAACCGTCAAGAAGGTGCCGCTGCTGCGCGGCAAGACCATCGTCAACCTGTTCTTCGAAGCGAGCACACGCACCCGGACGACCTTCGAGCTCGCGGCCAAACGGCTCTCCGCCGACGTGCTGAACATCAACATCCCCGCCTCGGCGACGACCAAGGGCGAGACGCTGCTCGACATGCTGCGCAACCTCGAGGCGATGAACTGCGACATGTTCATCGTGCGTCACGCCGACAGTGGCGCGGCGCATTTCATCGCGCGTCATGCGGCGCCGCATGTCAGCATCATCAACGCCGGCGACGGCCGTCACGCGCATCCGACCCAGGCGATGCTCGACATGTTCACGATCCGCCGCGAGAAGGGCGCGTTCCACAAGCTCAAGGTCGCGATCGTCGGCGACATCCTGCATTCGCGGGTCGCGCGCTCGCAGATCCATGCGCTGTCGACGCTCGGCGTCGAGGAGATCCGCGTCATCGGACCGCGCACGCTGATCCCGGTCGAGGCGCATACGCTCGGCGTCCATGTCCATCACGAACTGCGCGAGGGTCTGCGCGACATCGACGTGGTCATCATGCTGCGCCTGCAACGCGAGCGCATGGGCGGCGCGTTCCTGCCGAGCGAGCATGAATATTTCCGTCTCTACGGGCTGACCACGCGCCAGCTCGAACTTGCCAGGCCCGACGCGATCGTCATGCATCCGGGGCCGATCAACCGCGGCGTCGAGATCGACTCATCGGTCGCCGACGGGCCGCGCTCGGTGATCCTGCAGCAGGTCACGCACGGCATCGCAATGCGCATGGCGGTGATGTCGAAAGCGATGGCGCACGCCGGGGTCAGGGTGGAATGATGCGGGTGCAGATTCGCAATGGCCGAGTGGTCGATCCGGCGAACGGAATCGACGGCCGCCATGACCTGTTCATTGCCGACAGCCGCGTCGCCGCGGTCGGCAAGGCGCCGGAGGGCTTCGCTGCGGACCGTGTCATCGATGCCGGCGGCCGCGTGGTCTGCCCCGGTTTCGTCGACCTGCGCGCGCATCTGCGCGAGCCCGGCCAGGAACACAAGGCGACGATCGCGAGCGAGACCCGCGCCGCGGCGCAGGGCGGCATCACGACGCTGTGCTGCCCGCCGGACACCGACCCGATCATCGACACCCCGGCGGTCGCGACACTGGTGCGCCGCCAGGCGGCTGCCGCCGGCATGGCGCGCGTCGTCCCGCTCGGCGCACTGACCCGTGGTCTCGACGGCGAGCACCTGAGCGAGATGGCGGCGCTGGCGCAGGCCGGCTGCATCGGCGTCAGCAACGGATTCCAGCCGGTGCGCAATCCCCTGGTCATGCTGCGCGCGATGGAATACGCGGCGACCTTCGGTCTGACGGTGTTCGTCAACGCCCAGGACGCCGCGCTCGCCGGTGACGGCAAGGCCCATGACGGCGCGGTCGCGACCCGGCTCGGCCTGCCGGGCATCCCGGCCGCGGCCGAGACCGTCGCGGTCGCGACTCAACTTGCGCTGGTCGAACAGACCGGCGTGCGCACGCATTTCTCGCTGCTATCGACGGCGCGCGCCGCACAGATGATCGCGCGCGCGCGGCATGACGGGCTGCCGGTCACGGCCGATGTCAGCGTGCATCATCTGCATCTGTGCGAAAACGACGTGCTCGATTTTGACAGTCAGTGCCATGTCCGCCCGCCATTCAGGACGCTGCGCGATCGCGATGGCCTGCGCCAGTGGCTCGCGAGCGGCGTGATCGCGGCGATCTGCTCGGACCACCAGCCGCACGAACCCGACGCGAAGCTGCGCCCGTTCAGCGAAACCTCGCCCGGCATCTCCGGCCTCGACACGCTGCTGCCGCTCGCGCTGCGCCTCGTCGATGAGGGCGTGCTCGATCTCGCCGGCATGATCGATCGCCTGAGCTGCCAGCCGGCGCGCATCCTCGGTATCGACGGCGGCGACCTCGCGCCGGGCAAGCGCGCCGATATCTGCATCTTCGACCCGGAGGTCGACTGGATACTCGATGCCGGCGCGCTCGCGAGCCAGGGTCACAACACGCCGTATCTGGACTGGGAGATGAAGGGGCGGGTGACGGAGACGCTGCTGGCGGGCAAGGTCGTATATCAGATCAACGCCGGTGTGGTATAGATCAACCGATCAAAGGGGTCAGACCCTATTAATAGGGTCTGACCCCTTTGATCCACGGTATCCATAAGCTGATGTCGAAACCCCATCGCAATACGATCTTCCTCGAAGACGCCGAGCTGCTGTCCCACCAGGCCTTCGATGGCCAGCAATATGTGTTGCGCCTGCGCGCGCCGAAGACGGCGAAGACGGCGCGGCCCGGATCATTCGTGCATCTGAGTTGCGACCCGCTGTTGCCGATGCGGCGGCCGTTTTCGCTGATGCGCAGCGGCTTTGAGGCCGGCTGGATCGAGATCCTGTACCGCGTGTTCGGCCACGGCACCGCGTTGCTCGCGCAGCGCAAGCCGGGAGAAAGACTCAGCCTGCTCGGACCGATCGGCGTGCCGTTCACACCGCATCCGGACCGCCCGCGCGCGCTGTTGCTCGGCGGCGGCGTCGGCATACCACCGATGGTGTTTCTGGCCGAGACGATGAAGCTCGGCAAACAGGGCTACCGTCCGGTCGTGATGATGGGCTCCGAGATCCCGTTCCCGTTCCGGCCGCGGCCGTCGCAGATCATGCTGCCGGGCGCGCCGGCGAGCGCGATCGCGGCGATGCCTTTGATGGACGACTGGGGCATCCCGAGCCGGCTCGCGACGCTGCAGGGCTTTGCCGGCTGCTTCGACGGCTATATCACCGATCTCGCGCGCGCGTGGCTCGACACGCTCGGCGACGCCGAACGCAACGAGGTCGAGATCTTCGCGTGCGGCCCGCACCCGATGCTCGCCGCGACCGCCGCGCTCGCGCGGGATTACGCGCTGCCGTGCCAGGTCTCGCTCGAGGAATTCATGGCCTGCGCGGTCGGCGGCTGCGCCGGCTGCACCGTCCTGGTCAACACCCCGCAGGGCCCTGCGATGAAACGCGTCTGCGTCGACGGCCCGGTCTTCGACGCCGTGCAGGTGTTCTGATCAGGCCATCTGCTTGAGGGTTGCAATCAACTCGCCGGCGAGTATCCAAGCGACCAACGCCATCGAGTCGCTGAACAGCGTGCTCCGCAAGGCAACGCAGCGGCGCAAGCTCTTTCCGAGTGACGAATCGGCGCTGAAGGTGGTGTTTCTGGCGATTCAGTCGACTTGGCAAAAAACTCGAATGACGCGCACGGCGCAGCATATAATTTCAACCATGCCGAAACGACTCCTGAAACGCTGGCTGCCCGATCACAACACGTTCAAGGAGCACCGGCATCTGCAACGTTTCGGCACCCGGCTGCACGACCCCAACCTCTGGCATCTGAGCCGGCGTTCGGTGCCGGGCGCCGTCTCCATCGGACTGTTCGTCGCCTTTATCCCCGTGCCGTTCCAGATGGTCATCGCCGCGGCGCTGGCCATCGCGGCGCGCGTCAACCTGCCGATTTCGGTGGCGCTGGTTTGGCTCACCAACCCGATAACCATGCCACCGGTGTTCTATTTCTGCTATCGCCTCGGCGCCTGGATGCTCGGCATGCCGATGCACAAGATCGACTTCAGCGAGCCGTCCATCCAGTGGCTGCTCACCGAGATGAAGCTGATCTGGGAACCGTTCCTCCTCGGCTGTCTGGTCTGCGGCATCGTCTCAGCCGTGCTGGGCAATCTCTTCATCCGCGCCTTTTGGCGCTTCCACATCATCAGGAACCGGCGGGCCCGCAAGCTGCGGGAACGCTGCAGAAAGGAAGAGGGCTGAGACGCCCCTCAACCGTCCGCCGCTCCGCCGAGCGGGCATAGAAGCAACCTTCGACTAAAAAACTCTTTCATCAAGGGCATCAGATTCGTTTGATCAGGCCATCTGCTTGAGGGCGGCGATCAGTTCGCCGACGACGCCCTGGGCGTCGCCGTAGAGCATGCGGGTGTTGTCCTTGTAGAACAGCTGGTTCTCG
>CAYTGL010000003.1:0-141182 GCA_964437335.1 uncultured Chromatiales bacterium
CCCGGCCGATCTCTATCTCGAAGGGTCCGACCAGCACCGCGGCTGGTTCCAGTCGTCGCTGCTGACCTCGGTCGCAATGCACGGGGCGGCGCCGTATCGCGCGGTGCTGACGCATGGTTTCACCGTCGATGCCCAGGGCCGCAAGATGTCGAAGTCGCTCGGCAACGTCGTCGCGCCGCAGAAGGTCGTCAACAATCTCGGCGCCGATATCCTGCGTCTGTGGGTGGCCGCGACCGACTATCGCGGCGAGATGAACGTCTCCGATGAGATCCTGAAGCGGATGGCCGACGCCTACCGGCGCATCCGCAATACCGCCCGCTTCCTGCTGGCGAATCTCGAGGGCTTTGACCCGGGGGCGCACAGCCTGCCGCCCGACGCGCTGCTGAGCCTGGATCGATGGATTATCATGCGGGCGGCAGGACTGCAGGAAGAGATCAGAACCGCCTACGAGCGCTGCGAATTTCATCATGTGTACCAGAAGGTGCACAACTTCTGCGCGGTGGAACTCGGCGCGTTCTACCTCGACATCATCAAGGACCGGCAATACACGACGCGGGCAGACAGTGTCGCGCGCCGCTCCGCGCAGACCGCGATGCAGCATCTGGTCGAGGCGCTGGTGCGCTGGATCACGCCGGTCCTCAGTTTCACCGCCGAGGATATCTGGCGTCATATGCCGGGTACGCGCGCGGATTCGGTCCTGCTCGAGGAGTGGTACCGCTTTCCGCCGGGGCAGACCGCGAGCGGATCCGGCCTCGATCCCGCCGCCTGGGAACAAATCATGGCGGTGCGCGAGGCAGTCAGCCGGGAACTCGAAAAGCTGCGTGTCGCCGGCGAGATCGGCGCCTCCCTCGATGCCGAGGTCGATCTCTATTGCGCGCCGGAACTGCGCGAACAATTGGCAAGGCTCGATGACGAGCTGCGCTTCGTGCTGATCACGTCATACGCCAGGCTGCACTCGGCCGCGGAAAGGCCGGTCGACTCCGTCGAGACCGCGCTGCCGGAGGGTGGAATTCTGGGGATCACGGTGCGAGCATCCGCTCATGCCAAGTGCGGGCGTTGCTGGCATCACCGTGAAGACGTTGGCGCGAATAACGAACATCCGAGCCTGTGCGGTCGCTGCATCGAGAATGTCACCGGTGCCGGAGAAACCCGACGTCATGCCTGATATCGCGAACAGCGGGTTGCGCTGGTTGTGGCTGACGGTGCTGATCATCGCGCTGGACCAGGCGAGCAAGATCTGGATCAGTGCGCGGTTCGATCTGTTCGACCGCGTGGAACTGCTGCCGTTCCTGAATCTCGTGCTGGTATACAACCCCGGCGCAGCGTTCAGTTTTCTGAGTGATGCCTCGGGCTGGCAGCGCTGGCTCTTCACCGGGCTCGCGCTCGTCGTCAGTGGCGTGATCCTGGTCTGGATGCGCCGCTTGCGGTGCACCGAGCGGGCGCCGGCCATGGGTCTTGCGCTGATCCTCGGCGGCGCGCTCGGCAACGTCTGGGATCGCCTTCAGCACGGGCATGTCGTTGATTTCATCGATGTCTATTACCGCGACTGGCACTGGCCGGCATTCAACGTCGCGGATTCCGCGATCACGATAGGGGTGGTTCTGCTGATCTATGATGCGATGACCGGGCACCGCAGGGCAGGGCATGGGTGACTGCCTGATCGGGTGTATACTTTCGTCTGACAGCTGATACTGGAGTATCGATTAAATGCGGGTAATACTCGCCAATCCCCGTGGCTTCTGCGCCGGCGTCAATCGCGCGATCGAGATCGTCGAGCGCGTGCTCGAGGTCTTTGGCAAGCCGGTCTATGTCCGCCACGAAGTCGTGCACAACAAGTTCGTCGTTCAGAACTTGCGCGACATGGGCGCGATATTCGTCGATGAACTGGATGAAGTTCCGGACGGAGCGATCGTGATCTTTTCCGCCCATGGCGTGTCGCAGGTCGTGCGGCAGAACGCTGCGCGGCGCCAGCTCAAGGTGTTTGATGCTACCTGTCCGCTCGTCACCAAGGTGCATATCGAGGCGATGAGTCACGCCCGGGCCGGACGCGAATGCATCCTGATCGGTCACGCGGGTCATCCCGAGGTTGAAGGCACGCTGGGACAGTACCGGGAAGGCGAGCATAACCGGATGTATCTCGTCGAGACGCCGGAAGATGCCCGCAGACTCGAAGTCGAGAATCCCGATGATCTGGCTTTCGTGACCCAGACCACGCTGTCGATCGACGATACCGCGGCGATCATCGACGTATTGCGCCAGCGATTTCCGTCGATCATCGGACCGCGCAAGGACGACATCTGTTACGCGACCCAGAATCGCCAGGATGCCGTCAAGGCATTGACCGGGAGCTGCGATCTTGTGCTCGTCGTCGGCTCGCGCAACAGCTCCAATTCGAACCGGCTGCGGGAGATTGCGGAGAAGGCCGCTATCGAAGCCCACCTGATCGACAGCGCCGGGGAGATCAGGCCGGAGTGGTTACAGGACAAGACCACGATCGGGGTGACCGCCGGCGCCTCTGTGCCGGAAGTGCTCGTCAGCGAGGTAATCGCCCGGCTTCAGGCATTCGGCGCCACCTCGGTGCAGAATCTCGCAGGTCGTGAGGAGCAGGTGGTGTTTGCGCTGCCGCGCGAGCTACAGCCGGCGAAGACCGGTTAACCCCCCTGGTTCTACCATTTCTCGGCCGGGGTCCGCTGGCCTCTCGAGTTCAGTGTCAACGCGCCATCGTGCAACTGCGCCGAGGTCGGCGCCGCGGTGATGATCACGCAACCGGTGATCCCGGAACCGCAGGCGGCTGCACTCAGGGTATAGTAACCTTCCTGCGAGTTCGCCGAGATCGACGCCTGTCCGAGGTCCGTCGTATAGCTGTTGTTCTCGGTGAAGAACCGCTCCTGCCGGGCCATCGCATCCATCAGCGCCGACATCCCGTCCGCCCGCCGCGCCTTGGTGACGCTGTCGTTGTAGGCAGGTATCGCGACCATCGCGAGTATCGCGATGATCGAGATGACGATCATCAGCTCGATCAGCGTGAATCCCGAAAACCGTCTCGTGTTCATTTAACGTACCTCCTCCGTTATTTGATCTGACGCCACGACTGCCGGCCCGCCGGGCCCGCGGTGTTGAGGCTCGCGCCGAGGCGGTCGTCGCCGCCGTACATGTGGTCGAGGCTCTGATGGCGGTCGCGGATGATGGTCATCAACTCGCCGCGCCCGGCGCCCAGGCCGCTGACGAACAGTTCCTCGCCGATCATGTCATCCTCGTTGAATTGACCGTCCCCGTTCAGATCGAACACCGAGTTGTTGGTCTGTCCGCCCGATGCGATCAGGATATCCATGACGAAACCGGTGCGGCCGGTCCCGCAGGGATCCTCGTCCGGGATCATCGTCGTGAAGCGCACCCGCTTCTGCAATTGTCCGGACGGGAAGGTCGCGCTGCTGACCACGCGCTCGCCCGCCATCTGGCCCGCGTGGATCAGATCGAGGTGCCAGCCCTTCTGGGTAGTGATGGGGTTGGCCGAGACCGTGCGCACCAGATGCGTCTCGCCGCCGAAGCTTTGGAGTCCCTGGGTCTCGATGACCTGCTGCAGCAGCTCGCCGCGCCCGGCGATGCTGTAACCGCTGTCGGAGAACTTCCCGTCGATCAGTCCGTAAAGGCTTTGCACCTGGGTGCTGCCGCCGTCCGGATTACGGAAGTAGCTGCCGGTGCCGAACAGCACCATCAGACTGCCGGGGTTGTTCGGGTTGAGGGCGACCTCGGGCTGCGCGGTGATCGGCTGAATCGCGCCGCCGCCGTCCCGCGCCTGGAACAGCACGCTGCGGTTGCCCGCGTTGCTCCACTGGCCTGCGCTGGAAGAGGACACATCGAAGCGCCAGACGTTACCCTGCAGGTCGCCCGCGTAGATGTATCTTGCTGCCAGGTCGAGCCCCGGCCAGTCGGTCACCTTCGGCGAGGCCAGGCCGTTCGAGGCCGCGGCGGCGCCGCCGACCCCGGTATCTATCTTGGCCAGCAACTCCCCGTCGCGCAGCCGCACGATGAAGAGCGCCGCACGATCGTTGTCGCTGTTGTAGCCGTTGCCGAACACGGCGGCCCACTCCCCGTTGCGCATGCGCACGATGGTGGGCTGCCCGACGCCGTAGCCGAGGTCGGGGTCGGTGAACTCCCACAGCACGTTTCCGGTGCCGAAGCTTTCCGGCGCGGTGATGTCCAGCGCGAACACCGTGCGTCCGCCCGTACCCATGGTGCCCACCAGCACCGTCTTCCAGCCGCTGCCGCCGCTGGCCCAGGTCGCGGCGTGGGCATCGCTGACCGCCGCCGTGCCGTCCATGAAGTAGGCATGGCCGTAATCCGCGCGCATCAATGCGTTGATGCGCGCGGGACCGGCGGCGTCCTCGGGCAGCAGCAGCTCGCTCGGGATGTAGGCGAAGATCTCGTGGCCGGTCTGGGCATTGAAGGCGTGCAGCATGCCGTCGTTGGCGCCGACGTAGATCACGTTGGGCCGATTTTGATACGCGGCCGTGGCGCGGAAGCTGCTGTAGCTCACCCCGAGGTCGCTCAGCAGGCTGTAACCGAAATTCTGTTTACCCGCCGCGAACTGGGGGTTCGAATTGACGATATCCCCCAGCCGCCGCAACTGGCCGCTCCCGGAACGGCTGCGGAACGAGGCGTGGGCCGCATCGTCGCCGCGCAACCAGTCGAGGCGATTCGCTCCGAGCCCGTCGCTGGTGCCGTCGGGGCGACGGTTCAGCGCATTGCGCTGCGCGAGGTCCAAACTGTCCCACGCCAGCGAGACGCCGTTATCGCCGGTGCTCGTGTAGATATTGCGCGACGCGGGCGTGCGGCTGCGCAGGCCCGTTTCGGCATCCCATGCGATGCCGGACAGCGCGCCGGTGGTCGGATCGACGTTGTTGGCGCTCAGCATGCCCGACCAGTCGCTGCTGCGGAAACCCGCGACGAACAGCATCGTGTCGGTCTGCAGGATCGCCGAGCTCGTCGCCGCCGCGGTCGCGGAGGTTTCGACCTCGCTGATGATGCTCTCGAACGCCTTGGTCAGGCTCTCCGCCATCTTGTCCGCGCTGCCCGCGGTGAAGAAGTTGTCGGGCCTCGGGAACGCCGCCTGGCCGTTACCTGCCCCGAAGGGCGTCAGCGTCTCGCCGTTCGAATGCCACCACGCGGTCGGCAGCGCGCCGCTGTGGGTGTCGGGATTGAAATCGTCCGGCACGCGGAATCCGCCGTACTTCGCCGCGAGCGCGTACTGATTGCGCGCCATGCCTTCGAGTGATTGATTTTCGAGCACGTCGACCCAGTAGGTTGAGACCGTCGTCTTGCCGCCGGTGAGATCGGGCCGGATATCCCGCGTGTGGGCGTCATAGGCGAGGCCGGCCATGAACGCGGAATTGTCGCGCCCGGTGAATGGGTTGTGGTTGATCGTGATGCCCTGCATCGCGGCCACCTGGTTCGTGCGGGTGACCACGTTGACCGTCGAGTCCGCCGAGACGGCGCCGGGCTTGCCCGGCTCGCCGCTCGTGAAGCCGCTGCCCGGCAGGTTCTTGTCGCGGTGCGTGTAGATATCGCCGATACCGAGAATGACGTTCGGCTGGCACCAGTTCTGGATCGGATCGTCCCAGTTCGTGATGACCGGGAGGCCGTCCGCGAGGTTGTCACGGGCGGTCGCGGTACCGGTCATGTTCGAGTATTCCGCTACGTTGCCCTGGTTCTTCAGGTAGCGGGTCGCGGAGTAGTAAAGCTCGCTGACCGGGTCGTGGTGCTTGTTGATTATGGCCGGGTTCTGGCCGAACCTGTTCAGCGAGTTGATCACGCCGCTGTAGGAGATGGTGGCATTGGTCGCGCTGGCGTCGGTGGAATTCGGGTTGTCGAGCAGCACGCCGGTGACCGGGTCCCATTCCTTGTTCGTATTGTTAGGCTCGGTCACGCCGCCCGGGATCACCGGACCGATGGTCTTCATCCGGGCACGCAGCACGCCGCCGTCGCGCAGCGGTTCGTTCGCCTGCGTGTTGAGGTAGCCGAAGACCCCGTAGCGGAGGTTCCGCCAGTACTGCTGCAGCATGCCTTCCGGTTTCCAGCCCTGCGAATACGGACGGCAATGAGGTTCGACGCCGCCGGGGGCGTTCGGGTCGCAGACCTTGACGCGGATGCTGACTTGATAGACGGTGCTTTGACTGTTGGTGCTGCTAGGATTCTGAAAAGCGGTTGCCGTGAGAGGCACCAGCGCGGCCGCGCGGTTGCTGTCGGTGGAGGTGGGATGCGCGGCGGCGACATCACCGGTATGGATGAAGTACATGCGGTTGCCAAGTCCATGGATGCGCATCTGGAAACTGGTCCATGCAAACGGGGTGGCCCCCTTCACGAGAGTTTCATTGGTTCCGGTAGCGGGAATCCGACGGTTCGGAAACAGCGTCGTATTCATCTGGCCGTCGTGACGTGCCTTTTCGACCCAGGTTACGTCCGGTAAGTCCTTGACTCGATAACCGCCGGTCAGCACCAGGCGGAACGGATCGACGGTCTGGGTCGCGGCCCAGTTCAGGAAGTTACCGCTCCACTCGCCCGAGCAGGTGTGGTTCGCGGCGAGGCCGATGGGATAGAAATGGCGCTCCTTCTCGTCAGCGGCGTAAGAGTATCGATAACACTTGTCGGACGAGAAGTAGCCGAGGTAGGTCTGCTCAGGTTCGTACGGGCCTAGGGACGCGACGCTGTTGATCGTCGGAAACTCCACCGACGGCACCAGCAGCAGGTTGCCCGGCACGTTGCTGGTCGTGAACAGCGGCACCTTGGCGATATCGACGGCGGCCTGCGCAGGCGCGCCGACGATCATGCTGAGCATGAAACCCAGGCCGATCGCCCGCAGGCGGCGCCCGGAGTTCAGGTTGATACGATCAGCGTTCAGGTTACGGTTGGCGTTCATGAAACCTCTCCGGTTGAAACCCTTTACGAATGCCTGTCTATCCGCGAAGCGAAACGACGATCACGGTTCGAACATCGACTGGACGACGGTCACGGTCGTGTCGGCGCCCCCGACCGCGCGCGCGGTGACCGGGTTGATATAGCGCCAGTCCGCCGGCAGTCCGATGCCGATGCGCACCTCCCTGGCCTTGGCGACGTGGTACTTCGGATCGTCGGCGAGCAATGGGCCGAGCCCTGTCTCGCTGCCTGTCTCATTGCCGCCATCCCAGGCGGCGGGCTCGGCAATCGGGTCCAGCAACGAATTGTTGCCGGTGCCCAGCCACGACTCTCCTCCGCGCAGCGCCGCCTCGGCGGCCTGGAACGAGAGGGCCATGTCGCGGCTGTTGCCGGCCATCCTTTCCTGCAGCGTGGAGCTGCCCATCGCGGTGATCCCGATCAGTGTCATGACGATCAGGATGACCAGGCTGATGATCAATGCCGAACCCGTTTGTCTTCCCTTGCGTCCGCTCATGATGTCTCTCCGTTCTCTTCCGCTCACAGCACGCCGCGGTTGCGCAGCTTCACGGTGCTGCTGAACACACGGCGCATCCTCAGGTCTCCCGCCGTAATTTCCTCGCCGTCGTAGAGATAGGTCTGCGGGGTGGATGCGATACTGTCTTCGGTGCGCAGCAGCAGGCTGATGCGCAGGCTGACCACTTCGCTCATCGTCGCCTCCTGCGCGCGGACGTAGCGGTTGGCGATGCCGTCCGCGTTGGTGTCCTCGCCGTAGAGGATGCGCAGGCCCTCGACGCCGTCGACCAGTTCCTGCCGGGACATTCCGTCCGTAAGACTCCGGCGGAACAGCGCCGGCACGCCCGCGTCGTTGGCGGCGATGTAATAGATGTGGGTTTCGATCCGGGAGACTTCCACGCCGTCGCCGAAAGGGCTTTCGCCGAAAGGATTGCCGAGCCCTTCGATTGAAAGCTCGACGGGCACCGCGCCGTCATCGATACCGGTGATCCGGGCGATCCGGCCGCCGCCGCAGGAGTTGGCCATCACGACATCGCCTGCGTTGATGTTGCCGGCGGTGTTTGCAAACCATTGATCGCCGACGCTGAACGGATCGACGAGGGGAATGCCGTCTCCCGCGAGGCCGCGCATGACCAGGACGTCGGTGCCGCCGAGCACCTCGCCCGCGATCAGCGCGGACAGTTCCGGCGGCCAATTCGTGCCTGTCGAGTCGTATCCCTCGATCGTGGTTTCCAGGTTCCAGTTGAAGTCCGGCTCGTCGAGTATGTTGTCGACTTCGGCGAAGGAATAGCGGAAACAGCCCAGGTGCCCCGCCATGCGCAGGTCGTTATTCATGAATTCGATCGCGAAGCGCCCGCCTTCCTGCACCCGCGCATTCGCTTCGGACACGCGGTAGGACAGCTTGCTGCTGAGGAGGATCTGGATGACGCCGGCCATCAGTATGACGCTGATCGCGAGCGCGACCATGATCTCGATCAGTCCGAGGCCGCGCTGCGTGCCCGGTCGGTGCGGATGTTTCACAGGATGGTCTCCACGGTCAGGGTCTTGGCGTCTTGCTCGCCGCGCGTGTCGTCCCACTGGATGGTGATGATGAACGAGCTCCCGTTTTGCTGTACCGCCCCGTCGCCGGCGGGCAGCAAGGCGGCGATGGCCTGCTTCCATTCGTAGAGGTCGGCCTGGGCCATCGCTGCCGGCGAGCAATCGGCGCCGATGCCGAGGCAGGAGATCGCGCTCGGATCGCTGCCGACGGCGATGATGTAGGCGCCGCTCTCGGCCATGAGGCGGTTGGCGCGCATGCGGTCGATGATGTCGTTGGTCATGATCGTCGCCTGCGAGTTCTGGTAGGCGCTGTGGGTGTAGCGCAGACCGCTGAGCTGCAGTCCGGCGAGGCCGAGCAGCCCGATCGCCAGCACGATGACCGTGACCAGCACTTCGATCAGGGTGAAGCCGCGCTGGATTTTCCGGCGTAATGAATGTGGATGCGACGCAGGCGTCATTTGTAGTGTCCTCAGCAGACAGGATGAGGGGAAACGCTGGCGGGTCGCCCCGTACCGGTGATGTTGATCTGTCGGCCCGTCTTGCCGGTCTCGGCGCAGAGCCGCAGCGTGACCGGAGCGCCGTCCTGCAGAAAACCCCGTTGCGAATAGCGCACCACGTTCGTGCTGGCGCTGACGGTGGTCGCTCCCTTCATCGACGAAAAGGCCTGAATGACATCGCCGCTGCCGTCATCGAGCACGATCCAGCCGCCGTGCCAGTTCGATCCGGAACAGGTCGTCTGATCGGTACTGGGGCAGACCGTGACGTCGCTGCGACGCTTGACTGCCTCGGTCCGCGCCAGGTTGATCGCCGTGACCAGGTCATTCGACTGGGCCGTGAGCCGGTTATTGCGGATCGTTTCGGTGAACGCCGGCACCGCGAGCGTCACGACGATGCCGGCGATGACCAGCGTCATCAGCAGTTCGATCAGCGTGAATCCTGTATTCGTTTTTCTCATGTCGACAGTGATAACATTTGGTCGGTTACGGGTCATAGTGGATTCCGACAAACGGTCGGATTCTCCGGACAAGCGGTCGTATCACGCGGAAATCACGAGCATTCTTGCCCCTGACCCGGTTCACCGCACCCGTCTTATCGGCCGTTCGGGTGAAAGGTTCACTCCGGCTGCCCGGATCCCGTGGAGGCAAACGAGGGATGGATTGTCTGATCGTCGGCGGCGGTCTGATCGGCATGCTGACCGCGCGCGAACTGGCTCAGGCCGGCCTGAAAGTGGGGCTGGTCGAGCGCGGCGACACCGGACGCGAATCCTCGTGGGCCGGGGGCGGCATCCTGTCGCCACTGTATCCTTGGGAAATGCCGGAGGCGGTGACCCGACTCGCGGCTTGGGGACAGCGATGCTACCCGGAACTGGCCGCGGCGCTGCTTGAGGAAACCGGCATCGATCCACAATGGACCCGGAGCGGGCTGCTGATCCTCGAATCCGACAATGGCGTGCGCGCGACCCGCTGGGCTTCGGATCACGGGGTCAGTCTCGAAATCCTCGCTGACAGCAAATCCATTGCTGCAATCGAACCGGGGTGCCGGGCGGCTGATGCCGCGCTGTGGCTGCCGGAAGCCGCCCAGGTGCGCAATCCACGTCTGGTCCGCGCGCTGGCGCGCAGCCTGGAATTACATGGGGTGACGGTCAGGACCGGGACCGAGGCGTATGCCATCGTCAGTGAGCGCGGACGCGTGCGCGGCGTCACAAGCTCGTCCGGTTTCATCGCAGCGGACCGGGTCGTCGTCGCCGGCGGCGCCTGGAGCGCGGGTCTGCTCGCGCCGCACGGAATAAGCGTCGATATCCGCCCGGTGCGCGGACAGATGTTGCTCTACCGCGCGGCGCCTGGCCTGCTTACGCGCATCGTCATCGAGCAGGGCCACTATCTGATTCCGCGTCGGGACGGGCATGTGCTGGCTGGCAGCACGGTCGAGGATGCCGGTTTCGACAAGTCGACGACGGCGTCGGCGCGCGCCGGACTTGCGCGCATCGCGGAAATGCTCGCGCCGCCGCTTGCCGGTGTCGAGATCGTCCACCACTGGGCGGGACTGCGGCCCGGGTCCCCATCCGGTATTCCCTATATAGGTCCGGCGCCCGGCGTCGCGGGTCTCTTCGTCAATGCCGGGCACTTCAGGAATGGTGTTCTGCTTGCGCCGGGCAGTGCGCGGCTACTTTCGGACATCATCCTGGGGTGTTCCCGGATCGTCGATGCTTCTCCGTATGCGGTGATGGCCGTATCGTCTGCGACATGAGTCGCCGGCGGATCGACCGTCGTCATCGTTGCACTTTCGTGACGCTGCACCATTCCTGCCGACTTTTACTGCCCGTGTAATCTCTTTGCACCGGTTTTTGGCGCGTTCAGATTCCGCTCTGGGCTGCTGACTTTTATCAGGTGTTTGAAATTTATAATTATTGTAGAGATATTGCCCGATTGGCACGCAGCATGCATTTGTTCTGGCGACACTCGCAAACATACACGGAGGTTTCGATGAAATCTGGTAACAAGCACACCAGAGTCCCCTCGGGGAAGACGGTTTCGGCCTCGGCGCCTGTCGGGGCGACGCGGCTTTCGGGCAAAAAGCCCTTTGGAAAGATCGAGATACCCGCGCTTTACAGCAGACCGGGCGGTGACCGGGATCTGCAGGGATGCATGAAGGCAAGGGCCTGATTTTCGGACTGATTGGAGTACTGTTATGTAATTTCGCGGTTTAGTTCTCTCCTGTACCACCCCTCCTTGCCCCGCGCCCCTCTGCGGGGTTTTTTTTGTCCGGTCGGCGAACATCGATGGAACCATACTGCCGGGAGACAGTCTCATTCGGTAACACTGCTATTCTCTCTATCTCTCCATAATCGCCCCAGGTGGCCCCCCCGCCCGGGGCATTTTTTTGTGCTGTTTCCGCAGGGCACACAGTACAGCCCCGCCATTCATTTTCTCGAGACCATCCACTCTGACGGAGGCTCGTTGAGCGTCGTGATCTGTTCGTGCATCTCTTTCATGACCCGGGCGGCTACGTCCTTGTCAGCAAAGGGGCCGTGGGGGTAATCGCCGAATCCGCTGAAATACCAGCCCTGGTCTCTGCCTTCCTCTAGCGAGGCGTGGAAAAAGATACGCTCCTCGTCGAAGCGCGACGGGGTGCCCGACTCATTTCGGAGCCCATGCGGATTTTCGATATCGAGATCAGTGAGATTGATCTCCTCGACATCGATGCCGTCGGTCCGTAACGCGAAGAGATCGCTCATCGAATCGGGATCCAGGAGGGTGGCCAGAGAAGCGGGCGTTGATTTTGGCACAGGCAAGGGCGCCGGTCTTGCCGAGTCGGTGGCTAGTGCATTGACGACGACCGTCAGCGGCGATCCGGGAGTCTGATGGTGATCCGCCCCGGCTGGTGGGGCCTCTGGCAGTATGACGCGGGATTCGGCTGCGGGCTGGATACTACGGAGCCGTGCATTTCCGGCAATCGTCATCAAGGTATTAAGCTCCGCCTGATGCAGGTGTCGGAGCCGGCGGATCCGATAGAGCAGAAACCCGACCAGGATCAGCAGTACTGCGGCGATCTCGGCCAGGACTATCGTAAGAGTTGGCAGGACAATTCCCATCGTCAGTGCGCCGCCGTGAGTAAACAGGTCACTGCATACGGGCAGGCCATGCGAAAGTAACGGCGGTCCGGCCGGAAGGTTGAGCAGGAACAATCAGTCAGGCGCGGTAACACGCCTGACCACTGCCGGGGTTTAGCGACCTCCGGTATCGCCGGCGCGCTTGAACGCCTCGATCAGCCCGGTCAAGATGTGTTCGGCAATCCGCCGGGACGGGAAGGGCCCGTAGACCTTGCCGCCGCGCACGTTGAAACACCAGCCGGCGTTTCCGCCGTCGAGCGCCGCGTGGTAAAAGACTCGATCACTCCGAAATACGGCCTTGGTGCTGAAAGGATCGAAGACCGTAGCCGTCTTTAATGCGGTTGCAGTGGCTTGCATGGTTTATCTCCTCCGACGACGGTGGCCCGTCTGTTCTCAGGCGTGTTAACGGCAGTTTCCCGGCAGGAGTTGAGCGACGGCTATATTAAATTTATCAGTCAGTTATGAATCCGTGCCAGTTCGACACGGCGCATCAGGGCAGGAACTTGATGAAATTTCTCGGTTACACGCTTAAAATAGGTCGCTCGGATCCGCAGAGCGGCGTCTCCCCGGATTTGGGTTGAGATCAGGTCCAGACCAGAATCAGGCGCGGTGCCGTAACCGGGGTGTGATATGCCATTCAGTCAGGCCAACGCAGAAGTCGTCGCCATGCTGTACGAGCATGGTATCAAGCCGACACACCAGCGTATCCAGATTGCCGGCGTGCTGTTCGCGAAACCGCAACATCTCTCCGCCGATCAGATACTTGAGCGGGTCAACGCACAGCATGACTACGTCTCCAAGGCGACGGTCTACAATACGCTCGGACTCTTCAGCCGCAAGGGGCTGATTCGCGAGGTCATCATCGATCCGTCGAAGATATTTTACGATTCGACGACGCACCCCCATCACCATATCTACAACGTTGACACCGGCAAGCTGATAGATCTCGATCACGATGCGATCAATATCCGTGGCCTGCCGATCCCGCCGGAAGGCACGGTCATCGATGGTGTTGATGTCGTCGTGCGGGTGCGCCCGCAGACAATTTCCGGCAACGCCTGATCACGTCGATTGCGCCACCATTTCCGTGCTTGTCGCATCGGGAGTCATCTTTTATACTGCCCCGGCCCAGGTTTTTCCCTGCAGTCCAACTAACCAGTCCACGCCTTCGCCGGTGTAGCTCAGTCGGTAGAGCAACTGATTCGTAATCAGTAGGTCGGAGGTTCGATTCCTCTCGCCGGCACCAACGCCCACACCGGCGCAGAAATCATTTCGGTATGCACGAATCCCTGGAATGAGTCTTCGCGTCGCCGCAGGCCTGTGAGTCCGAGCCTTCTCCGGCACAGCGCTTGTTGACCTCGGCAATCGCAGCGCGGCATTGCGCTTCCGGATCGGCGGCAACGGGCGTCGATTGCTTGCCGCCGGATGCGCCGGCGCAGCCGGCGGCAATGAATAGCAGGGCGAGCAACAGGGCGAGCACCGGGACGCGGTACGCCCGCCCGGCTGTCCAGTCAGGCGCTCTCATAGGTGTCCTCTCTCATATTGTTTTGTTTGATGTTTTTAGCAAGATTTCCGGTCCCATGCAAATGGGCCGCGGCCGCTGCGCCGCGCGTCCGGTGTGCACAGCGACCAGTGCGCGTGCCATTCCCGATTACCGGGCACCATTTTTGCATTATGTCCGCTGCGATGCAGATGAGAAAGCTGACAATGGGATTTTTCGGCCGCCAGCGGCCCGCGGATCCGCCGCGCGCGCAGGACGCCGAAAGGCCGATCGATCCGGAACGCCTGGCCGAGCTGATGCGCTGTTTCCCGATCAGCGGCAAGATCCGGTATTACCCGGAGCACCGCAAGGATATCGTGCTCGAGTCGATCGTCATCGCCTACGGCATCAACAACCAGTTGATCTATACCCAGCACGATATCCGGGTCGATAGCGACACCGGCAAGCCGGTCGTGACGGTTGAAGACGACTGGAAGGATCGCCGCATGCGTGAGGTCCGGAGTTTCTGCCTGCTGATCCCGTACGTCGGCGGCATGGAAGGGGATCTCGATTATGACCGGCGCGTCGCGCTCGAGACCGGGGGATTCCTGCAGCGCGGCGAGGTCCTGACCTTGATGTCGCTGTGCAATACACGCGGCGTACCGCACGTCAACAGCGTGGTGCGCAAGCGTACTTTGCTGAAAGACGGCTATTATGCGAATCACGCGGTCGTCGTGCTCGAGGTCCAGCCGGAAACCCTGAACCATATCGACCAGCGTCAGCAGATGCGGGTGCGCACCGCGATACCGGTGTCGCTGCAGTCAGCCGACGAGGCGCCGCCTTTCACCGCGATGATGGTCGATTTCACCGAGTCCTCGCTGAAGCTGCGGCTGGATCCATCGGCGGATCCGGTCGCGGAACGCAAGAACCTGATCATCACCATCGATCTGCCCGCGCATGGCAGGAAATTCATCCTCGGCGGCCGGCCGTTGCGGCGTGACGGCGACTATCTCGTGATTTCGCTGACCAGCCGATTCCGCGATTCCCGCTTTCGGGACATTGAACTGATGGATGCCCTCGACCTCAAGGCGACGCTGTTGCAGCATCCCTCGACCCGTCCCTGAGCAGGTGTTCGACTGCGGACAAGCGGCGGGTTTTTCGGTATCTTCAGCAACATGAAATTCAGCCTGCGCGACGGTTGGCTGTCACCGGCACTGCGCGTTCCGTCTCCGAATTGCGATATGCGGCCGGAAGGCTGCGCGATCGACCTGATTGTCATTCACGGCATCAGCCTGCCGCCGCGCGAGTTCGGTGGTCGATGGATCAATGCGCTGTTCACGAATACGCTGGACCCCGAGGCCCATCCCTATTTTCGAGATATCTACGACAAGCGGGTTTCCTCGCATGTGCTTATCGATCGCAGTGGCGTGGTCGTTCAGTATGTGCCGTTCGAACTCCGGGCCTGGCATGCCGGCGTCTCGTGTTTCGAGGACCGTACGGCCTGCAACGATTTTTCGATCGGAATAGAACTCGAAGGCTGCGACGATCTGCCCTACGAAGCGGTGCAATACCGGCGTCTTGCCGACATCACGCGCCTGCTGATGCGCGCCTGGCCCGGCATCACGCGCGAACGCCTCGTCGGCCACTCCGACATCGCGCCAGGCAGGAAGACCGATCCGGGGCGCGAATTTGACTGGAAACGGTTGTATACTCTGCTCGATGCCCCGCGATCACAACGTAACAATAACCGGGTGACAGGACGATGAACCTGATCGCTGTCCTGCTGATAGCCGCGACGGAGCGGTACTGGAGGTCGTTCCGGACCGTGCGTCCATTCCAGGGGCTGATCGCCCTGGCCTGCCGGCTCCACTCCCATTGGGGTAATGCTGCCTGGTTCAACGGGCCGCGCGGCGTGCTGCTGACGCTGGCCCCGGGCGTCGTCGCCATTGCGTTGTTGCAGTATGCGCTCACCTCCGGCACGGGATTCGTTGTCTGGCTCGTGACGCTGGCCTTCTCGGTGATCGTTCTCATCCTGTGCATCGGCAATCGAGGCGCCGACGAGCAGTCCGAGGAATACCTGCGGGCGCTCGAGCGCGAGGATACCGAAGGCGCCTATCTGCATGTCCGTGAACTGCTGCAGGGCCGCGAACCTGAAAATCCGCTCGGGATGAATCGCCTTGTCATCGAGATGCTGCTGGTCAGGAATCACGAACGCCTGCTCGCGATTCTGTTCTGGTTCGTGATCCTCGGTCCGGTCGGCGCGGTGCTGTATCGCTCGACGGCGCAGCTCAAGGGCGTGCTGTACAGCGGACGCACCTTCGATGGCGATTACATCGAGGCCGCGCTGCGCCTGCAGGCCCTGCTCGACTGGATCCCGGCCCGCATCACCGCGTTGTTCTACGGCGTCACCGGCAGCTTCGTCGATGCGATCCACCAGTGGCGCACCGCCGGACCCGAATGGCGCACCGACATGTCGACTGGCAACCGGGGTGTGCTGGTCAACAGCGGGCTCGGTTCCCTGCGCGTCACCGAGCCGCCCGAGGGGACGGAACCCGGGGTCGATCTCGAGGTTCTGCGCACGACGATCGGCGATGCACAGGCGCTGATCCGGCGCACTGTAATCGCGTGGATCACCGTTTATGCGATCCTGACGATCGTCGGCTGGCTGAGCTGATTCCTGTCCTTCTACTATTATTGATCGCTGTTCTGCCGTTTCTGGCGGCTGCCGCACCGGGTGTGGTCGATGACCGGGGGCAGGCGCTGACACTCGATGGCCCGGCGGCACGTATCGTCAGCCTCGCGCCACATGTTACCGAATTGCTGTACGCCGCCGGCGCCGGCGACCGGGTCATTGCGGTCGTCGAATTCAGCGATTATCCGCCTGATGCGCGGCGGTTGCCGAGCGTCGGCAATGCCTCGCGCGTCGATCTCGAGCGCGTGATCGCGCTCGGGCCGGATCTTGTCATCGGCTGGAAGACCGGCAATAACCGCGGCGATCTCGCCGCGCTCGAACGACTCGGGATCCCTGTATTCGTCTCGGAGATCGGCGCTATCCGCGAAATTCCGCAAGCGATCGAAAACCTCGGACGACTGGCTGGAACCGAAGCGGCGGCTGTGGTGGCGGCGGATAAATTCCGGACCGAATACGAGGCGCTCGAAAGGCGCTATGCCGGGCGTGCGCCGGTCACCGTGTTCTATCAGATCTGGGAGCGCCCGTTGATGACCATCAACGACCGTCACTTCATCGCCGATTCGATTCGCCTGTGCGGCGGCGTGAACGTATTTGCAGATATCGAGCCGATCGCGCCGACGGTATCGGTCGAGGCGGTGATTGCGGCCGACCCCGCAGTTATCATCAACAGCGCTTCCGATGATCGCAACGCGGCGCAGCTCGAGGTCTGGCGTCGCTGGCGCGCAATCAGCGCAGTGCGCGACGATCAACTCTATGGAATCCCCTCCGACCTGATCGCGCGCCCGACGCCGCGCATACTCGAAGGTGTCGCGCAGTTGTGCGAGATCCTCGATATTGCCCGCGACAGAACGGGGTCAGAGTAGGCTGCGTCTACTCTGACCCCGTTCAGCGAAGGCGCGGCGAGCGCCAGTAGATCTCCTGTCCATTGCCGAGCCGGGTCAGCACGCGGGAGATCACGAACAGCAGGTCCGACAGGCGGTTCACATAGGCGAGGATATGTTCATTAACGTCTTCGGTGCGTGACAGCGCAACGATATGGCGTTCAGCGCGTCGGCACACCGCCCGCGCGAGATGACAACGCGCCGAGGCCTCGGTACTTCCCGGCAGGATGAATTCCCGCAGCGGCGTCAGCGTCGCATTGTACATCTCGAGCTGCTGCTCGAGATGAGCAACCGGTTTTGTGCCGAACGAGGCCGTGCCCGGCATGCTGAGTTCGCCGCCGATGTCGAACAGCGTCTGCTGGATCTCGCTCAGGCTGTGGTGGATATCCTTCGGCAGATCGTGACTGAGCAGCAGGCCGAGCACGCTGTTCATTTCGTCGATATCACCGATCGCCTCGATACGCGGATGGTCCTTATCGACCCGGCTGCCGTCCCCGAGGCCGGTGCTGCCCTTGTCGCCGGTGCGGGTGTAGATGCGTGTCAATCGGTTTCCCATGGCGAATCATTCTACCCGTGTGATGCTGACGACAGCCAGACAGGCCGCGCAATAACGCGAGTTATCTTGCCGGGATCACGCATTCCACAATTAATAACCATATTAATCATACAGATAGTGGTTTAATAAAATAATAGTAGGATGAGTGTTGACAACTTCCTATCACCGGAGTATCTTTCACAACATATTGTAAGACATCCTACTAATGGCCTGGTGAATACGATCTGTGGGATATCACAAGGAGGAGCCATGAAACAATTGCTTCGCAAATTTTTCCCTCTGAAGGCAGACGCCGACAGAAACAAGGTCCGGAACGGGAAGCCCGGACACAAGCCGAAGCCGATGATCCTGTCCTTCGACGGACGCGTGGTCCGCCTGCATTACCCGGAAGGAACCTGATGGAATAACGGGCGAAGGCACGGCAAATCAGTGCAGAACATGGAGCGTACATTCGCACAAGGACGTGCACATTTATTGATGGCGGTGGTACCCGGCAGTTCGATCTGGTAGTTCTCTTCAGCTTACTCTCCTGGGGTCAATTGACCCGGTTACCGCAAGGCAACCGGGTCGTTTTTTTCTGATACGGACTGTAACAATTCCGTCATAAACCTGCCCTAGAATCGTCACATTCCCCATGCAGACTGTTGCTCGTTGGAACGCGGAGCATGGCTCCACCCGGTTATTTCAACTACAAGCAACAGCAGGAGACATGATGATGAAGCTCAGGATTACCCTTATCTTTGCCGCGTTCGCCGCCCTTGCGCTGTCGGCGAACGCGATCGCCCGCGACACCATCCAGGCGGCCGGTTCGTCGACGGTCCTGCCGTTCTCCTCGGTCGTCGCCGAAGAGTTCGGCAACAGCTTCGCCCAGTTCCGCACCCCGGTGGTCGGTTCCGGCGGCACCGGCGGCGGCATGCGCCAGTTCTGCGCCGGCGTCGGTGTCGACACCATCGACATCGGCAACGCGTCGCGCCCGATCACCGCCGCCGAGAAGGACGCCTGCAAGAGCAATGGCGTGAAGCAGGTTATCGAGGTCAAGTTCGGCTACGACGGCATCGTGTTCGCGTCGCGCGCCGACTCCGGCAGCTTCGCATTGGAGCCGCGCCACGTGTTCCTGGCGCAGGCGTCCCAGGTTCCGCAGGGCGGTAAGCTGGTCGCCAACCCCTATACCCGCTGGGACCAGATCGACGCGTCCCTGCCGAAGCAGGAGATCGTGCTGGCGATCCCGGGCAACAACCACGGCACCCGCGAGGTCTACGACCTCAACGTCGTGACCGTCGGCTGCAACACCTTCGACGAGGTCAAGGCGATGGACGGCGACGCCCGTAAAACGTTCTGCGGCGCGCTGCGCACCGACGGACGCATCATCGAGATCGCCGGCGACTACACCGAGACGCTGGCCCGCCTGCAGGCGCAGCGCGACGCGGTCGGCGTATTCGGCCTGAGCTTCTACGAATCCAACCGCGACCGTCTGAAGGTGGCGACCGTCTCCGGCGTCTCGCCGTCGATCGATACCATACTCGCCGGCAAGTACCCGGTGTCGCGCCCGCTCTTCTTCTACGTCAAGGGCGATCACATCGGCGTCGTGCCGGGCCTGCAGGAGTTCGCGCTGTACTTCCTCAGCGAGGCGGTGTCCGGCTTCGGCAGCCCGCTGGAGCGGGCCGGTCTGATCCCGCTGTCCGACAAGGAACGCGCCGAGATAATCGCCAACGTTCGTGCCCGCAAGTCGGTCTACTGATCGACTGCGCTGCGTTCCCCTCCCTGTGACGGGGAGGGGAACGCTTTGATCGGGCTTCGCCCGATCAGGAGTCCGAATGAGGCACGTGCCTGTGCCATGTCGCTCGAGGAAGCGGGCTATACTTCGCATCGGCGATATCAGGTTCGAGAAAGCGAGTTATTTCTATGAGCAATCCGGGTTTGCTGCTGCTGTTGCTCGGCCTGATGGTCGTCGCCTACCAGGCTGGCCTGGTCCGCAGCCGCGCGCTGGTGGCGTCCGAAGCGCCCGGTGGTTTCAGGATGCATTCGCGTCCCCATCACCACGGCGTCATCATTGCGCTATGGGCCGCCGGGCCGGCGCTGCTACTGCTCGCGGCGTGGGGTCTGTTCGCGCCGGGCGTCATCGAATCCAGCCTGGCCGCGCAGATCCAGGCGGCCCAGCCCGGGCTGTCCGAGCAGGAACTGCGCGTCGCGATGCGCCGCATCGACAGCCTCGCCGGCAATCGCGGCCTGGTCCTCGGGACGGCGGAATGGGAAGTCGCCGCGGCGGACACGCTGTTGCGCATGCGCGCGACCGGCGCCTGGATACTCACCGGCCTGACCGCGACCCTGGTCGCGCTGGGCCTGCTGGCCGGCTTCCGCCGCATGAACCCGACGCTGCGCGCGCGCAACCAGGTCGAGCGGGTGGTGCAGGTGGCGCTGATGCTCAGCTCCGGCATCGCGATCCTGACGACGCTCGGCATCGTGCTGTCGATGGTCGGCGAGACGCTGAAGTTCTTCACGTTTATCAATCCGATCGATTTCTTCTTCGGTGCGACCTGGCAGCCGGTTTTCCACGTCACCGAGACCAGCGGCTACGGCCGCTACGGCATGCTGCCGCTGATCGGCGGTACGGTGCTGGTCGCGGCGATCGCGCTGTTGTTCGCGATCCCGGTCGGACTGATGGCCGCGGTTTACCTCGCCGAGTACGCACCGGCCCAGGTGCGCAATTTCGCAAAACCGACGCTGGAAGTGCTGGCCGGCATCCCGACGATCGTCTACGGCGTGTTCGCGCTGATCACGGTCGGTCCTTTCCTGGCGTCGATGGGCGAGTTGGTCGGGCTCAACATCCGCGCGACCTCGGCGCTGACCGCGGGTCTCGTCATGGGCATCATGCTGATCCCGTTCATCTCCTCGCTGTCAGATGACATCATCACCCAGGTCCCGAAGGCGTTGCGCGATGGCTCGCTCGGTCTCGGCGCGACCAAGTCCGAGACCATCCGCAAGGTGGTTCTGCCGGCGGCGCTGCCGGGCATCGCCGGCGCCGTGCTGCTCGCGGCGAGCCGCGCGGTCGGCGAAACGATGATCGTCGTGCTGGCCGCCGGCAATGCCCCGACGCTGACCGCGAATCCGTTCGAGGCGGTCTCGACGATGACCGTGACGATCGTCAACCAGCTCACCGGCGATTCCGACTTCGCCGGACCGCAGTCGCTGGTCGCGTTCGCGCTCGGCCTGACGCTGTTCGTCATCACGCTCGTGCTCAACGTCGTCGCGCTGCTGATCGTCCGCCGGTACCGCGAGCAATACGAATAGACCATGAACAGCATCCCGTCCGACATCCCGTCCACGCCGCCGCGCGCCCCGGCGCGCTCGGGCATCGCCGACCAGGTCGCCGCGTCACTGCGCCGTCGCCGCGCGCAGGAGAAGCGCTTCCGGGCGCTCGGCGCCGCCGCGACGCTGCTCGGCCTGGCCTTCGTCGCGCTGCTGTTCGTCAACATCTTCAGCAGGGGCCTGCCGGCCTTCTGGCAGGCCAGCATCACGCTGGATGTCCACTTCGACCCCGAGGTCGTCAGCATCAGCGCGGCGCCGATGCAGCACGCCGGCGAGAGCGACAACGACTTCCGCCAGCGCCGGGTCGAATGGGAGAACGAAGTCGGCTTCGTCAACTTCAACCGCCTGATCCAGAGCGCGCTGGCGCAGGTGATCCCGGAAGCGGCGGAGTTCCCGAGAGACGCCGCCCTCATCGTCACCTCCGGCGAGCGCATCGCGCTGCGCGACCTGGTCATCCGGGATCCCGGCATCATCGGCCAGACCCGCCGGGTCAACCTGCTGACCGACGCGAACATCGACGTCTGGCTGAAGGGCAACATCGACCGCGACCTGCCCGACGCGCAGCAGCAGCTCAACCCGCGCGTGCGCGCCTGGGTCGATCAGTTGTATGAGGAGGGTATCATCCAGATGCGATTCAGCACCGCGCTGTTCACGAATCCGGACTCGCGTTCGTCGCTGGCCTCGGCCGGCCTGCGCGGCGCGTTCATGGGCTCGCTGTACATGATGCTGATCGTGCTGCTGCTGGCCGTCCCGCTCGGCGTAGCCGCGGCGGTGTACCTGGAGGAGTTCGCGTCGCGCAACCGGATCACCGACGTGATCGAGGTCAACATCAACAACCTCGCGGCGGTGCCGTCGATCATTTTTGGCCTGCTCGGCGCGGCGGTGTTCATCAACTACTTCAAGCTGCCGCTGTCGGCGCCGATCGTCGGCGGCCTGGTGCTCAGCCTGATGACGCTGCCGACGGTCATCATCGCGACCCGCGCGACCCTCAAGGCGATCCCGCCGTCGATCCGCCAGGCCGCGCTCGGCATCGGCGCGTCGAAGACCCAGGCGGTGTTTCACCATGTGCTGCCGCTGGCGATCCCGGGCATCCTGACCGGATCGATCATCGGCATCGCCCAGGCCCTTGGCGAGACCGCGCCGCTGCTGCTGATCGGCATGAACGCGTTCGTCGCGTCGGTCCCGGCCTCGCCGTTCGACCAGTCCAACGCGCTCCCGGTGCAGATCTATTTATGGCAGGCCAACGAGCTGCGCAACTTCTTCGAGGCGCGCACCTCGGCGGCGATCGTGGTCCTGCTGATGCTGATGCTTTCCCTGAACGGTCTCGCGATCTGGCTGCGCAAGCGATTCGAGACGAGGTGGTGATCCGATGATGAAGAACGATGCCAATACCCCCCTGACCTCGGTGCCCGACGTCGGCGCCGCGTCGCGTTCCCCGTCGGCGCAGACCGGGCAGGTGAAGATGAGCGCGCGCGACGTCAAGGTCTTCTATGGCGAGGTCGAAGCGATCCACAGCGTCTCGATGGACATCATCGAGCACGAGGTGATCTCGTTCATCGGCCCCTCCGGTTGCGGCAAGTCGACCTTCCTGCGCTGCTTCAACCGGATGAACGATACGATCGACAAGGCGCGGGTCGAGGGCGCGATCACATTGGACGGCCAGGACATCCACGACCCCTCGCTCGACGTGGTGCTGCTGCGCGCGCAGGTCGGGATGGTGTTCCAGAAACCGAACCCGTTCCCGAAGTCGATCTTCGAGAACATCGCGTATGGTCCGCGCCTGCACGGTCTTGCGGAGAACAAGACCGAGCTGATGGACATCGTCGAGTCCAGCCTGCGCCGCGCCGGCTTGTGGGACGAGGTCAAGGACCGTCTCGACCAACCCGGTACCGGCCTCTCCGGCGGCCAGCAGCAGCGCCTGTGCATCGCCCGCGCGATCGCGGTCAACCCCGAGGTGATCCTGATGGACGAGCCCTGTTCGGCGCTAGACCCGATCGCGACCTCGATCATCGAGGAACTGATCGACGAACTGAAGCGGAACTTCACGATCGTCATCGTCACCCACAACATGCAGCAGGCCGCGCGCATCTCCGACCGCACCGCGTTCTTTCACCTCGGCGACCTCGTGGAGCTGGACGAGACCGACAACATCTTCACCAATCCCAAGAACAAGCGGACCGAGGACTACATCACCGGACGTTTCGGTTAATCCCTTTCCGATCCCGAGGACGATGCCCATGAGCGACCAGCAGCAAGACCATATCGTCAAGAGCTACGATGAGGAACTCGAGCGGCTGCAGAACGAGATCCTGCACATGGGCGGCCTCGCGGCGGAACAACTGCAACTCGCGATTCGCGCGCTTCAGGACGAAGATTCCTCACTGGCCCAGCAGGTCATCGCAGCCGATGGGCGGATCGACGCGCTGGAGCTGGAGGTGAGCAGCGACGTCGTCCGCCTGCTGGCCCGGCGCCAGCCGATGGCCATCGACCTGCGGGTGGTGCTGTCCTCGCTGCGGATCGCCGCCAACATCGAGCGCATCGGCGATTATGCCGCCAACATCGCCAAGCGTTCGCTGGCGCTGCCCGAGGCACGGCCCAGTGAACCGATTTACGGCCTGGCCGAGATGGCTGAATACGCGGCGAACATGCTGCGCGAGGTGCTGGAGGCTTTCCTTCACCGCGACTCTGCCCGCGCAATGGCCGTGCGCGAGAGCGACCTCGATCTGGACAAGCGCTACAATAGCTGGTTCCGGGAGCTGCTGACCTATACAATGGAGGACACGCGCAACATCAGCGCCTGCGCGCACTTCCTGTTCATCGCGAAGAACATCGAGCGTATCGGCGACCACGTTACCAACATCGCCGAGAACATATGGTTCCAGGCGGAGGGCGAGTTGCCTCCGGAAGAACGCTCGAAGGGCGACACCACCAACATCACGCCGGCGCCCTAGGCGCTGGAGGCGAAGACCGCGCCGCCGCCGCGGCTGAACCGACAGTTTCGGGTCCGGGAGACACGATCATGGATATCGACAATCAGAGACTGGGCAAGCACATCTCGCAGCGCTTCAATACCGAGATCGAAGACCTGCGCAACCGCGTGCTGGCGATGGGCGGCATGGTCGAGCAGCAGGTCGCGGATGCCGTTACCGCCTTCATCAACGGCGACGTCACGCTCGCCGAGCAGATCATCACCAACGACATGAAGGTCAACAGCATGGAGGTGGCGATCGACGAAGAATGCACCCAGATCATCGCTCGGCGCCAGCCGACCGCGGGCGACCTGCGCCTGATCATCGCCGTCATCAAGACCATCACCGACCTCGAACGCATGGGCGACCAGGCGGAACGCGTCGCGCGCATGGCGGTTCGTCTGGCCGCGCATGACCACAGCCGCCGCACTCACTCCTACGATGATATCCGGACCATGGGGAACCATGTCGCCGCGATGGTGCACGACACCCTCGACGCGTTCGCCCGTCTGGACGTCGAGGCGGCCCTGCAGGTGCCGCGCGACGACCTCACCGCCGACCGCCTGTACGAGAGCATCATGCGCCAGCAACTGACCTTCATCATGGAAGATCCGCGTTCGATCAGCCACTCGCTCGACGTGATGTGGGCGGCCCGCGCACTGGAGCGTGTCGGCGATCACTCACGCAACATCTGTGAATACGTCATCTACCTCGTCAAGGGCAAGGATGTGCGGCATATCAGTATCGAGGAGATGGAAGTGGCGGCGCGGGCGCCGCGGTAGCACTACGGACCCTGTCTTATCTTTACACTGCTTTCGAATATCTGTATCTTGGCCTCCACTCAGGTGTCCCGCGGGCTTCCGCCCAAGGGATGAAACGGGAAGTCGGTGCGCCCAGGGCCTTCAGGCCCCGCGGCAATCCCGACGCTGCCCCCGCAACGGTAAGCGAGTCAAGGACCGGCATCCGCCACTGTGCCCTCGGCACGGGAAGGCGCCGGCCCCGGATCCGGATTTCATATCCAGCGGATCCCCTCGCGAGCCCGGAGACCGGCCTGGGAGGTACCGTAGGGTGTCGCGGCGGGCGACCGGGTCCAGGTTCTCTTATCCTGATCCCTTTCTCCGTCTGTACACCCGGGGCATAACGACCAGAACCGCGTGCGGGTGTGCGCGATGAACGGAGATCCAATGCGAAAGCTGTTCCCCTGCGTGGCGGGCGCGCTGCTTGCCTGTCCCTTCCCTTTTTCTGTCAGCATGGCGGCAACTAAAACCGACCCCGTGATCGTCACCGCGACGCGCACCGCGCAGCTCGCCGATGAGGTGCTCGCGCCGGTCATCGTGATCACGCGCGAGCAGATCGAGCGCAGCCAGGCGGTTGACGTCGCGGACCTGCTGCGCTTTCACGCCGGCCTTGATATCGGCCGCAACGGCGGTCCCGGCCAGACGACGTCTCTGTTCCTGCGCGGGACCAACAGCGATCACACGCTGGTCATGATCGATGGCGTGCGCATCAATCCCGGCACGATCGGCGGCGCGGCCTTCCAGAATCTCGACCCGGCGATGATCGAGCGTATCGAGATCGTCAAGGGGCCGCGCTCGTCGCTGTATGGCTCGGACGCGATCGGCGGTGTGATCAATATCATCACGCGGCGCGCAAGTGCGGGGACGCAGGCCGATCTGTCTGCCGGTGGTGGCAGCTTCGACACACGCAAGGTCACCGCGGGCGTGCGACACGCGGGCAGCAACGCCCTGCGTTACGGTATCGAGGGATCGCGGCATTCAAGCGACGGTTTCCCGCCGCGCACCGATTCCGACATCGATCGCGGTCATGACAATACCAGCGTGTCGGCGCATGCCGGCCGACGCTTCGGCGCACTCGATGTCGAATTGAGTCACTACGACGCGCGCGGGAATACCGAATATCTCGGCTTTTTTCTCGATCCGCTCGACCAGGATTTTCGGAACGCGACGACCGCGCTGACACTCGAGGCTCAGCCGACAGCGATCTGGGTGTCGCGCCTGCAACTCAGCCAGGCTCGCGACGAGATCGACCAGAATCAAAGCACCGATTACGCGCATACCGACCGGCGCATGCTCGACTGGCAGAACGATCTGCAATACGGCGCATCGCGCCTGGTTACGGCCGGGATCTGGTTGATGCGCGAGGAGGTCTCGGCGGTGTCTTTCGGCGATGGTTTCGACGAGGACACCGATACACGGGCAGTCTATCTCCAGGATTCCGCCGAGATCGGCGCGCACAGCCTGCTGATCGCGGCCCGCTACACCGACCACGATGCCTTCGGCGGCCACACCACTTGGGACGCCGGCTACGGCTACCGGCTGTCGGATGTGACCCGCCTGATCGCGTCAGCCGGGACTGCGTTTCGTGCGCCCGACAGCTCGGACCGTTTCGGATTCGGGGGTAACCCCGATCTTGACCCCGAGGAGTCGCGCAATTTCGAGATCGGTGTGCGTTACCGCTTGTCGCCGACGCAGCGTTTGTCATCGAGCCTGTTCCACAACGATATCGACAACCTGATCGAGTTTGATTTCATCAACACGAACCAGATGGTCAATATCGGCAAGGCGCGGATCCGCGGCGTCGAGGCCGGCTATGAATATGCGTCCCAGCGTTGGCGTGCCGCAATCGAGGCGATCGTGCAGAATCCGGAAAGCGGGACGACCGGCGATCCGCTGCCGCGGCGCGCGAAGCGTAGTGTCACGGCCTCATTCGGCTACGACGACGGGCGCTATCAGCTTGGTGCCGACCTGCTCGCGACATCATCGCGCAAGGACTCCGACTTCAGCGACGTCCGGCTCGCCGGTTACGGCCTCGTTAACGTGAACGCGGTATGGTTGCTGACGCCGGACTGGACGCTGCGTGCGCGGGTCGAGAACCTGTTCGACAAGGATTACACCCTTGCCGACGGTTTCAATACCGCTGACCGTTCCTATTTCATTCAGCTTGCCTGGCGTTACCAGGGACGGAGTAATGATCTTGACTGACGCGCGTTTCATCGGCTTTCTGCTGTGTTCGCTGTTGCTGCATGGGCTTGCCTGGCTCGCCTGGCCGAATGCCTCCTCGCTTCATGAGTCCGTGTTGACGGACGGGGCGACGTTGCAATTGTCGCTGCAATCGTCGTCCCGGGATGCGGCGCAGCGCAGCGCATTGTCGCCATCCCTGAGTGATGAGCCCGGGGCGATGGTCGACGAGGCAGGTACGGGACGTCCTGAGCCGGAACCGGAAGTCACGCCAGCGCTGCGCGAACAGGTTCCCGCGCCGGTGTTTGCTCATCAGGAACGGATGATGCCGTCTCCGGTTGAGGGTGGTAACGGGGACGGTATTGATTCCGCGATACGCGCGCCGGTTTCAGCGCCGTCGAGCACGGAGACGGGCGCGCTCGGCGCCGCCGAGGTCCGCGCGCGGCTCGGCGAGGCGGTCGCGACTTATTTCTATTATCCACCGCTCGCGCGCCGTCGCGGCTGGGAGGGCGAGGTCATCGTCGGAATCAGGGTCGAAAGCGATGGCCGCCTGAGTGCGATCGAGATCATTGCCAGTTCCGGCTATCGCGTACTCGACAACGCTGCGGTCGAGAGTCTCAAGCGCATGGCGCGACTGTCGGAGTCGGCTGGGCTTCCGCAGGCCGGAATCGAGGTGAGATTGCCGGTCAGGTATCAGCTGGTCGACAGTCCGGCCTGAGTCGCCTCGAGTTCTGCAAGTCCGGGCACCGCATGATCTAATACCGGTAATAGCGCCGGGCCAGGTGCACGGGATCCGCGCCGAGGAAATACGCAAGCCGCAGGCGCCACATCGTCACTATCGTGCGCACGATGCCATGCTTGCGCCAGTACCGGCTCGATGTCAGGACCTTTTGTCTCAGGCACAACGGCGGGCCTTCGCGCTTGAGGCGTTTACTGATCGCGATGTCCTCCATCAGGGCAATCTCCGGGTAGCCGCCGACGCGTTCGAACCAGTCGCGGCGCACGAAGATTGCCTGGTCTCCAGTCATGATGCCTGTCAGGCGCGAACGCCAGTTCATTGTGAAACCAATGACGCGCAGCAGTGGATGTCTGCCCGCGAGGCGGACGTTGAAGCGTCCCCAGCCACGTCCGGCCTGTTTCAGGCCTTCGATGATCAGGTGATCAGCGCCCGGCGGCAGCAGCGTGTCGGCATGGAGAAACAACAGGAGATCGCCTTGCGCCGCGCGCGCGCCGGCATTCATCTGCAGCGCCCGCCCGCGGGGGCTGGTCAATGCCTTGTCGGCGAGCGCGTTCGCGATCGCCGGCGTCCCATCGGTGCTGCCGCCATCGACGACAAGGATCTCATGCCCGTTGACGCGCAGGTGGCGCAGCGCATTGATCGCGCCGCGCAGGCTCCCGCCTTCGTTCAGGACCGGCATGATGATCGAGATCTTCATCGACGGCCAGGCGACAGTGGTTCGGGGTCAGAATCTGAATACGCCGCCGACCGAGAACGCATATGGCGTGCCGCCATTGACCGTTGGCACATGATCGCCGTGGCCGCCGTCGACGCCCTTGTAGCTGGCGTCCGAGTCATTGCTGGTCATGCTGAAGGCGCCGTACACGTCGAGCTGGCGGTTGATCGCGCGGGTGACGCCGAGTCCGATGTTGACAGCACCGGTACTGCCGGGACCCCGGTGGTCTCCGGCAATCAGCAACTGGGCCTCATAGGTGAACAGACCCTCGCGATAGCTGCCGTTGAAACCAAAGGCATTGCGGTCGAGATCGGATGCGGCTTCCGTCGCGGTATCGATGGATTCGAACAGCGCGCCAACCTTGATGTTGCTGCCGACGCGGTGCGTCGCGGCGAGACGCAGGCCGGCCACGCGGCCATTCGCAGCGGCCATGTGCCACCAGCGCTCATAGGCAGCGGATAATTCGAGCGCGCCGATGGTGTACCATGCGCCGGCGCTGATCAGTTTGTTGTCGTTATCGTCCGGGGCGGCCGGGGTCTCATCGACGGTATCGGTCGAATACATGAGGCGGTATTCGAGCTCCTTGACCTTGTTCATATAGAGGACCGAGTTCCGTGCGCGCGCGTTCATGACGTTGTTCACCTGCGCCCCCGCGCCGAGAATCATGCGCCGATCCGCGACGGTATCGTTCAACACCGCCCAGCGTTGCCCGACATCCTTGAACGGCGTGTCGTAATAACCCGCCAGCATGGTGCCGTAATCCGGATTGCGCACGCCGAGGAAGGTGTTGCGGGATGCGAGGTCGCCGGTCGCGGAATCCGCCCTGAAGCCCTGCTCCAATTGCCACAGCAGCATCAACGTCGGGTCGACCGCGTATTGCCCCCGAAAGCCGAACATGCTGTCGTTGCTGGAGACATTAAGATTCGTGCCGCCATCGGGGCTGTCGGTGTCATTGATATCGAGCGACAGATGGAATCTGCTGTAGACCTCGAGCGCATCTCCGGCGAGCTGGATGGCGGCCGAAGATACGGTGGGAACGGCCAGGGTCACGCCCAGCGCGATCGCCGGCAGCACGGTAGCGGTGCGGATCTTGTTCATTCAGTCACTCCCTCGGTTTTCGGATGGGTGGTTTAAAGTCTGTGATTATTATGATCAGGGATCGTAATGCACCCGCGGCATTATAACCACCGTTCAGATGCGACATAAACCACACTTTCCGGACCAAATTCAGGTTTCGGGGTCGATCCGGCGGTGGATGCCGCTGTTCCTGTTATAATCCGGCGAACGGCCGATGTGCTGGCCGGCGCCCGCTTCAAGGCGGTGGAGGTTGCATGTATTCCGGCGCCTGTGTCACCACTCCCATTGTTCACGTTATCGCGGTCACGAGGGTTCCGTGGCGCCGATACCTGACGTTGATCCCGGCGCTGCTGATGCTGTTGCTGCCGCCGCAGGCGGCGATTGCCGCGGATGCGGCCGTTCCGAATCAGATACTGATCAAGTTCAAGCAGAAGGCCTCGGTGATCGGTGTCGAGCAGGCACTGGCCGCGCGCCCGGGGCAGCGTCAGATCGCCGAGCGGTTGCACCGCGTCGAGATTCAGCCGGGCGAAACCGTCGAGCAGGTGATCCACGAACTGGAAGCCTTGCCGGAGGTCGAGTACGCCGAACCGAACTATATCCGCCGCCTCCAGCAGCTATCCCCGCCGAACGATCCAAATTTCGGTAATCAGTGGGCGCTGCACAATACCGGACAATCGTTGCCGATACAGCAGGATTTTCCCGGCCAGCCGGGGGTGGACATCAGCGCGCTCGAGGCCTGGGCGATCACGACCGGGAGCCCGGACGTGATCGTCGCGGTGATCGATTCCGGCATCGATCGCAACCATCCGGAGCTGATCGGGAACCTGTGGAGCGATGCGCTCGACGGCATCGGGCGGGATTTTATCGACGGCGACAATGAACCGAACGACACCGCGGGCCATGGCACACGCATGGCCGGGATCATCGGCGCCCGCGGCGGCAACGGGATCGGCATCGCCGGCGTCAGCTGGAACGTGTCGTTGATGTCGCTGCGGGCGTTCAATGCGGAGGGTGAAGGCACGGTCGCCGACATCGTCGCCGCGATCGATTATGCGATCGCAAACGGCGCCCGCATCATCAATGCCAGCTTCGGGGCCAACCGGTTCGCGGAAGCGGAAAGTGATGCGATCCGGAGGGCGGCCAACGCCGGCATCCTGGTCGTCGCCGCGGCCTGCAATGATGCCGCCGACAACGACATCAGCAACGCACAGCAGCAGCCCTGTTATCCGGCGAGCTATGATCTGCCGAACGTGATCTCGGTCGCGGCGACCGACAATACCGATGCCCTGATGCCGGAATCGAATTATGGCGCGACGTCCGTCGATCTCGGCGCGCCGGGACAGCATATCCTGACGACCACCCCGCAGACCGGCGGGGCGGTCAACAATCCCTACGTTTTCGTTTCCGGCACCTCGGCCTCCGCGGCCTTCGTCAGCGGCGCCGCGGCCTTATTGCTGGCGCAAAATCCCCTGCTCGATGCCGCGCTGCTGCGCGACGCCTTGCTCGAAAATGTGGACCCCGCCCAGAACCTGGCCGGGCGTACTGTCACTGGTGGCCGCCTCAACGTGGCCAAGGCGCTGGAGTCTGAGGCGGCGCACGAACAGTCCACCGGGGCGAGCCTGGTACCCACTGGCAGCAGTGGTGCGGGCGGGTGGTACGAACTGCTGGTGCTGCTGGCCAGCGTCCTGCTGCTGCACGGGGCGCGGATGCGCAGGCATCGTGCATGCTCCGCTTATCGCTGATCCCGATTGGTGCAAGAAAATGCTCACAAGCACTATTATGGTGCGGTCCGGCCGTATCCGAGCCCGCTGATATCAATGCAATACATTGATTATTAATAATTTCCTGTTATTGGTGCAGTTATTGCTCACCCTCTTCATTCCAGGGCAAGAATCAGGGGGTGAGCGGTCATGGACAATGGTCAGTCCGGGGGGGATGTCCTTTTCGTCCTGATGGGCGCGATCATGGTGCTGGCGATGCATGCCGGGTTCGCGTTTCTCGAGGTCGGCACGGTACGGCGCAAGAATCAGGTCAACGCGCTGGTCAAGATCCTCGGCGATTTTTCGGCATCGACGATCGCCTATTTCTTTATTGGTTACGGGTTCGCCTACGGCATCTATTTCTTCGACGGGGCGGCCGCGCTCAGCGAAAAAAATGGCTTCGAGCTCGTCAAGTTCTTCTTCCTGCTGACCTTCGCGGCAGCAATCCCGGCGATCATCTCCGGCGGCATCGCCGAGCGGGCGAGGTTCTACCCCCAACTCGCGGCGAGCTTCGTGCTCGTCGCACTGGTCTATCCGCTGTTCGAGGGAATCGCCTGGAATGGCCGGTTCGGGCTCCAGGACTGGCTCGAGGCGCAATTCGGCGCGCCCTTCCATGACTTCGCGGGCTCGATCGTCGTCCACGCGATGGGCGGCTGGCTGGCGCTGATGGCGGTGATCCTGCTCGGCGCGCGCCGGGGACGCTATGGCAAGGACGGAAACATGACGGCGCATCCGCCGTCGAGTATCCCGTTCCTCGCGCTCGGCGCATGGATCCTGTCGGTCGGCTGGTTCGGCTTCAACGTAATGTCCGCCCAGAGTCTCGAAGGCGCGAGCGGCCTTGTCGCGCTGAACTCGATCATGGCGATGATGGGCGGCGTGCTTGCGTCCCTGTTCATCGGCCGCAACGATCCTGGTTTTGTACATAATGGGGCGCTTGCCGGGCTGGTCGCGATCTGCGCAGGTTCTGATATCGTGCACCCGATCGGCGCCCTCGTAACCGGCGCGATCGCGGGCGGACTGTTCGTGTGGACCTTCATACTCGCGCAGAATGTCTGGAAGATCGACGATGTGCTCGGTGTCTGGCCGTTGCACGGCCTGTGCGGCGCCTGGGGCGGCATCGCCGCCGGGATCTTCGGCCAGGAGGCGCTCGGCGGGATCGGCGGCGTCAGCCTGGTTTCTCAACTGATCGGGACCGGGCTCGGGATCACGGTCGCGGTGCTCGGCGGAGGACTGGTCTACGGTGCGCTGAAGGCGGCTGTGGGGATCCGTCTGAGCGCAGAGGAGGAGCACCAGGGCGCCGACCTCAGCATCCACCGGATCCGGTCCGAATCACCACAAAACGAATAAATTGAAGGGGTCAGAGTGGAATTGATCTACTCTGACCCCGATCCGGTTGGCTGGGAGTGGAAATATCGGGGCCAACGTAGTAGCTTTAGGCCTCCGGCCACTCGTTTTACAGGGAGCATGAAACGCAAGCTTTTTATCAAGACCTTCGGCTGTCAGATGAACGAGTATGACTCCGCCAGGATGGCGGACGCCCTGGTGGATGCACAGGGTTTCGAGCTTGCGAGCACCCCCGAAGAAGCCGATGTGTTCCTGTTGAACACCTGTTCTATCCGGGAAAAGGCCCAGGAAAAGGTCTTCTCCGATCTCGGCCGGCTCCGTGAATGGAAACGCCTGCAACCGGACCGGATCATTGGCGTCGGCGGCTGCGTGGCGAGCCAGGAAGGCGCGGCGATTCTCGTGCGCGCGCCCCACGTCGACCTCGTATTCGGTCCCCAGACCCTGCATCGCGTGCCCCGCATGCTCGACGAGCATCTGGCCACACGCGCCCCGGTCGTCGATATCAGTTTCCCCGAGATCGAGAAGTTCGACAGCCTGCCGCAGCCGCGCGCCGAAGGTCCCTGCGCCTATGTCTCGATCATGGAAGGATGCAGCAAGTACTGCACCTTCTGTGTCGTGCCCTATACCCGCGGCGAGGAGATCAGCCGGCCGTTCGAAGACGTGCTCGGCGAGGTCGCTCCGCTCGTTGCCCAGGGCGTGCGCGAGGTGACACTCCTTGGACAGAACGTCAATGCCTATCGTGGCCGGACCGAGGACGGCATCGAGGCCGATCTCGCGCTGCTGATCTATTATATTTCCGCGATCGACGGCATCGGCCGGATCCGCTTCACGACCTCCCATCCGGTCGAGTTCACCGACAACCTGATCCAGGTCTATGCCGAAGTCCCGCAGCTCGCCGATCATGTGCATCTGCCGGTGCAGAGCGGTTCCGACCGGATCCTCGCCCGGATGAAACGCGGCCATACGGCACTCGAATACCGATCGATGATCCGCCGCCTGCGCGCGGCCCGGCCCGGCATCAGTCTGTCGTCGGATTTCATTATCGGCTTTCCCGGCGAGACTGACGCTGATTTCGAGGCGACGATGGCGTTGATCGAGGAGGTACGTTTCGATCACGCCTTCAGCTTCATCTACAGCGCCAGGCCGGGCACGCCGGCGGCTGCGTACCCGGACGACGTGCCGCTGGAGCACAAACAACAGCGGCTTTCACGACTGCAGGCGCGGATTTCCGAGCTGACGGCCGAATATAACCAGAGGCTGATCGGCACCCGGCAGCGCGTGCTGGTCGAGCGACGATCCCGCAAGTCCGGGGCTGAAATGATGGGCCGCACCGCGAGCAACAAACCGGTCAATTTCATCGGCAGCCCGGCCGACATCGGGCGCTTCGTCGATGTCGAAATCATTGAGGCGATGCCGAACTCGCTGCGGGGCGAGCGGGTAGCCTTGGCCGGGGTCGTGCCGAACGAAGCGGCTGCGGCAAACTGGTCCTGAATGGCGCCCCGTTCCCCGGACATGAAACCCGCGCCCGCCGGCACAGGGGATACAACACCTTTCACCGCCGAGGTGCGCCTGGAACCGGTTGACAACCTGCGTCTCGCCAACCTGTGTGGACAGTTTGACTCTCACTTGAAGGATATCGAGCGCCGGCTCGGCGTCAGTCTCGGCAATCGTGGCCATATCTTCCGTATCCAGGGTTCAAAGGCGGCGGTCGAGACGGCGCGGCTACTGCTGACCCGGCTGTATGCCGAGAGTGCGGAGACAACGCTGACGCCAGCGCATATCGATCTGATGCTGCAATCGGCTGTCCGTGATGAACCGCAGGCTTCAGCCGCGGCCGATGCGGCACTCCCCCGGGTCAATACCCGGCGCTCGCGCATCACGCCGCGCGGCGCAAACCAGTTGCGTTATGTCGAAAACATTCATAATTACGACATCAATTTCGGCATTGGCCCGGCCGGCACCGGCAAGACCTATCTCGCCGTCGCCTGCGCTGTCGAGGCGCTGGAACGCGAGCAGGTGCGGCGGATCCTGCTGGTCCGTCCCGCGGTCGAGGCTGGCGAGCGGCTCGGCTTCCTGCCAGGCGATCTCGCGCAGAAGATCGATCCCTATCTGCGGCCACTGTATGATGCACTCTACGAGATGCTCGGCTTCGAGCGGGTCGGCAAGCTGATCGATCGCAATGTCATTGAGGTCGCTCCGCTGGCCTACATGCGCGGACGTACCCTGAATGAATCGTTTATCATCCTCGACGAGGCGCAGAATACGACGATCGAGCAGATGAAGATGTTCCTGACCCGCATCGGTTTCGGTTCCACCGTGGTCGTGACCGGAGATGTCACCCAGGTCGACCTGCCGCGCGAACGCGCTTCGGGTCTGCGGCATGTAGTCGAGATTCTTCGCGATATCGAAGGCATCAGCTTTGTCTTCTTCCAGACCGGCGACGTCGTTCGTCATCCGCTGGTGCAGCGCATCGTCGCCGCGTACGAGCGGGCGGAATCGGGGCAGGCCGAATCCAAGCAGCCCAGGTCAAAGCAGACCAAGACAACGCACAATAGCGTCGCGAAGGCGCGGAACGATCGTGAATCTGGAGGTTGAGGTACAGAATGCTTCAACGCAGTCGCCGGATTCGCTGCCGACGCGCGAGCAGATTGTCGACTGGGTCAGGGCCGCGCTCGACGGGCGGCGCGATTCCGCCCAACTCGTCGTGCGCATCGTCGACGAGACCGAGAGTCGCAAGCTCAATGAGCGCTTCCGTCGGCGCAAGGGAGCAACCAACGTGCTGTCGTTTCCGTTCGAGCGCCCGGAGTTGCTCGATCCGCCGCTGCTCGGCGATCTGCTCGTCTGCGCGCCAGTCGTCGTGCGCGAGGCGCTCGAACAGCACAAGACGGCCGAGGCGCACTGGGCTCATATGGTGATCCATGGCGCGCTGCATCTGCTCGGTTTCGATCATGAAGAGGAAAGGGACGCGATCGTAATGGAGGCGCTCGAACGGGATATTCTCGCCCGCCTGGGCCACGCCGATCCCTGGATTGAGGGCCGGGCGCAGGCATGAACGACAGGACAAGCGGAACGGAATATGGCTCCCGTTCCTGGCTGGATCGGATCAGCAAGGTGCTCTCGGGCGGCGAACCACGCACGCTCGAGGAACTGATCGATGTGCTGCACGATGCGCAGACGCGCGGCCTGCTCGATGCCGACGCGCTGACGATGATCGAAGGCGTGCTCGAAGTGTCCGAGATGCGGGTCCGCGATATCATGATCCCACGCGCGCAAATGGTCGTCGTCGAGCGTGATGCACCGCTGGTGGACATCCTGCCGATCATCACCGAGTCAGCGCACTCGCGTTTCCCGGTCATCGGGGAGAGCCGGGACGAAGTGCTTGGAATCCTGCTGGCCAAGGACCTGTTGCCGTACTTCGCGGACGACCGCGTCGCCGAGTTCAATGTACGCGACATCCTGCGTCCGGCGGTATTCATCCCGGAGAGCAAGCGCCTCAACGTGCTGCTCAACGAATTCCGCTCCAGCCGCAACCACATCGCGATCGTCGTCGACGAATACGGCGGCGTCGACGGGTTGGTGACGATCGAGGACGTGCTCGAACAGATCGTCGGAGAGATCATCGATGAGCATGATGTCGATGACCAGGTCTACGTGATGAAGCATGGCGACCGGCTGTATACGGTCAAGGCGCTGACGCCGATCGAGGAATTCAACGAATATTTCAGTTCTGATTTCAGCGACGAGGAATTCGACACGATCGGGGGGCTGCTGATGCGCGAATTCGGCCACTTGCCGAAGCGCGGGGAGACGCGCAGCATCGGGCGTTTCCGCTTCAAGGTGCTGCACGCCGACAGTCGCCGCATCCACCTGTTGCAGCTGGCCGTGACCGACGATGCGCCGGCCGATGCCGACGGACCGCTGTCGGCAACGCATTCATCCCGATAACGGGCAGCGTCTCGGTAATGATGTCCCGATCACGGGCAGGCGATATTACGGCCCTGGTGTCCGGCGCCCTGCTGACACTGGCCTTTGCGCCATTCGATCTCTATCCGCTGGCGATCCTGTGTCTCGCCGTACTGTTCGGGTTATGGCGGGGAGTTACCCCGGCGCGCGCCGGGTGGCGCGGCCTGCTGTTCGGTCTCGGCATGTTCGGGGCCGGCATTCACTGGGTTTTCATCAGCATGAACGACTTCGGCGGGATGTCGTGGGCGCTGTCGGCCGCGCTGACCGCCCTGCTGATCCTCGTCATGGCGCTGTTTCCGGCGCTGGCGGGCTATGCCGCGGTTCGCCTGGGCAAATGGGCTGACCCTGCTTTTCTTCTGATATTCCCCGCGGTCTGGACCCTGTTCGAATGGATCAGGGGCTGGTTCCTGACCGGCTTTCCATGGCTGAATCTCGGCTACAGCCAGATCGACGCGCCACTGGCAGGCTTCGCGCCGCTCGCCGGCGTCTACGGCATCTCGCTCGCCGTCGCCTTGAGCGCCGCGCTGGCGCTGATGTTGTGGAACGGCGTCGGCAGGCTGCGCGGGTATTGCTTCGCGCTGCTGACGCTGTTGTGGCTGTCGGGTGCGGCGCTGGCGCTGGTCGACTGGACCCGTCCGGCCGGCGAGCCATTGACCGTGAGCCTGGTGCAGGGCAACGTCCCGCAGGATCTCAAATGGCATCCCGGGATGCGCGATGTCACGCTCGAGATCTATGCCAGGTTGACGCGCGCGCACTGGAGCAGCGACCTGATCGTCTGGCCCGAGACGGCGATTCCGATGTTCGAATACCGGGCCCGACCGTTCCTCGACGAGCTTGCCGAAGAGGCGCGCGCAAGCGGAACCGAGATGCTGGTCGGGATTATCTACAAGGATCTCGGGACGGATCGCTATTACAACAGCCTGGTCACGGTCGCCGCCGCGACGCCGGGCCGTTACGACAAGCATCACCTGGTGCCGTTCACCGAGTACCTGCCGTTCAAGTCGGTATTCGGCGATTTCGTCGATTTCTTCAATATCCCGATGTCGGATTTTTCCGCCGGCGATTCGCGCCCGGCGCCGCTCGAAATCGCGGGCCAGCGCATCGGCGTGTCGATCTGCTACGAGGATGCGTTCGGCGAGGAGATTATCCGCGGGCTGCCCGCCGCGACGCTGCTGCTGAACGTCAGCAACGACGCGTGGTTCGGCGATTCGATCGCGCCGCACCAGCATCTGCAGATTGCCCGGATGCGCGCCGCCGAGACCGGACGTTATCTCGCGCGCGGCACGAACACCGGTGTCTCGGCGTTCATCGGCCCGCGCGGGGAACTGCTGTCGCAGGCGCCGCAGTTCGAACTGACGGTGCTGACCGGCGAGGTTGAGCCGAGGAGCGGGTCCACGCCGTATGTGGTGATCGGAAACTGGCTGGCGATCGGTCTCGCGGTTCTGATGCTGGCTACGGGCCTGGCGATCCGCCGGCGTTACGCAGAACCCACCCTCCAATAAGCGCTGACGTTATTCCGCGCCTGTTCGCGCAGGGCTGTTGCAATGATTCGATTATTCCGGAATAATCGAATTATGAATGCTACTCAGACCGTCAAGGCCCTTCGCGCGCTGTCGCACGACCATCGGCTCGCGGCCTACCGCGCGCTCGTGCAGGCGGGACCCGAGGGACTGCCCGTCGGGCAGTTGCGCGACGCGCTCGACCTGCCCGCCGCGACGCTGACCGCGCACCTGAACCAGCTCCGCGCGGCCGGGCTCGTCAGCGACGAGCGCGAAGGACGGGTGATCCGCGTCCGCGCCGACTACGACCACATGAACGCGCTGATCGGTTTCCTGACCGAAAACTGTTGCGGCGGCCAGTCCTGCGCGCCGGCGGCGGAGCAGTAGCTGCCTGATTTTCCCTGGAACCCCGAGACCCAACGATGGAAGACAAGACCTACAACGTGCTGTTCCTGTGCACCGGCAACTCGGCGCGCAGCATCATGGCCGAGGCGATTCTCAACGTGCTCGGCAACGGGCGCTTCAAGGCCTTCAGCGCCGGCAGCCATCCGAGCGGAAAGGTGCAGCCGATCGCGGCCGAACTGGCGCGGTCGATCGGCTACGACGCGGGCAGGATTCGCAGCAAGAGCTGGGACGAGTTCGCGGCCGCTGGCGCCCCGGAGATGGACATCGTCATCACGGTCTGCGACAACGCGGCCGGCGAGACCTGCCCGGTCTGGCCGGGCCATCCGGCGCTTGCGCACTGGGGCGTGCCGGACCCCGTCGCGGTCGCCGGCGACGAGGGCGCGCGCAGGCGCGCCTACACGGCCGCGTTCGCGATGCTCCGCCGTCGTATCGATCTGCTGCTGTCGCTGCCGCTCGACAAGCTCGACCGGATGGCGACCCAGGCGAGGCTGCGGGAGATCGGCAAGGCCGGCGCTGAATGAGTCCATGGCGCCGCCTGCTCGCGGAGTTCATCGCGACGGGTCTGCTGCTCGCGATCGTCGTCGGATCGGGGATCATGGCCGAGCGGCTCGCGGACGGTAACGACGCGATCGCGCTGCTCGCCAACGCGCTCGCGACCGTCGGTGGGCTCTATATATTGATCGAGGTATTCGGCCCGGTCAGCGGGGCGCATATGAACCCGGCCGTCAGCGCCGCGCTGGCCGCGCGCGGCGTACTGTCCCGGGCGTTGCTGCCGGGCTATATCGTCGCCCAGCTCGCGGGCGCGGCCTGCGGAACGTGGCTCGCGCACGCGATGTTCGACCTGTCGATGCTGCAATTCTCGACGCAGGCGCGGAGCGGCGGCGGGCTGTACCTCGCCGAAGCGGTCGCGACGGCGGGCCTCGTGCTCGTGATCCTGCGCGCCGCGCCGTCGCGCGTCGCGCCGATGGTCGCGGCGTGGATCGGCGCGGCCTACTGGTTCACCGCGTCGACCTCGTTCGCGAATCCCGCCGCCGCTTTCGGGCGGATGTTCAGCGACAGCTTCGCCGGGATCGCGCCGGGCGATGTTCCGGGTTTCGTCATTGCCGAGGGGCTGGGGGCGGCGTTGGGCGTCCTCGTTCACAAGCTGCTGGGCCCATTGCCTCGGGATTCCGCTGTCTGTCGTTAATGTTCTCTTGCCCGGATGAACCGTGTCCCGCGGCATTTGGGGCACGGCGGGATGTGTCCGGTTGCGTGGAAATGCAGGATCTTGTCACAGCCGGTGCATTGCAGCGCCCCGATGCCGGTGACTTCGCCGGTATGGTATTCGGAGGCGCGCTCCGCGGCCTGCTTCAGCCGGATCAGTTCCAGTCGCGTCTGGTCGGCAACACTGGTGAACAGTTCAAGCAGGCGATCCTCGACGAGCTGGATGTCGAATTTCAGCCAGTCGACCAGTTCACCGGCTTCGCTGCTTTTTAGATAGTCGGCGGCATCCTCGATATCCCGGCGTACCCAGGCGCCGACCTTCTCCGCCTCGTCGCGGGTCAGCTCACCGAGCTCGACGGCCTTCTCCTTCGCGGATTCGAGCAGATGCGCCAGCACCGGGCGAACCTCCCGCTCGGCCTGTTCGCCGGCATGGCGAGCCTGCTCCAGCATCCGGTTGTACGCATCGACCAGTTTGCCGTCATGCCTGTCGCCGTCTTTCATGTCGCTGCGCCTCCTCTGTTCATCCCGCTGCCCGGTGTCCATTTCCGCGCTCCTGGGATATGCTAGCATCATTCAGGTCGGTATTTCCTTTCATCCAAGCCATTGTTACCCATGAATAAAGAAAGAATACCCGGCGATTACGATCCGGCCGGGTTCGAGGAACAGGTACAGCAGGAGTGGGCAACGCGTGGCGCCTTTCGTGCCAACGAAGACCCGGCGCGCGAAAAATTCTACTGTCTCTCGATGTTCCCGTATCCGAGCGGCCGCCTGCACATGGGCCACGTGCGTAACTACACGATCGGCGACGTCATCGCGCGCTATCAGCGCATGCGCGGCAAGAACGTGCTGCAGCCGATGGGCTGGGACGCGTTCGGGCTGCCGGCGGAAAACGCCGCGATACAGAATCGCGTGCCACCGGGGCAATGGACCCGCGACAATATCGATTACATGCGCGGTCAGCTCAAACGCCTCGGCTTTGCGTACGACTGGTCGCGCGAGATCGCGACCTGCGACTCGGACTACTATCGCTGGGAGCAGTGGCTGTTCACGCGCCTGTTCCGCAAGGGCCTCGCCTACAAGAAGACCGCGCCGGTCAACTGGTGCCCGAAAGACCTGACCGTGCTCGCGAACGAGCAGGTCGTCGACGGCTGCTGCTGGCGCTGCGACACCCCGGTCGAGAGGCGCGAGATCGCACAATGGTTCCTGAAGATCACCGATTACGCCGAGGAGCTGCTGTCCGGGCTCGACCGCATGGGCGGCTGGCCGGAGCAGGTGCGCACGATGCAGCGCAACTGGATCGGCCGTTCCGAGGGCGTCGAACTCGAGTTCGGCATCGCGGGGTGGGATGAGGCACTCAGCGTCTATACCACGCGGCCGGATACGCTGTTCGGCGTGACCTATGTCGCGGTCGCGGCCGAACATCCGCTCGCGCGCGCGGTTGCCGTGTCGCGTCCGGATATCGCCGCATTCATCGAAGCATGCCGGCGCACCGGCACCGCCGAGGAGAATATCGAGACGATGGAGAAGCGCGGCATCGCGACCGGGCTGACTGCGGTGCACCCGCTGACCGGGGCCGAGGTGCCGGTCTGGATAGCGAACTTCGTACTGATGGGCTACGGCAGTGGCGCGGTCATGGCAGTGCCGGCCCATGATCAGCGCGACTGGGAGTTCGCGCGTGGTCATGGGCTCCCGGTCCGGCAGGTCATCGCGCCGGCCGACGGTTCCGCGATCGACCTCGACAACGGCGCCTTCGTCGATGCTGGCGTGCTGATAGACTCCGGCGATTTCGCCGGTCTGAGTTCCGCGCAGGCCTTCGATGCGATCGCGGATCGCCTCGCCGGGATCGGGAAAGGTCGCCGCAAGGTCAACTACCGCTTGCGGGACTGGGGCGTCTCTCGCCAGCGTTACTGGGGCGCACCGATCCCGGTCGTCAACTGCCCGGCCTGCGGCGCCGTGCCGGTGCCGGACGCGGATCTGCCGGTGGTATTGCCAGAACAGGTTACGATCGACGATGCCGGTTCTCCATTGCGCAAAATGCCGGAGTTCTACCTTGTCAAGTGCCCCGAATGCGGCGGCGCCGCCGAGCGCGAGACCGACACCTTCGATACCTTCATGGAATCATCATGGTATTACGCCCGTTATGCCTGCCCTGACAACGACAGCGCGATGCTCGACGCGCGTGCCGCCTACTGGCTGCCGGTCGATCAGTATGTCGGCGGCATTGAGCACGCGATCCTGCACCTGCTTTATGCGCGTTTCTATCACAAGCTGCTGCGCGACGCGGGACTGGTGCACTGCGACGAGCCGTTCGCGCATCTGCTGACCCAGGGCATGGTGCTGAAGGATGGCGCGAAGATGTCGAAGTCCAAGGGCAATACGGTTGACCCGCAGGCGCTGATCGACCGTTATGGCGCCGATACCGTCCGCCTGTTCATGATGTTCGCCGCGCCGCCCGAACAATCGCTGGACTGGTCCGACAGCGGCGTCGACGGCGCCGCGCGCTTTCTGAAACGTCTGTGGCGCTTCGTCATCGCGGAGTGCGAACGGGGCAAGGCGCCTGCGCCCGAGCCGGCGGCGCTCTCTGTCGGACAGCGCGAAATGCGGCGCAAGGTCCATGAAACCATCGCCAAGGTCAGTGACGATATCGGACGGCGCTATACCTTCAACACCGCGATCGCGGCGGTCATGGAACTGATCAATACGCTGGCCCGCTTCGAAGACGTCACGCCGCAGGGACGTGCCGTGACGCGCGAGGCCGTCGACGCCGTCGTACTGCTGCTCGCGCCGGTCGTTCCGCATGTCTGCCAGGTGCTGTGGCGGGCGCTTGGTCATGACGGACTGGTCGTCGATGCCGCCTGGCCCGGCGCCGATCCGGCGGCGCTGGTCCGCGACCATGTCGATATCATCGTGCAGGTCAACGGCAAGCTGCGCGCGCGCCTGAACCTGCCCGCCGAGGCCGGCCGCGAAGCGGTCGAGCACGCGGCGACCGCTGATGAAAATGTGCAGCGGTTCATCGACGGCAAGGCGATCAGGAAGATCGTGGTGGTGCCCGGGAAACTGGTGAATATCGTTGTCTAGCCGACTGATTCAGCCCAGCGACTGCGGCGACGGGAAACGGATCGTTCGTGTCGCGGCCTTGTGCGGATTGCTTCTGCTGTTGCTGGCGCTGGAAGGCTGCGGTTTCCGCTTGCGCGGATCGCTTGGCGAGTTCGAGGCGATGCCCGCGACGCATGTCCGGGGCAACGATCCGGCCGTGTTCGATCTGCGCCAGTTTCTGCGTTCCGGCGGCACCGAGGTCGTCGATGATCCGGCGCAGGCCGGGCTGATCGTCACGATCGAGGACGTAACACGCTCACGCCGGGTACTCGCGGTCGGAACCACGGGGCGCGTGCAGGAGTATGAATTGATCTACCAGATTCGCTTTCGTGCCGAGGATCGTGAGGGTGACCGCCTGCTGGACAACGAGCTGATCATCCAGACGCGAAACTTCGATTTCGACGAGGCCGACGTGACCGCGAAGAGCAATGAGGAGGAATTCCTGTTTCGCGACATGCAGCGCAACGCGGTGATGCAGATCATGCGGCGCGTGCAGGTGCTGGACTTCACAGCGGAAGCGGCGCCGGACGAGGGTGAAGCATCGCCATGAGGCTGCGCGCGGAATTGCTCGAATCCCATCTGGCCGGCGGCGTCGCGCCGTTGTATCTGGTCAGCGGCGATGAGCCGCTGCTGGTCGGAGAGGCCGGCGACCTCATCCGCCAGGCGGCCCGCGCGCAGGGTTACAGTGAGCGCTCCGTCATTCACGCCGACGCCTCGTTCGACTGGAGTGAACTCGCCCGGGCGGCGGGCAGTTTGTCGCTGTTCGCCGAGCGTCGCATGATCGATCTGCGCCTGCCCTCAGGCCGGCCCGGTGACGCCGGCGCCCGCGCATTCACCGAATATGCCGGTGCACCGCCGGCCGATACGCTGCTGCTGGTCACGCTGCCCCGCCTCGACGCGCAGTTGCAGAAGAGTAAATGGTTCAAGGCGATCGAGGGGGTCGGCGTCGTCATCCAGGTATGGCCGCCCGAGGGCGCCGAATTCGCCGACTGGGTCGCGCGGCGCATGCGTGCGCTGGACCTGCAGCCGGAGCCGGGCGCGGCCGCGCTGCTCGCGGAGCGCGTCGAGGGGAATCTGCTCGCCTGCGTGCAGGAGATCGAGAAGATCCGCCTGCTCTGTGGACCCGGGCCGGTCGACGCGGACCGGGTGTTGCAGTCGGTGACCGACAGCGCCCGATATGACGTCTTCGATCTGGTCGATTGCGCCCTCGACGGCGACCTTGCCCGCTGCGTGCGTGTCGCGCGCGGTCTCGAGGGCGAGGGCGTGGAATCGACCCTCGTGCTATGGGCGCTGGCCCGCGCGATTCGCTCGCATGCCCGCTTCGCCGCGGCGCTGGCGCGCGGCGAGCGCCTCGAACAGCTGATCCAGTGGGACAAGGCCTGGTCCCGGCGGCAGGCCCTGATCCGGCGCGCGCTGCAGCGCCATGGCGTACGGAGCTGGTGGCGAATGTTGCGTCAGGCCGCGGCGGTCGACCGCATGATCAAGGGCCGCACGGCAGGCAATGTCCGGGATGAATTGCTACAATTGTCGCTGATGATTGCAGGCTTACCCGCGGGCCGGCGCCCGCGCCAGGCAGGATGAACATGAATCTCCGGGAATACATGCAGGATATCGGACGCCGCGCCCGCGCAGCGTCCCGGATCATCGCACGCGCGTCGAGCCGGGACAAGAACCGTGCGCTCGAGGCGATCGCGGATGCGCTGACCGCCGCGCGCGCGGATCTGCAGGACGCCAATGCCCGCGATCTCGAGGCGGCGCGCGCCCGCGATCTCGAGGCGGCCCTGCTCGACCGGCTGGCCCTGAACGACAATCGTATCCGGGCGATGGCGGACGGGTTGCGCCAGGTCGCGGCCCTTCCGGATCCGATCGGAGAGATCAGCGGCATGAGTTACCGGCCCTCGGGCATCCAGGTCGGCCGTATGCGGGTGCCGCTCGGCGTAATCGGCATCATCTATGAAGCGCGTCCGAACGTTACCGCGGACGCGGCCGCGCTGTGCCTCAAGTCCGGCAATGCGACGATCCTGCGCGGCGGTTCCGAAGCCGTGCAATCGAATCAGGCGATCGCGGCCTGCGTCGCGCGCGGTCTCGCCGAGGCAGGACTGCCCGCCGATGCGGTCCAGATCGTCGCCGTCACCGATCGCGCGGCGGTCGGTGAGTTGCTGCGCATGAAGGAATACGTCGATATTATCGTTCCGCGCGGCGGCCAGGGGCTGATCGACCGCGTGATGCAGGATTCACAGATCCCGGTGATCAAGCACCTGCATGGCATCTGCCATGTCTATATCGATGACGCCGCCGATCTCGACAAGGCGATTGCAGTTGCGGTCAACGCGAAGACCCAGCGTTTCGGCACATGTAATACGATGGAGACCCTGCTGGTCGCGCGCGCGGTCGCGGCGCGCGTCCTGCCGGTGCTCGCGCGGCATTACCGTGAGCATGGCGTCGAACTCCGCGGTTGCCCGGCGACGCGCGGGATTCTGCCGGATATCACGGCGGCGACCGAAGCGGATTGGCATACCGAATACCTCGCGCCGATCCTGTCGATTCGCGTCGTCGAGGGCATCGACGAGGCGATGGAGCATATCCATGTCTACGGTTCGGGACATACCGATGCGATCATGACCGAGGATCTCGGGCGCGCGCGGCGTTTCCTGAGCGAGGTGGATTCCAGCTCGGTCATGCTCAACGCCTCGACCCGTTTCGCCGATGGTTACGAGTACGGCCTCGGCGCCGAAATAGGCATCAGCACCGACAAGCTGCATGCGCGCGGCCCGGTCGGCCTCGAAGGCCTGACTTCGCAGAAATACATCGTCATCGGCGACGGACACATTCGAACCTGATGATAGGCCTCCTCGGCGGCACCTTCGACCCCGTGCACTATGCGCATCTGCGCTGTGCGCTGGAGGTCCAGCAGACCTGCGGGTTCGACAGCGTCCGCTTCATTCCCTGCCGCCAGCCGCCTCACCGCGCGCCGCCACATGCGGACCCGCGCCAGCGGCTGGCGATGCTGCGGCTCGCCATCGAGGGGCAGCACGGCTTCGAGATCGACGAGCGCGAGTTGCACCGCGACGGCCCCTCCTACACAGTCGATACCCTGCAGTCCCTGAGAAAGGAAGTCGGCGCGCAACCCTTGTGCCTGCTGCTCGGGATGGATGCGTTTGCGCGTCTCGATAGCTGGCATCGCTGGGAAGAACTGGTCGATCTTGCGCACATTGCGGTGATGCACCGCCCCGCGCTGGGCGCGGAGCCCTCGGTCACCGTGCGCGCGCTGATGAACGAGCGTCTGACCCGCGATCCCGGGCGGTTGCGCCACGAGTCCGCAGGGAGCATCCTCCTGTGCGCGGTGACGCAGATCGAAATCTCGGCGACCAGGATACGCGAGCTGATCGCGGGCGGCATGAGCGCGCGCTATCTGTTGCCCGAATCCGTACTGGACTATGTCCGGCGCGAGCGCCTGTATCTGGATCCTGCACGGGAAGCATCAGGGAACGCCGCCGGGGCAAGCGCATGACTCCGGATCAGGTCAGGCAGATCGCGGTCGATGCGCTGGAGGAGCTCAAGGGGGTCAATCTGACCGTTCTCGACGTCAGCCGACTGACGTCGATTACCGATTACATGATCATCGCCAGCGGCACCTCGGACCGGCATGTCCGTTCGCTGGTCAACAATGTCATCGAGAAGGCGGGCAAGCATGGACTGAAGCCGATCGGCGTCGAAGGCGAGAGGCAGGCGCAATGGGCGCTCGTCGATCTCGGCGACGTTGTCGTACACGTCATGCTGCCGGATGTGCGCGCATTCTATCAGCTGGAAAAACTCTGGGAATTCGGTGAAGAACGTGACAGCGGGCGTGTCTAGCCCGCAAGATCGGACGAGTTCGACCCCTTTGATCTAAGGATGCGCATTCATCTTATTGCGGTCGGGCAGCGCGTCGCATCCTGGGTGGACCAGGGTTACCGGGAGTTCGCCCGCAGGATGCCGCCGGAGTGTTCGTTGCAGCTGGTCGAGATCCCGGCGCCGCGGCGGACCCGGAACGCCGACACCTCGCGGCTGGTTGAGCGCGAGGGCGAGCGCATGCTGGCCGCGACTCCGCGCAATGCGCGGGTCATCGCCCTCGACGTGCGTGGCAAGCTGTGGAGCACGGAACAGCTGGCCGGCGAACTCGATCACTGGGGCCGCGAGGGGCGCGACGTCGCGCTGATGGCCGGCGGCGCCGACGGACTGGCGCCGGCCTGTCTGGCGCGCGCGGACCTGTCCTGGTCGCTTTCGCCGTTGACGCTGCCTCATGCGCTCGTACGCGTCGTCGTCGCCGAGCAAATCTATCGCGCATGGACGATCACACGCGGACATCCGTACCATCGCGGGCATTGAACGCGCAGGATATCCTGAACGAGGAATAGACAGTGAGCGACGAGGTACTGGTCAATGTGACGCCCCGCGAAACGCGGGTCGCGATCCTCGAGAACGGACTGCTGCAGGAGGTTCACATTGAGCGCGCGAACCGGCGCGGGCTGGTCGGCAATATCTATCGCGGCCGGGTCGGCCGCATTCTGCCGGGCATGCAGGCGGCATTCGTCGATATCGGCCTCGAACGGACCGCTTTCCTGCATGCCCAGGATATTGTGACTCCGGCCGGTGGCGAGGCCGAGTCTGCCGGAGAACGGCGGCAGGCGGAAAACATCACCAACCTGCTGCATGTCGACCAGCAGGTTCTGGTGCAGGTCATCAAGGATCCGCTCGGCAGCAAGGGCGCACGACTGACGACGCATATCGCTATCCCGTCGCGCTACCTGGTCTTCATGCCGGAGATGAGCAATATCGGCATATCACAGAAGATCGGAGACGAAGAGGAGCGCGCCCGTCTTCGCGATCTGCTGGCCGGACTGCGCAGTGATGATGTCGCCGGCGGCTATATCATCCGCACCGCCGCCGAGGGCATCGCGACCGAGGAATTTGCCGAGGACATGCGCTTTCTGAACAGACTGTGGGATACCGTCCGCGAGCGCGCCGCCGCGTCCGGCAAGGATCGACTGATCTACCAGGCCCTGCCGCTGGTCCAGCGCATCCTGCGCGATCTGCCCCGCGGCAAGGTCGAGACCGTCCGTATCGACTCGCGCGAGGCGTACCAGTCCGCAATCGATTTCGCGCGCAGTTTTTTGCCGGATATGGTCCAGCGCATCGAGCACTATCCCGGAGAGCGGCCCATCTTCGATCTCTATTCCATCGAGGACGAGATACAGAAAGCGCTCAGGCACAAGGTCCAGCTCAAGTCGGGCGGGCATCTGTACATCGACCAGACCGAGGCGATGACGACAATCGACGTCAATACCGGCGCGTTTGTCGGTCACCGCAATCTCGAGGAGACTATCTTCAAGACCAATCTTGAGGCCGCGCAGGCAATTGCGAGGCAACTGCGGCTGCGTAACCTCGGCGGGATCATCATCATAGATTTCATCGACATGAGCGCGGACGAGCACAAGCGACAGGTACTGCGCGCGCTCGAGAAGGCCATGGAAACAGATCGTGCCAAACGCTATATATGCGAGGTTTCTCCACTCGGCCTCGTCGAGATGACGCGCGAGCGCACGCGGGAAAGCCTGGAGCATGTACTGTGCGAGCCTTGTCCGGGCTGCGAAGGCCGCGGGTCGATCAAGACCCGCGAGACGACGTGTTACGAGATATTCCGGGAAATCCTCCGTCAGTCGCGCCAGTTCGAGGCCAGGCAATTCCTGGTGCTCGCTTCCCAGGCAGTCGTCGACATGCTGCTCGACGAGGAGTCGACCAGTGTCGCTGATCTGGAGGTGTTTATCGGAAAGTCGATCAAGCTACAGGTCGAGAGCCAGTATACGCAGGAACAATATGACGTTGTCATGATGTAAGCAGCGACGGTGCCGTGCGGTGATTCGATTTCTGTTGGGTAAATTCTGGCTGTTCTGCGTGGGACTGGTGATCCTGTTCGCGGTGCTGCTGTCGGTCGCGCGCCTCGTGCTCCCCTATACTGATCGCTATCATGACGAGATCGAGCACTGGCTCAGCAATACGGTCGGTCAGCCTGTCGTCGTCGGAGCGATAGCAGCCGAGTGGCACGGCCTCGGGCCGCGCCTGCGCTTGTCCGACGTCAACCTCGTCGGCGACGATCGTCTAACGCCGATCACCCGCTTCGCTGCGGTAGCGGTCGACCTCGATCTGCTGGCCTCCATCCTCAACGGCGTTCCCCGGATCGACCGGCTGGTCCTGACCGGAGTTCGTTTCACGATCGAGCGCGACGCTGCAGGCGGGTTGACGATTGCGGGCCAGGATCTGCCCGAGATAAGCCCCGGTGATCGGGAACGAACGGCGGAGCCCGGCCGGCTCGTACGCTGGATGCTGGCCCAGGGGCGCCTTGCCATCGAGGGCGCGACAATCACCTGGATCGATCACCGCGAGGAGGAGGGCGCCGCGCAGGTATTCTCCGGGGTCAACCTCGAGTTGCGAAACATTCCGGCGCGGCACCAGATCGACGGTTCGGTCAGACTGCCGGATGCGTTCGGTGAACACGTCGTCGTGGCCGCCGACATCGTAGGCGATCCGCTCGGCAGTGACTGGCAAGCCCGGGTCTATTTGCAGGGAAGCGGTCTCGACCTCAGTCGCTGGCTGGCCGGATACGATCCCGGCGGCATCCGCGTCGAACAGGGCGTCGCCGACGCCGCGTTATGGGTGGATCTGAGGAATCGGAGTATCGAAAGGATTGAAGGTCGGGTGTCAGGTTCGCGGATCACACTGCACCCGGCGCCCCGTGCGGATCAGCCGGAGGATAGCGATGAGGCGTCTCGCTCCCCGCATTTCATTGAAGGCGTCACGGCGGATTTTGCATGGCGGCCCGCCGCCGGCGGCTGGCGGGTCGACGTCAGTCAACTCGCGATTACGCATGAAGGCCTCGATGGTCCGGCGGGTTCGATAGCGTTCGAGTGGCGTGATGATGACCAGGGTGCGCGAATCGTCGCCGCGCGCACCGGACCGCTCCGTGTCGAGGAGGTTGCGCAACTGATGCTGTCGAGCAACCTGACCACGGGCCGGATGCGCGCCGCGCTTGCGCAGATGAATCCAATGGGGCTGCTGACGGAACTCGACTTGCATTATGCGGGCAGGGACGATGAGCATCGTTATGCCGTCAAGGCCACTGTCAACGCCCTCGGCACTGTACCCTGGTCAGGGCTCCCCGGTGTCGAGAATTTCAGCGGGCGGATGGTGTTCGACCAGGAGTCCGGCTTTTTCGACCTCGATACCGGCATCGCGCAGATCGATTTTGGCGACCTCTTCCGCGACGCGTTGCCGCTCACGCAGGCGCAGGGGCATATCGCATGGCATCGCCGGGATGGCGGATGGCGTGTACGGGTTCCATGGCTGGACCTGCAAAACGAAGATCTGAATCTGACCGCCTGGGGCAGGCTGGATCTGCCGCCTGAGGGCGCGATGCCGTCGCTTGCGCTGTTCGCGCGTTTCGAAGCCGCGACCGTCAAGCGCACCTCGCGTTATCTGCCCGTGCGCATCATGCCGCCCGCGACGGTGCGCTGGCTCGACCAGTCGATTCAGGGCGGCGCTTCGCCGCGCGGCGATTTGGTGTTCCATGGCCCGCTGCAAGGATTTCCATTCAATGGCGGGACGGGGCGCTTCAAGGTCGATTTCGATGTCGAGGACGGTACGCTTGAATACCGACCGGACTGGCCGGCCATAGAAGGAATTGTCGCGCGTGTCGTCTTCGAAGGTCGCCGGATGGACATAACGGCCAGCGACGGGCGCAGCCTGTCGTCACGGATCCTTGGCGCTGATGTCGAAATCCCCGATCTCGCTGCCAAACCCGCGGTGCTCTCGGTCGCCGGCCACGTGGAAGGGCCGACTGTCGACGCGCTGCGTTTCCTGCGAGAAACACCGCTTGCGGACAGATTCGGCGCGCTGGCCCGCAGCGCCAACGCCGCAGGCGCGAGCAGTCTCGATCTTCGTCTCGGGATACCGCTGGATGGTGGTACGGTGAAGGTCGACGGCGACCTGTTCTTTTCCGACAGCGCCCTGCTGCTGGTCAATGACACGATTGATATCTCGCATATCAACGGCAAACTGAATTTTACCGATACCGGCATCAGCGCTGCAGGAATCGATGCCAGCATCCTCGGACTGCCTGCGCTTATCACCATCAGGCCCCGCCTCGAGGACGGCAGTGCGGGTGCGCTGATCGAGGCCGGTGGGCGTACCAGCGGAACGGCGATCGCGGCGCTGATCGACCTCGCGCCGCTGAGGCATATCGAGGGCGAAACGTCCTGGCGCGCCAGCCTGCGCGTTCCATTTGGCGATGATCGTGCCAGCGACGGGGCCAGCCTCAGGATTGAATCCGACCTGACCGGGCTCGCCATCCGCCTCCCCGAGCCGCTCAACAAGCCGGCGGAGGCCTCGCTGCCATTGCTGATCGGGACCCCGCTGCCGCGCGAACCGGATCTGCCCGTTCATTTCCGTCTCGGTGACAGGCTGTCGGGGGTGTTCACGCTCGATGAGGCGAACGGCATCGAGCGCGGGGAACTGCGTTTCGGCGGCGGCGAGGCCTCGCTGCCGGTGCAGCCGGGACTGAGAATTTCCGGTTCGACGGATTATTTCGCCTACGAACCGTGGGCCGCGGTGTTCGCTGCCGGAGATGACAAGGCCAGCGCCGCGCGGAGCATCATCAACGCGGTCAATCTGCGTGCCGAACGGGCGTTGCTGTTTGGCCGCGAATTCAACGCCATTCACGTCGATGCCCGGCGCGATGCCGATGCCTGGACCGCGGACGTCAGCGGTGCCGAGATAGCGGGGCGCATTGTCGTGCCGCTCGAGGACGGTCGGGCATGGCGCGCGGATCTGAAATACCTGCGTCTGACCGCGCCCGGCGCCGATGGCGCGACGGACCGGGTGGTTGATCCCCGCACACTGCCGCCGATGCGCATCGAGAGCGAGCAATTCAGTTACGGCAATACCGAGTTCGGCAGCCTGAGCCTGGTCTCGTCGCAGCGTCTCGCAGGTATTCATATGGACAAGTTGCTGTTATCCTCGCCGCAGACGCGCATCGATGCGCGCGGTGACTGGGTCGTGGCCGGCGATCGTCAGTTCTCGTCGTTCAATATCAGCTTCGATACCACCGATTTCGGCTCCGCACTCGCTAATTTCGGCTATGCCGATACCATCCGCGGCGGCAAGGGCAATGCCGTAGTCTCGGCGCGCTGGCATGGTCCGCCGACGGCCTTCGCACTGGACCGCCTCGACGGCTCGATGGAACTGTCGATCAGCGATGGCCGCTTGCTCGACGTGGAGCCCGGTGCAGGCAGGATTTTCGGTCTGGTCAGCCTGCAGGCCTTGCCGAGACGTCTGACGCTGGATTTCAGCGATTTCTTCGGCCGCGGCTTCAGCTTCGATCGCATCGCCGGCAGTTTTGTGATCAAGGACGGCGTCGCCACCACCAGTAATCTGTCGATGAACGGACCGGCCGCCAAGGTCGAGGCAAGCGGCGTGATCGACCTTGCCGCGAGACAATATGACCAGATTGTCGTCGTTTATCCGAATGTCTCCTCGGGACTGCCGGTCGCGGGCGTGGTCGCCGGCGGCGTGGTCGCCGGCGCCGCGATCCTGCTGGTGGAGCGGATATTCAAATCGGACATCGATCGCATGACAAAAATCACGTATCAGGTGCGTGGGCCCTGGAGTAATCCGGTGATTCAGCGCTTACAGGATGGCGTTCAATCTGGTAAAAGGTAATGTTCATATTCCGGCCCGATGCCGGCAGGGAGAGATTCGGGTGAATCAGCGTGTCGCCGCGGTGCAAATGGCCTCCGGCCCCAATATCGAAACCAATCTGAAGGAGACCGAGCGTCTGATCGCGCGCGCCGTCGAGCAGGGCGCGGGCCTGGTCGTCCTGCCGGAGAACTTTTCACTGATCGGCCTGAATGAGGGTGACAAGGTCAGGCAGAGCGAGCGCGATGGCGATGGCAGGGCACAGACCTTCCTGTCCCAGCAGGCGGTCCGGCATCGCATCTGGATCGTCGGGGGAACCATTCCGGTCGCTTCAAACGATCCCGGACGCGTCTGTTCGGCCTGCCTGTTGTTTGATTCGAAGGGGAATCGGGTTGCCCGCTACGACAAGATTCACCTGTTTGACGTAACGCTGGAGCAGAGCGGGGAGCAGTACCGGGAGTCGATGACCACCGTGCCCGGCAATCGCGTCATCGTCGTCGACAGTCCATTCGGTCGACTCGGGCTCGCTGTCTGCTACGATCTGCGATTTCCGGAGCTGTTCCGTGCGATGCTCGACGAGGGCGTCGAGATCTTTGCCGTTCCGTCCGCATTCACGGCCCTGACCGGCAAGGCCCACTGGGAAGTGCTGGTGCGCGCGCGGGCAATCGAGAACCAGAGTTACGTGATCGCGGCGGCGCAGGGCGGCTTTCATCTCAATGGACGCGAGACCTACGGCGACAGCATGGTCGTCGACCCCTGGGGCGTCGTCATCGATCGCCTGCCGCGCGGGGCCGGTGTCGTCTGCGCCGATATCAACCGGACCTATCTTGAGCGCATTCGCCGCAGCTTCCCCGCGCTCAGTCACCGCCGTCGGACCACGTCATCGCAGGACACATAGGCGCGATCGATTCTGATGGACAACGGACAGGACAACATCGTCGTCATCCGCAACCTGAAATTCGCCTATGGCGAGAGGGTGATCTTCGACGATATCGATTTCAATATAATGCGCGGCAAGGTGACCGCGATCATGGGGCCGAGCGGCACCGGCAAGACCACCCTGCTGCGCATGATCGGTGGCCAGCTCAGGCCGAACGCGGGGACAATCGCGGTCGATGGCAATGACATCATGTCGCTGTCGCGCCGTGATCTCTACGAGTTGCGCAAGCGCATCGGCATGTTATTCCAGTCCGGGGCGTTGTTCACCGCGCTCAACGTCTTTGACAATGTCGCTTTCCCGCTTCGTGAGCACACGCGCTTGTCGGAATCGATGATTCGGGATCTGGTGCTGCTCAAGCTGCAGGCCGTCGGTTTGCGCGGGGCACGGCGCCTGATGCCGACCCAGCTGTCCGGCGGCATGTCGCGCCGCGTCGCATTAGCGCGGGCGATCGCCCTCGATCCGATGATGATCATGTATGACGAGCCGTTCACCGGTCAGGATCCGATTACAGTCGGCGTCATCATGAAGCTAATTCGCGAGCTCAACGACAGCCTGGGTCTGACCAGCATCATCGTGTCTCATGATGTGCAGGAGGTGTCTGCGATCTCCGACTACATTTACATGCTATCGAACGGCCGAATCATCGGGCACGGCGCCCCCGCGGAGCTCGATGCGTCCGCGTCGCAATGGGTACGGCAGTTTCTCGACGCTCTGCCCGACGGACCGGTGCCGTTTCACTATCCAGCGCCGGATCTTGCCGAGGATCTCGTGGGAGGCGGGCAATGATACAAATGCTGCGGTATTTCGGCCGCACCGGCATCAGTTTCTTCGAGCAGCTCGGTCGGGCCAACCTGTTTGTCCTCAGGGTATTTGCCGGTGTGCCCGCGCTGGCGTTGCAGTTCAATCTGATCATCGCACAGATTTATTCGGTCGGGGTGCTGTCCTTGGTCATCATAGTAGTCGCGGCATTCAATGTCGGCATGGTGCTGGGGCTGCAGATGTACAATACTCTGGTCAATTTCGGTGCCGAGGCGAGCCTGGGTCCGGTCATCGCGCTCTCGCTGGTCAGGGAACTCGGTCCGGTGGTCGCAGCCTTGCTGTTTGCCGGCCGTGCCGGATCGGCGTTGACCGCCGAGATCGGCCTGATGAAGGCGACTGAGCAGCTCTCCAGCATGGAGATGATGGCCGTGGATCCGGTGCGCAGGATCGTCGCGCCACGGCTGCTGGCTGGCATCATCTCGATGCCGATCCTTGCCGCCACGTTCAGTGCGGTTGGCATACTGGGCGGTTATTTCGTCGGTGTCGGCCTGCTCGGAATCGACAGCGGATCCTACTGGTCACAGATGCAGGACAACGTCGACTGGCAGGAGGATGTGCTTAACGGCATTATCAAGAGTATCGTATTCGGTGTCCTGGTGACCTGGATCGCGGTGTTCGAGGGCTACGATGCCGTGCCGACTGCCGAGGGCGTGAGCAGGGCCACGACTCGCACCGTCGTGTACGCGTCGCTCGCGGTGCTGATGTTCGATTTCGTGCTGACAGCGCTGATGTTCGGGGATTTCTGATATGATCAATATGAGACTGGTCGAGGTAATGGTAGGGATATTCGTCGCGATCGGCATCGCATCGCTGTTCATGCTGGCGATGAAGGCCAGCAATCTCGGGACATACAATATTCGTGACGGTTACTCCCTGGTGGCCGAATTCGACAATATCGGCGGTCTCAAGGTGCAATCCCCGGTCAGCGCGAGCGGGGTCCGCATCGGGCGGGTGGTCGCAATCGATTATGACCAGGACAACTATGAGGCCACGGTCAGGCTGATGATCGATTCCAGATACAACCAGTTGCCGGCGGATACCTCGGCCAGCATCTTCACCTCCGGTCTGCTCGGCGAGCAGTACATAAGTCTCGATCCGGGTGGCGCGGATGCCTACCTCAAGGATGGCGATCGAATTCAGCTGACCCAGTCAGCGCTGGTGCTGGAGAAAATGCTCGGCCAGTTCCTGTTCAGCGTTGGCCAGGGTTCGGATTCGAAATAACATCGGCCAAGCCATGTATCGACTGACGGCAAACCATAGAGGCCTGATGGTATGCGCATTGGCGGTAATTCTGTGCGCCGGCCTGCCGGCCACGATCAAGCCCTCCGTTGCCGGCGTCAATGCGCAGGACATGGTCAGGGAGGCCTCCACGCAGGCCATCGATGCCCTCGTCGAGCGCCGGGACGAACTGAAGAAGGATAAAACCCGCATCTATGAGTTCGTCGAGCAGTTTCTGCTGCCGCATTTCGACAGCGAGTACATCGCCCGGCTTGTGCTCGGGCGCTACTGGCGCCAGGCCAGCATCGAGGAGCGCGAGCGTTTCAGAAATGCATTTCAGGAGATGCTGATAAGCAGTTATGCCTCGTCGATGCTCGAATACTCCGACCAGAAGATCGTATATTTGCCGTATAGCGAACCGGCGGACGCGGAAGAGACTGTGGTCAAGACCGAGATTGAGCTCGCCGCCGGCCCCGTGGCGGTGGATTATAGCCTGCGCAAGCGGGACGGCCGCTGGCTGGTCTACGATGTCAGCGTCGACGGCATCAGCATGGTGGTAAACTATCGCGGTAACATCAATTCCGAGATCCGTCGCCTGAACGGTTTGATGCCGCTGATCAATGTAATAGAAGAACGCAACCGGCGGGCCATGAATGAGTGAGATCAGGCTTGAGGCGGGGGAGGGCGGCGGATTCCAGGTCAGCGGCGAACTCGTTTTCGATACCGTTCCGGAACTGCTTGAACAGGGGCGCGTCCTGTTCGATTCCGGCGTTGGTGCCGGCATCGAGCTGGATTTCAATCGCGTTACCCGCGCCGACAGCGCCGGTCTTGCCCTGCTGATCGGGTGGATGCGAATCGCGCATCGCCGGCACAGGAATATCGTGTTCAGGAACGTCCCGGAACAGATGCTCGCGATCGCCCGGGTCTGCGGGGTCGATGCGATCCTTCCGCTCGGGCGACAGCAGCAATGAAAGCGGTCCGTCGCAAGGCCGTAACTCCCGTGAGTGCATGAGATGCAGAACGAAGATATCAAGCGCATGATCGAGGCCGGCTTGCCGGGCAGCGTGGCGCACGTCTCCGGTGACGGGACGCATTTCGAGGCCGCTGTAATCTCGGATGCCTTTGGCGGCAAGAGCCTGCTGGAGAAGCATCGGCTGGTTTACGCGACGCTTGGCGCCAGCATGGGCGGTGCGATACATGCCTTGTCGATACGCGCCTTTACGCCGGAGGAGTGGTCGCGCCAGAGCGAACCATCGCGGCATTGAAGAAATGGACAAACTGATCATCAAGGGCGGTATTGCGCTCGACGGCGCGATCACGATCTCGGGCGCCAAGAACGCAGCGCTGCCGATCATGGCCGCGGCGTTGCTCGCCGATGAGCCGGTCACGATTTCGAATGTCCCGCATCTGCACGACATCACGACCACGATGGAACTGCTCGGCAGGATGGGCGTCAACCTCGTCGTCGACGAGACCATGGGCGTTGAAATCGATGCCGCCGGAATCAACGACTTCAGCGCACCGTACGATCTGGTCAAGACGATGCGTGCGTCGATCCTCGTGCTCGGTCCGCTGCTCGCGCGATTCGGCCAGGCGGACGTGTCGATGCCAGGCGGCTGCGCGATCGGCACCCGGCCGGTCGATCTGCATATCGCGGCGCTCGAGGCGATGGGCGCCAGTATCGAGGTCAAGGGCGGTTACATCCAGGCGCGGGCCTCCAGGCTCAAGGGCGCCCGGCTCTTCATGGACCTGGTGACCGTGACCGGCACCGAGAACATCATGATGGCGGCGACACTCGCACTCGGCACGACCGTGATCGAGAACGCCGCCCGGGAACCCGAGGTCGTCGATCTTGCCAACTGTCTGAACCTGATGGGGGCGAAGATCAGCGGGGCGGGAACGGACATGATCGTCATAGAAGGCGTCGAGCGCCTGTCCGGCGCATCATACACAATACTTCCGGATCGCATCGAAGCCGGCACCTATCTGGTTGCCGCCGCGATCACCGGCGGCAGGATCAGGCTCAGAAAGGTACGTCCCGATACCCTCGACTCGGTGCTCGCAAAGCTGCGCGAAGCCGGGGCCGAAATCGAGACCGGCGACAACTGGATTGCGCTCGACATGCATGGGCGGCGTCCCCGGGCGGTCGACGTGCGCACGGCGCCGTACCCGGCCTTCCCGACGGACATGCAGGCCCAGTTCGCCGCGCTGAACGCGGTCGCCGAAGGCTCCGGCACGATCACCGAGACGGTGTTCGAAAACCGCTTCATGCATGTGCCGGAACTGCAGCGCATGGGGGCCGATCTCAGGCTCGAGGGCAACACGATCTTCAGCCGCGGCACCGAAAGGCTGGCCGGTGCGCCGGTGATGGCGACCGATCTGCGCGCCTCGGCAAGTCTGGTATTGGCCGGCCTGGTCGGCGAAGGCCGTACGATTGTCGACCGGATCTATCATATAGATCGGGGTTACGAATGTATCGAGGAGAAACTGTCGCAGCTGGGCGCCGATATCCGCCGGGTGCCCGCCCTTTAGGCCCGCGCTGCGCCGACGACCCGCCGTCATGTCAGGCTCGATGATCAGCATCGCCGTTTCCAAGGGACGCATTTTCAGCGAGGCGTTGCCGCTGCTTGCTCACGCCGGCATCACGCCGCTCGAAGACCCGGAAACCAGCCGCAAGCTGATTTTCGAGACCAGCCGGGACGACGTTCGTCTCGTCGTGATCCGCGCCGCTGACGTGCCGACCTTCGTCGAATACGGCGCCGCGGATATCGGCATCGCCGGCAAGGACGTGCTGATGGAATATGGCGGTGACGGGCTGTACGAGCCGCTCGACCTCAAGATCGCCCGCTGCCGGCTCATGGTGGCCGGTCCCGAAGGGGCGCCACGGCAGGGCGCGCGAATACGCGTTGCAACCAAATACGTCGAAACCGCCCGCCGCTATTTTGCCGCGCGCGGCGAACAGGTCGAACTCGTCAAGCTCTATGGTTCGATGGAGCTTGCACCGCTCGTCGGTCTTGCGGATCGCATCGTCGATCTCGTCGACACCGGCAACACCCTGCGTGCGAACGGGCTGCAACCGCTCGAAACCATCATCGAGATCACTTCGCGGCTGATCGTCAACAAGGCGGCGATGAAGATGAAGCATGAAAAGATCAAGGAACTCATCAGTCTCCTTTCAGAGGCGGTCGAAGTGCGGCAGGCCCGGTCGGTGAAATAGGGATCAGGATATGAAAATTGCGAGACTCGACACTGCGGCGCCCGATTTCCACGCCCGACTCGACCGGCTGCTGGCCTGGGAAAGTGTCTCTGACGATCGCGTCAACCAGACGGTTCGCGCGATACTCGACCAGGTGCGCCGCCGCGGCGATGACGCAGTGCTCGAATATACCCGGCGCTTCGATCGCGTCGATGCGGGCTCTATCGCCGAACTCGAGTTGGACCAGGCGCGGCTGAAACGCGCACTCGTGGCAATACCGGACGATCATCGCGCCGCGCTCGAGCTGGCCGCGGCGCGCGTACGCGCCTATCACGAGCACCAGAAGGCGGAATCCTGGTCATACACCGAGGCCGACGGCACGATGCTGGGACAGCAAGTCACCGCGCTCGACCGCGTTGGTCTTTACGTGCCCGGTGGCAAGGCGGCCTATCCGTCGACGGTGATCATGAACGCGATCCCGGCCAGGGTCGCCGGCGTGCGGGAACTGGTCATGGTCGTGCCTGCGCCGGATGGTGTGCTGAACGACCTGGTGCTGGCAGCCGCGGTGATCTCCGGCGTCGATCGCGTGTTCACCATCGGCGGGGCGCAGGCGATCGCGGCGCTGGCCTTCGGCACGCAAACGGTTCCGCGCGTCGACAAGATCGTCGGGCCCGGCAACATCTATGTCGCAACGGCGAAGAGCCTGGTCTTTGGGGTGGTTGGCATCGACATGATCGCCGGCCCGTCCGAGATCCTTGTAATCTGCGACGGCGGCACGCCGCCCGACTGGATCGCAATGGACCTGTTCTCGCAATCGGAGCATGACGAGGATGCGCAATCGATCCTGGTATCTCCGGATCCCGGTTTCATCGACGCAGTCGAGGCGAGCATCGCCCGGCTGCTGCCCGGCATGGAGCGGGCGGACATCATCCGGACCTCGATGGCGAAGCGCTCGGCGCTGATCCGGGCGCGCGATCTCGATGATGCCGCCGAAGTGGCGAATTACATCGCGCCCGAGCATCTCGAGTTGTCGGTCGGAGATCCGCAATCCCTGGCGCGCAGGATCCGCCATGCCGGCGCGATATTCATGGGGCGCCATACCGCCGAGGCTATCGGGGACTACGTGGCCGGCCCGAATCACGTGCTGCCGACTTCGCGCACGGCCCGTTTCTCGTCGCCGCTCGGGGTCTACGATTTCCAGAAGCGCTCGAGCCTGATCATGTGCTCGCCGGTCGGTGCGGCCGCGCTCGGCGTGACCGCCGCGATGCTCGCGCGCAGCGAAGGCCTGACGGCGCATGCCCGTTCGGCGGAATATCGCAGCGATGGTTCAAAACACGGCTAGACCGGCGCCCATCCGCACATGACCGCAGCAGACAACGGCCGTATCGGCACGGAAATCGATCGCAGGATCCGCGAATGGATTCGTCCGGAGATCTGCGCGCTCAATGCCTATCACGTGCCGCAGGCGAGTGGAATGATCAAGCTCGACGCGATGGAAAACCCCTATCAGTGGCCGGAGAAGATCGTCGACGAATGGCTGGCGATGTTGCGCGACGTCAGCCTCAACCGTTATCCGGATCCGTCGCCCCGATTGTTGATGCGGCGGCTGCGCGATTTTTTTGCTGTCCCGGCGGACATGGAGGTCATGCTCGGCAACGGTTCGGACGAACTGATCCAGATGATTGCGATGGCGATCTCAGGTCCGGGGCGCAGGGCGCTGGCCGCCGATCCGGCCTTCAGCATGTATCGCATGATATCGATCTACGCAGGGCTGGAGTTTGGCTCCGTCCGGCTGAAGCCGGAGGATTTCACCCTCGACATCGCGGCAATGTTGCGGGCGATCGGGGACGCGCGCCCGGCGCTGATATTGATCGATTATCCGAACAATCCCTCCGGGTGTCTGTTCGATACGGCAGCCCTTCGCGCCGTCATCGAAGCCGCGCCCGGCCTGGTAGTCGTCGACGAGGCCTATCACGCCTTTTCCGGCGCGACGCTGATGCCCTGGTTGCGCGAGTATCCCAATCTGCTGATCCTCCGCACGCTGTCCAAGATGGGTCTCGCCGGTCTGCGTCTCGGCATGGTTGCCGGTCCCGCGGCGTGGATCCGGGAACTCGACAAGATCCGACTCCCGTACAATGTCAATGCCTTGAGCCAGGTCAGCGCCGAATTCGCGCTCGGCCACCGCGACATTCTGGACCAGCAGGCCAAGCGGATCATCGAAGACCGTGAGCGCCTGTACCAGACCCTGTGCGGCTTCAAAGGACTGAGGGTCTGGCCGAGTCACGCGAATTTCATCCTGTTCCGGGCCCCTGCGGGGCGCGGCGACGAGGTGTTTCTCGGTCTGCGGGACAGGAACGTCCTGATCAGGAACCTCGGCGGCGCCGGCGAGATGCTGCGCGACTGCCTGCGCGTCACGGTCGGCGCGCCGAACGAGAACGAACGCTTCCTCGCGGCGCTGGCAGAAGTATTGGGGTAACCCGGGTTAGCGCCACAGCCGCCATTGTGACATCATATTATTCGTTAACCGGAGAGGGCAGATGGAGGAGCGCAAGGCCACAGTCGATCGCAAGACACGGGAAACCGCAATCGCCGTGACCGTGAATCTCGATGGCACTGGCCAGTCAACATTCGAGACACCGGTGCCGTTTCTGAACCACATGCTGGAGCAGATCGCGCGTCACGGCATGTTCGATATCGAAGTCCGCGCCGAGGGCGACGTTCATATCGACGATCACCACACCGTCGAGGACATTGGCATCGTGTTCGGGCAGGCGACCGCGAAGGCGCTCGGTAAAAAGGCCGGCATACGGCGTTATGGCCATGCCTGCGTTCCGCTCGACGAGGCCCTGTCGCGTGTCGTCATCGACCTCTCCGGTCGGCCCGGCCTGGAATACCACGTTGCATTTCCGCGCGCCCGCGTCGGCAACATGGACGTCGATCTGTTCCAGGAGTTTTTCCGCGCCTTCGTCAATCATGCGCAGGCCACGGTGCACATCGACTGCCTGCGGGGCGTCAATGCGCATCACATCATCGAGACGATTTTCAAGGCTTTCGGGCGCGCATTACGCGCGGCGGTCGAGCCCGACCCCAGGGGCCAGGGCATCCTGCCGTCCACCAAGGGCAGTCTCTGACCAGGCACAACTATTCGTTCGATTTCCGGCAGAATTGTGGACAGGTCTCGATGACGACGGTTGCGGTGATTGACTACGGGATGGGCAACATCCGTTCCGTATCCCGGGCGCTGGAATATGCCGGTGGCAGTTGCCGTGTAATCGTCACCTACGATCCGCAGCGGATACTCGGCGCCGATCATGTCGTATTTCCCGGTGTCGGCGCGTTGCGCGACTGCATGTCTGAACTCCATCGCCTCGAACTTGACGACGTCATCCGGGAGTGCGCCGCGAGCCGGCCGTTACTCGGTATCTGTCTCGGGTTGCAGGCACTGATGGACAGCAGCGAGGAGAACGGCGGCACCCCGGGCCTTGGCATCGTCGCCGGGGAGGCCGTGCGCTTCTCCGCAATCTCCGCGTCTGAAACGGCGGAGCAACGGAAAATACCGCACATGGGCTGGAACCAGGTTCACCAGGTTCGTCCACACGCCTTGTGGGAGGGCGTCGCGCAGGACAGCCGCTTCTATTTCGTGCACAGCTATTACGTCCGGCCTCGAGAGGCCGGTGTCGTCGCCGCAACGACCGAATACGGCGAGACTTTCGTCAGCGCGATTGCACGCGATAACATATTCGCCGTTCAATTCCACCCGGAAAAAAGTCAGCGTGCGGGCCTGGCCCTGCTTGCGAACTTCATCGCTTGGGATGGAGGAGCCTGAATCCGGCCGGGCTGCGCGTTTGACCGATTATCCGCCAATCATGCTGATGAGGGAGAAGTCATGTTGTTGATACCTGCCATCGATCTCAAGGATGGTCAGTGCGTTCGCCTGCGCCAGGGTCGCATGGAAGATTCGACGGTATTTTCCGACGATCCGGTCGCGATGGCCGGCCGCTGGGTTGAAGCTGGCGCGCGGCGCCTGCACATCATTGATCTGAACGGCGCGATCCAGGGCAAGCCTGTCAATATCAAGCAGATCCGGGAGATCGCGCAGGCCTGGCCCGATTTGCCAATCCAGGTCGGGGGCGGTATCCGCGACGAGGAGACGATAGAGCGCTATCTCGACATTGGCGTCAGCTACGTCATTATCGGCACCGGCGCGGTCAATGAACCGCATTTCGTCGCCGATGCCGCGCTGGCCTATCCCGGCCACGTGATTGTCGGTCTCGATGCGAAGGACGGCAAGGTAGCGATCGACGGCTGGTCCAAGCTTTCGAATCATGATGTCATCGACCTCGCCCAGCATCTCGAGCGCGACGGCGTCACGGCGATCATCTACACCGATATCACCCGCGACGGCATGTTGAGCGGCGTCAATGTGCAGGCGACGGCCGATCTGGCCCGCGCGGTCAACATCCCGGTGATCGCCTCCGGCGGCATCGCCGGCATCGACGATATCAAGGCGCTGTGCGCAGTCGCCAATGAAGGCATCATCGGCGCGGTACTCGGACGCGCGCTCTATGAGAACAAGCTCGATTTCGCCGAATGTCAGAAACTGGCGGACGCCTGCGGCCAATGAACGGGCTCGCCAAGCGCGTCATCCCCTGTCTCGATGTCGACAAGGGCCGGGTCGTCAAGGGCGTCCGTTTCAGGAATATTGCCGATGCCGGCGACCCGGTCGGGGTCGCCCGCGCCTACGATGCCCAGGGCGCCGACGAGCTGGTCTTTCTCGATATCACCGCGAGTTCCGAGGAGCGTGAGACCATGGTTCACGTCGTCGAGGAAGTCGCGGCGCAGGTCTTTATCCCATTGACTGTCGGCGGGGGCATCCGCGACCTGACCGATATCCGCCGCATGCTGAATGCGGGCGCCGACAAGGTCGCCATCAATACCGCGGCGATTCAGAATCCGGATTTCGTCCGGCTTGCCGCGGAGCGCTTCGGGTCCCAGTGCATCGTAGTCGCTATCGATGCCAAGCGCGTCAGCAGCAATGGCAAGCCGCTGCGCTGGGAGGTATTTACTCATGGCGGACGCAGATCCACCGGCATCGACGCGCTGGCATGGGCGAAAAGGGTCATGGAACTCGGCGCCGGGGAGATTCTTCTGACCAGCATGGATCGCGACGGTACCCGTGACGGCTATGATCTGGCGCTGAACGCGGCCGTCAGCGCTGCGGTATCGATACCGCTGATCGCCTCGGGCGGCGTCGGCAGCCTCGAACACCTCGCCGAAGGCCTGCTCGAGGGCAAGGCCGATGCGGTCCTGGCGGCGAGCATTTTCCATTACGGGGAGCACACGGTCGGGGATGCGAAGCGCTATCTCGCCGGTCGCGGCATCCCCGTCCGCCTCGATACCTGATGGGGTCAGCCCCCGGGAGAGTCCGATGAGCGACGAATGGCTCGACCAGATCAAATGGTCGCCCGAGGGCCTGGTGCCGGTAATCGTCCAGGACCAGGACGGCGGCAAGGTGCTGATGTTCGCCTGGATGAACCGGGAGGCGCTGGCCGAGACCCTGTGCAGCCGGCAGGCGGTGTTCTGGTCGCGTTCCCGCGGGCGACTGTGGCGCAAGGGGGAGCAGTCCGGACATGTCCAGACGGTCTCCGAGATCCGCCTCGATTGCGATGCCGATTGCATACTGCTGCGCGTCGCCCAGACCGGCGGAATCGCCTGTCACACCGGGCGCGAGAGCTGCTTTTTCCACCGGCTGGACGGTGGAAAATGGCGCGCCGTGGAGCCCGTTCTGAGGGATCCTGCCGATATATATGGTGATTCCGGTGATTGAAACGCGATATAGTGAGCGCAGCAGAGGGCATTTCAGCCTATGGATCATGTACTCAGAGAGCTTGCCGCGGCTCTGGAAGTGCGCAAGCAGGCGGATCCCCAGACCTCCTACGTCGCCGGACTGTACCGCAAGGGCACCGGGGCCATCCTCAAAAAGATCGGTGAGGAAGCGACCGAGGTGGTGATCGCCGGTCAGGGGGGGGACGATGCTGCCCTGGTGCATGAAACTGCGGACCTGTGGTTCCACACGCTGGTCCTGCTCGCCCACCGCGGACTCGATCCTGAACAGGTCCTCGAGGAACTCGCGCGGCGCTTCGGGCGCTCGGGGCTCGAGGAAAAGGCGGGGCGCGGGGAATAAGCGCCGGCGCGGGCCGGCGCTCAACAGACATTAGAGAGGTACGGGATATGGGTATTAGTATCTGGCAACTTCTGATCATCCTGCTGATCGTGGTGCTGTTGTTCGGAACCAAGAAACTGGCCGGCATGGGCAAGGATCTCGGTGGCGCGATGAAGAGTTTCCGCGATGCGGTGCGCGAGCCGACCCAGGAGAAACCCGAATCGGGCAAGGAGCAGGTCGAACACCGGGAAACCGAGCGCATCATCGAGGGCAAGGTCGAGTCCAAGGAAAAAGATCGGGCCTAGCGCCTGGCAAACCCCCGCAGGCCGTCGCCGACGGCGGGAGTCATGTCCTGATGTTCGATATCGGTTTCTGGGAGATGGCCATGATCGCGGTGGTCGCGCTCCTCGTGATCGGCCCCCGGGAGTTGCCCACCCTGTTGCGCGGCATCAATTCGTGGGTCAAACACGCGCGGGGATTAGCCAGCGAATTCAAGAAAGAGCTGAGCCGCGAGGTGGCCCAGGCGGAGGAGTTGAAACGTCTGGTCGAGCGCGAGACCGAGATCGCCAAACTGCACAAAATGGTCGACGAGGCGCGTTCGACGATCCCGCTCGATCCACTGCAAGACGACGCCAACACCGATGCCAGGCCCGGCGCGGGACATTCCACCGATTCAAGGCCGGGCCCGGATACGGATCCGGCGCAGTCCGGACGCGACCGCGATGGCCGAACCCCGTAAGTACCCTCCCGATCCCCAGATGCCGCTGATCGCTCACCTGATCGAGCTGCGCTCGCGCGTTCTTCGCATCGTGATCGTCGTCGGAGTGATCTTCCTGGCGATGTTCCCGTTCGCGAACCGGCTGTACACGCTGCTGGCGATCCCGTTGATCGATCGTCTGCCCCAGGGCAGTACGATGATTGCAACCGAGGTTGCCGCTCCGTTCCTGGTGCCGTTCAAGTTCACGCTGGTGCTGGCGTGCTTCGTCGCAATGCCCTATTTGCTGCACCAGGCCTGGCGCTTCATCGCGCCCGGACTGTACCGCAACGAGCGCCGGCTCGCGCTGCCGTTGCTGGTCGCGAGCGTGCTGCTGTTCTATGGCGGGGTGGTGTTCGCGTATTTCGTCGTGTTTCCGCTGGTCTTCGGCTTCCTGGTCAGCACCGCGCCGGTAGGCGTGGCCGTGATGACCGATATCAGTCACTACCTCGCCTTCGTGCTCAAGCTGTTTTTCGCGTTCGGCATCGCGTTCGAGGTGCCGATCGTGACGATCGTGCTGGTATGGGCCGGGATCACGACGCCGCAGCAATTGAGCGCCAAGCGTCCCTATATTATCGTCGGCGCCTTCGTGATCGGCATGCTGCTGACGCCACCGGACGTGATCTCGCAGACCCTGCTTGCGGTGCCGATGTGGCTGCTGTTCGAGCTTGGGCTCGTGCTGTCGCGCTTCTACAAGCCGAAGCCGGCGCACGAAGAGGACCAGGTTCCGGAAAACAGGCCCTGACCGAATTATTGCGGTTCGTGAGTTTTCAGCGACCGGATTGACCGGGCTGGGGGCGCTTGCTCGCGGTCACCTCGATTTCCAGCGGGCGGCCGTCGCGCAGGCCTTTCAGCGTGATGGCTGCACCGGGCTTTGCCTTGACGATCAGGTTCAACGCGGCACGGGCGTCAGGGACTGATGCGCCGTCGATCTCGCTGACGATATCTCCCGGATGCAGTCCGGCTCGCGCCGCGGGACCGTCAGCCAGAACGCCAGCGATGACGATGCCGGACATCGCAGGCAGGCCGAAAGATTCTGCAAGCTCGGGCGTCAGCGTCTGGATCTCGATACCGATCCAGCCGCGAATGGCTTCGCCGTGCTCGATGATCTGGGCCATCACGACCCTGACGATGCTGGTCGGGATAGCGAAGCCGATCCCCTGAGAGCCTCCCGTACGGGAAAAGATCGCCGTATTGACGCCGATCAGTTCGCCGAGCGGATTGATCAGCGCGCCGCCGGAGTTGCCCGGATTGATCGCGGCGTCCGTCTGGATGAAATTTTCGAATGTCGAGATACCGAGCTGCGAGCGGCCGGTCGCGCTGACGATACCCTGGGTTACGGTCTGGCCCACGCCGAAGGGGTTGCCTATCGCCAGCACCACATCGCCGACCCGCAATTCATCCGAGTTCCCGAACGTGATCGCCTGCAGGTCGTTTATCGGGATTTTCAGTATCGCCAGATCGCTTTCGGGATCGCTGCCGACGATTGCGGCCTTCGCGGTGCGGCCATCATGCAAGGCGATCTGGATATCATCCGCCCCTTCGATGACGTGGTTGTTGGTCAGCACATAGCCCTGGTCGTTGACGATGACGCCAGATCCGAGATTGGTCTGCTGCCGCTGGCGCGGCGGAATCATGAATTCCTCGAAGAAGCGGCGAAAGGCAGGATCCTCGAGCAGTGGCGAGCCGCCGCGCGACACTGTTTTCGTGGTATGTATGTTCACCACCGCGGGGGCGGCGATATCGACGGCGCCGGCGTAGGAGACGGGGCCGGACAGCGGCGCAGGGGATTGTTCGCTGCGCGGGACTTCACGGAACTCGACCACGGGCCGCGGCTTGACGACAAAAGTCGAGACCAGAAAGACCACGAGCAGGCCCAGCGCCAGACCGATGACGATCCCCTGACTGAAATACGGAAAGAGTTTTCGTATCTGCATTCTTCGATACTCTAGCATAGAAGTCACCGTGATTTTCCCGGCGGCTTGAGCGTCATGACAACCGGTGTGAGGACAAGCGATGGCAGGACTAAATGAGATCGTCGATTACCTGGATGACCTGCTTGAATCCGACCGCTTTTCGGATCATGCGCCGAACGGGCTGCAGGTTGAGGGCCGCGAGCGCATCGGCCGGATCGTCGGCGGCGTCTCGGCCAGCCTGGCGTTGATCGAGGCCGCGATTGCACAACGGGCGGAAGCCGTGCTGGTACATCACGGATGGTTCTGGAAGAACGAGGATCCCCGTATCCGGGGGATCAAGCGTGGCCGGCTCCAACGTCTGTTGTCCGCGGAGATCAGCCTGCTGGCCTACCATCTGCCGCTTGACGCGCATCCGGTCCATGGCAACAACGCCCAGCTTGCCCGCATCCTTGACATCGAACCGGAACACACAGGAGATGACAGGCGGAGTGATGCGGTATTGATGTGGCGAGGGACACTGCGAGAGCCGCGTGACCCCGCTTCATTCGCGCGTCATATCGGCGCCTGCCTGGGGCGCACACCCCTGCATATTGCGGGACGGGCCGCTACGATTCGGCGGGTCGCGTGGTGTACCGGCGCGGCGCAGGATTATATCGACATTGCCGCGCGGCTCGGCGTTGACGCCTATATTAGTGGTGAAATATCCGAACGCACGACGCATGTCGCGCGGGAGGCGGGTATTCATTATTACGCGGCCGGGCATCATGCAACCGAACGCTATGGCGTGGAGGCCCTCGGCCGGCATCTGGCAGCGCGATTCGGTATCGAATTCTTGTTTATCGATATCGACAATCCTGTATAGGCGCGCTATAAACGCACGGCAGCCGCGATTCCTGTACCTCAAATGTGGTATTTGACGAAAAGCCGGCACCAGGGCGCACATCACCGCGATCGTGACTGGAATGCTCATCGATATAACCGGAGTGATAACTGATATAAAGTGTGTTGTTATTGCGCGTATTGCGGCAGACTGCAGCGCTGCAGATGCATGAAAAATCACGGGGTTGATCAGCGTTGACATATCCGAGCGTCCTGATCTACCATTCCTCTTTCAACGCCATAGTTCGTTAATAATAATAATTAAACCCGTTATGGCAGGTTGTGGTGCTTGAACGACGAATGACAGTCGTTTTAATTGCAGCCGCATTGCTGACGGTGCGAGGAGGATGATTGATTCGCCGACCGAGTGTCCTTCCGGCGAATCCGTTTCAGCTTGATCAAGCGATCACTCAGATAACAAGGCCTGGGCGATGTGACCTGTATTTTCAGGGCATGCCGTAAAATTCAGGTGGTTCATCGGGCGTCACGGCGACTCCGGTTTTTGCAAGTATCATTCAGCTGAGGTTGAGGGGGGAGATGTCAGTCAACACGCTATCATTCTCTGGACTTCGGTCCATCCGGCAGCCGGAAGCGTTCGGCCCAGGAGCACTCAATCCGTCTCGCTCCGGTTCGCTTCCTGCATTCATGGTCACCATGCTGGTCTTCGGCGTTCTGTCGCTGCTTGCGTCCGCGCAGGCGGTCGCAGAGGGCGGCGTACCGAATGCGGTCGCGCCCACTGCGACCTATTCCGGCAATCATGTACTGCAGCCGATCGAGTTTCCCCATAACATTCATGTTGAGGATAACAAGATCAACTGCATGTATTGCCATACCTATGCGCGACGCAGCAAGGTCGCCGGCATTCCGCCGACCAGCAAGTGCATGGGTTGTCACCTGACGATCGCGACCGACAAGCCGCGCATTCAGCAGTTGTGGCAGTACTGGGAAAAAAACGAGCCGATCCCGTGGGTCAAGGTTCACGATGTCCCGGACTATGTCCATTTCACGCATGAAAAGCATCTGGATCGCTTCGTTTTCAATAATGAGGGTATGACGGTCGAGCGCGTCGATGAGGTCTGCGCGTTCTGTCACGGTCAGGTCAGGAAAATGACTGTTGCCGAAAAGGTCAGGCCATTGACCATGGGTTTCTGCGTGCGCTGCCACGAGGCAAACAAAGGGCCGTTCGACTGCTGGAAATGTCACAAGTGATGGCGAATCCGGGCAGGGTCACGGTTGCAACAATGCGTGGTTGGAACGGAGTGGTTTCCATATGAATCTCAAATTGAAACGCAGATCATTTCTCAAGGTGCTGGGATGGGGCGGGGCCGGCGCGGCGCTGGCAGCGTGTGACCGGCCGAGCTTTATCGCGCACAGGGAAGGCCGTAATCCTGTCGTCTCCTACCTTGTGCCCGAAGAGTTCGTCATACCCGGCATCGGCATATGGTATGCCTCGACCTGTCAGCAGTGTCCGAGCGCCTGCGGCATCCACGGTCGGGTGCGCGAAGGGCGCGCGCTGAAGCTCGAAGGCAATCCGGATTCGCCGCTCAACAAGGGCAAGTTGTGTGCGATGGGTCAGTCCGGGCTGCAGACGCACTACAACCCGGATCGTCTGACTCGACCGCGCGTGCGCAGGGGTGGTCAGTTCGTCGATATCGGCTGGGACGAGGCGTTAGCGCTCGTCAAGGAGAAGGTCGGCCCGGGTTCGGGGCTCAGCGGCGACCGCATCGCGTGGGTCACCGATACGATCAGCGGTCATCAGGCCGTGCTGGTCGATGCCTTCATGGAGGCGGTCGGTTCCTCGAATCACTATGTGCACGAGGCGATCAACAACTCGGTCTGGCGCCAGGTCTGCCGGGACATGCTCGGCGAGGAATCTCCCCGACTGCGCGTCGACAAGGCCGCAGCGATCTTTTCGCTCGGCGCGGATTTCCTCGGTACCTGGGAGGCCCCGGTGCCTTATTCGGCGCAGTACGCGGATTTCCGCACCTCGCCGCGCGGCGTACTGATCCAGGCCGAGCCGAAGATGACGCTCACCGGCGCCAGTGCCGACCTGTGGGTGCCCGTGCGTCCCGGCGCCGAAGGCGTGCTGGCGCTCGCGATTGCGAATGTGCTCGCGACCAAGCACGGCCGCAGCCTTTCGGCTCTGCCGGACGAGGTCCAGGCGCAGATCCGCGGCTATGACGCAAGAAAGGCCGCCGGGATCACCGGTACTTCCGAGGCCCATATCAACCGGATCGCCGAGCTGCTGAACCAGCGCGCGCCGAGCCTGGTGCTGGCCGGGGCGTCGGCCGAAGGCCATGTCGCCGGTTACGACAACGTCGCTGCGGCGATGACGCTGAACCTGATCCTCGGCAATGTCGGTCAGACTATCGAATCCGGCGCCGGCTTCCCGTTCCCTCAGCTCAAGCCGCGCCGGGGCAACGGCAAGGGCATGATCGAGTTCGCGAAAGGACTCGACGAAGGCCGCTTCGATGTCGTGTTCATCAAGGGCGCGAACCCGGTGCACACGACGCCACGGGCGCTCGGCGTGGGCGACAAGCTGCAGAAGGCGAAATTCAAGGTGGCGCTGTCGCTGTTCGAGGACGAGACCACGCAGCTCGCGGACCTGGTACTGCCGCTGTATTCGGGACTCGAGGACTGGGGTACGCATGTGCCGTCGATGGCGACCGAGCGCCTGTTCATCAGCCTGCAGCAGCCGTTGATGGAACCGCTGTATCCGGAGACCCGCGGCTTCGGCGATACCCTGCTCGCGCTGCTGAAGATGCGCGGCGTCGAGGCCTATGCCGGCTTCGGGGACTACCATGGCTATCTGCGCAAGGCCTTCGCGGAAATGCCGGTCGATCTGAAGGGCGGTGCGTTGTCCGAGGACGCGTTCTGGCAACAGGCGCTGATGAAGGGCGTGCTCGAGGTCGGCAGGGCGTCGAACGGGTCTGTTTCGGCCCGCCCGGTGTCCTTCAGGGTCGCCGAGCCTGCAACCGATTCCTCGCGGCCGTTTTATCTGTTGCCGTCGGCAAATCCGACCAAATGGGATGGTCGTCATGCGAATGTCCCATGGCTCCAGGAATTGCCGGATCCGATCACCAAGGTGGTGTGGGATTCATGGGCCGAGTTGCATCCTGCAACGGCGAGCCGGCTCGGCCTCTCCAAGGGCGATTTAATCACCGTGAATTCGGAACATGGCACCTTCGACACCCGGGTCTACATCTACAAGGGTATGCATCCCGAGGCGATCGCCGTGCCGATGGGCCAGGGCCACGAGGGTTATGGCCGCTACGCCGCGGGCCGAGGCGCGAACCCGATGAATGCCGTCGGTGTCGCGACCGACAATCGCACCGGGGAACCGGCGCACCATGCCACGCGCATTTCGATTACCAGGGTCAGTTCCCAGGACGACCGGAGGGAGTTCGTCATCTTCGGCGGAAGCGAGGCCCAGATGGGCCGCAAGCTCGTCACGACGGTCACGGCCGATCAGTACGAGCGCAATGAAAGAGGGAGAGCCTGATGTCCATTAAAAACCTTCTCAGCGACTGGTCCAGTTATCGCAAGGGGCTGGAAGAAGGCGGCCACCACAAATATGAGCACATGTGGGGTATGGTCATCGACCTCAACAAGTGCAACGGTTGCAGCGCCTGCGTGACCGCGTGCTATGCCGAGAACAATCTGCCCGTGGTCGGCAAGGAGCGTTTCAGCACCGGTCATGCGATACACTGGATGCGGATCGAGCGTTACTGGGACGAGCCCGATCTCGGTGAAGGCAGGGTCTCCGAGTATCAGCATCATGGGGCGAGCTTCCTGCCCATGAACTGCCAGAACTGCAATGCCGCCACCTGCGAGCCCGTCTGTCCGGTCGCCGCGACCTACCATACCCCGGACGGCCTGAATGCCCAGGTCTATAATCGCTGCATCGGTTCCCGGTATTGTTCCAACAACTGCCCGTATCGCCTTCGTTACTTCAACTTTTTCTCGTACTATGAGACCTGGGCGACACCGCTGCATATGCAGCTCAACCCGGATCTCACCGTGCGCAACAAAGGCGTCATGGAGAAATGCACCTTCTGCGTCCAGCGCATCCGCGCCGCGAAGGACAAGGCGCGGCAGGAATCCCGCAAGGTGCGCGACGGGGAATTCACCACCGCCTGCGCGCAAACCTGTCCGACTTCAGCGATCCTGTTCGGCGACCTGTTGACCCTGCACACGCCGGGCGGCGGCGTCGGAGATACGGTGGTCGCCGGTCTGTGGAAAAAACATCAGGTGGCGCTCGGCGTGACCAGCCAGAGAAAGCAGAATTCGGAAATGCGCGGGTATCGCGTGTTCGAGAACCTTCGTACGGATCCCTGCGTCATGTTCCTGGAACGGGTACGCGAAGTCTGAGACCCTGAATAACAATTCAAGCCTGTCAATAACGGATGCGGCCATGACAATGACCACCAGCACCACGAGTTCGCTTCCTGCAGAATATCAGCGGGATATCGACGAAGATATCAAGTGGGCCAAGATCAATGAGGATGTTCTCCGTTCGATGGAGAATCCGCGGATTGGCTACTGGCTCTCCATAGTCGTCTGTCTCGGCCTGCTGTCGCTCGCGGTAATCGCCGAAATCCATCAGTACATATATGGCCTCGGCACGGCCAACCTGAACTGGCCGCAGATGTGGGGTCTGTATATCGCGACCTTCATCTTCTGGATCGGCATGAGTCACTCAGGCACGCTGCTGTCGGCGATTCTGCATATCACCCATGCCGACTGGCGCAAGCCGATCTATCGCTTCGCCGAGGCGATGACGACCTTCACGCTGATGACCGCGATGCTGTTCCCGGTCATTCACCTGGGCCGCATCTGGAACATGTACTGGGTGTTGCCGTATTTCAGCGATCGCGGCATCTGGCCCAACTTTAGGTCGCCGCTGCTGTGGGACGCGTTCGCGATCTTCACCTATCTGACCGCGTCCTCGCTGTTCCTGTTCGTCGGCTCGGTGCCCGATCTCGCGATCGTGCGTGACAGCGCGCGCGGCTGGCGCAAGAAACTCTACTCCGTGCTCGCCCTGGGCTGGCGCGGCGATGACCGCCAGTGGCGCAGCTTCCGCAAGGCCTACATGATCATGGCCTGCTTCCTGATTCCTCTCGCGGTATCGGTCCACTCGATCGTGTCATCCGACTTTGCGATGTCGATCATGCCGGGCTGGCACATCACGAGTTTCCCGCCGTATTTCGTCGCCGGCGCACTGTACTCCGGCTGCGCGGGCATCATCACGCTGTTCGTGCTGCTGCGCTACTACTTCCGCTTCGAGGACTACATGACGATCTCGATCCTCGACAAGACCTGCAAGCTGACCTTCGCGATCGCGATGGTATGGACCTATCTGACGCTGGTCGAGTTTGCCGCGGTCTGGTACGGCCACAACGACGTCGACAAGGAACTGCTGCTGTCGAAGTTCTGGGGCCCCTACGCCCCGTGGTTCTGGCAGATGCTGTTCTGCGGCTCGGTCCTGCCTTTCATAATGGCATTTGAAAAGGTTCGGCGGCATATCCCGACGATGTTCATCGTATCAATCCTGCTGAACTACGGCATGTGGCTTGAGCGCTGGATGATCGTCTCGCCGACGGTCTCGCAGGGCTATCACCCGATTGCGTTCGGTGTGCTGTGGCCGAGCTGGGTCCAGTGGTTCATCGTCGCGGGCAGCTTCGGCTGGTTCGGCCTGCTGTTCCTGATATTCGTCAAGGTGATTCCGTCGGTCTCGATGTATGAGGTCAAGGAAATGATCTACCACCGCAGGCATCTCGCACACAAGAGCATTGCGCCGGTCATGCATCAGCGCGATGCGCGAGTGGCCGGCAAGACACCGGGTCTGGAAGGGGCATAGCCATGAAGAAGAGACGTATGCTGGCGCTGTTCAGCAACTTCGATGATGCGTTCGGGGCGATTGGCGACATCAAGCAGTACAAGGTGCCCGGCGTATCCGTCGATGATGTCACCGTGATCTCTCCGATCGAGCATCCGAGAATCGACGAGGTGCTCGGGGACCGCGGCACCAAGGTGCCGTACTTCACGCTGACCGGGGCGACGTGCGGCATCATCTTCGGCTTTACATTCCTCGCGAGTTCCCAGGCGTCATTCCTGGTCCAGCCGCAAGGTGGCAAGGCGGTCGTGCCGATTCCGACCAATATTGTATTGACCTACGAGTTGATGATCATGGGGAGTGTGCTGTTCACGCTGGCGGGTCTGATGATCTGCGGACGGCTGTTGCGCCGGCGCCGGGGCATGTACAGCGAGAAGGTCAGCCTCGATCAGGTCGGTCTCGAGCTGGAACTCGAGGAAAAATACGTCGAGCCGGTCAAGAGGCTCTTTAATCAACATCTGGCAGTCGAAATCCGGGAAGAGGGGCGGCCATGAGATTGATGAAGCACCCGATAGCGGTCGTCCTTCTGCTGATCCCGATGGTCGCCTGGGCGTGGCCATGGTCGGTCGACATGGCCGACCAGCCCGCGATCGAGCCTCAGCACCCGGTCAACGGTGCGATGATGCCGTTTCCAATGCGCTCGATTCCGGTCGGCGGTATCCCGACCTCCTACAAGAGCCGCGAGGAGACGCGTGAACTGAAAAATCCATTCAGGCCCACGGATGCGGCATCCATTGCCAAGGGGCGTACCCTGTTCAATATCTACTGCGCGGCCTGCCATGGCAAGGCAGGCGTCGGTAATGCGCCCGTCGGCATGAAGATCGGCGCGATCCCGCTGGTCGACACCTATGTCCAGGAGTTTCTGACCGAGGGCTGGGTCTTCGGTACGATCACTTTCGGCAGCGCGCTGATGCCGGCTTATGGCGTTCCATCCGCCCGTGACGACAGGCGGGGATCGAATGACCTGTCAGTCGAGGAGCGCTGGCACGTTGCGAACTATGTCAAGAACGCGATGCTCAAGGAAGCCAATGCCAACCGGACCGCGGACGCGGGGCAGGTACGATAAAGTCGGGAAATCCGATAAAGAATACGAGAGGCGAGAAGAACGATGATATCGAATTTCGGCAGTTGGTCGGTTCTGACGGTGAGTTTTCTGTTCGTGCTCTATCTATCGCTCGCCGGCGTGGTGCTGGCTTCTGTGCTGCACCTGGTCAACGGCAAGTGGCGGTTCCAGGTCAGGAATCTGGCCGTTTCCACCGCGGCGCTGTTTCCGGTCGCGGGCATCATGCTGTTGATTCTTCTGGCCAACTACGAAACGACATTTCAGTGGGTGCAGGCGGAGCACTTGGACGATCATCATCTCCCGGGCTGGCATAATATCGGGTTCCTGATCGCACGCCAGATTGGGGGCTTCCTGTTTGTCGCAGGACTCGCCGGTCTGTTCATCAAGTATCAGCGCCTGAGCGAGATCGACAGTTCCTACCGGGTCCAGCGCCGCTTCCGCAATATCGCCCTGCTGATCCCTTTCGTCTACTTCGGTTATGGCACGATGATGGGCTGGGACTACGAGATGACGATGGTGCCGAACTGGCACAGTTCCAGCTACGGCGCCTACCACTTCCAGAGCATGTTCCACATGTACCTGGCATTTTTCATCGTCTTCCTGTTTTTCCTGAATCGCTCGGGCCGGCTGGTGCAGCCGATTCAGCCATACATATTCAATTTTATGGCCCAATTCCTGCTGGCGATGACGATCCTGTGGACCTACCTGTTCTTCACCCAGTACCTGATCATGTGGTACGGCCGCCTGCCCTTCGAAACGGATCGTTATGACAGCATGATGTTCGAAGGACTGGGGCCGGTATGGTGGACCTTCGTGGTGTGCAAGTGGGCGATCCCGTTCGTCTTTCTGGTGATGGCGCCGACCCGGGATAACCCGCCGCTCATCACTGCGCTCGCCGGCCTGATCATATTCGGGACCTTCCTCGAGCGTTACACCTGGATCTCGGGTTCGGTCGACAGCCAGTTCTATCGCATGCCGATGACCTCGATGTTTGACATTATCGTCGTTCTCGCGACCATCGGTGTGTGCTGGTTCGTGATGTCGCGTACGCTGGTCAAGTACGGCCTGATCCACCCTTCATCGAAGCAGGCTGCGGCACCGGACCGTACCGGTTAGTTAGAATCGTGTCCGGCGGCAGCGTGTGCGTGCTGCCGCCGGACAATCTCCCTCGCTGTGCGTAAGGTCGCCCCGTCCCGGCGGCGAACCTGTGAAATGTGCTGTCTTATCAGGTAAAGTGGCGTGATGCCCGCTCGCGCCCGGTTTCCCGCGCGGGCGCACCGGGGGTTAGCGGGGGGGCATCGACATCATTCAAGAGGCAAGACCATGAACAGCTACTACATCGCGCCGTCGATCCTGTCGGCGGATTTCGCCCGGCTCGGCGAGGAAGTCACGAACGTGCTAGCGGCCGGCGCAGACATCATCCACTTCGATGTAATGGACAACCACTACGTGCCGAACCTGACGATCGGGCCGCTGATCTGCGAAGCTTTGCGCAAGCACGGCGTCAAGGCGGAGATCGATGTGCACCTGATGGTCAAGCCGGTCGACAGGATCATCCCGGATTTCGCCAAGGCCGGCGCGAACTATATCACTTTCCATCCGGAGGCCAGTGAGCACATCGACCGCAGCCTGCAACTGATCCGGGATTGCGGCTGCAAGTCCGGCCTGGTGTTCAATCCGGCGACGCCGCTCGACCACCTCAAATACGTGCTCGACAAGGTCGACATGGTGCTGCTGATGTCGGTCAATCCCGGATTCGGCGGACAAAGCTTCATCACAGCTGTGCTCGACAAGTTGCGCGAGGCGCGGAAAATCATCGACGCGAGCGGACGCAATATCCGCCTCGAGATCGATGGCGGGGTAAAGGTCGACAATATCCGCGCGATCGCCGAGGCCGGCGCCGATACCTTCGTTGCGGGCTCTGCGATCTTCAACACCCCGAACTACAAAACCACGATAGACGCGATGCGCGCCGAACTGGCGAAGGCGCGTCCCTGACCGCACACAAGGACGGCTGGCCGTGAACGACCCTGCCCGGATGACGGTGGTGCGCCCTCGCATGATCCTGATCGACCTCGACGGCACTTTGATCGATACGGTGCCGGACCTCGCGCATGCCGTCGATGTCATGATGGCGCGGATCGGCATGCCGCTGCGCGGCGAACAGCGCGTGCGCCAGTGGATCGGCAACGGCGCCGAGCGTCTGGTGCGACGCGCGCTGATCGATGACGTCGACGGCGAGCCTGACGAAGCACTGTTCCGCAAGGCCTATCCTCTGTTTCTGGAGACCTATGAAGCGAATGTCTGCGCCCATAGCCGACCCTATCCTGGTGTTGTGGAGGGCCTGGCCGCACTGAAGACGGCCGGCTATCCGCTCGGCTGCGTCACGAACAAGCCGGCGCGCTTTACCGAGCCGCTGCTCGATGCGCTGGGACTGACCGAAAATTTCGGCATCGTGATCAGTGGTGACACGCTGCCGAAACAGAAGCCCGATCCCGCGCCACTGCTGCACGCCGCTCGATTCTTCGGCGTCCGCCCCGAAGATGCACTGATGGTCGGCGACTCGATCAACGACGTTCGCGCCGCGCGCGCCGCCGGCTTTTCCGTCGTCTGCGTGCCCTACGGCTACAATCATGGCCATGACATCCGGGCGGCGGAGCCTGACGCGGTGATCGCATCGCTTGCGGAGCTGCCCGGACTGATCGAGGCCGGCGGCCTCGCCCGGTCCCGCCGTCACCCGGGCCATGACGCCTGAAACATTCGCTTCCCTGCGCGCCCAGGGCTACAACCGCATCCCGGTATTGCGTGAAGTTTCCGCTGACCTCGATACACCACTCAGCATTTATCTGAAGCTTGCGAACAGGCCCTACAGTTACCTGTTCGAATCGGTTCAGGGCGGAGAGAAATGGGGGCGATATTCGATCATCGGCCTGCCCTGCCGCACCGTGTTGCAAATCAACGGTCACACGGTCTCGGTCCAGACCGATGGCAAGGAGACAAGCCGCGAGCTGATCACCGATCCGCTGGCATGGATCGAAACCTTCCGGGCGCGCTACCGTATACCGGATCTCCCGGAGTTGCCGCGTTTCTCCGGCGGCCTGGTCGGCTACTTCGCCTACGATACCGTGCGTTATATCGAGCCGCGCCTCGCGCGCTGCCCCCATCCCGACGCCCTTGGTACGCCCGATATCCTGCTGATGGTCAGTGATCAGGTCGTCGTCTACGACAATCTGCGCAGCCGTTTGTATATCGTGGTCTATGTCGATGCTGAAGCGGCCGACGCGCTGGCGTTGGCGGAGCGGACACTCGACGGTCTGGAGACGCGCCTCGGCGGCGCGATCGAGCGCCAGGCGGGACCGTCCGGCGGTTTCGCGGTCGGCGAGCGGGATTTCGTCTCGGAATTCACCCGCGAGGATTTTGAAGCGGCAGTGCGCCGGGCGAAGGAATACATCGTCGAGGGCGACGTCATGCAGGTGGTGTTATCGCAGCGCCTCAGTATTCCCTACAAGGCCTCGTCTCTCGATCTCTATCGGGGTCTGCGCCGACTCAACCCCTCGCCGTACATGTATTACCTCGACCTCAAGGATTTTCATATCGTCGGCTCTTCGCCCGAGATCCTGGTGCGCCTCGAGGGCGATCTGGTGACCGTGCGTCCGATCGCCGGCACGCGCCCGCGCGGCGCAAACGAGGAGCAGGACAGGCAACTGGAGCAGGAACTGCTGGCCGACCCGAAAGAGCGCGCCGAGCACCTGATGCTGATCGATCTCGGACGCAACGACGTCGGCCGGGTTGCGCAAACCGGCAGCGTCCGTCTGACCGAACGTATGATCATTGAACGCTATTCACATGTGATGCATATCGTCTCCAATGTCACCGGGCGGCTTGGCCCCGGGCTGTCGGCGCTCGACGTGCTGCGCGCGACGTTTCCTGCCGGCACGGTCTCCGGCGCGCCGAAGGTGCGGGCGATGGAGATCATCGACGAACTGGAGCCGCTCAAGCGCGGTGTCTACGCGGGCGCGGTCGGCTACATCGGCTGGAACGGGAACATGGATACCGCGATCGCGATACGCACCGCGGTGATACGCGACGGGCGCTTGCATATACAGGTCGGCGCCGGTATCGTCGCCGATTCGATTCCCGAGAAGGAATGGGAAGAGACGATGAACAAGGGACGGGCGATGTTCAGAGCGGTGTCGCTGGTCGGCTCCGGGCTGAAATAACCGGCGCCGGCGCGCATCCGGCGATCACGTCCGCGCTGTAATAATAGTGAAAAATTCGCATATCGAAAGTCATTCACCGCATATCGCATTTATCGTTTCTTCCCGTCATTCAATGTCGAACACTGTCGACAATGACATACGGAATCGGCCACGCGCCGCTTCGCGAAGGTTATCCGGATCGATGTTTATCTGGATCATAATCAGTCGGTTGTTATCCGATTTCCGTGGTATCGATGTGTTGGCACGCCGGCTGCAATCTCCTGGACAACGGAATCTGCGGGAACCATCGGGAGCCCGAGAGATGATTCTGAATCAAAGGAGATTGACCATGACTCGTTTCAGCAATATCGGATACATCGACCGCACCGTTCGTTATCTGGCAGGCGGTGTTTTACTGGCGGGCGTATTACTGTTTCTGTTTCCTCCCGCCCTGACGTTCATCGCGACTTATGCCGTCCTCACCGCGATTGTCGGTTGGGAACCTGCTTATGCATTCCTGTCATCCATGAATTCAGTCGCTTTTCATTGGGTGAAAAAAATTGCGCCACAGTTCACACAAACGCCGCAGTACACGCAAACGAGAGTGCCGGCGCACGGCTAGTTCCTCGCTATCGTCTGTATTTCCTGCAATCCTCCCCTTCGAAGCACCCCCGCACCCCTCCGGGGGCGCTTCATTTTTATTTCACAATGCCGTGTCAGAATCGTGCATGTACCATGTTGGCGTTCAAGGCGAGCCTCCACAGGCGCGAGCACACCACATCAATGCAACAAGGTCGAAACAGGAGTGCCTTGATCCTTCTGTAGTCTGTTTTCCGTAGCATGGTTGTTGCGAATGTTGATGAGTTTCCAAAAAAGATTTCACGGCGTCATGTCTGTCGAGCGGCTGCAAGACAGGTCAGATTTTCACCCTGTCCTGAGCAGGGATGTGGCGGAGGTCTTTCTCGTCGCGGCGGATCTGATCGGGAAAACCCTGGAACCGGAGCAGGCGATAGGCGACATCCTGAAGCTGCTTGCCGATCGTCTGCAGCTCGACAAGGGGCGGGTCGTATTGCCGGACAGGGATTCCGGAGTCCTGCGTATCCGGTATTCCCACGGTCTTAGCGAGGATGAACGTGCGCGGGGCATCTACGCGCTGGGCGAAGGCGTCACCGGCCGGGTCATGATGGACGGCAGTATCGCGCTGGTGCCCGACATCAGCAAGGAGCCGGAGTACCTGGCCCGCGTCTTCAACAAGGCCAGGATGCACAGTGACGAAATCGCGTTCATCGCCGTGCCGATCATGCAGGACGAACGGCCCATCGGAGTCCTGGCGGTCAATCCCGTTCACGGCGATTCCGTCGGTTTTGACATTGGGCTTTATGTCCTTCAGGTGCTGGCGTCGATGATCGGGCAGATCCTGAGAATCAACAGCCTGGTCAAGGAAAGGACGCGCGATCTGATTTCCGAGAACCGCGCCCTCAAGAATGCGCGCTATATGGATGGGGCGAGTTACGGGATCCTCGGCAAGAGCCAGGCGCTGCTGCAGGCGCAGCAGAACGCATTGCGCGCGGCGTCGTCGGAAGCCACCGTGATGCTCGTCGGGGAATCGGGAACCGGCAAGGAGAAGTTCGCGCGGCTGATCCATTTTTCCGGAGTCCGCAGGGGCCAGCCCTTCATCTGCATCAACTGCGCGGCGATACCGGAGAACCTTCTGGAATCCGAACTGTTCGGCCATGAGAAGGGCAGTTTTACCGGAGCGACGGGTACGCACACCGGCAAATTCGAGCTTGCGTCGGGGGGGACGCTGTTTCTGGACGAGATCGGCGACATGAACATCGATCTGCAGGCGAAACTGCTGCGCGCGCTGCAGGAGCAGACCATACAGCGTATCGGCGGACGAAACGAGATCGCCATCGACGTACGCATCATCACGGCCACCCACAAGAACCTGCAGAATCTGGTGAACAACGGGGAATTCAGGCTTGACCTGTACTATCGCCTCAACGTCATCCCCATCAGCCTTCCCGCCCTGAGGGAGCGCAAGGGAGACATTCGCCTGCTGGCGATCTATTTTCTGCACAGGGAGAATCACCGTTACGGGCGCAACATCATCCTGCAGGAGGATGCGCTGGCGCTGCTGGAGCGATACGACTGGCCCGGCAATATCCGGCAGCTTGAGAATGTCATCGAACGGACGGTGATCATGACCGACCGGAATCCGGTGATGACCGGTGATATCGAGAAGATCCTCGCGGAAGAGGCCCGCATTCAGTCCACGGCCGAATACCGCCCGCTGCCGGCGATGATCGGCCGTCCCTACGCCCGTGTCCGGGAACAGGAAAGGAAGATTATCGTGGATGCTCTTCAGCAGTCCGGGGGGAACAAGACGCAGGCGGCGAAACAACTGGGACTGACGGCCCGGCAATTACATTACCGCCTCGCAAAACTGGAAATCCAGCCCTGACAGGTCACCCGATCATCCGGCGGTAGACCGCCCGTCCGCGCCCCTGCATGGTCGCACGGCGCAAGACCGGTTATGATGTGCAGTCTATGTTGATGATGATCGATAATTACGACTCTTTCACTTACAACCTGGTGCAGTATTTCGGAGAACTGGGCCAGGAAGTGACGGTTGTACGCAATGACCGGATCGACGTCGCGGGGATCGAACGTCTCGCGCCGTCGCGGATCGTAATCTCTCCCGGTCCCGGGACGCCGGATGATGCCGGCATCTCGATGGAAGTCATCCGCACGCTGGCCGGCCGCATACCGGTGCTGGGCGTCTGTCTTGGTCACCAGGCCATCGGCCAGGTCTACGGGGGACATGTCGTGCACGCCCGGGTCATCATGCACGGCAAGACCTCGATGATTCATCACCGGGACGAAGGCGTGTTCCGGGGGCTGCCGAATCCGTTCGAAGCGACGCGCTATCATTCCCTGGTCGTCGACCGGGCGACGTTGCCCGATTGCCTCGAAATCACCGCATGGACCGAAACCGACGCCGCCGATATCGATGAAATCATGGGCCTGCGCCATCGGAACCTTGCCGTCGAAGGGGTACAATTTCATCCCGAATCGATTCTGACTGCCTGCGGTCGTCAGCTACTGAAGAACTTTCTGGGGTCAGAGTAGACTGAGGTAAACGGCCATGGACATGCAATCGGCAATTCGCGCGGTTACCGAGCGCCGCGACCTGACGGCGGCCGAAATGACGGCGGTGATGCGCCTGATCATGACTGGTCAGGCGACGCCGGCGCAGATCGGCGGCTTCCTGGTCGGTCTGCGCATGAAGGGCGAGACGGTCGATGAGATTGCCGCGGCGGCGCGCCTGATGCGTGAGCTTGCGGCCCGGGTCGAGGTCGAAGGCGCACACCTCGTCGATACCTGCGGGACCGGTGGCGATGGAGCCCATACTTTCAATATATCGACCGCGAGCGCCTTCGTTGTCGCCGCGGCCGGTGGCAAGGTCGCGAAGCATGGCAATCGCTCGGTGTCGAGCAAGTGCGGCAGCGCAGACCTGCTCGAGGCCGCCGGTGTCCGTATCGATTTGAATCCCGGCCAGGTTGCTCGCTGCATTGACGAAGTCGGCGTCGGTTTCATGTTCGCGCCGATGCATCACAGCGCGATGAAGCATGCGATCGGCCCGCGCCGCGAGATGGGCGTGCGCACGCTGTTCAACCTGCTGGGCCCGCTGACGAATCCGGCGCACGCACCGAATCAGGTCATCGGCGTATTCAGCGACCGGTGGCTGGAGCCGGTCGCGCGTGTGCTCGGCAAGCTTGGCAGCCGCCATGTGCTGGTCGTGCATGCCGCGGACGGAATGGACGAGATCAGCATCTCCGGGCCAACCCATATCGCCGAGATGAAAGACGGCGACGTCGCGCGCTACACGATTACCCCGGAACAGTTCGGACTGAAACCGGCCGCATCAGACAGCCTCGTCGTCGACAGCAGCGCGCGCAGTCTCGAGATCGTGCTCGGAGTACTCGACGGCAGGCCGGGCCCGGCCGCTGATATCGTCGCGCTGAATGCCGGTGCGGCAATCTATGTCGCGGACCTGGCCGCGACGCTGGCCGAAGGCATCGAACGCGCGCAAGCCGTGATTGCGAGCGGCGATGCGCGCGTCAGGCTCGAAGAGTTGACCAGGGTGTCGCAGGCGCTGCAGTGAGCCCTAAACCCGATATCCTGAAACGCATCCTGCGCCGCAAGGCCGAGGAAGTCGTCGAACGCAGCCGCGCGCTGCCTCTGCGCGAGTTGAGCGCCCGGGTTGAACAGGCCTCGCCGCCGCGCGATTTTCAGGGGGCTCTGCGGGAAAAAATTGCGGCGGGCAAGGCCGGCGTGATCGCGGAGATCAAGCGCGCATCGCCAAGTCGCGGGATTCTGCGCGAGGTTTTCGATCCCGCCGCAATCGCGGCCTCATATGAGGCAGGCGGCGCGGCCTGCCTGTCCGTACTGACGGATCGCGACTTTTTCCAGGGTGACGATGCGCATCTGCGCGCGGCGCGGGCCGCCTGCGCGCTGCCGGTGCTGCGCAAGGATTTTGTCATTGATGCGTACCAGGTCTATGAGTCGCGGGCACTCGGTGCTGATTGCATCCTGCTGATCGTCGCCGCGCTCGGGGACGCGCAGCTGACCGAATACGCAGGTCTGGCCGCGCATCTCGACCTCGACGTGCTGGTCGAGGTCCACGACGCCGAAGAGCTCGACCGCGCGCTCGCCCTCGATATCCCGCTGATCGGCATCAACAACCGTGATCTGCGCACCTTCGAGACCCGGATCGATATCACGCTCGATCTGTTGTCGTCGATTCACGGCGACCGCCGGGTGATCACCGAAAGCGGGATCCATGACCGCGAGGATGTCCGGCGTCTGCAAACGGCCGGCGTCCACGCCTTCCTCGTCGGAGAAGCCTTCATGCGGGCCGCGGACCCCGGCAGCGAGCTGAAACGTCTGTTTGGCTAAAGACGGCCACCGGTGGGCCGATATCTTCGCAAATGGTCGCCCTTCCAGGCGCCTCATGAGACAAAAAGGATATCGGTTATGCGCGGTCGCACAGTATTCCTCACGACTACTGTACTTACGCTGACAGTTACAGCAGGCAGCGCGCTTGCGTTGCCGTTCGACTCCCCCGATCCGCGTTCCTTTGCGATGGGCGGCGCCGGGGTGGCTTCCGGCACAAGCGCCAACGCAGTATTCCTCAATCCCGCCTTACTGGCCGCGCATCGAGACAGCGACCGCTTCAGTCTCGAACTGCCAGTCGTCGCCGGCCGGTTACGGGAGCAGGACGATGTGATCGATGCGATCAACGATTTCGACGACAATAATCCGATGTCGAGATTCGATAACGCAATCATTAACTACAATCCGGCAAATCCGGGCAGCGTGGACGAGGTCATTGATGCCGGTGAGGCGCTTATCTCCTCGTTAGACAGCATTTCCGACAAGGTGCTGCAAGTCGAGGGGAGTGCTGCGGTCGTAGTCGGGATCCCCAGTGAGCGTCTGGGCGTGTCGGTGTATGCGAATACCTTCGTGCTTGGCGGAGCGCTGGGCAACTTCTCGGATGAGGACCGCGAGTTGATCCAGCAGGCCATCGATGCCGCCGCCGGCGGCGGAGCGATCGATATCGATACCATCAATGAATTTACCTCGACGATGAACGCGAGATTTGTTCAGGTGACGGAGATCGGTGTGGGCATCGCCCGAAAATTTGACCAGCTTGGCGGCGTATCACTTGGCGTGACGCCGAAGCTGATGGTGGTGAACACCTATGACTACATCTTTGTCGGTGATGACATCGACGATGTCGAGATCGATCTCGACCAGGGGGAGCGCAGCGATACCGAGGTAAATTTCGACATCGGCGCGGCTAAGGACTTTGGCAGCGGATGGCAGCTTGGCCTTACGATCAAGAACCTGATCCCCAGGGAATATACGACTGCCGCCGGTAACAGGATCAAGCTCGACCCGATGGTCCGCGTCGGCATGGCTTTCCGGCCACCACCGCTGGAGTGGATTACGGTTGCCGCCGATCTTGATCTGACCGAAAGCGAGCCTGCCGGCCTCGAAAGCAAGACTCAGTACGTCGGCGTCGGCGTCGAGTTTGACGCCTATCGTTCCCTGCAATTGCGCCTCGGCTATCGCCAGAATCTCAGCAGCCTCCCGTCCAATCTCGACAGCAGCGTGTACAGCGCTGGCTTCGGCTTCTCGCCGCTCGGCTTCCATATAGATGCCGCGGTCGCCGGCAACAGCGATGACATTGGCGCGGCACTGCAACTGGGGTTCAGGTTCTAAACATCAGACATGGCAAAAGGGTCAGACCCTATTAATAGGGTCTGACCCTTTTTGTTTATCTCGTACCGAACACGACGATCGTCTTGCCCTTCGCGGTAATCAGGCTCTGAGCCTCGAGATTCTTCAGCACGCGGCCGACCATTTCGCGCGAGCAACCGACGATGCGCCCGAGTTCCTGGCGGGTGATGCGGATCTGCATGCCGTCCGGATGCGTGATCGCGTCCGGCTGCTGGCACAGCTCGAGCAGAGTGCGGGCGACGCGACCGGATACGTCCATGAACGCGAGTCGCCCGACCATGCTGCTGGTGCGGCGCAGGCGCAGCGCCATCTGGGACGCGAGTTCGAACAGGATCTCAGGATGCTGGGCGGCGACCTGGCGGAATTTGTCATAGTTGATCTCGGCGAGATCGCACTGCGCACGCGCCTTGACCCAGGCGCTGCGGCCGGTCTTGTCCTTGTCGAACAGCCCCATCTCGCCGAAGAAATCTCCGGTATTCAGGTAGGCGAGCACAATCTCGTGACCGTCGTCGTCCTCATGCAGCACTGCGACCGAGCCTTCAACGATGTAATAAAGCGAGTTCGGCGCATCGCCGCGATAGATGATGACGCTCTTCGGCGGATAACGCCTGCGATGGCAGTGGCCAAGAAACTTTTCAATGGCGGGAGTGATGATTTTTCGACGTAATTGCGTCATGATGATCCTCGATACCGTGCCCCGACAGGCGGGTGTTGATATCGCCCGATGGTGAGCGACTCGTCAGTGATATCGGTAATTCCGTGTAAAAGTTTAGGGGAAATGATGACCAGGCGGGCGGCAGAACCGGGGCTGTTTCCATGAAGGCGCGCATCAGGTGGGTCGAGGGGGCGCAATTCGTCGGCGAGTCGGGCAGCGGGCATGCGCTGGTGACCGACGGGCCGGTGGACGGCGGCGGCCGCAACCTCGGGTTTCGCCCGATGGAATTGCTGCTGCTCGGCACCGGCGGCTGCACCGCTTATGACGTCGTCGAAATCCTGCGCAAGTCGCGCCAGCCGGTCGATGACTGCGTCGTCGAACTCGAGGCCGAGCGCGCGACCGAGCCGCCGAAGGTGTTTACCCGCATCCATATCCATTTCATCGTGACCGGCAAGGGCCTGAGCGAGGCCGCGGTCCAGCGTGCCGTCGAGTTGTCCAGCGAGAAGTACTGCTCGGCGTCGATCCTGATGCGCCGTGCCGGCGTCGAGATGAGTCACGATTTCGAGATCCGGGAGGGCGCGTGAGCGAACCGGTGCGCCCCCCGGCGACCGCCGGGCTGCGCCACATCGCGCTGCACGCGCGCAATTTCGAGCTGCTCGAGCGTTTCTATGTCGATCTGCTCGGCATGCAGGTCGAGTGGCGCCCGGACCCCGACAACGTCTATCTGACCTCCGGCTGCGACAACCTCGCGCTGCATCGCGCAACTGCGGACTTCTCGCGACTGGAATGTCAATCCCTTGATCACATTGGATTTATCCTGAAGGCCCCGGAACATGTCGACGCCTGGCACCGGTTCCTGTCGGGGCAGGGCGTGCCGCTGCAGTCGGCGCCACGCACCCACCGCGATGGCGCCCGCAGTTTTTATTGTCGGGATCCCGATGGTAATTCGGTACAGCTGATCTACCATCCGCCGCTCGCCGGGAAGGTCGATTCGGCTTGATATAGCCTGATTTTTTTTATGTAATTACAGCCTGCACCCGTTCGGGCAGTGCTGCGCCCGGGCGAGTAGCGGGCCCGGATCCGTTCCGGTCAGGCTGATGTTGCGGCGCCGTTTGTGCTAGCATTGGCCGCTTTGATTTTACTCCCAGGGGCTTTATGCGTGATGTCGAAACAGCGAAAACTGAGATTGCACGGCTTCAACAATCTCACCAAGAGCCTGAGCTTCAATATCTATGACATCTGCTACGCGAAGACTTCGCGGCATCGGCGGGAGTATATCGAGTATATCGACGAGGCCTACAACGCCGAGCGACTGACCGAGATTCTTACCCGGGTATCGGACATTATCGGTGCGACGATCCTCAATATCGCGCATCAGGACTACGATCCGCAGGGCGCGAGCGTCACGATGCTGATCGCTGAAGAACCGGTCGCGACCGGCGTCTATGAGCATGAAGAGGCGCCGGGCCCGTTGCCGGAGGTCGTTCTCGCGCATCTCGACAAGAGCCACCTGTCGGTGCATACCTATCCGGAGAGCCATCCCGACAACGGTATCAGCACCTTCCGGGTCGATATCGATGTCGCGACCTGCGGCCGGGTGTCGCCGCTGCGGGCCCTGAACTACCTGATCCACAGCTTCGAGTCCGATATCGTGATCATGGATTATCGCGTGCGCGGGTTTACCCGCGACGTCAAGGGCAAGAAGCACTACATCGATCACAAGATCAATTCGATCCAGAACTACCTGTCGAAGGATACGCTCGACCGGTACCAGATCATCGACGTCAACGTCTACCAGGAGAACATCTTTCACAGCAAGATGATCCTGAAGGAGTTCGACCTCGACAATTACCTGTTTGGCACCGGCGAGACGGATCTCGAGCAGCGCGAGAAGCAGCAGATCAAGCAGCGCCTCCAGCACGAGATGAGCGAGATCTTCTACGCCAGCAACATGACCAAGGTGTGAGCAGGGGCGGCAGACCTTCGGGGTCTGGCCCCGATAAGCCGACAAGCTGAGCGGGCGCTTTCGCCCCGGGAGGGCCTGAAATGACGGACGCCGCAGCGCGCGATTACGACTTCCTCGACCGTATCCTGATCAACATCGACCACGGTATCCGTACCGTGTTCGGCTCGCCCCCGCCGACCGAAAGGCCAAACCCTGCCGCCGCGATCTCCGAGGCGGAGTTGTCCGATGAGGAGCGTCGGCGCGCGATCGGCCTGATGCGCGTCAATCACGCCGGGGAGGTCTCTGCCCAGGCGCTGTATCAGGGTCAGGCGCTGACCGCGCGGCTGCCCGCGGTTCGCGACAAGATGGAGCGCGCGGCACTCGAGGAAAACGATCACCTGCTGTGGTGCGAACAGCGTATCGACGAACTCGGCGGGCGTACCAGCCTGCTGAATCCGGCGTGGTATGCCGGCTCGCTCGCGATCGGTGCGCTGGCCGGCTGGGCCGGGGACCGGTGGAGCCTCGGTTTCATCGTCGAGACCGAACGCCAGGTCGTGCGCCATCTCGAGGAACATCTCGATCAGCTGCCGGCAGCGGATGGCCGCAGTCGCGCGATACTGCTGCAGATGAAGGAAGACGAAGCCCACCATGCAACCACGGCGCTCGACGCCGGCGGCGCCCCGCTGCCGGGGCCGGTCAGGGCCGCGATGACCCTGGCCTCGAAGGTCATGACGAAGACGGCTTACCGGATCTGATACCGGGTTTGAGTTGGCGCGCGAGTAGCGTCACCGGGTGCATGATCTCGATTCCTGCATGACCTTCGTTCCGGAGGCCTGCAGACAGATATAACGCGCAGCCGATATTCGAACTCAGCACGATCCCCGCGCCCGAATTACGCATCTGTGCGAGTTTGTCGGTGCGCAGCGCATCGGCCATCTCCGGCTGGGTCAGCAGATAGCTGCCCGCCGCACCGCAGCACTGGCCGTTGCCAGGCAGAGGTTTCACCGTCAGGCCGGGGATGTGTCCCAGCAGCCGGTAGGGCGCCGCTGCGGTCCGGATGACGTTTTGCAGGCTGCACGGGTCATGAACCGCGACACAGGCGTCCAGCGGCGCGAAAGACAGCTGTGTCAACCGCTCGCTTTGCTCGAGGAAGCTGCACACATCGAGGACCGGGGCCGCGAATCGTCCTGGTGGCGCGATACCGTCCATCTCCGGCCACATACCGTATTCGACCAGCGATGCGCCACAACCGCTCGCACTGAACAGCACCGCATCGAGGACTGTCACGCCTCCGAGGGCGTTTCCGGATCTGTCCGCTGGCAGGGAATTGAACGCATCGAGATTTTGCCTGGCCAGTTCCGCGGCCCGGGACGGATCGCCGCTATGCAGCTGCAGCGCCCCGCAGCAGGTCTGCTCCTGCGGGACGTGGACACCGTAGCCGCAGGCGTTCAGCAGCGCGATCGCGGCTTCCAGTGCGTCTCGATCGAGCACCTGGCCGACGCAGCCGGTAAACAGCGCGACGTGACCGTGTGGTCGGCCCGCCGGCGCATAGTAGGGTTGCCAGCGCGGCACGGGTGGGATATCAGGCATCAGGGCGTCGAGGCGGTGGGTGCCGGTCAACCGCAGCAGACCACTCGCCTGCGCGAGGCGACGCAGGCCGCTCTGCTGATACAGTCGCAGCAGACGCGCGGCGCTCGCGAGCCTGCGCCGGTGCGGGATCAGGCCATGCTGCAGCCAGCGCGTCAGACGTCCCGGCCGCCGCCGGGGAGCGCCGAACGCCCGAGCGGCATCGATCAGCTGCCCGTAGCGCACCTGTGATGGACAGGCCCGCTCACAGGCCCGGCAGGTCAGGCAGCGGTCGAGGTGAAAATCGAGCCGCCCGCCGGGCGGCAGGCTACCCTCGACCAGCGCCTGCATCAGTGCGATTCTGCCGCGCGGCGAGTCGCCCTCGTCGCGCGTCTGCCGGTAAGTGGGGCAGTACGGCAGGCACAGACCGCATTTAACACACTGGTCTGATTCGCGTTTAATGAAATCCGGGAGGTTCAAGGATGTCGCTGTCCGGGTGGTCGAAGTACAATGGGCTTTTCTCGCGCCGCGAGTATCTTGTATCTTCTGCCCATGTTCTACAACCGCCATATCTTTTTCTGCACCAATCAGCGTGACGACGGCCGTGCCTGTTGCCAGGATCACGACGCGAAGGCGATGCGCGCCTATGTCAAGGATCGCGTCAAGGAACTCGGACTCGCGACCCCGGGCGGGGTCCGCGTCAACAGTGCCGGCTGCCTTGGCCGCTGCGCGTTCGGTCCGACAGTCGTGGTCTATCCGGAAGGCATCTGGTACAGCTACCGGGACCAACGGGATCTGGATGAGATCATCGACGAACACCTCGTCGCGGGGAGGGTCGTCGACCGGCTTCGGATCTAGGCCGGGGCCAGAGTCGTTTGATCCACCACGGATTCAGGCTAATCCATCGGGCTCGAGGATCAAACGACTCTGACCTCGGCAGCCCAACCCTTGCCTGCAGGGGGTTGATTCTGTAGAATTCTCGCTCTTTGGTGCCCGGCGACCTCGCGCCCTTGCGCGGGCGGTTTCCGGGAATTTATCCGGGCAATATCTGGAACAACGGGATTTCAGCCACATGAAGACCTTCAGCGCCAAACCCGACGAGGTGAAACGCGACTGGTACGTCGTCGATGCGTCCGGCAAGACGCTCGGCCGGCTGTCCAGCGAGATCGCGAAGCGCCTGCGCGGCAAGCACAAGGCCGAGTACACGCCGCATGTCGACACCGGTGACTACATCATCGTCATCAATGCCGAGAAGGTGCATGTCACCGGCAACAAGGCCAGCGACAAGATCTACCACCGCCATACCGGCTACATCGGCAACCTGCGGGCGATGACCTTTGACGAGATGCGCACGAAGCACCCCGAGCGCATCATCGAGACCGCCGTGCGCGGCATGATGCCGAAGAACCCGCTGGGCCGGGCGATGTTCCGCAAGCTGCGCGTCTACGCCGGCGGCGACCATCAGCATGTGGCTCAGCAGCCGAAACCCCTCGAGATCTGACAGGAAACCAATAATGACGGACAGCATCTGCACGACGGGCCGCCGCAAGAGTTCCACGGCGCGCGTTTTCCTGAGCCGCGGCGCCGGCGCGATCACGGTCAACGGCAAACCGCTCGACAGCTACTTCGGACGGCAGACCGCGCGTATGATCGTGCGCCAGCCACTCGAGGCGACCAGCCTCGGTGACAAGGTCGACATCAAGGTTACCGTCCGCGGCGGCGGCACCAGCGGCCAGGCCGGCGCGATCCGCCACGGCCTCTCCCGCGCCCTCGTCGCCTATGACGAGACCAACAAGAAGACCCTGCGCCAGCACGGCTTCATGACCCGCGACGCGCGCGAGGTCGAGCGCAAGAAGGTCGGGCTGCACAAGGCGCGCAAGCGGCCGCAATTCTCGAAGCGCTGATGCCTGAACAGAATTCCGGGGGTGGCCCAGCACTGCCGCCTCCGGAATTCCCCTGAGTCTTGGGGGATCGTCTAGCGGTAGGACTACGGACTCTGACTCCGTCAACCGAGGTTCGAATCCTCGTCCCCCAGCCATTCTCCCCGAACCATTCTGTTGACCACCTGAAGGGGTCCTGTGAATCGGGGTCAGATCAGGATTAGCTGAATCCTTTTCTGATCCGGATTCCCCGGCCCCGTTCTGGCTTGCCCGTTGCCCTGGTTGTTACCGCGACTTTCAACGACTTTGCCCCCCCTTGATTCAGGATCTCCGTGGCCAGGCGGCAACCCCGGGCCAAGGCCCGACTGAGACGGGGTTTTTTTGTGACAGATGTTGTATTTTTGACGCAAAGTTTTGTAATAACCTGAAATTACATGACATAAGGTGTTGCAAATCGGGGACCGATGTAATATAAAACTCCAACGTTGACAAAACGTGCACGAGAACTATCAGTCAATAGTCAACCCTGAGGGAGAGAGAAACAATGAACAAGAAACTATTAACCCTGGCCGTGGCCGGCGCGTTTGCCGCGAGCGGCTCGGCCTTCGCGATGGACGGCCATGGCATCGGCGCGACGGTCAATGGTCATGTCTTCAGCGTGTTCGCGCTGACCAATGACGGCGCGGCGGTAGATTCGGAAGTTCCCGGTATCAACAGTCCGCAGATTCCTGGCGAGATGGAATTCCATACCGACGCCGAACTGAACATCAAGGCGGAAGTTGCCGAAAATGTCTATGCGCGCGTAGACCTTGATTATGGCGGCGTGGCCGCGACCAACTACACTGGTGAAGGAATCGAGCAGGCCTATGGTTACTGGAAGGCCCACGACATGTTCAGCCTGCAGATCGGTCGCTTCAACAATCCGCTCGGCTACGAGGCCCATGACCAGGCCGACCTGCAGCATTTCATCACGCACGGCCAGGTTCGTCATGCATTTAATGATGTCATAGTCGACGGCGGCTCTGACGGTAACAACGTCGAGGGCGTCGCCGCTCACGCGATGGTCGGTCCGGCCAAGCTCAGCCTTGGCTTCTTGAACGACATCGGTGGCGTGGCAGAAGAAAACTCCATTCTGTTGAATATCTCCGCAACCCTGTTCGAGGGCCTGGACCTTGCGCTCGGTACAGTTACCCAGGACGACGATGTGAACAATGTCGGGACCCTCATCGATTTCTACGCGGCCTACGGGCTGACGGCCGGCGAAATGCCGCTCAAGGCCTGGTTTGAATATGTGACTGCGGCGGAGTTTGTCGACAGCATCATGAGCGTGGGGGGCTCTGTGGGCTTTGCCGGCGGCTTCGGCATCGGGCTGCGGTATGACATGACGAGCTATTCGGACGATTCCGATGAAACCTCGATAACGCTGGCGGCCAGCTGGCAGGCCGCTGACAATTTCGATATTCGCTTCGAATATCGCAATGATGAGGACACCACCGGCGCAGACGGCGACTCGATCGCGCTTGCGGCCGGGTTCAGGTTCTGAAGCTGGTCAGTCTGACATAGCAGTACCGAAAGCCGGGCCTCGCGCCCGGCTTTCTTTTTTACAGTATCCGGCTTGTATCCGGTCCCTCCTATCGAGTACCTTTCCACGATCATCCGAATACCGACGGAGTACCGTAGTTGATGCGAAAATTCCTTTTTTTCCCCGCTGCTGCCGCGCTTCTCGTGGCTGGCCCGGTACCGGCCGCGATGGATTTGTACGGCGCGGCCCATCTGTCGCTCGACGTCGTCAACAACAGCGACCCGGATCCGGCCAACGAGAAGACCGCGCTGTCGATCACCAGCAATCACTCGCACATCGGCCTGCGCGGGCGTGAGGTCGTCAGCGACGCGCTCGCGCTGCGCTGGCAGTACGAGACGATCGTCGACCTCGACGACGGCGGCTGGGGCGAGGGCCGGGACAGTTTTGTCGCGCTCGAGAGCCGTCTCGGCATGCTGCTCGCCGGCCGCCATGTGACGCCGTATCGCGCGCTGACCGACCGCCTCGACATCTTCTTCGAGACCCGCGCCGACTACAGCGCGGTGATCGGCTCGATCGACGGCGACCCGGTGTTCCATCACAGGGCGCGCAACATCGTCTATTACACGTCCCCGGAATTCAAGGGCATCCGTTTCGATCTCGCGTATATCGCCAGCCAGGAAAACGACAATCTGCCGATCAGTGACGAGGAGACCGACCTCAACGGCTACAGCACGTCGCTGCGCTTCGAACATGGGCGGTTCTACGCCGGCCTTGCCTATGAGCTGCTCGGGCGCGCGAGCGCTCCGGGGCAGGACGATGCGAAGGCAACCAAAGCCGCATTGGGCTGGGACTTCGGCCAGGGCACGCAGGCCGCGCTGATCTGGGAGGATGCCGGCAATGGTGTTACGGCCGGCGGCCGCGAGCAGCGCCGCGAGGCCTGGTATGTCAACCTGGCCCATGTCGCCGGCAATTTCACCTGGAAGATTGCCTACGGCATGCTGGACGAACTGGAGTCTGCTCCGGACAGTGGCGCGCAACTGGTCACCGCCGGTTTCTCGTATGCGCTGTCCCCGCGCACCGAGCTGTATGTGCTCGCGGCGGGGATGATCAACGATGACAATGCGCAATACGGTCTGCAGCCCTACCATGACGATGTCGTTCAAATACCGGGCGAACCCGGGACCGGCTCGATCCCGGCCGCGGCACCGGGCAGGAACGTCAGCACGCTGTCGGGAGGCGTGATACATCGTTTCGATATCGGGCTTTAGCGCCGCCGGTGGTCGCGGGTCCAGGGGCGCGACAGACGTCCCAGGCTTATCGAAATGTCCCGGTCATTATGCTAAAGTCGCAACACAATCACGGCATTGGTGATCAGCCGGTGATCCGGCCAGAGGGGGGAGGTCAAGGTACTACGATGAGAGGGGATCACCGTACCTGCAGTCGATACTGGATCATCCGGGGAGTGGCGCTCGCGCTGCTCGTGATCGCGCAGGGCGCGACGGCCGGAATCTTCAATACCAAGCACAACCTCGGCGGCACCGGCGTCAATGCCGCGAGCAACTTCAGCGGCACCTCCGAGATCTGCGTGTTCTGCCATACGCCGCACGGCGCCGACGCGACCGCCGCGGTGCCGTTGTGGAACCGCAATCTGACCCCGGGCGCCGCCTACACCACCTATGACCAGCTCGGCTCGACGACGCTCGATGCCGAGATCGAGCCGGTCGGTTCGGTCTCGCTGGCCTGCCTGTCGTGCCATGACGGGACGCAGGCAATGGATGCGCTGATCAACGAGCCCGGCTCGGGCGCCGAGAACTGGGCGTTTCGCACCGGCGTCTGGAGCGGGCAGGCCGCGACCGTCGGCGGCCGGCTCGGCCCGGTCGATGTCATCACGAATCTCGGCACGGACCTGACCGACGATCATCCGATCGGTATTCAGTACGCCGGCGGCGGTTATGCGCTGTCGAACCCGTTCGGCCCCGGCCGCGATCCGGACTTCAACCAGGCTGAGAGCAAAATCGTCGGAGCGAGCCGCATCTGGTGGGTCAATACGACGACCGAAGGCGGCACCTCTGATTTCGAGCGGACCGACATGAAGCTGTACACCCGGTCCGCGACCCGCGGGGTCTTCGTCGGCGAGCCGCAACCCTATGTCGAATGCGCATCCTGTCACGATCCTCATGTCGACCAGAACCCCCTGTTCCTGCGGGTCGATCCAGCCGGCAGCGCGGTTTGTCTGACATGTCACAACAAATAACAGGATGCAGGATGCAAGGGTAGACGGAATCTCCGGGAACGGTGGGCATCCGGTCTCGTGGCCAGGGTTTTGAGCGATCAGATGCGGACTTTTCTGACCACGACAGTGTTGCTGATGTATTGCCTCGCAGTTTCCGCGAGCGGGCAGCCCCGCGACCACGACCCCGCAGGACAGAACGGATCCCGAATATTCGCGACAGTCGGCGGCGTCGTCGTCCCGACCGAGGAATTCGAGGCAAATTTCCATGCGGGCGTACGCCAGCGGTTCTACCATGGGAGCGTGCCGAAGGAGCAACTGACGGCGTTCCGCCGTGAGGTGGCTGACGAGATCATCGACCGAATTCTGTTGTTGCAGGAGGGAGAGCGTCGGGGCATCAAACCCGACTTGGAATGGGTCGACGGGGAACTCAAGGCGTGGGCCGGACGGATCGCGGCGAGTCCGGACCCCGGCAATTCCCGGAAGGTCGTCCGTGAGCAGTTGCTGGGGGACAGCGTGATCATGCAGCTCAAGGCACGGGTCGAGGCCATTCCGGAACCCGGCGAGGCGCAGATTCGCGCCTGGTATCGGGAGAATCCCGACAAATTCACGACGCCTGAACGGTTGAGGGTATCGCTGATCCTGCTGAAGGTCGAACCGTGGTCGAGCGGTGATGTCTGGGAGGCCGCCTACAATGAGGCGCAGCGTATCATCGAGCGAGTGCGCGCCGGTGAAGATTTCGCCGCGTTGGCCAGCCTGCACTCCGCGGACGGCTCGGCGGCGCAGGGCGGCGACCTTGGTTACCTGCATCAGGGGATGCTGGCGCCGGAGGCGCAACAGGTCGTCGATGCGCTGGTTCCTGGCGAGGTCTCGGAGACGGTCCAGCTGTTGCAGGGCTTTGCGATATTCCGTCTCGAGGAGCGGGTCGCGCCAAAACTGAACGATTACGAGCAGGTGGCCGAGCGGGCGCGCGACCTCCTGCACCGCGAATTGCAGGAGCAGGCGCGCAAGCGGCTGCTCGACGAATTGCGCGCTGGGACAACAATAGAAATAAACCAGGCGGTGCTGGCGACGGACGGCTAGCGGGCTGTCGGGCTTCCTCCCGTCATCGGTGAGGGGCCGTGAAATTGCAGCCTGCCGGCGTCCGGGATTCGTGCACCGGAAATAATAACGACACAATGGTGCGGGGCGTATGAAGCGGGGCAAGTGCACTCATGCTGGTCGGGAAACCTGATCTCAGTCGCCTGATTCCGGGGCTGTTCGCGGCCCTGTGGGTTGCCCAGCCGGCGGCGATGGAACGCGTCGACGTGTCGGGGAGTGTCGGCTATAACTATCGCGCGATCGTTGGCAGCTCGAGCAGTGACGCCAGCAGCAACCAGTTGCAGGCGGCAATCGGCGCACAGACCTACCTCTGGGAGCCCTGGTTTGCGACGCTGGGCGTCGGTGCCCGGCTGACGCAGGACAACACCCGCTACGAGGGCCCCGGGTCCACGACCAACACCACGGTGCTGACCGGCGATCTCGATCTCAATGTGCTGACGCAGAGCCGTACCCCATTCTCGCTGTCGTACCGCACGAGCGACAGCCGTGTCGATACCGTGTCGCTGCCGAGTACCCTGACGACGCTCGGCGGACGGGAGTTCACGACCCGCCGTCTCACGCTGCGCCAGGCCCTTTTCAATAACCAGGGCGACCGTTTTCAAGCGCGCTACGACCGCAACACCTGGGAATCTCTCGGCGGAGAGGACTACCTCGACCAGTTGATCGGCGCCGAGATGAACGTACGCCGTCCACGCTATACGCTGATCGGCAAGACCAGCTACCAGGAGATCGAGCGTAACGTGCAGGATCTGCAGACTGACATCGTCGTCATCAATGTCGATCATTACTACCATCCGCACCGGGCGTTTCGCGTCGACACCATGGCCAGCTATTACGATTCCGAGACTCAGGTGACGCCGGCGCTGGCCAGCACAAACCTGGGTGACAGTACGCTGGACCTGACCCAGGCCTCGAGCTTTCTGTTCTGGCGCCCGCTGGACCGGCCGCTGTCGTTGAGCGCGGGTGTCCGGGTCTTCGGCCTCAATGCCGAGAACGCCGGCAATCAACTCGAGCAGACCAGCGTCACCGCGATGAGCGGTCTGTTCTACCAACTGACGAAGAATCTGCGCCTCGACGCCAATGTCGAGGGCACGGCTATCGACAATGGCGAGCAAACACAGTCCTCGCGGCAGCGGGGCGGCGCGCTGTATCAATCCGATCTCCATGAGATCTTTGCGAAAATGACCTGGAACTGGTACACCTCGGCGTCGGTACAGCACCAGGATCTGGAGGAGCAGAGCATCTTTAACACAACGCTGCGCCTCGGTCATGACGCACAGCGCCTGTGGCTGACCCAGGGGCGCGGCACAATCCGGCTCAGCCTGAGCCAGTCGGTCAGCGGGAACCAGCAGTCCGGAGACGCCGACCTCGCGACTCAGCATTTCGATAACTCCGGCAGCTTCTCGTGGGATCGCAGCAGCGAGGACGCGACGACGATGTTCCAGGTCACGCTGTCTGATTCCCGCGGCTACGGCGATGTGGAGGGCAGTCAGCAGTTCGCCAACGTCCAGTTCCTGCGGACCCAGACGCTCAGCGTGCGCAGCCAGTTATCCGGCAATCTGACCGTCCAGTATGTTCACCGGGACTTCATTGGAAACCGTGATGATGATACAGTAGCGGCTACCGGACAGGTGAATTACCAGCACAGGGACCTGTTCAATATCGCCCAGTTGCGATTCTACTCGGACCTGCGCATATCGCGCGCAGCGCTCGATCAGGGCATCGACCGCGCCGAGTGGGAGAACAGGCTGAGTTATGCGATCGGATTGCTGGACACCAGCGCGAGCTGGCGTTACATCAATCTGGATAATAAAGAAAAATACAGCCTTGTGTATTTCCAGGTAACCCGGCGTTTCTGACCGCCAGCGGCCGGGGGGCCGCCAAAGACTACAATAATTATCTGCATATCCATGAGGAGAGGTTAGTCATGTCACCAAATATCGCGCGGAATCCTGTCCGCTTTTCGCTGATAGCGGGACTCCTGGTCGGCCTGTGGATGTGGGCCGCGGCTCCTGGCCCGGCGCATGCCGAATACGGCGACGTTGTCATCAACAACTTTGCCGATGCCGCCAATATGCGTCCGGTAGTGTTCCCGCACTGGTTCCACCGGGTACGCTTCCGCTGCAAGGTCTGCCATGCCGACCTCGGCTTCGAATTCAAGGCCGGCGGCAACAAGATCACGATGGCGAAGATCATCGACGGCCAGTTTTGCGGCGCGTGCCACAATGGCGAGATCGCCTGGTCGGTCGAAAACTGCGCGATGTGTCATTCCGGCATTCCCGGCACGCCGACCCACATTCACGGCAGCACCATTCAGCGTCTGGTCGCGCCGGCGCACAGGCCGCTGGATCCCGCAGCGACCGCCGGCCAGCCGCCCCGGCAATGAACGGTGAGGGGAAGCAGATCATGAAAACATTCAAGCGCAACGGTTTTATCGTGGGTGTGTCCGCGGTCGCACTGGTCATCGCGTTTACGTGGCAGGGACAGGCCGCGGTCGCTGATGCAGGCGCCCCGCTGATGATGGCCGAAGTCGGTGCGGCGAATACCTTCAACCGCAATCTGAAGAAGTATGAAGTGAACGAGAAGCCAGCGGATTCAGGCATCCACGATCCCTCCAATGAGGCGACGCATCGCCTCCAGCCGCCGAAAGAGGCCTACCAGGGTCTGCCGACCACCAAATTCGGCAACCATGTCGACTGGGTCAAGGCGATCGACGAGAAGTTGCTGCGCCCGCGCTGGGATCGCGTCAACTCCGAAGATGAGCCCTTCGTCATGGATCTCGATATCCATCGCCCGGTCAGGGCATCGGTCCCGGATGTCATCTTTCCGCACCGCCAGCACACCGAGTGGCTTTTCTGCTCTAATTGTCATCCGCGGATCTTCACGCCGCAGCGGCTCTCGAACCAGATCAGCATGTCCGCGATCCTGCTCGGAGAGAAGTGCGGAGTCTGTCATGGCAAGGTGGCATTCCCGATCAATATCAATACATGCACGAAGTGTCACTCGAAGCCGAAACCGGCAGACTGGACGCCGCCACTCAGCGAGGCGACAGTGAACAATCCATGGAGATAAGGCTGCTCGCGGGTGATTGCCCTGGCGGGCGCGGGTAGCGCGAGGGCAGCAATGCCATATCGTTTCGGCGCCTGGCTGTTGTCAGCAGGTCTGGCGGTTGTGCTGTCGGCCTGCGCGACTATAGGAGAGGATGTGTCACAGACCGCACGCGTCGTCGAGGTCGAAGCTATCGTCGATGAGGCGCCGGAGTCCCACCCGGGGTCCCGCCAGGACGAGATCTTCCATGCGCGCGTGAGCGTCGCCATGATCCCGCTGCAGCAGATGTCTCCTGAATCACCGCCTGATACTGACGTACTCGCGGCTGCCGCGGTAACCGGCGGGGGACGGCCTGCCGCGCTGGCCGTCATCTCATCGTCACCGTTCGAATTCAATGTCTCGGATGCGGAAAAGGACCGGGCCCATCCCTTCTTCGGCGTTGGCCATACCCGGGGCTTTGTCGTAAATGGCGAGCAGGGCAAGGCGCTGGTCGTCGTTCGTGGCAAGACCTATGCGTTCAACGTGGCTACCGGAATCCAGCACGATTTCTATCTGTCCCTCAGCGAGGTGGGTTGGGGCGCGGCTGCCTGGACCAGCGGTGTCAGCGGTCAGTTCATCTACCAGGGACAAGTAACGTTCATGCCGCAGGCCGACGCGCCGGATCTGCTGTATTACCAGTGCCGCAATCACCGGAACATGGGCGGCGCGATCCATGTCGTCGATGCAGCCGACGAGGAACGGGTGCGCGCCGAGCTTGCGGCCGCGCGCATCAAGGCGGCGCCGGTCATCACCGAATCTCCTGCGCCTGCCGTTGCCAAGGCCGCCGTTACAGAGGCCGAAGTCAGGCAGAAGATCGATTTCGCCGAAATGTTCGTCAACACATCCGCTGCCGCCGACCGGATCCGGGAGAGTGGTATCGAGGCCGCGCTCGACCTGCACCGCGCGGCACGCCAAAACTACCTGGATGCCCGGGTTGCCGCCGACCGCGGCGATCTCGACGTCGCGTTGCTGCTTGCCGATGAGTCGATGCGCATAATGAGCGAGGCTTCACTGTATGTCCCGCGGGATATCGAGGGGGAGGCCCAGCGGGCACAGTTCGAGACATTCTATGAAGGCGCCCGGACCTTCCGCGATTCGTATAACAGCAACGTCGAGCATATGCTCAAGCGCGATCGCAGCAAGGTCCGGCAGGTCGACCTGAAGCAGATCGATCAGGCAATGGCGCGCGCCCGGTCACTTGCCGGGGACGGGCAATTTGCCGATGCGATCGCGCTATTGACCGACGTGCAGAACACGCTGACGCGCGCATTGACCGAAATGCTGGCCGATGAAACCATTACCTACGATCTGGTCTTCGAGACGCCGCGCGAGGAATATGAGTACGAGCTGTCCCGTTATGAAAGCTTTGAACGATTGGTGCCGATCGCGATCGAACAGAAACAGCCGACGGAGCAGTCGAAAGAACTGATGATGCGTTCCGTCGACCGGGCGAAGGAAATCCGGGGGCTCGTCGATGCGGAAGTTGCGCGCGGCAATTATCAAGAGGCGATCCTGATGTTGCAGGGTGCGACCAGCCATATTCAGCGCGCGCTGCAGATCGTCGGCGTGAGGTGATCGAACGATGATGACTGCGAAATCCGCAAAGGGTCACCCGGTGAATGTCTGGGGCATTGCCTTGCTGGTGCTGGTCTGCCTGTTATTCGGCATGACCGCCGTCAAGGCCCAGCAGGCGCCCGGATGGCAGCGTGCCGGCGTACATTTCCAGCTGAATGGCGACATTGCCCCGGTTGCGCAGGACGGCATCCACGATCCCAACGGGGAAGCAGTCGGGCGCTTACAGGATCCCTACGATTCGATGGCGAAATTCCCGCGCGATTCCGCGGGCATCATCGACTGGGTCAGGACCCTGAGCCGCGACCTGATCGATCCGCGCCAGAGCCGGGACGGCTCCCTGCAGATGTTCACCGTCGACTTCGACATCCTCTTCCAGAATACCCAGTCCATGCCCTGGGTCAGGTTCCCGCATCTCCAGCACACCGAATGGCTGACCTGCGCTAACTGTCATCCCGTGCCATTCATTCCGAAGAAAGGCGCCAATCCGATCAGAATGTCGGCGATCATTCAGGGAGAGTTTTGCGGACTGTGTCATGGCCGCGTCGCTTTCCCCCCCACAATGAACTGCGGCAGATGCCACTCCGTCTCTCCAGAAGTCACCTCGCTGCGCTGAGTCTCGCCTGCGCCGCGCTGCTGCTGCAGGCCTGCGCGGTCACGGACGAAAGCGACGCCCGCGCCACCGCCGCGCCCGATGCGCCGGGACCCTTGTGGCAGATCATCGATGGCGGGCTGACCGGCGGCAACGTCGTGACCGGCCCCAATCAGGTCAACTTTCTGCAACCGGTCGCGGTTGCCGCGCGTGGCCATCTGGTCTATATCCTCGACGTCGGTCATCATCAGATGTTCCGCTACGACGCGAGACTCGACCGCCTCGAGCGGGCGATGGACCTGGATGGCGTCGTCAGCGGCAATGACGCCGACCTGTACCTCGCCCGCGACCTGTCCGTGTTCATTGCCGATACCGATGGCGCGCGGGTGCTGCACTACGACCTCAATGGACGCTTGGTCAAGGTCATAGCGGACAAATTCAATATCACCCGACCGGTCTCGGTCCGGGTCAACGATACGACGGGCTACATCTTCATCGCCGACGGCAACAACGACGGGGTGCTGGTTTACAATCCCGCGGGTCTTCTGACAGGCGCCTTCGGCGGCCGCGGCCGCGGCGAGGGCAAGTTCACAAGCATCACTGCGCTGGCGCAGGGACCAAAGGGATATTACATCGGCGCCCGCTTGGGTGAGCATCGGGTGCAGGTCATGGATTTTGATGGCAGTTATCTCGAGTCCCTGCAGCGCGACACCGTGACTTTCCCGACGGCGATTGCCGTCGCCGCCAACGGCCTTGCATTCGTCGCCGATTACATGGCCGATGACATCAAGGTGTTCGATGGCGATGCGCTCGTCGACGTGATCGGAGGGCATGGCAAGGCGCCCGGCCGATTCAGCAGGATCACCAGCCTGTGGATCGACGAAGGATTTCTCTATGTGGCTGACAGCTTGAACCGGCGGATACAGGTGCTGTCGCTCGCTTCCTGGGAGTTGTCACCGCCGAAGGAACCCTGACGAGATGTTCGCAGCCTTTTTTACCAGCACAGGAAGGGTCGCTGTCGTGCTGGCGACGGCATTGCTGGCGGCTTGCGCCACCGGACCAGGTGTCCTTGAGTATGAATTCGAGTCTCAGGCCGACCAATATGTCTGGCCATCTCCGCCGGATCCCCCGCGCTACCGCCTGATTGGACAACTGACCGGCGAGCGGAATTTCCCGCGGGCGAACCAGGGCAATATCGGCAGCCGCCTGTTGACCTGGGTGGCTGGTATCGTCAGCGGCGATAAGATTCCGGATGTGCTGCAACGGCCGCAGAGCGGCTTCGTCGATGATGAAGGGCGAATCTATATCACCGACGTCAGCCGCGCGGCGGTCTACGTGTTCGACGAGGCGGCCGGCAAGCTGCATATCTGGCAGTTGGCTGGCCGCTTGACGCGCTTTCAGACCCCGGTCAGCATCAGCCCGGGTGCGAACGGCGAGGTGCTGGTCGTCGATGCCGATCTCAAACGGGTGGTGCGGCTCAATGCCGACGGCGAGCCGATCGGAAACCTCGGTGAGGGCCAGTTCGAGCGCCCGGTCGGCATCGCACGCGACGCACAGCGCGGACGCATCTACATCGCCGATGCACAGGCGCATGACATAAAGATATTCAGTGACGACGGCGAACTGCTCGGCTCCTTCGGCCATCGCGGCGAACGGCCGGGGGAATTCAATTCACCGACCTACCTGACCTTTGCGCGGGACCAGTTGTTCGTCACCGATACGCTGAATTCGCGCGTGCAGGTTTTCGATGCCAATGGGAATTTTATCCGTGAATTCGGCCGTCGCGGCCTCTTTGTCGGTGATCTGCCGCGGCCGAAAGGCATTGCGGTCGACGGTCACGGCATCGTGTATGTGGTGGAATCCTATTACGACCATCTGTTAGTATTCACGGAACAGGGGGAATTGCTGTTACCGATCGGGGGTACCGGCAGCGGAATAGGCCAGTTCTATCTCCCGGCGGGGGTCTGGACCGATCACCGCAACCGGATCTATGTCGCCGACGCATTCAACGGTCGCATCATGATTTTTCAATTTCTGGGTGAGGCATGAACCTGCGGCTTGTTTCGGCGACCATAGTCATCGGCCTGCTGTGGGGCGCGAGCGGCCTCGCGACCGCCGGCGGTCCACCCAGGATCGCCGATATCTCCAACACCCGGCACAATTTCTCGGCGACAGTCGCCCCGGCCGGCATCGAGCGGCGGGCGTCGGCGGTCAGCGAGTCCCAGATCTGCGCTTTCTGCCATACCCCGCACGGTGCGACGCCCGAGCATAACACACCGTTATGGAACCGCCAGTTGTCCCGGGCCACCTATATCCCGTTCGATTCGACGTCGATCGACGCAACCGATCTTGACCAGCCGACCGGCCGTTCAAAGCTGTGCCTTTCCTGTCACGACGGCACGATCGCGCTCGGCTCGGTCAATGTGCTGAACCGGCAGGTCGGCTCCACGGTGCCGATGGCCGGCACCAGTCCCGGTGGCAGGATCCCGGAAGGACTGGGTCGGGACACGGGCTTCACCCGCTATCTCGGCATCGACCTGACCAACGATCATCCGATCTCCTTCACCTTTGACAGCACTCAGGCGGCGCGCGACGGCGAGCTGTTCGACCCGGCCAACGTCCCCTGGCTCAGCCAACGGGTGAGGGGCGGGCCAATCGCGATGCCGCACGGCGATTATCTGCCGCTGGAGCGCGATGCCGATGGTTCCGGGCCGAAGCTCGAATGCATCACCTGCCATGACCCGCATATCCGCTCGGAAGTGCCGGGCGAGAACATCAAGTTCCTGCGCGCGAACCGTTTCCAGGTCCAGCCGCCGGTCCAGGGCCAGTTCGATGCCCAGCGCGACATCATCTGCCTCGCCTGCCATGACAAGGAGGGCTGGGCCGACTCGGCGCATGCCCATCCCGGTGTCGCGAGCGAGCGCTACACCGAACCCGCGGCCGATATCCGCGAGTTTCCGCGCAATATCCAGGTCTGGCAGGCGGCCTGTCTGAATTGCCACGACCCGCATACCGTGCAGGGCGCGCGCCGGTTGCTGCGGGAAGGCACCGATGGTCCTCTGCTGACCGATCCGACGACCGGCGGGCAGTTCCGCCAGGGGGGGCGTCCGGCCGTCGAATACGTCTGCTACTCGTGTCACGGTGATCCGGCGGTCGGTCCGCCGACCGCTCAGACGCTGCAAGGCCAGATCAGCCCGAATACCAATCCGTCCTTCGAGGTCCCGGACATCAAGACGGACTTCACGACGCTCGCGCGGCACATGCCGATCTCGAGCGATGACCAGCTTGCCGGTCACGAGGTTCACAGCATCGGCAGCGGTGATGCCGCGACCCAGGGCGACCAGCGCGGCCAGGATTTCGTCGAGTCGCGGGAACTGCTCGGACTCGGCGGTCTGCTCAACCGTCATGCCGAGTGCACCGACTGCCACAATCCGCACCGCGTGATCCGCAACCGGCGCTTCAATGACGACCCGACCGTACCGGGCGAGGCCGGGACGCATGAACATACCCCGGGCATCGCGCCGAGCAATATCGCGTCCGGCGTTCTGCGCGGCATCTGGGGCGTCGAGCCGATCTATGCAAATTCGCGCTTCGGCGAGAATCCGATTGCATTCGAGGTCAAGCGCGGCGATCCCGGCATCGGCGGCATCACCGATATCAGCGCGCCCTACCTGACTCGCGAATACCAGCTTTGCTTCAAGTGTCATTCGAACTATGTCTATGACACGCCGCCGCCGCTCGGATACACCTCCGGACTGACGCCGCCCGGCACACCGAGCACGCCGCCGGACATGCTGCACTACACGAATCAGTCGATGGAGTTTCAGGTGCCCGGCAGCGTGAGCGGGAATGATCCCGGCCCGCATGGGGGCGAGGGCACGGCCGGGCCGACCGGCGCTTACGACGAGGGCGCGCCCTGCAATGTGCAATTGACCGATTCGAACGGCAATCCGCTCATCATCAACGGCCGGCTCGATCCACAGGGCAATTGCGTCGATTTCGTCAACGAGAATCATCGTTCCTGGCACCCGGTCATGCGTCCGACCGGACGCACGCCGCCGGTGCGCGGCGCGTCGCCTGACGTCTGGCGCCAGCCGTTCAACAGCGCGGTCGGTCTTCAGACGATGTTCTGCTCGGATTGCCACGGCTCGCGAACGATGGGCAATACGGTCGTGCCGATGGGCGGCGAGAATGGCGCGCCGTGGGGGCCGCACGGCTCGAACGAGAACTTCATCCTGAAGGGCAACTGGAGCGATCAGACCGGCGAGAACACGACGAACTTCGCGAACGAGGCCGACCCGGGCAATCACCTGTGCTTCCGCTGCCATGATCCGAAAAACTACGCGCGGCCGTCGCTTTCGCCGAACCCGGAGGTCCTCGCGAGCGGCTTTCGTCGCGCGGTCGGCGGCGGCGGTTGCCTCCAGTTTCTCGGTCTCAATCTCCATGTCGGCCATGCTGCGGTCGTCAATAATTTCCGCTGCACGTTCTGTCATGTGTCGGTTCCGCACGGCTGGAAGAACAAGGTCTTCCTCGCGAATCTCAACGATATCGGCCTCGAGTCGGAGATGGCGCCCGGCACCCAGGTGCGCTACCAGGGCTTCTCGCCATCCGGTACCGGGCGCTTTTACAAGGGACCGTATTACAACGGCGCCGTGCTCAAGGTGAGGAAGTTCGCGCGCAGCGGCGAATGGCTCGACGCGAATTGCGGTTCGGCGGGTCCGCCGGGTAACAACATCACCGGCGTCGACTGGATGTTGAACAGCAACGAGTCCTGCGTGAACATCCCGTGATCCGGGCACTGCGCACTCTGGCCTCGATCCGGCTGACGCTGTTCGGCATGGCGTTCCTCGGCGTCGGCGCCGCGCTGAACTACGACAACCCGGTCGAGACGCCAACCTGGGTGCTGGCGTCACCGATGACCCTGCTCGCGGTGAACCTGCTCGCAGCGGTGATCACGAATCCGCGCATCAATCGGCGCGGCGGCCTGCTGGTGTTTCATCTCGGCCTGCTCGCGATCGTGGTGCTTGCGGCGATTGGCCGGATGACGATGATGGAGGCCAATGTCGAACTGACAGAAGGCGATGCCTTCATGGCGCGCGATATCATCAACGTACGCGAGGGGCCCTGGCATCGTGGCAGCCTCGACCGCGTCGGTTTCGTGCAGGGCCCCTATACGATCGATTACACATCCGGCATGTCGCGCGGACCGACGCGCAGTGAGATCATGGTGCCGGACGGCCGCGGCGGCTGGGATCGCAAGGTTGTCGGGGACCACACTCCGCTGCGGGCGGAGGGTTATCGTTTCTACACGACATTCAACAAGGGATTCGCGGCGGTGTTGACCTGGATGCCCGATGGCGGGTCGCCGGTCACCGGTACGATCCATATGCCGTCGTATCCGCTGTTCGAGCACCGTCAGGCAAATCGCTGGACACCGGACGGCGGCGAGGAAATTCGCTTCTGGCTGCAACTCGAGACCGGTATTGATCCGGCCACGGACTGGCGGCTCGATCCGCGGAATTCTGCGGGGGCGCTCGTCGTGCGCGCCGGTGACGACCGGGTGGTACTGCGGCCGGGAGAATCGCTTCGCCTCGACACCGGCAGCCTGCGCTTTGAGCGCCTCGCGGGCTGGATGGGATACAGGATCTTTTACGATCCGACGCTGCACTGGCTGTTCCTTGCAGCGATAATTGCCGTTTTTGGCCTTGCCGCGCATTTCTGGCGCAAGTTTGGCGCAATCCAGGTCTATTCCGCGGTGCAGGAAGCCGCGCGAAAGAAGGCCGCAGCCGATCTGCAGGGAGGTAAGTCGCTATGAACGAAGAGATGACGATGGTGGCCGAGATGCCGTGGCTGTACGCCGGCCTCGCGGCCTATGCGCTGGCGACCTTCTTTGCCGTGCAGGGGGTCCTGCGCACGAGCGGGGCCACCAACGGGGCCGCGACACTGAGCTTCTCGCGCAATCACGAACCCTATGTACTCGGGATGCTGTCGTCCGCGGTATTGCTGCTCGCGATTGCACTGACCGAGCGCTGGCTCAGGGTCGGTCATGGCCCGTTCGTCGACCTGTTCGAACTGCTGACCAGCCAGTTGTTCAGCCTCGGCCTGATCTACACGATTGCCTACTGGCGCGTTCCGTTGATTCGGCCGACCGTGATCGTTGTGCTGCCGGTGTTGTGGACGATGGGCATCTGGGTGCTGACCCTCGATCCGTCCGCCCGCGCGTTCCCGCCGACCTATTACCATAACTGGCTGTGGGCCCATGTCGGTTTCGGCAAGGTTTTTCTCGGCCTGTGCCTGATTGCAACCGGCCTCGCCGGGATCATCCTGCTGCGCAGCGTGCGCGGCTTCCGGTTTCTGTTGCGGCAGATGCCGTCTGACAGCGTCATCGATACGATCGCCTGGCGTTTCATGCTGCTGGCGCTGGTGTTTCACAGCCTGATGCTGATCGCCGGCGCGGTCTGGGCGCAGGACGCCTGGGGTCGCTACTGGGCCTGGGACGCGCTCGAGACCTCGTCATTCCTGACCTGGTTGATGCTGGCCGGGCTGATCCACGTCAGGCTTACCTACAATCTGCATCCTCGACTCGGCGCGATGGCGATCGTCGGTGTCTTCACCTTGGCGTTCTTCACCTATTTCGGCGCGCCGTTCTACAGTGAGGCGGCGCACAAGGGAGTGATATGAGGCACAGTCACGAATCGTCGATCTCGGCGGTTTCGCTGACGCTCGTCGGTGTGATCGCCTCTGCGGTTTTTCTGCTGGCGAGCGCCCCCGAATTGAAGTCGCTGCTGCAGACAGTTCAACTGACGCCGCAATTCCAGTCTGTCCCGGCGCAGTTCGACGCGCTGCCGCGTGGTAACGCCGCGGTCCTGACCGGGCAGTCGCAAGTCCCGGCGCCGCAGCAGGATCAGGCGCCGCAAGTTGTCGATCTGATGCCCCCCCCGGACCGCACCGGGCCGCCGGCCGATGAGCGCATGGCGGAGATCGATGCGCGTTTCAAGCAGGCCGTCGTCATGCTGCATGCGCAGCGATACGCTGATGCGATGGTCGCACTGCATCGTGTCCTTCAGCTGTCGCCGCGTCTGCCCGAGGCGCATTCGAACATGGGGTATGCCTTGCTGGGTCTCGGGGATTTCCGCGGCGCGTACGATTTCTTCAAGACCGCGACTGATCTCGATTCCTATCTCGGTAATGCGTATTGGGGTCTCGCCATCGCGCTCGAGAAGCTCGGTGATATCGAGGGCGCCCTCGGGGCGATGCGCGTTTACATACACCTTGCGCCACCCGACGATCCCTATGTCCGCCGTGCGCGCTCCGCGCTGTGGGAATGGGATACCCGGCTCGCGCGCGGCCCGTTGCCCGAGCACGAGGCCGACTGGATTGAGCGCAACACCCGCGAATGGGCCGAGCGCAATCTGCCGGATCGCGATGGCGCCGGGGCCGGCGAGATCGTGATTCCGGTCAGGAAAGTCAATTAGTCCGGACAGCGCCATGATGCATCGACTGATAGTCCTGCTTGGCGCAATCCTGCTGTCGACCCAGATCCACGCGGCCGGTGGCTATATCGAAGGCGTAAACTACCGGCTGATCGAGCCGCAGCAGCCGGTCGATGCCGCGCCGGGGACGGTCGAGGTCGTCGAGTTCTTCTGGTATGACTGCCAGACCTGTTTCGTCGTGCAGCCAGCTCTGGAGCGCTGGCTGGCAGAACGCGGCAAAGTCGTGACCTTCCGCCGCCTGCCGGCCGTTGTCGGCGGCCACATGGTGTTTTACGCGCGCGCCTTTTTCACGGCGGAGAACCTCGGGGTCCTCGATCGTGTGCACATGCCGATCTATACCGCCTTGCATCGTCATGGCAGAAAGCTCGACGAAGAGGCGCTGATGGCCGATTTCTTCGCCGAGCAAGGCATCGATCGCTCCCGTTTCCTGACCGCGTTCCGCAGCAGCGCGGCGGCGACGCGGGTGCGCAATGCCCAGCTGATGACACGCCGCTACGAACTCCAGGGGGCGCCGAGCTTCGTCATCAACGGCAAGTACCGGGTAGACGCGTCGATGGTCCGCAATGCCGAGTCGCTGCTGCAGGTCGTCGATTATCTCGTCGGCAAGGAACTGGCGGCCGCGCGGTAGTCTTCCGGGCGAGTCCCGCATTTTTCATGAACGCCGGTTGTAGCGGGATCCGGGTTCGGACAGGCCCTCCCGAGCGTGTGTGCGGTTCATGAAAAATACGCGTCAGCGCTCATCCCGTTGCGCCGGATGAAAGGCCCGCGGTGACCACTTGTCCTGATTCAAGTCGCCGGCGGGGTGTGGTTCACGGCGCAGCCGTTCGACAACTCTGTCGATCCGTTTCCCGAGGTCCGCTGCTTCCCCGTTTCTCCCCCCGGGATGATAGCATCGCCGCTGCACGTCCCTGACGACGGCGCGCAATTCCTCGTCGAAACCGTTGTGCTTTTCATGCGCCCTCAAGCCCTGTTCGAGCGTCCGGCTGCCGAGCGCCGCGAGCAGTCGATCCCTGTCGGGACGGACGCTTGCGGCCGGGCGCGCTTTACCGGCGCCGCGGCTGGCGCGGGTCGGGAGTCGTTGCCGCCACCAAAGCGCGACGGCGATGATCCACGACAACAGCAGCAGCGCCGCGACCGCTTGCCAGATCCGCAGCGCGGTCGTTGTGGCAGCAGCGGGAATCATGCCGAATTCTCCGGCGCGGTCGCCATCGGTTCCGGTGACCGGTGCGCCGGATACCTGGAGCGGTCGTCCTGGCACGGACAGCGATTCAAGGCGTCCTGTGTCCGTATCGAACCACGGCAGTACGAGCGCCGGAAGCGTGAATACGCCGGGCGCGAGCGGCATCACCGAGCCGCGATAGACCGCGACGCTTTCGATCCCGCCGTCGGCGCGCAACTCGTGGTGCCGCTCCGGCGGATCCATGAAGATCCGGAGATCGCTGGAATGATCGCTGAACGGCATTTCGGCTGGCAGTGCATTCAGGGCCGTTGTCGTGCGCAGCGTGATCTCCCATGGCATGATGCGACCTACGTGGGCGGTGGCAGGCGCATCGATGCTGACGGAAGGGCGACCGATCAGCGTATCGGGCGGAACCGATGCGGGCAGGCCGGTGACGTCGATGTGTTGTTCTGAGAACGGCAGCCGCCACTGGCGACCCTGCTGCGTCTCGATCCATATGTCCGGCAGCGAGACCGTGATGCGTTCGCCGGTCAGCGGGCTGATCGCCCAGGCGGTGCGGGTGACCTGGTACTCGATTCCGTTCACCGTCTCGACGCGATTCTCCTGCGGCAGCAGATGGAGTTCAACCTGCTGCGGCCTGGTTTCGAGCGGACCACCGAGTCGCGCGGTTTCGAGATTGACCCGGTGATAGAGATCCAGAAAGATCAGCGACTGTTCACGCACGCGCAGCCTGTGAGTGCCGACGCCGCTGACTGCGAAGGCCTCGGCGGCAGCGCCTTCCGCGCGCTGCTCCAGCACCCGGACCCTGATCGGATCGGTGCTGAGACCGTCGACGGTAAAAGACGGGATGATCAAGCGGCCGCTTTGACGGGGGAACAGCTCGACCGTGATCGTCGAGCTGGAGCGCCCGCGATTGCGATCGATGTTGAAGCGGAAGTCGGCGCGAGGCGTTCCGAGTTCGAACTGGTCTGTCAGCAATGTCAGGTCGATGTTTGGAGAGACGCCCTCGGCGCGTAAACGGGTCTCGCTATCGTGTAGTGCGAGCGTCAGCATGACGTGCTCGTTGATGAAGAGCTCTTTTCTGTCAACGGTCGCGGTGAAGGTGGTTGCGGCGGCGAGCCCCCCGCTCAACAGCAGCAGCAAGACACCCGTGAGTATCCTGTACGCTACCATGGCTGTGCTTCCCTTGTGCGCGGCCGCTCCGCATCCATCAGCGAGAAGCGATGACGCAGCACTTCGGCGGCATTGTCGTCGATCGCATCGAGCCGGACCATCGCCGATTGTGCGGCCTCGCCGGCGCGACCGCCGGCCGGCAGCGAATGAAGGGCGCCGGAAGGCGACGGGCGTGCGATCACCCGGGTGCGGCGTTCACCACCGGGTGCGCCGGCGCCGTGGCCGTCGCGTTCGATCGTGACCGTCTGGCCTGCCGCCTGCGGATCGACGGCGGCGCCGGGACTGAAGCGCTGCGACTCCGGGTCTTCACGAACGGCGCCCTGCGGGTCGCCGCCTGCGGCGCCGGCGTGCCGGGACAGCATGCGCTGGACGATGTCCCGGTTTACCGCTGCGCGCGTGTGATTAGGTTGCAGCGACAGGACGTAATCGAAGGCAATCAGGGCATCGTCGAGCCGACCGAGCTGCGCGAGGGTGTTCGCGCGGTTATAGGCCGCTGTCGCCCGTTGCGCATCATCGCCGGCGCGTTGTTCCGCGTCGTAAAACAATTCGAGTGCGTCGGCCCAGCGTGACTGACGATAGGCCGCGGCGCCCGCGCCGAGCCGGCCACTGAAACTGTCGATATCACGATAGAGTGCCTCGGCGTCGGCATAGTGGCCTGACTCGAGCGCTTCAAGCGCGGCGCGCTCGGTCCATGGTGATGCCTCGGCCAGCGGGGACAACGTGAATGCTGTGAGACCCGTCGCGAGGACGAATGCCGGCAACGCGGTAACAGGATTACGCAGGCGAATCGCCAGCAGTAGCCCCAGCCCGGACGCGAGCAGCCAGGGCCAGAGAGGGAGGCCGTCATCGGGAGCGGGGGCGCTCCGCTCTGAACGGGCGAGCGCATCGATACCCGCGACCAGGTATGTCCAGTCGCCGCCATCGGCGCGCAGACCGGCATAGCGACCGCCGGTGCGCGCGGCAATTTGTGCAAGCAGCGAGGGTTCGAGGCGTGAAACGACGATCTCGCCGTTTTCGTCGCGCTGGTAACCGCCGGCCGTCGGTACCGGCCCGCCGGTCGTCGTGCCGATGCCGAGCGCGAAGACCGGGAGATTGCGCCTTGCGAGTCGGTCCGCCGCGGCGAGCACGCCGGTGCTGTCCGTGATTTCGCCATCGCTCAGCACCAGGATCGCGCGGCGGCCGCCCGTGCCCTGATCGAGCGTGCGGGAGGCGAGTTCGAGTGCGGGGACGAGATTACTGCCCGTGAGGCGGGTCAGCGCGGGATCGAGTGCGTCGAGATACCACGGGATCAGCGCGAGGTCAGTCGTCAGCGGCAGCACCGGATAGGCGTGGGCAGAAAATGCAAACAGGGCGACCCGGTCACCGCGCAACCGGCGCAGCAGATCGTTGAGCTCGAGTCGCGCCCGTTGCAGGCGGTCCGGATCGACGTCGCCGACGCGCATCGATGGCGAGATATCGAGAATGACGGCGATGTCGAGCGCGGGGCGGGATTGCGCCGCCGGCCGGTCGGCAAGGATCGGACCGCTGATCGCGAGCACGATCAACACCCTTGCGATCAGGTCCAGTCGGGACGAGAATCCGCGCTGCGGTGCGATGGCCAGCCAGCGCAGAAGACCGGCGTCGGCATAGGCATGCCATTGCGATGGCGCGCCTCCGCTGCGGCGCCAGTAGCGATGGATCGCCCAGTACAGCGGCACGAGCAGCAACCACAGCGGTTCGCGCAGGATCAGCGAAGGCAGCCAGTCGCTCATCGAGTCACCGGAATTCCATAGGGTCTTCGGCGATCTGCAAGGACCAGCAGCGCGAGCCCGGCCAGGGCCGGTAACCAGTACCATTCCCGTATTTCCGCGCGTGCCGGCAGGCGTGATTGCTCGAGCTTTTCAATATCATTGAGTACCTGCAACAGGTCAGATGCCTCGACGATCCGGTAATATTCCCCGTCGGTCCGCGCAGCGAGATTCCTGAGCAAGGCCTCGTCGAGCGGGATGTCGGCGATAGTCTGCTCTCCGCTCCGGCCGAGCGGGAACGGCGCTGGGGTATCGCTACCAAGACCAATGGAATAGATCCGGATGCCGGCGGACCGCGCCAGCTCGGCGGCGGATTCGGGATCAATGCTGCCGGCAGTCGGGACGCCGTCCGTCAGCAGTACCAGTACCCGTGACGCGTCCGCTTCGGTGACTGCCTGCATGCGCCTGATAGAGAGCGCCATCGCGTCACCGAGTGCGGTGCGCTCGCCGGCGAGACTGTTGTCGATCTCGGCGATCATCTGCGCAGCCAGCGCGAGATCGGTCGTCAGCGGCACCCAGGTCATGACGTCGTCGGCGAAGACGACGACGCCGGCGCGCAGGCGTGGCGCCTGTGCGAGAAAGCCGGCCAGCTCGCGCTTGAGCATATCGAGCCGGCTGACTGCTGCACCGTCGACGGCATAATCGAGGATCCGCATCGAGCCCGAGACATCGATCGTGAATATCATGTTATGTCCGGGCGCGCCGTCAGAAGGGTCATGTTCCAGCCACTGCGGGCGCGCGAGCGCCGCGATCAGCAAGGCACAGCCGAGCAACCAGTACCAGGGCGTGCCGGGCTTGTGGGACGGCTCCTGCAGGCGGCCCAGCAGTTCGGCCAGAGGGTGGATCAGCGCCCCGCCGCGAGCGCTGTCCGCCGCCCATCGCCGGCCGATCCACCAGGCGACCGCCGGGAGCGGCAGCAGCAGCAACCACAGCGGTGCGGCGAATTCAAACACCGGCAAGATCCCGGGTTACGGGGGTTCCGGAGAGCCAGTCCCGCGCCTGATCGAAGTGCGCCGACGTCAGGCCGGATTGACGCGGGCGATAGCGGATTTGTCGCAGTTCCTCGACGAAGCTGAGCCATCGCAGGGATTCATCGGGGCCTGGCGGCGTGGCTGCGCGCAGCTGCGGCAGCCCGAGTCCGAGTCGCAGCACGGCGCACATTCGGAAACCGGTCTCACGATCATCGAGCATTCCTGATTCCCACCCCTGTCGCAGCGCCGCGAGACGCTCCAGCGCCTGCGCCCGGGGTGGCAATTGCTCGGCGTGAACCGCGCTGTTCGGGCGCCGAAAGCTGCGCCGCGAACACCAGAGGCCTACCAGCGCCGCAGTGACTACCAGCACCGCGAGCGCAAACAGGATTACCGGCCGCCATTCGGGCGGTGCCGGGAATTCAATATCCGCGAGCGTCGCGAGCGCAGCGCTGTCCGTCATGACATTGGTCATAGCAGGGCGTCGAGTTGCGCCGGCAGATCGATATCGTTGCGAATGACCAGCAGCCCGATTCCAAGTCGGCCGCAATCTTCGCGCAACCGCGCATCGCGTTGTGCGACCGCCTCCCGAAAGCGCCTTCTCAGCTCCGGATCGCCGGTATCGACCAGTGTGACCGCGCCGCCGCCGGGCGGGGTCAGGCGTAATACGCCAGCCTGCGGTAGTTGCCGCTCGGCGACGTCGACGATGCGCAGCGCAATGCACCCGCTATTTGCAGATCCGGGCGCGGCGCCTGAGGCAGCGCGCGGTAACCAGGCCTCCAATTCGGTCCGGCCTTCAAGCACGTCATGAAAATCGCTGATCAGGCAGCGCATGGAACCGTGTTCCGGCACGACGGGCAATGAACGAACGATACGATGCGGTTCCTGCCGCGGCGGAGGCGATCGGCCTGGCGTTGAGGGCGCCGCTGCGGCTGCGTGCAACAGGTCGAGTACCCCGTGCAGAGAACGGGCGGGCGGAAAGTAGCGGGTCTCCTCGCCAACGACGAGGCCCGAAACCGCTTCACGTTCGGCGAGCGCCGAGAACGCGAGGATCGCCGCGACGCGTGCTGCGGTCGCGGCCTTCAATTCACGGCGGGTGCCGAACATCATCGAAGGGCTGCGGTCGATCAGCAGGAACAGATTACGCGCCCGTTCCTCGACAAAGATCTTGGTCACCGGTTTGCCGCTGCGGGCGGTCGCGCGCCAGTCGAGGTGGCGGATGTCGTCGCCTGGCTGGTATGACCGCGCATCGTGCAGTTCCATGCCCTGACCGCGCCAGCGGGTCGGCCGTGCGCCTGCGGCGGCGGTGACGGGAAAGCGCCGGTAACGCCTGTTCCGCTGCTGCAGCGTGATCAGGCGAAGGTGTTCCAGTTCGGCGTCGCTGACAAGCGGCAAGCCGGCTTCGGCCCCCGCGATCAGGGTATCGGTACGCATTCAGTGATTCGGGCGATCGCCTGCCCGGCGGTAATCCCGGCGGCCCGCGCGCTGAACCCGAGCCCGATACGATGTCCGAGGGTATCGGGCGCGAGATCGATGATGTCATCGGGCTCGACGAAATCACGGCCCGACAGCCAGGCGCGGGCACGGGCGGTATGCGCCAGCGCCAGCGTCGCGCGCGGCGAGGCGCCGCGCGTCAGCCATTCGGCCAGGTCATCATCCCAGCGCGCCGGTGACCGGGTCGCAGCGACCAGTTCGATGATGTAGCGCTCGAGCATCTCGTCGAGATAGATCGCGTTCACCTGCTGGCGCGCGTCGAGCAATTGCGCTGGCGTCAGCACGACGTCCATGACTGCCAGCGGATCTTGGCCGGCATGGCGAGCGCGGTCGAGTCGCATGATTGCGAGTTCCTCGTCTGCGGACGGATAGTCGATGCTGATTTTCATCTGAAAACGGTCGAGCTGTGCCTCGGGCAGGGGATAGGTGCCTTCCTGCTCGATCGGGTTCTGGGTCGCGATCACCATGAAGACCGGCGGCAGCCGGTGCGTCGTGCCACCGACGGTTACCTGGCGTTCCTGCATCGCCTCGAGCAATGCCGATTGCACTTTTGGCGGGGCCCGGTTGATTTCGTCGGCGAGGATGATCTCGTGGAAGACCGGACCCGGCACGAACTCGAAACGGTTGTCCCTGGGCAGAAAGATGTCGGTGCCGGTGATGTCGCCCGGGATCATGTCGGGTGTGAACTGGATGCGCTGGAAGCTGAGCGCCATTCCGTTTGCAAGGGCGTGCACGGCAGTGGTCTTGGCGAGACCCGGAAGGCCCTCGATCAGCGCGTGGCCACCGGTCAGCACGGCGATCGTCAGGCGCTCGACCAGCCGGGACTGGCCGACCACGCTGCGGCCGATGTGGGCGTGCAGCCGCTCGAACTGGTCTCTCATGAAATTCCTGTGCCGCCGGGGGGGTTCCGCATCCTGACCGCGATTCTAACCAAATGCCGGGGTGGGTGACAGGTCAATGCCGAAGGAAACCGGTCGCGGTTCCGGCAGCGACCGCAGCAGCCGGGCCGCGATCATCGAGGATGGCGTGTTGATGGCGCCGGTGCCGTATGCCGCCCCGGCAGCCTACCCCCCTTGATTGCTGCTTGTCGGCAGTGGGCGCATGTGAGAGACTTACCGGCCACAGTTTCTCTAACTCAATCCATAGCTTACGTGACACTATGCGAGACTGCCGCCGAAATGCCCGCGCAGGCGGGGCCTGAGCGATGCTGCGGGGCGTGGCCCTTGCGGCGATCCGGGGCGACCGCAGCCTGTTTGCCGATTTGAGTTTTGAGCTCGCAGCCGGCGAACTGCTCTATGTCAACGGTCCTAACGGCAGTGGCAAGACCACGCTGCTCAGGATGCTGTGTGGGCTCGTGTTGCCGGCGGCCGGCAAGGTGACGTGGGACGGCGATGATATCCATGCACTGGGCGACAGCTTCCGTGCGGAACTCGCCTGGTGCGGCCATCACAACGCGATCAAGGAGGATCTGACCGGCCTCGAAAACCTGCGGATCGGAGCTTGTCTCGCCGGGCTTGCGACCGGCGAACCGGAGGCGCTCGCTGCGCTGGAGCGCATGGGGATGCGCGGGTTCGAAAACCTGCCGACCAAGGTCCTGTCCCAGGGCCAGAAACGGCGCGTCGCTGTGGCCCGTCTGCTGCTGTCCCGGGCGCGCCTGTGGGTGCTCGACGAGCCGTTCACCGCGCTCGATATCACGGCCGTCGGGGTGCTGCAGGCGACGATCCGGGGACATCTGGAGCGCGGCGGCATGGTCGTGCTGACGACGCACCAGCAGGTCGCAATCGACGCGTCGACGGTCAAACAGATCAGGATGGGTACATGAGCCGCCCCGGGTTGATCGGAGCGGTCTGGTGCATGCTGGCCAGGGACCTGACCCTGGCAGGCCGGCGCCTGGTCGATGTGATGACGACGCTGATCTTCTTTGTCATCGTCGTCAGCCTGTTTCCGCTCGGTGTCGGCCCGGAAATGGGCATCCTGGGTGCGATCGCGCCGGGCGTGTTGTGGGTCGCGGCGCTGCTGGCCTCGATGCTGGCGCTCGGCCGGCTGTTCAACGCAGACTACGGAGACGGCACGCTGGAGCAGATGCTGCTGGCGCCGCAACCCCTGTCGTTGCTGGTCCTCGGCAAGGTCGCCGCACACTGGCTGGTAACCGGGGCGCCGCTGGTGCTGGTCTCGCCGTTGCTCGGCCTGCAATTTGGACTCGGGGCCGCGGAAATCGGCATGCTGATGCTGGCCCTGCTGCTCGGGACGCCGGCGCTGAGCCTGATCGGCGCGGTAGGCGCCGCGCTGACCTTGGGGTTACGTGGAGGCGGCGTACTGATATCATTACTGATTCTGCCGCTGTACGTGCCGGTCCTGATCTTTGGCGCCGGAGCGGTCGAGGCGACGGCGGCCGGGATGGACGCCGGGGCACACCTGTCCCTGTTGGCGGCATTTCTGGTGCTGGCGTTGTGTTTCGGGCCCTGGGTCACGGCGGCGGCGCTGCGGATATCGCTGGATTGATTTTGATTGATGCGGTTCGCGGTCTCACCGCATCCTACGATGCCGGCTTGGTTTTTCGGGGTCAGACCCGATGGGTGCATGGATTGGCTTTGATGAGTATTAACTGGTTCAAATATTCCTCGCCGGCGAGCTTCTATCCGCTGGCGGGCGCACTGGTCCCGTGGTTCGCGGGCGCCGCTGCGGTGCTTACAGTGTTCGGCCTCTATGTCGGATTTTTCGTCGCCCCGACCGACTATCAGCAGGGCGAAGCCTACCGGATCATCTATATCCATGTCCCTGCGGCCTGGATGTCTATGTTCATCTATGTCGTCATGGCCGCCTGGGCCGGCGCCGGCCTGATTTTCAATACCCGGCTGTCGAGTTACATGGCGCGCGCGCTCGCGCCGACCGGCGCAATCTTCACGCTGATCGCGCTGTGGACCGGTGCGCTGTGGGGCAAACCCATGTGGGGCACCTGGTGGGTGTGGGACGCGCGTCTGACCTCGGAGTTGATTCTGCTGTTCCTGTATCTCGGGTTCATCGCGTTGAACGCCGCGATCGATGACCCGCGTCGAGCGGCGCGCGCAAGCGGCCTGCTGGCGCTGATCGGGGTCGTCAATGTCCCGATCATCTATTTTTCGGTGCGATGGTGGAACACGCTGCACCAGGGGGCCTCAATCACCGCATCCAGCGCGCCGACGATGGAATCTTCAATGATTGCCGGGCTAATACTCATGACATTGGCGTTCTGGCTCTATACCATAGCGGTGGCGCTGATGCGGGTGCGTTCTGAGATCCTCGAGCGCGAGCGTCACAGCGAGTGGGTCGGCGTGATCATCACGAGCGAGGCGCGGCGGGCATGATGGCATGGCTCGATATGGGCGGTTATGCCCTGTATGTCTGGGGTTCCTACGGGGTGACCACCGTGCTGCTGGCTGCGGAAATCGTCGCGCTGATGCGCGGCAGGCGAACTCTGCTGCAGCGTTTGGGTCGTATCAATCGTAATCCGGTAGTGGGGATGAAGCATGAAACCCAGACATAAGCGGTTGGCCTTCATTGCAGTGGGCCTGGCCGGGATTGGTATTGCCACGGCACTGATTCTCAACGCATTTCAGGGGAATCTCGTGTTCTTCTTCAGCCCCAGCCAGGTCGCCTCGCAAGAGGCGCCGATCGACCGCAAGTTCCGGCTCGGCGGGCTGGTCGAAGCGGGCAGCGTGGTACGCGCGGCCGACGGGCTGACCGTGCGGTTTATCGTCACCGACACGGTCCAGAGCGTCCCGGTCGAGTATGTCGGTATCCTGCCCGACCTGTTCCGGGAGGGGCAGGGAGTAGTGACCCAGGGACGGCTCGGCGTGGATGGCCTGTTCCGGGCGGAAGAAGTGCTGGCGCGGCACGACGAGACCTACATGGCGCCTGAAGTCGCCGATGCGTTGAAACGGGCCGGCGCGACGGTGGGCAACGACGGGACTGCCGCAAAGGCGGTTTCGAACTGATGGATACAGGGGAGCAGAACCGATGATTCCTGAAATCGGGCATTTCGCGCTGATCATGGCGCTGATGATGGCCATGGTACAGGCCGTGATGCCGCTCGTCGGCGCGGCCCGTGGCAACGTGACCTGGATGCGTATCGCAAGACCGACTGCGCAGGGACAGCTGGTCTTTATCATCATCGCTTACCTCTGCCTGACATATGCGTTCGTCACTCATGATTATTCGGTTCAGTACGTCGTCAATCATTCGAATTCGAATCTCCCGCTGTACTATCGCATCTCGGCAGTCTGGGGCGGCCATGAGGGTTCACTGCTGTTGTGGATGATGATGCTGGGCGGATGGACCTTCGCCGTCAGCGTGCTCAGCCGTAATCTCCCGGACGACATGGTCGCCCGCGTCATCGGCGTGCTCGGTGTGGTCTCGATCGGTTTTCTGGTCTTCATACTGCTGACCTCGAATCCTTTCAACCGTCTGATCCCGGCGGCACCGGACGGCGGTGACCTGAATCCGCTGCTGCAGGATCCAGGATTGATCTTCCATCCGCCCCTGCTGTACATGGGTTACGTCGGCTTCTCGGTCGCGTACGCGTTCGCAATCGCCGCGCTGCTGAGTGGCCGGCTCGACGCCGCCTGGGCCCGCTGGTCGCGTCCGTGGACGACGGCAGCGTGGCTGTTTCTGACGCTCGGCATCGCGCTCGGCAGCTGGTGGGCCTACTATGAACTCGGTTGGGGCGGTTGGTGGTTCTGGGATCCGGTAGAGAACGCGTCGTTCATGCCGTGGCTGGTCGGCACCGCGTTGATCCATTCACTCGCGGTCACCGAGAAGCGCGGCATCTTTAAAAGCTGGACGGTGCTGCTCGCGATACTCGCGTTTTCGCTGAGCCTGCTCGGCACCTTCCTCGTGCGTTCCGGGGTGCTGACCTCGGTGCATTCCTTCGCGGTTGATCCGGCGCGCGGTATATTCATTCTCGGCATGCTGGTCGTTGCGATCGGCGGCTCGCTACTGCTGTTCGCATTGCGTGCCCCCAAGGTCAAGTCCGAAGGCGGTTTCAGTCCGTTTTCGCGCGAGACCCTGCTGTTGTCGAACAACGTGCTGCTGGTCGTTGCTTGCGGCACCGTGCTGCTCGGGTCGCTCTATCCACTGTTGCTCGATGCGCTGAATCTCGGCAAGATCTCGGTCGGCCCGCCGTATTTCAATGCGGTCTTCATCCCGCTGATGGTGCCGCTGGTTTTTCTGATGGGCATCGGCCCGATCGCGCGCTGGAAGAGGGCCGATCTGCCGGAGATTGCGGTGCGTCTGCGCTGGGCCTTCGCCAGCGCGATCGTCGTTGCGATCGCGATGCCGCTGCTTTATGGCGACTGGAGACCGCTGACTGCGCTCGGCTGGCTGATGGCTGCCTGGGTGATCGCGACCATCATTACCAACGTCGCCCGCCGTATCCGTATTGCGCGCGAGTCCGGGTCGGCGCCGTTTTCCCGACTATCGCGCAGTTACTGGGGCATGCAAGTCGCCCATTTCGGCATTGCGATCTTCATTATCGGGGTCACGATGGTGAGCAGCTACGAGATCGAGCGCGACGTTCGCATGGAGATCGGTGACGTTGTGACAGTCGCCGGATACGATTTCCGCTTCGACGGCGCCATCGAGCGGCAAGGACCCAATTTCGACGCAGCGCGCGGCCACGTGACGGTGTTACGCAACGGCCGGCAGGTCACCGTAATGACCCCGGAGAAGCGGGTGTACTGGGTGCAGACGATGCCGATGACCCAGGCCTCGCTGCACACGACGCTGTTCCGCGACCTCTATGTCTCGCTCGGCGAGCCGGTAGGCGGCGGTGCGTGGAGTGTCCGTATCTATTACAAGCCGTTTGTCTGGTGGATCTGGGGCGGCTGTGCGCTGATGGCGATCGGCGGTGCGCTCGCGGCCAGCGACCGGCGCTATCGTATCGCGGTGCGCCGCAGGCATGAGGAGCATGGCAAGGTCGACGATCGCACGGCGTCGACCGGCAAGCTGGCGGAGGCCAAGCGTTGAGCATTCGCTACCTGATCCCCCTCGGCGTGTTTCTGGCCCTGTCCGGATTCCTCGGCGCCGGGTTGTTCCTGAATCCTGGCAAGATCCCGTCACCGCTGATCGGCAAACCGGCACCGGATTTCCAGTTGCCCCGGCTGCACGATCCGACGCAACTCGTCTCGAACCGGGATTTGGAGGGGAAGGTCTGGATGCTGAATGTCTGGGCCTCTTGGTGCGTGTCCTGCCGCTATGAGCATCCCTTGCTCGTTGAGCTTGCTCGCCAGCAGATCCTGCCGATCTACGGGCTGAACTACAAGGATAAGCGGGACGAAGCGATCGACTGGCTCCGTAAGTTCGGCGATCCCTATAACCACAGTGTGTACGATCCTGACGGTCGGGTCGGCATGGACTACGGCGTCTACGGCGTGCCGGAAACCTATGTGATCGATGCCGAAGGCGTGATCCGCTACAAGCACATCGGCCCGATCACCGCCGAGGCGTTGCAGAATGCGATCCTGCCATTGATCCGCGAACTGCAAGGCTGAGATGGTGACATGCATGGGATTCAAATATGAAAACACCGGCGCACCGCTGGCAGCCGTCGTGTTCGCGCTGATTACCGGAATGGTCGTGCTCGTGGCGCCGGGAAACGGCGGACAGGCTCATGCCGCGCAGGCCATCCCGCTGGCTGACCAGCCGGAGATGCAGGCGCGCATGAAGCGCCTCGAGTATGAACTGCGCTGCCTGGTCTGCCAGGCGGAGTCGGTCGCCGAATCCCAGTCCGAATTTTCCCAGGACATCCGCCGCGAGGTCGCGCGAATGATGCAGGCAGGGATGACAGACCAGGAGATCCGCCAATTCCTGGTCGACCGCTACGGCGATTTTATCCTGTTCAGGCCGCCGGTAAACTCGGCCACCGCCCTGCTGTGGTATGGGCCGTTGCTGTTGCTCGTGATCGGCGCCGTCGTGATCGGCGTGATCCTGATGCGCCGGCGTCGTCCGGAGGCCAACGCGGCGGTACTCAGCGATGAAGACCACAGGCGCGCGGTCAGCCTGCTGGCCCCAGGCGAGGGCAAGGGAGAAAGTGGCGGATGATCGTATTCTATATCGCTGTCGCGCTGCTGATACTGGCGGCCCTGCTGTTCATCGTCCCGCCTCTGCTCAGGCGCGATCAGGATGAGGTCACGACCGATCGCCGCTCGCTGAATATATCGATCTACCAGGACCAGTTCCTGGAACTTGAGCGTGATCTGGCGAACGACGTCATTACCCGGGAACAGTTCGAACAGAGCAAACAAGAACTCGAGCGCCGGCTGCTCGATGACGTCTCGGAGCTCGACGTCACCGCCCCCGGCAAGAAGCCGGGCAGGAATCGCGCAGCGGTCATCAGCGCCGTGGTCGTCGCCGGGCTGGTGCCGCTGCTCGCGACCGCCGTCTACATGCAAACCGGCAGCCCGACCGCAATCACCGGCGAGGTGCCGGCGACGGCAATGGCAACCCCCGGCGGTCACGACCTGCAGCAACAGATAGACCAGATGGTCGCCCGTCTCGAGCAGCGCCTCAATGATAATCCGGATGACGTCGAAGGCTGGACGATGCTCGGCCGATCCTATCTCGCGCTGGAACGTTTCGATCGCGCCTTGCCGGCGCTGGATCGCGCGGTATCGCTCGGCGGAAATGACCCGCAGTTACTCGTCGATTACGCTGATGTGCTGGCGATGACGACCAACAATATGTCGCTCGAGGGACGGCCGATGGAACTGATCGAGCAGGCGCTGGCGATCGATCCGAACAACCAGAAGGGCCTGTGGCTTGCCGGCACTGCAGAATATGAACGGATGAATTTTGACGGTGCGCTCGTGTACTGGCGGCGACTGCAGGCACTGGTGCCGCCAGGTTCGGATGCCGCGCGGGCCATGCAGGGCAATATCGCCGAGGTCGAGTCACTGAAGAGAGAAAGCGGGGTGACGCCCGCCCCGGCGCCGCCTCCGGTCGCGGCCGTGGCGACGGGCAGGACCGTCAAGGGTACGATCGGTATCGACGAGGCCCTGCGCGCTCGAGTCGATCCCGCGGATACGGTCTTCATCTTCGCTCGCGCCGCTCAGGGGCCGCGCATGCCGCTCGCGGTGCTGCGCGCCGCGGTCCGCGACCTGCCGATGGATTACACGCTCGATGATTCGATGGCGATGGATCCATCGCTGAGTCTGTCCCGATTCGAGGAAGTCGTGGTCGTTGCACGGATCTCGCGCAGCGGCAGCGCGATGGCGGAGAGCGGTGATCTGCAGGGGATGAGCGGCGTCATACGCACCGGTGGCGAAGATTCCGCGCGCATTGTGATCAACGAGGTGATCCCTTAGCCCGTTTGCCGCGATGACGCAGGCGAGCGGCGACGGGAATATGAATTCGGCGGGCATTGCCGCATGGCTTGTGCTGGCCGTTACGCTGGCCGCGGCGACAGGCTGCAATCAGAAGCCCCCCGCCGACCGGCTCATCGAGGGCCGGCCATTCCCGCATCTGTTGCTGCATGATTTCGACGGCGCGGTCCGGTCGATCGAGGATTATCGCGGCCGTGTGGTCGTATTGAATGTCTGGGCGACCTGGTGCCCGCCCTGCCGCAAGGAACTGCCAAGCCTCGAGCGACTGCACGGGAGACTTGATCCGGGACGCTTCGCGGTGATCGGGGTGTCGATCGACAATGATGCGGAGATCGCCCAGGAATTTCTGCTCGACCGCGGAGTCACCTTCAAGAATTATCTCGACCTCGGGGGCGCGTCTGCCGGCAGGGTTCTCGGCATCCGGGTCTATCCCGATACCTTCATTATCTCGCGGGAAGGCGTTCTGCTGCGCAAGGTCGTCGGTGAGCGCGAGTGGGACGCGTCCGGGCTGGTCGAGGCGCTGGAGTCCGCCTGGCAGGGGGATACGAGCGACCTGCTGAGCACCCTGTAGCAGGGGCGGCGTTCCTGCCTTCGCGCGGTCATTGTGATGTAGTCTGGCCGCCGGGGGTATGCGAAAATGTGCCAACACCCATGCATGAGGAGGGGAGTGATGCGCGTGCAGCGATCAGGATTTCAGGGCCGCCCCGGCCGGATCGGTTCGGCGCGGGCGATTGCGCCGGCGATTGCTCTGGGGCTGGGCATGCTGCTCGGGACAACCGGCGCCGCGATTGCCGCCGATCCCACCAAGGGGCGCGTGATCTACATGTCGCAATGCCAGAACTGCCATGGTGCGAATGGCGTCGGGCAGCTTCCCGGTATGCCGGATTTCTCGCGTGGAGAGTCGCTGTTCCGGCCCGACACAGAACTCGTCAGGGTGATCTTCGCCGGGCGCGGCATGATGCCTGCCTACCGGGGGATGTTCACCGAGGAAGAGTTGCTCGACGTCGTCGCCTATTTGAGAACCCTGCGCTAGATGTCGCGCATTGTCATCCTCACCGTCGCTGTTGTGTTGACGGCGCTCCAGCTCACCGCCTGTTCAGATCCTGCGCCCGGGCCCGACGCGCGGGGTTCCGTCGCGGACGGGAATCCGCGATCGTCCCCGCCCGGTATCACCGACACTGCGCTGCAGGTGCTCGAGACCTTTGAGGTCGGCCCCGATGTCTACGTCCGCACGCTGTTTGTTGACGAGCGTCGTGGTTCGATATGGGTCGGTACCTCACTCGGGGTACACGAGGTTGATCTCGGGACCTATGATCTGAAAAACACCTTCACGCGAGAAAACGGTCTTGCCAACGAATACGTGTTTGCGGCGCTCGCTGACAGCGAGGGCGGTGCCTGGTTCGGCACCAACGGGGGCGGTCTTTCCCACTGGCGCGACGGCGAATGGAAGACCTGGTTTCCGATGCACGGGCTTGCGGACTACTGGGTGTATGCGCTCGGCGAGGCGTCGCCCGGCGTCCTGTGGATCGGTACCTGGTATGGCGCGAATCGCCTCGATACCGCGACCGGCCGTCTCGAGACCTTCCTCGACGATCTGGTCAACGAATGGGTTTATGGCATCGGCGTCGATTCGCGCGGGCAGGTCTGGTTCGGTACCGAGGGCGGTATCTCGATGTATGACGGTGCTGCGTGGCGCGAATGGACACATGAAGACGGACTCGGGGCACCCAACGAGGCCGGTCTGCCGCCGAGCGTCAATACCGGTCTTGGTACCCGCTCGCGACATGATCTCAGTGTGCAGGCGCAGGGTGGCGAGACTTACAACCCGAACTATGTCTTCTGTATCCGGATCGGGCGCGACGATGCCGTGTGGGCCGGCACCTGGGGCGGCGGCGCAAGTCGTTTCGATGGCAGGACGTGGAAGAATCTGACGTCGCGCGACGGTTTGGCGGGTGATGTCGTGTTTGCGATCGTCGAGGATGCCAAAGGTGTGATGTGGTTTGGTACCGACAAGGGCCTGTCGCGCTACGACGGAAAGAACTGGCGGACGATCGGCGCCGCTGACGGGTTGCTCGGGGATGCGGTGTATGCGCTGGCGGCGGTTGGTGATGAGATCTGGGCGGGGACGCGGCGCGGTGTTGCGCGTATCGGGTTACAATAACGGTATCCTGCAGTATGATGAAACTTGCCGGTGACAGGGATACCCTTGTACATGTGGTTCGAAGTCGGTGGATCTCGTGTTACAGGACACGCTGTGAATACGTCCCTGTACGCTCGACGCCCGCATCCCTGCGGGCGACGGTCCCGTAACACGAGATCCACCGGCTTCTTGCAACCATACGCAGTATCGGCCCTCTGGATAATCAGGCATCATGAAACTCGATCATAAATCCCTGGCCCTGCTCGTGCTGGTGATCGGCGCGCTGGTCGTCGGTAGTTATTTGATGGGTCAGCAGCGGGCGTCGACCGGGAGCAGTGCGGAATCTGTCGCGACAACGCCGGCGGCTCCCGCTGCGCGACCGAACAGCGTGGATTCGCGCCTGCCATCGGATCATCCGCAGCTGGCCGGAGGCGGTAACCGCCCACCAGTCGGCGGTACGCGGTCGCTGACGCAAGGCAATCTGCCGTTTACACATTTCCGGGTCGGTAATCGCAACGTCAAGGGCTTGATGATCGACGGGAAGGTCGCGTGGATCGGGACTTCGGGCGGGATGATTCGTTACGACACAGCGACCGAGGCCCATGAGGTCTTCGACAACCGGGTCGAAGGCATCCTGTCGAACGGTATCTTTCATGTCAGCAAGCTCGACGACAGGATCGTCGCCGGCACTTATGGCGGCGGGATGTCGCTGTTCGATCCCGCAACCGGCAAATGGAAGAACTACAACATTCCGGACGGTCTGGCGGACCAGTTTGTCTATGGCGTTATCAAGGCTGGAGACGGCGATATCTGGATCGCGACCTGGTCCGGCGTCAACCGCGTGCGCGGCGGCGATCTCGATGACCGGGGCAAGTGGGAGACCTTTACCGTCGAGAATACGAATGGCGGTTTGCCGAATCCCTGGGTCTATGGCTTGAGCGAGGGCTTGAACGGGGACATGTGGTTCGCGACCGAAGAAGGGTTGGCCCGCTTCCGGAACGGCGAGTGGAAAAACTGGAAGCACAAGGACGGCCTGGGCGCAGGCTATGAGATCGTCAAGGACTCGATACAGTTCAGCAACGACCCGGCAGCGTATTCCGACCACCATGCGCAACAGCAGGCGGATCTCGGAATGGAGGAGCACGGGGTTGCCTACAATCCGAATTATGTCATCTCGCTCGCCGTCGACAGGCAGGGCATCGTCTGGGCCGGCACCTGGGGTGGCGGGCTGGCGCGCTTCGACGGTCGTGAGTGGCGCAATTTCACGACCGCGGACGGCCTGCCTGGCAATCATATCTTCATGCTGCATCTCGGTGAGGACGGACGCCTGTGGATCGGCACCAGTCACGGTCTTGCACGCCTGAATCAGGACGGGAGCAGTTTTTCGGTAATGACCACGGCCGACGGCCTGTTTGCCGATAATGTCTTTTCGATGTCCCTGGCCGATGACGGTTCGCTGTGGGCCGGAAGTTTCGGCGGGGTGGCCCGGATCACCTCGATCCACTGATGGCAGCCTGACTGTAACGGACTGACTCCAGATGAAAAGCCTCGCGGTCCGTATCACCCTCGAATTGACCGTCCTGCTTTTCGTCCTGCTGCTGGTCGCGGGTTACTATATAAATGTGTTACCCGGCGGCCCGCCGTCCTGGCAATCGGCCTGGCTGCCGGCGCTGCTCGGCGGCGTCGTCGCCGGGTTGTGGCTGCATGTCAGGGTATCGGGACCGCTGGCGAAGCTCCGCGACGCGCTGTCGCTGGCCGGCGCGGGAGACCGCACGATGAAGTTTTCCGGGCAGGCGCGTGATGAGATCGGACAGACCGGGCAGGCATTCAACCGGATGCAGGAGCAACTGCTGATCTCCGAGACTCACATGCGAGCCGTGCTCGAATACCAGATACTGCACGATGCGCTGACCGGCCTGCCCAACCGGACGCTGCTGATGGATCGGCTCGAGCAGGCAATTCTCACAGCCCGGCGCGATCACCGCCATTTCTCGCTGATGATCACCGACCTCGATCACTTCAAGGAAATCAACGACGCCCTCGGTCATCACTGCGGTGATATTATTCTGCAGCAGGCGGCGGAACGCATGAAGGCCGTGATACGCGGATCAGATACCGTCGCGCGCCTCGGCGGTGACGAATTCGCGTTCCTGCTGCCGACCGCCGACAGCCACCAGGCCCTGCGCATCGCGGGCAAGGTGTTGCCGGAGCTCGAGCGTCCCTACGAGATCGAGGACCGGCGCTTCGCGCTCGGGGCGAGCATCGGTATCTCGATGTTTCCCGAGGATGGCGACGACAGCGCCACGCTGATGCGGCGAGCTGATCTCGCAATGTATGCAGCCAAGCGGGACAATCGCGGGGCCGTCCTCTACAGCGATGATCTCGATCGCGACAGCCTGCAGTATCTGTCACTGAAAAATGAACTGCGCGCGGCGATCGACAACGATCAGCTGGTGTTGTGTTATCAGCCGGTCATAGATCTGCAAAGCGGCAGTATCACCGGAGTCGAGGCACTGGCGCGCTGGCGTCATCCGACGCGCGGCATGCTGTATCCCGATGATTTCATCCCGCTCGCGGAGCGCACGGGTCTGATTCGTCCGCTGACCATGTGGGTCATGAAGACCGCGGCGCAGCATGGGCAGGCCTGGTTCCGGCTTGGTATCGAGCTGCGCATCGCCGTCAATTTGTCCGTGCATAACCTTCATGATGCGGAATTGCCGCAAACCATCGATGCGATACTCGGCAGCGGCAGCGCGCAACCGCTGCCGCTGCGGCTCGAGATCACCGAGACCGCGATCATGCCCGGTCCGTCCCATGCCCTCGAGGTCCTGAATCGCCTGAGCGCGCGCGGCGTGCGGATCTCGATCGATGATTTCGGCACCGGCTACTCCTCGCTGGCTTATCTGAAGCAGTTGCCGGTCGACGAGATCAAGATCGACAAGTCTTTCGTGACCGGTATGGTCCATGACAGCGACGACGCGGTGATTGTCAGGTCGACGATCGATCTCGCCCACAATATCGGATTGCGCGTGGTCGCCGAGGGCGTCGAGGATCAGGCGACCTATGACCTGCTGGCCGGCATGCACTGCGATTCCGTGCAGGGTTATTACGTGAGCCGTCCGATCGAGGCCGGGGAATTGCTGGAATGGCTGGAGGGATCGGCGTGGGGCATGCGGGCGCAGGGATGACCCCGCCGCTTGCTGCGCAGGCGGACGCCTACCTGTCGGCGGCGAAGCCTTCGTCCGGGCCAAGCCCTATCGGGCGGAAGACGTCGACCTTGCGGAAGAACTGGTCGACGACATAGATCCGACCGTCCTCGTCGACATCGATCCCGGCCGGCAGCATGAAACTGCCTGGATGCCCGGAATGGCCACGTTGCCCGATGAACATCAGCAACTTGCCTTCCGGAGTGAAAATCTGGAAATTCCCGAACGCTGTGTCTATGACGTAAACATTGCCGTCATGATCCGTCGCGATTCCGCGCGGCCGTGCGAACTGCCCGGGAAAGCGCCCGACGGAACCGAAGCTCGAGACGAAGCGGCCCTCGCTATCGAAGGTCTGGACCCGGAAATTCCCGCTGTCGATGACGTGCAGCAGGCCGTCACGCCCGGTCGCTGCCTGTAGTGGCAGATTGAAATTGCCGTCTTCCGGGCCTCGCGTCCCGATGCTGCTGCGGTACTCACCCGTTGCGCTGTCGAACACATGGATAGTGTGCGCATCGCTCTCGACCCCGCCGGTGTCGACGACATACAGGACACCGCCATCCGCGCTTATGGTAACGCTCGAGGGGCGTTGCAGTCGCCCGTCATCGCCGATCGAGCGCAGGAAACCGCCCTCCGCATCGTAGACCATGACGCGCTGCGCGGTGATGTCTGCGACATAGAGCGTGCCGTCGTCGGCGACGTCGAGACCGAGGGGCTTGGCCAGTCGCCCCGGTTTTTCCTTGCCGATCTCGAAGAAGCGGCGGCCGGGGATGTCGAACACCATGACCGCGCGCTGCACGCTGTCGCTGACATAGACGCGACCCTTGTTGGTCGCAACATCGTACGGTTTGACCAGACCCTTGACCTTGCGCGAGCTGCCGACGGCGAAATCCTTGAAGCGCATGCCGCGGTCGTAGGTCTCGACATCGCTGTTGTAGAGCAGGGTGCGTTCGTAGACGAAGCGCGCCTCATCGGGCGGCGGCGGATAGACCGGTGGCGTGAATTCCCTGGGGGCAGGCCCCGAGGTGCAGGCGCTTAGCAATAGCAGCCATGCGAGGACGAACGCAAGCCGGATCATTTGATATGGCAGGTCTCGCACAAGCGGTCGGCGCGCTCCCGGAGCAGCAATGTAATGTCGGGATTGTGCACGTTGTGGCAGGTCGCGCACTCGACCTGGCCGTCGTAGAGCTTCACGCCGTTTTCGAAGCCGTATGGGGTCTCGGGAGCGCGGAAGTCCGGATCGCGGTGGTTGAGTCCGGCATAGGTCATCGAGATCGGATGATCGTTGGTCAGGTCGGTGTCGAGATGCTTGATCGCGATCCTGTGGGCAATCGACCCGTTATGACAACGGCCGCAGCTCCACAGGTCATTCGCTCCGTGGATGCGCAGATGCAAGGCGGCGTCACGACTGTTGCGCCAGGTATTCGGCTGGAACACCGTCATATCGACGGCCATCGTGCCATCGTGACAGGACAGGCACAGCAGGCTGATCGCGCTCGGGGTTCTGACCTTGTTATCGAGGGTATTGCTGTCGTAGAGCTTGTAGGCGCCGAGCGCGGGGACGAAGCGGTTCCAGCCCGGGATGCCGCCGAAATCCGCGCTGTCCTCGCCTTCCTTGTCCGGCGGTATGTGACAGTAAACGCAGGAATTGCCATAATTCGAGAACGCGAGCCCGCCCATTGCCGCGACGCCGGCGCGCGCATTGAGGCCGCTGAAGTCATGCTTGGTGCCGAGAATCGTTCCGCCGCCCGCGAAGGCGGTCGCCGTCGCCGAGGCGAATGCGAGGGCCAGCACGAACAAGGTCAGCGAATCTCGCTGTCTGCGGCCCGGGTGCGCCCGTTTCTTGTCTGGATGCTGCATCGGTTCCTGGCTCTGATGACCGCTCCGGATCATTATAGATGCAAACCTGATGCAAAAAAATCCAAATCCGGCTATCTTTGGTCCCAAGACCGTATACCGTGTCAGCACCGACTGTATCCATGGGTTCCTGTCCAGCGCTCATTCTCCCGTCCCGCCTGCTCGCCGTCGTTTTTGGCTGTCTGTTCAGCAGCCTGCCGGCCTTCGCCGGCGACGCGTCCTGGACCGCTGAAGAACTCTTCGTCAAGCATTGCGCCGCTTGTCACGGAGAGCGGGGCGACGGGCAGAGCCGTGCCCGGTCAGGGTTGAATCCGCCGCCGAGGAATTTCACCTCGGAGCAGGCGCGTGCCGATCTCGACCGGGACAGGATGATCCGCTCAGTGACCGGAGGGCGGCCCGGCACCGCGATGGTCGGCTGGGAGGGGCGGCTCAGCAGTGAACAGATCGCCGCAATCGTCGATTACATACGCGCCAGATTCATGCATCTCGGGGATGCCACGCCAGTGGCGCAGGCCGCCGTGGCCAACGACGGCGGCCGGAGTTCGGGACGCGCGCTCTACAAGCAGAATTGCGCCGCCTGCCATGGAGATCAGGGGACAGGCGCGACCTGGACCATGAGCAGCCTCAATCCACCACCGCGGGATTTCACGCGCGAGGTATTGTCGCGCGAGCGCATGATCGATTCGGTGACCCGGGGGCGGCCCGGCACCGCGATGATGGCCTTCCGTTCACGACTCAGCGCGACCGAGATCGGCGCCATTGTCGATTTCATTCGAGATGAATTCATGATAGCCGGTGATACGCCCGGGCAGGCGTCTGCGCCGGTCATGCCGCATGCTGCGCTGCCCGCCCCCATTCAGGAGCGTTCCGCCGGTATCACCGTGGCCGACATGACATTGCCGTTTCCAGGGGGATTGCGCGGCGATCCGGTCAGCGGCGGTGATTTTTACATGGAAAACTGCCATGTCTGTCATGGCAGGGACGGCGACGGCCGGGGCCCCCGCTCCTCGTTCATCCGGCCGTCGCCGCGTGATTTCCTGTCGGAGGAGTCGCGGCGCGCGCTGAATCGTCCCGCCCTGTACAAGGCGATATCAGCTGGCATGCGCGGTACCGTGATGCCGGCCTGGCGCACCGTACTCAGTGAGCAGGAGATCGCCGATGTCGCGGAATTCGTGTTCCAGGCCTATATACATACTGAAAGCGAGCGATCGCTGCTGCTCGACTCAGCAAAAAAAAAAGCGATGAACTGACGCTGGGCGGCGTGCTCCCGGACGCGCCCGATACCGACAGCCGGGATCCCGATGGACTCGATTCTGATAACCTGATACCTGATCGGGGCAGGCAGGTCTATAACTATCATTGCTGGTTCTGTCACGGTTACAACGGCGATGGCCGTACCGTCGCGAGCCGCTTTCTCGATCCGCCGCCGCGTGCGTTCACCGCGCTCGAGTCGGGTGAACTCACCCGTGAGGAGATGATTGATACGGTGATGCATGGGCGTGCGGGGACCGCGATGCAGGCCTTTGCCGGCATACTTTCGCCCGAAGAAATCGAGGAGGTGGTTGTGTTTGTCACTCGCGCCTTCATCGAGGGCAGCTTGCCGAATACCCGCTATCACATCCCGGAAAATGGTTGGGACGATCACGAGCGTTATCGCGATGCGTTTCCGTTCGCTCTCGGCGTGCTCGCGCTCGATACGCCGGACGTCGAATTGTCGCAATCAGAACGCCGCGGCAAGCGCCTGTTCATGACTTCGTGCATCACCTGCCATGACCATGGCAGGCTGCACGATGATCGCACGCTGTGGGAGCCGCGTGCGGTGTCCTTCCCGCGCGGCGGCTATTCACATCGCGAAGGACAGGCGACCGACACCGAAACCGGAGCGACGCCTTACGCCCGCCATGAACAGGCGCCGGTCCTGGTGGAGCCGACATTGCGTGAACGTCGTGGCGAGGCCCTGTTCCAGGAGAATTGCGCATTCTGCCATGCACCAGACGGGACCGGCCGGCACTGGATTGGCAGTTTCCTCGAGCCGCGCCCGCGCGATCTCACCGACAGCGGGGCGATGCACGGCATGACGTCGTTGCGGCTTCGGGAAGCGATCAGCGACGGCGTCGCGGGCACCAGCATGCCGGCCTGGAAAACGGTTTTCGATGAGCGCCAGATCGATGATGTCGCTGCCTATGTCGAGAAGGTATTCCTCCGGCGGCAGTGATGCCGGTGGACCCGGCGTCAGCCTGTGCGGGACAGGCTCCAAACTTGCATATCTGTTATATTGTGAGCACTTTTTCAGTCTGCTCGGACCGCAACAACGGCATCGAAGAACGGCATCATGGCAAGCAGCGCAATCAGGGCGGGCGTGGTCGGAGGCACCGGTTATACCGGAGTTGAACTGATGCGCCTGCTGGCGGGACATCCCGGGGTCGAACTGACCGTCGTGACCTCGCGCGAGCAGGCAGGCAAACCGGTCGCGGACCTGTTCCAGAATCTGCGCGGTCAGGTTGACCTCGAGTTCAGCGCGCCCGGTGACGCCGCACTCGGACGCTGTAATGTGGTATTTTTCGCGACCCCGAACGGAACCGCAATGACGATGGCCCCTGGACTGCTGTCGGCTGGCGTGAGGGTCATCGACCTGTCTGCCGATTTCCGCCTCAAGGATCCGGAGGAATGGCGTGAGTGGTACGGCCTTGCGCATGCGTGCCCCGACCTGCTCGACGAAGCGGTGTACGGATTGCCCGAAGTCAATCGCCGCGCCTTGCGCGGCGCCCGGCTCGTTGCGAACCCCGGCTGTTATCCGACGGCTGTACAGCTCGGCTTCCTGCCGCTGATCGAACAGGGGCTGGTCGATGGCGGCCGGCTGATCGCCGACGCGAAGTCCGGCGTCAGCGGTGCCGGTCGCCGCGTCGAAACGGGTTTCCTGTACAGCGAGGTCAATGAGAGTTTCAAGGCCTATGGCGTTGACGGCCATCGTCATCTGCCGGAGATTCGCCAAGGATTGAAAGCAGCAAGCCAAGTTCCGATCGGACTGACCTTCGTCCCGCATCTGGTCCCGATGACGCGCGGCATCCAGGCGACCTTGTATGGTGAATTGGTCAACGATGTTTCGGTCGCGGAGCTGCATGATCATTACCGCTCGCGGTATGCGGGCGAGCCCTTCGTCGATGTCATGGCACCCGGCATGACGCCCGAGACCCGCAGCGTCAGGGGCAGTAACCTGTGTCGTATCGCGGTGTTTCGTCCCCGAGGGAGCAAGACCGTCGTCATACTCTCGGTGATCGACAACCTGGTCAAGGGCGCGGCGGGACAGGCGATTCAAAATTTCAATATCATGTTCGGGCTCGAGGAGACGGCCGGTCTGGGCGGGATGGCGTTGCTGCCATGAAGATGGTCACGGTCCGCGCCTGTCGGGGCTGCCGATGACAGACAGGAAATCCACCCATATCATCGTCAGGTCGCGTCATCCCTGGATAAAGCGGGCCTTGCTGCTCGTGGTGGCGCTGGCCATCGTCGGAAGCGGCTGGCTGCTGTTCGAATACGGACGCATGCGGGCGGGATTCGATGGGCTCGAGGCGAGACAGAACTACAACGCGCTCGAGGGCCAGATCGTGGCATTGAAATCGGAAAACAGCCGACTCGGGGCCCAGATCACCATGCTTGAACAGGCAGCTGGGATCGATCAGCGGGCCTATGACGAAGTCAGCCGCAGCCTGTCGGATCTTCAGAATGAGCTGCTTGAGGTACGGCAGGAAGTCGAGTTCTATCGCGGCATCGTCAACGCCGAGGATGCGGGCGTCTCCGGCCTCAAGATTCAGGCCCTGAAACTCCGCCAGGATGCCGAATCCCGTAACTACTATTTTCGCCTGATCCTGAGCCAGCTTGCGACGACTAATGCCCGGATCAGCGGTCACGCGGAACTTGCTGTCAGCGGCGTCATCAACGGAAGCCAGGTCGAACTGACGCATCAGGAACTGTCCGGCGGAGACGCGACGGCCCTGCCGTTCAACCTGCGGGATTTTCAGGAACTCAGGGGGATCATCATGCTGCCTGCGGGATTTGTTCCCTTGCGTCTGATGCTGAAGGTGACCCCCGGCGCCAATTCCGCTGCGCCGCTGGAGCGAAGCTTTGCCTGGGCCGATCTTGTTTCCTAGACGGAGGATGACCGGATGTGGAGTGGAAACAGAAAGCACAAGACCGAGCGGCTCGACACGCTGATCGGCTATGAGACCGAGATACGCGGGGACATCGTCTTCGGCGGCGGCCTGCATATCGACGGCAACGTCAAGGGTAATGTCGTTGCGAGAAATGATGGCGTAACCTCGCTGATGCTGAGTGAGCGCGGATCAGTCGAAGGCGAAGTGCGCGTCCCGCACGTCGTCGTCAACGGTCTCGTCGTCGGCGATATCTTTGCGATCGAGTCCGTGGAACTGGCCCAGCACGCGCGTATCACCGGCAATGTCTATTACAACCGGATCGAGATCGCGATGGGCGCCGAGGTCAATGGCAAACTGATCCACCTCGAAGAGGCCGGAGTGCCGGCCGCGCCGCCCGGACAGGTAATTCCACCGCTCGGCCATCCCGGTGAACAGTCCGGAGAACATACTTGATTGTTTTACTCGGGATCACTATAATTAACCCTAACTGATGTAAGGAGAATAGTGCATGAACCTCGCAGCCGAGAAGACCACGAACGAACCGCTTCCCCCGACACTGATCTTCACCGACGCCGCCGCTACAAAAGTAAAGTCGCTGATCGATGAGGAAAACAACGATGCACTGAAGCTGCGGGTATTCATCTCGGGCGGTGGTTGCTCTGGCTTCCAGTATGGCTTTACGTTCGACGAGGCGGTCAACGACGGCGATTCGGTCATCGAAAACGGCGGCGTGAAGCTGCTTGTCGATCCGATGAGCTTTCAGTATCTGGTAGGTGCCGAAATCGACTACTCCGAAGGCCTTGAGGGCGCCCATTTCGTCATTCGCAATCCCAATGCGACGACGACCTGCGGCTGCGGATCCTCGTTCAGCGCCTGACGCCTCTCTCTGTTCGGCCGGGCGCAATCGCGCCTGCTTCGACGTCCCGTATCATGTTCCTTTATCATGATCGGAGCCTCGGTCTGAATCCGGGATAGATCCCACCCAGCACTACTTCCTGGCCCGCACCGGTAACCGATGGCAGATTGCCCGGCCTGCCGGCAAGGGTCTGTTGCGCCAGCCAGGCGAAGGCCATCGCTTCGATCCAGTCGGGCGGAACGCTGTAATCCTCGATCGATCTGACCGGTATATTCCCGAGCAGGATCTGCAAGCGGAACATCAGCGCGAGATTGTGCACGCCGCCGCCGCAGACGAGGACCTCGTCCGTCCCCGGGGCGTGGCGGACGATTGCCTCCGCGACAGTTCGCGCGCTCAATTCGCATAGTGTGGACTGTACGTTTTTCCGTGTCGGACGGCCTCCGCGGCGTTTAAGGCGCTGGTCGAGCCATTTGAGACTGAAATAATCGGTGCCGGTCGATTTCGGGGGGGCGTCGGCAAAATAGCGGTCGCGCAGCAGCAAATTGAGCAGCGCCGTGTCGACTTTCCCGCTCGAGGCCCACTTTCCGTCGACATCCATCGCCTGCCCGAGATGTCGGGAGATCCAGTGGTCCATCAGCGTGCTGGCCGGGCCCGTGTCGAAACCGATGACCGGCTGTCGCGGATCGCCTGGCAGGATCGTGACGTTCGCGATTCCGCCGAGGTTCAGCACCACGCGATTGACGCCGCGTTTTCTGAACAGCAGATTGTGGAATATAGGCAGCAGTGGTGCCCCTTGTCCGCCGACGCTTATGTCACGACGACGAAAATCAGCGACCGTCGTGATGCCGGTTCGGGATGCAATGATATTCGGGTCTGCGATCTGCAGGCTGGATCCCGGCTGAAGCGCCGGGTAGTGGCGGATCGTTTGCCCATGGCTCCCGATGGCCGTGATCTCGCGAGGACGTACCCTCGCCTTTTCGAGCAGGGAGAGTGCTGTTTCGGCAAACAGCAATCCGAGTTCGGCATCGAGTCGCGCGTACTTCTCGAGTTCGTTGCGGGCGCCGCCGCACAATTCACCCACTCGCGTGCGCAATTCTTCGGGATAGGGCCGGTTCAGCGTGGACAGCAGGCGCGGCGCGGACGCGAGGTCTACCAGGACCGCATCGACGGCGTCCATGCTGGTCCCGGAGATCAGACCGATATAGAGCTGAGTCATGCGCGGGCGCAGGACGGCGCCGCGCAACTCGTGTTATTGCGCAGCAAAGAGCGCGATCGGACCGGCATCGAGGATCTGGGCGCCGTTCCGATCCGGCAGTGAGGCATGCATGTGATCGATCACATCGAGCTGCGCCAGCAACGGGCCTGCATAGGACTTGAAGTCATCGATGAATTTGGCTGGCAGCGGCGAGGCGTCGGGCAGCCGGACAGTCAGCGGATCGCGATGCACGCCGTCGACCTGGAATTCATAGTGCAGATGTGGCCCGGTCGCGAGGCCGGTCATGCCGACATAACCGATGATCTGTCCCTGTTTGATGCTGTGGCCGGCGCGCAGGCCGCTGGCGTATCGGGACAGATGCGCGTAGAGCGTGCTGTAGCGACTGCCGTGCTGCACGACGACGGTCTTGCCATAACCGCCGTTCGCGCCAAGGGAAACGATCCTGCCGTCGCCAGTGGCGCGCACCGGCGTTCCGGTCGGCGCGGCGTAATCGACGCCCCGGTGCGCGCGTATCGTGTTCAGGACCGGATGGCGGCGACTCATGTTGAAGCGTGAGCTGACCCGGGTGAAATCGACCGGTGAGCGCAGAAAGGCCTTGCGCATGCTGTCGCCGTTCGGGCTGTAATAATCAGAGCGCTTGTCAGCGTCAGAATAGCGGATCGCACGGTGGATCTTGCCCCGGTTGACGAACTCGGCAGCGAGGATCTTGCCGTCGCGGAGCTTCTCGCCGTGCAGGTACAGCTCCTCGTAGATCACCGAGAAGCGGTCGTTCTCGCGGATGTCGAGCGAGAAGTCGATATCCCAGCCAAAGATGCCGGCCAGCTCCATCGTCAGGTTGTCCGAAAGGCCGGCGCGGCTTGCGGTCAGGAACAGCGAGTCGTTGATGGTGCCGCCGGCCTGCGCGATTCGAGCCTTGATCTCGTGCTCGATGGTCTGCGCGGTAAATCCGCTATCGCTGCGGCGCACCTCCAGCACGCTCGATTCGCTGACGTCATAGGCCATGGCCTCGAGACGCCCCGCATCGTCGGTGAGGAAACGGATTTCCTTGCCGGGGTGGATCCGGGTTAGCGCGCGGGTTTCCTTGCCAAGGCTGATGATGTCATGAAGTTCGCGTGCGCTGATCCCGCTGCGGCCGAAAATCAGCGACAGGTTATCGCCCGGTCTAACCTTGACCGTCCGCCAGTTCTCGTCTGCGGCGATGGTCGCGGGCGCGCCTTCGGCGATCTGTGGCTGTGGGGCAGGCATCACGCTGGCACTATGCTGCGGGCCGGGCAGGGTCTCCTCACCCACCGCGTCGGCCGGGAACACCGGTTCGAGCACACTGACCGTTTCTCCCCGAGTCGCTTCGGCGTTAAACGGCGCGAAGCCGATCATGATACCGATGCCGAGCAGTATACCAGCGAGGGTCAGCAGGTGATGATGGGCAATTCGTGGTGCCACAGCGGAATCCCTTGGCCGCGATTTGTAGTCGCGCTTCATCGTACGCGGTCTATCCATAGATCTCCCTTCGAATTTCTGCCCGTAACCTTAGCCCGGCGTCGATCTGTGGTCAACACGCGCCCGCGGCAATTCCCCGCGGGCGGGGGAGCATCGTCATTGCGGAAATGTGACCGAAATCGCAATTGTTGGTCGCTGTTAAGTGAAGTACGTTAATATATCGCGTATTTTTCAGGTTTCTTAAGCAGTTAATTGATCATTTTATTGGACTGGCTGCGGGCGGGCGGTATTCACGGGGGAAACCGGGATGGTCGAACAGGCACTGGCGGAAATCAGGCGAGGCGCCGATGAGATATTGCTTGAGACGGAGCTGGTCGAGCGGCTCAAGGCCGCCCGTCCGCTGCGCGTCAAGGCCGGATTCGACCCGACTGCACCCGATCTTCATCTGGGGCATACCGTACTATTGAACAAGCTGCGCCAGTTCCAGGAACTGGGCCATGAATGCCTGTTCCTGATTGGTGATTTCACCGGCATGATCGGCGATCCAAGTGGCAGGAATATCGCTCGCCGGCCGTTGACCCGCGAGGAAGTCAGCGAAAACGCGCGAACCTACGAAGAACAGATTTTCAGGATCCTCGATCCCGCGACGACCCAGGTCGTCTTTAATTCACAGTGGATGGATCGAATGGATGCCGCCGGCCTTGTCCAACTCGCCGGCAAGTACACGGTTGCCCGGATGCTTGAACGTGACGATTTCCACAAGCGTCATGACGCGGGACATCCGATCGCTATCCATGAGCTGCTGTATCCGCTGGTACAGGGCTATGATTCGGTCGCGCTCAGGGCCGATGTTGAACTCGGCGGCACCGACCAGAAATTTAATCTGCTGGTCGGACGCCAGCTCCAGGAGGCCTTCGGGCAGCCACCCCAGGTCGTGCTGACAATGCCGATTCTGGAAGGGCTGGACGGGGTGCAGAAGATGTCAAAGTCACTCGGCAATACGATCGGGATCACGGATCCGCCGGACGAGATGTTTGGCAAGCTGATGTCGGTTTCCGACATGCTGATGTGGCGATATTTCGAGCTGCTGAGTTTCGAATCTGCCGCGACGATCATCAACTGGCGCCGGGAGGTCGACGAGGGCGCGAATCCCCGCGATATCAAGTACCGCTTGGCGCTGGAGCTGGTTGGGCGTTTCCACGGCGCCGCAGCGGCAAAACAGGCCCAGGAACAGTTCATTGCCCGTTTCCGCGATGGCGCCCTGCCCGCGGATATCGCTGAGGTCGCGCTGCCCGCCCGGGACGGCGGCTACCCGGTTGCCGGGTTGCTCAAGGACGCCGGCCTGACGGCGAGCACTTCAGAGGCCCTGCGCCTGATTCGCCAGGGCGCGGTCCGCGTCGATGGTGAGCGTATTGAAGACTCCGATCTCAGGTTTCCGCCCGGCGGACCCCGCGTATTTCAGGTCGGCAAGCGCCGCCTTGCCCGGGTGACAATCCGGGCGTAGCCGGGGCCGGATTTTGTTTGACTCCCGGTTCCGCGTGCGTATAATGCGCGTTCCCGGTGCGCTGCCGGGAACGCAGTCGCCCCCGAAGTCGTTCAGATTTCCGTTATGGAGATTGACGGCTTCCCGGGGATCTGTATAATCGTTTGGCTATGCTTTGGTCTGGCAGGGCTTCATTATCTGCAGGCCGGGCCGCTCTTTGACAATTCGGAGATCAAGCAATCTGTGCGGGCGCTTTCGTTGGTGATCTTATGCACCACAAAGCGAGGATCCCGGGCAGGCTTCTGTTTGTATGAAGCTGGCTGCGGGATCAAAAATGTTTGACCGTCGCAAGACGGTGAGCGGTATTAAACTGAAGAGTTTGATCATGGCTCAGATTGAACGCTGGCGGCATGCTTAACA
>CAYTGL010000004.1:0-29015 GCA_964437335.1 uncultured Chromatiales bacterium
AATTTGAAAGTGCGTACTAACCAGCGGGTGTCCACTTTTGCGAAGGAACTCTCCGGCTCCTTCGGAGCCACAGCTGTTGTAAGCGTTGAGCCGCTGACCAATGATGCTAATCCAGGTTCGGGTGAAGCCCGGGGCGCGAGACTCATCACTTACGCAGACCGCCGACGGTACATGGCTGGCAAAGCTGAAGGCACCGCCGGTGGATGGCAAAGCCAATGAAGAGCTCATTGAGCTCGTGGCTGAGCACTTCAAATGTCGCAAAATCGCCGTCACCATAAAATCCGGGGCATCGGGTCGCATGAAGCTCGTGAGGATTGAATAGTATCAACGTCAGGAAAATCGCTAGTCATTCCCATCCAGACGGTTTGCCACAACACTGCCTTTCCACCGCAGGATACCCCCGTATATATTAGCCACCCGCTGATGGCCGGCTTCCTTCAGGATGCCGATAGCGAGGGCGGAGCGCTTGCCGGAGCGACACAGCGTGACCACCGGTTTGTCGGTCGGCACCTCAACGGCACGCTTGCGCAATTCCGACAACGGAATCGCAATCGCGTTATCCAGGCCCTCCATGACGTTGTCGATCTCGTCCGCTTCCCGCACATCCAGGATCGTCACCGAAGGCTGGTTGTGAGCCACCCAGGCCGGCTCGACTTCCGGAACGCCGGCAAAACTGATGCGCAGATCCGCCCAACCGGGCTCGTCGGGCAGCTTGCCTGACTCGGGCTTGCCGCTGCGCATGTTGTTGGGCACGGCTTCGTCGATCTTCTTCGGATGCGGCAGTTGCATCGCATTCATGTAGAGAACGAAATCCTTCTCGTTGGCGCCGCCGCCGACCCGCGCATTGTACCTTTTCTCTTCGCCGACCGAAGACCGGGTGCGGCCGTTATAATCATGAGCGGGATAGACCGCGCATTCGTCCGGCAGGGTAAACAGTTGTTCGGTGATGGAATGGTATAGACGCGAGGCATTGCCCTGCTGGAAATCGCTGCGCCCGCAGCCGCGGATCAGCAGGGCGTCCCCGGTAAACACCGTGCTCTTGTCCGACAACACGAAACTCATGCAGCCATTGGTATGACCCGGTGTCGAGCGGGCCTCGAGCTGGACGCCTTTGACTCCGAATATCTGGCCATGTCGCAGTAGCAGGTCGACATTCACCGCCCCGGCATCGGCGGACAGCGCGATGGTGCAACCGGTCTTCTGTTTCAGCAGCCAGGCCGCGGTTATATGATCGGCATGGGCATGGGTATCGACGACCAGTTTCAGTGTCAGATCGAGTTCGCGCAGCAGCGCCAGATCACGGTGAAACTGTTCGAACACCGGATCGATCAACAAGGCTTCGCGGCTGGCTTCATCGGCCAACAGGTATGTGTAAGTCGAAGAGGTTTCGTCATACAACTGGCGGAAGATCATGACAGTGCTCCTGATCTGAAAATTGATCGATGACAGTCTGGTCCAGAGTACAACGATTTGCCTGTAATTTCAGGCATAAAAACACACGGCGCGAAGCTGCCGGAAAAATGCAGTATCCTTGATCATGCAACTGATGAGGAACGACATGAATAACTCCGCAAAAACTTTCCTGATAATCGCCGCCATCACCAGCGGGCTCGCCGTCATACTCGGCGCCTTCGGCGCACATGGACTGCGCGCAAGACTCGACCCGGCGATGCTGTCCGTCTACCAGACTGCGGTGCAATACCATTTCTATCATGCGTTGGGTCTGATCGGAGTCGCCTTCGCCGCCGACCGGTTTCCGCAATCGCGCCTGATCCGGGCGGCCGGGTGGTTCATGCTGCTCGGCATCGTGCTCTTTTCCGGGACCCTTTATGCGCTCAGCCTGAGCGGTATCGGCAGGCTCGGAATGGTCACACCATTCGGCGGCCTGGCGCTGATTGCGGGCTGGGCACTGCTTACACTGGGGCTCATCAAGTCCAGCAGGTAAGGAGATCAATCAACCGGGCGGGGTTTGCGGTTTTTGTCGATCGCGACGTAAGTCAGGGTCGCTTCGGTGACCTTGATGCACTCTTCGACCTGGCGATTGCGTTCGGCGTAAACCTCGACATGGACCGTCAGTGAAGTGCGGCCGACGCGTGAAACCTCGGCATAGCAACTGACCAGATCGCCGACGTAGACCGGCTGGTGGAACTGGAACGAGTTCACCGCGACGGTGACGACGCGGCCCTTCGCGCGACGGTAGGCGGCAACGCTGCCGGCGATGTCGACCTGGGACATGATCCAGCCACCGAAGATGTCGCCGGCGGCGTTGGTGTCGGTCGGCATCGCGAGCACGCGGAGCGTCGGTGGGCGATCCGGCAGTGTGGCCATCGGGGGTACTTTGCTCATCTCAGTGCCCTGAATAGAGTAGTGCGATTTCCGCGCCATGTTTATCGATCACCTTCGCACGCCGCTGTTTCAGCGTCGGCGTCAGCAAGCCGTTCTCGATCGTCCACGGTTCGACCATCAGTGCGCAGCGCCTGACCTGGGCGTAACCCGGAAACTCCCTGAGCATCGCCGCGATGCGTTTGCATGCCTCGTCGGTGACCCGGCCGTTCACCAGCGCCTTCGGATCGGCGGGATCGAGTCCGTGGCGTTTCGCGAGTTCGGTCCAGTGCCCGAGATTCAGCACGAGCAATGCTGCGAGATACGGCCTGCCCTCGCCGATGACCATGACCTGTTCGAACAGCGGATCGCGCGCGATCGCCAGCTCCATGTCCTCGGGCGATACCTTTTCGCCATTCGACAACACGATGATATCCTTGAGTCGCCCGGTGATATAGAGCCTGCCATTCCGTATGTCGGCCTGGTCGCCGGTGTGCAGCCAGCCGTCGCCGTCGATCGTGTTCGCAGTCGCCTGCGGATCGTTCAGATAGCCGCTCATCATTCCGGGACTCCTGACCAGCAGTTCACCCTGGTTGCCGATTTTCAGTTCGACGCCGCGCAGCGGCCGCCCGACGCTCGCCGGATCATTATCGATGATACTGTTGCCGCTGACGACCGGGGCGAGCTCGGTCATGCCGTAACCCTGCACGACCGGCAGGCCGAGTCCGATGAACACGCGCGCAACCTCGGTGGATAGCGGTGCGCCGCCGCAGACCGCGATGCGTATCCTGCCGCCGAGCCGCGCGATCACCTTGGCTGCAACGAGCCGCTGCAGCAGCGGCCACAGCAGGAACGACGGTCGCCAGCCGCCACGGCCCTGGGCATGCTCGAAGCGCGCCCAGCCGATCTCGACGGCGTTGTTGAACAAGGCACGCGCAATACCCGAGCGCTCGGCCAGCTGTGCCGTGAGCCGGGCATGAACACGTTCATAGATGCGCGGCACCGAAATCAGCACGGTCGGACGCACGACCGGCAGATCCTCGGCAAGCTGCGCGACCGAGCGCGCGAACGCAACGGTCGCGCCGCCCATGATCGGCAGGTAATAACCGGTGGTGCGTTCCAGCATGTGCGAAAGCGGCAGGAATGACAGGAACAGGTCGTTCGCGTAGACCGTGTTCGCATGGAACGATGCCCAGGCGTTCCACAGGATGTTGCGGTGGCTCAGCATGACGCCCTTCGGGCGACCGACGGTGCCGGACGTGAACACGATCGTCGCGAGATCGTCCGGGCGCGCGTCGACGACTTCGAGTTCACGGTCGGCCTGCGCAGGCAGCCATTCCTGCAGCGCGATGCGGCGCCGGTCGCCGACGGCGCCCTCATTGTTTACACCGCGCACGATGATGCGCAGGCCGTCGAACGGCATGAGAGTTTCGCAGAGTTCTTTCGTGTGCTCGCTGTCGCCGACCAGCAGCAGGCGAGCGTCGGTCTGCCGAATGATATACGCGACGTTGTCCGGGCGGTCGTTCGCAAACACCGGCACGACGACAAGACCGAGGCCGAGCGCCGCGAGATCGAAGCAGACCCAGTCGATGCCGTTCTGCAGCATCAGCGCGACGCGGTCGCCGGGATTCAGGCCCTCGCGCCGCAACGCGCCCTGCCAGCGGCTGACGCGCTCGCCGATTTCCCGCCAGCATGCCGCGGTCCATTCACCGCGGCCTGCGTCGAACCAGCGATAGGCAATTGCGTCGGGCGAGCGCCGGATGCGCTCGCGAAACAACGCCGCCAGGCTGTCTATCGCCTGCGGCTCGATCAGATCCAGCGGGCCCGGCTCCATTGTCTGTCCCTTTTTACTCTGTCCCGATTCAGGATCTTACAGATGCATCCAGCCTTCGTCAGGATCGAAACGCGCGCCGTAGCTACGATTGAGTGCCAGCAGCGTCTCTTTCAGAGATTTGACGCCATGCTGGCGGATATAGTGGATCGGCCCGCCGCGAAACGGCGCGAAGCCGGTGCCAAAGATAATGCCGGCGTCGAGTGCATCGGCATCCTCGACGATACCCTCGCGCAGGCATGCAACGGACTCGTTCAGCATGCCGAGAACCAGTCGGTCGCACAGGTCGTTCGGCGCATCGAGTCTCCGGTCCTGGCGGCTTCTGACCGGCTTGCCCTTGTGCCAACTGTAAAATCCGCGCCCACTCTTGCGGCCGAGATGACCGGCGTCTACCGTGCGCCGCAGGCGCTCCGGCACCTCGAGGTCGAGCTGTTCCGACAACTGTTCCGCAACCGACAGACAGATATCGAGCCCGACCGTGTCGGCGAGTTCGACCGGCCCCATCGGCATGCCGAACTCGACCGCGGTACGGTCGATGACCTCGGCACTGATGCCGTCGGTCATCGCGGCGACGGCCTCCATCAGATACGGCATCAGCACACGGTTGACGAGGAAGCCGGGATGACTCCGGACCGGCAGCGGCAGGCGGTCGATCCGGCGCGCGAACGCGGTCGCCTGCGCGATGCAGCGAGCATCCGTCGTCCGGCCATGGACGACCTCGATCAGTTGCATCTTCGCGACCGGGTTGAAGAAGTGCAGACCGACGAGCCGCCCGGGATCGTCGAGCGCCGCGCCGAGCGTCTCGAGCGGGATGCTCGACGTGTTCGTCGCGAGCAATGCGCCGGGCTTCATGCGCGGCTCGAGCGTGCGGTACAGCGCCTGCTTCGCATCGATGTTCTCAAAGATCGCCTCGATGACGACATCGGCGCGCGCGACGCCAAGACCGCGCGTGTCCGGCATCAGCCGGTCCATCGCGGCGCGCACCAGTCGCGGTTCGCGCAGGCGATTCGTGAACAATTCATGGGCGCGTTTGATCGCCGGCGCGATCCGCTCCGGTGACTGGTCCTGCAGGCTGACATTCAGGCCCTGCACCGCGCACCATGCGGCGATGTCGCCGCCCATGACGCCGGCGCCGACGACATGGACATGTCGCGGCCGGAAGTCGACATCCTTGCCGAGCGACTTCAGTTTTTCCTGCAGGAAGAATACCCGGATCAGGTTCTGCGCGGTGTCGCTGACGATCAGGCGCGCAACCGAATTCGCCTCTTCGGTCAGCATCCGGTACTGGTCGTCGGCATGCCTGGTCCACAGTTCGAGCAGCGCATACGGCGCGGGATAATGCCGTTCGTCGACCTTCGCCGCGAGCTTGCGTCTCATCAGTCGCGCGACCTGCGGGCGCATGAAACGATGTCCGGCCAGGCGCTGCCACCATACGGGGCGATGCGGCGCCGGCGGGGCGAGTGCGACCGCGCGCGCGGCGCGCAACAAATGCCGTTCAGGGACGACATGATCGACGAGGCCGATCTTGCGCGCGGCGCGCGCGCTCAGGCTGCGACCACTCAGCATCATGTCGAGGCCACTAACCGGGCCGACGAGACGCGGGGTGCGCAGGCTGCCGCCGAATCCCGGGTGGATGCCGAGACGCACCTCGGGCAGGCCGAGCCGGGTGCGTGAATCGTCCAGCGCTATGCGATAGCGGGTCGCGAGCGCGAGCTCGAGTCCGCCGCCGAGACAGTAACCATGAATGAGGCTGATCGTCGGGCAGTCGAGCGCCTCCAGACGGTCGAAGACGCCTTGGCAGTGACGAATCAGTTCGATGGCCTCGGCATGGCTCTTGAGTTGCGTGAACTCACGCACATCGGCGCCGGCGATGAAGCCACCCGGTTTGCCGGAGCGGATCACCAGCGCACGCGGCGGCGTTTTATCGATCGACGACAGCAGCGCATCGAACTCGGCGATCACGTCCTTCGACAGCGTGTTGGCGCCGGCCCCCTGCTTGTCGAGCGTCAGCCACAGGATGCCATCGCCGTCGCGCTCGCTCTTCCAGTGGATCGCGCCGGTCTCAGCCGCCATCCTCGCCCCCTTCCGGCAATTCCAGGTCCGGTGTCTCGCGCTTTTCCGCGGCAGCGGCATTCTCGATCAGCATCGCGCCGCCCTGCCCGCCGCCGATGCACAGGCTGGCGATGCCGAGGCGGGCGCCCTCGCGCTTGAGCACCTGCGCGAGGTGCAGGACGATACGCGCCCCGCTTGCGCCGACCGGGTGTCCGAGCGCGATCGCGCCGCCGTCGACATTGAGGCGCGCGGGGTCGATCTCGCCGAGCGCGCCCGGCAGGCCGAGTTCGTCTCGGCAGTAATCCTCGCGTTTCCACGCCTCGAGCACCGCGAGTACCTGCGCGGCGAAGGCCTCGTTGATCTCCCAGAAGTCGACGTCATTGATCGCCAGCCGGTGCCGCTGCATGATCGGCGCCATCGCATGCGCGGGCCCGAGACCCATCTGCGCCGGATCGATGCCGGCCCATTCGCAATCCCGGATGCGCGCGAGCACCGGCAGGTCGTGACGCTTGACCGCGCGCTCGCTCGCGAGCAGCAGCAACGCCGCGCCATCGGTAACCTGGGCGCTGTTGCCGGCGGTGACGTTACCGAAGTCGCGGTCGAACACCGGCTTCAGCCTGGCGAGTCGTTCGAGTGAGGTATCGCGGCGCAGGCCATCATCGTGATCGTGGAAATTTCCACGCGTATCGTACTGGCATTCGAGTTCACCGGAAAAGCGGCCGGCGTCATGTGCCTCGGCGACCCGGCGATGGCTCTCGGCAGCGAAGACGTCCATGCGCTCGCGCGCGATGTCGAAGCGCCAGGCGAGATTCTCGGCGGTCTGGCCCATCGACAGGCCGACGACCGGATCGGTCAGACCGCGCAGCAGGCCGATAATCGGCTTCAGGTGCGGCAGGCGCAGCGTGCCCAGCACCCGCAGCCGTGCCCGCGTATTTTTCGCGCCATTCCAATCAGCGAGCCAGCGCACCATCTCCGGGCCGAGCAGCACCGGCGCATGACTCATCGACTCGACGCCGCCGGCCAGCACGAGCTCGGAACGCCCGTCGGCGATGTTGATGAACGCATTGTCGAGCGCCTGCATCCCGGACGCGCAGTTGCGCTGCACGGTCCACGCGGTCACGCCATGGCCACAGCCGAGTCGCAGCGCGACGACGCGCGCGATGTTGGCCTCGTCCGGCCCCGGCATCGCGCAACCGAGGATTACCTCGTCGAGCTCGGCGCCCTCGAACGGCTGGCGCGCGAGCAGCGCGCGGCCGGCGCCGATCGCGAGATCGGCCGCGGCAAAAGGTCCCGGGCCGCCCTTCGCCTTCAGAAACGGCGTGCGCAGGCCATCGACGATATAGACCGGTTGCTTCATTGCACTTGTTGCTTGCGTTGCCAGTGATCCGCGGGGAACGCATCGACGGCGATGACATCCCGGCGCGCGGCCAATGCGTTACGATAACGCTCCGCATCGCCCGCGTCGACTATGCCCTGCGCGAGGCCGCGCTCGATCAGCGATTCGTCGCTGCCGTTAGCGAGCCGGCCCTCGCGGACCGCGGTACGCAGTTTGCGTTCGACCGCCTCGGCCGCGACGACAAGTTCGAACGCGGTGTCGATGCGGCCGATCGCGCGGCGGGTGTCGTCGGTCAGGAAGGCGCCGGCGGTCAGGCGGTCGCGCGCCGGGCCGGGGTTCAGGATCAGCGCGGCGACGTCGCGCCCGAGCGCATCGGACGGGGCCTTCAGTGTCCTGCCATACGGAAACACGATGCGCCGCAGCAGCCACGCGATGCGGCGGTCCGGAAAGTTGCGCAGCAGGTCGTCGAAGCGATCCTGCAAGGTCCGCAGCGCGTCCTCGCAGGCCCATTGCATCAGCGGCAGGTCGTCGCGCAAGCGGCCCTGGTCCTCGTAATGGCGCAACGCGGCCGAGATCAGATAGAGCAGACTCAGGATATCGGCGAGTCGGCCGGATAACTTCTCACGGCGCTTGAGTTCGCCGCCGAGCGTCAGCATCGCGGCGTCCGCGACCAGCGCGAACGCCGCGCTCATACGCCCGGCCCGCTGGAAGTAGCGACGCGCCTCCGGCGCGCCCGGCGCCGGCATCAGCCGTCCACCGGTCAGGCCGAGCCACAACGCGCGGGCGGCATTGCTGACGATGAAGCCGACATGCCCGAACAATGCAGCGTCGAAATCCTTCAGCGCCCGTTCCTGGTCCTGCTCCGCCGCGGCCTGCATCTCCTTCAGCACATACGGATGGCAGCGGATCGCGCCCTGGCCGAAGATGATGAGGCTGCGCGTCAGTATGTTCGCACCCTCGACGGTGATGCTGATCGGCACCGCCTGGTAGACGCGGCCGATCAGGTTGCGCGGCCCCATGCAGATGCCGCTGCCGCCCTGGATGTCCATCGCGTCATTGACGGTCTGGCGCATGCGTTCGGTCAGGTGATACTTGACGATCGCGGAGGCGACCGCCGGCTTCTCGCCCTGGTCGACCGCCTGCGCGGTCATGACGCGCGCCGCGTCCATCAGCCAGGTATTGCCGGCGATGCGCGCGAGGACTTCCTCGACGCCCTCGAAGCGGCCGATCGGCTGGTGGAACTGGCGGCGTATGCGCGCATAGGCGCCGGTGTAGCGGCACATCAGCTTGCCGGCGCCGGTCGACAGCGCCGGCAGCGAGATCGAGCGCCCGGCCGCGAGCGACTCCATCAGCATGCGCCAGCCCTCGCCGAGCCCGTCGCGGCCGCCGATGACCCAGTCGAGCGGGATGAACACGTCCTTGCCGCGGTTCGGTCCGTTCTGGAACGCCTGGTTCAGCGGCGCATGGCGCTCGCCGATCTCGATGCCGGGCGTGTCGGTCGGGATCAGCGCGAGCGTGATGCCGAATTCTTCCTGCTCGCCGAGCAGATGTTCAGGATCGTAGAGCTTGAACGCGAGCCCGAGCACGGTCGCAACCGGGCCGAGCGTGATATAGCGTTTCTCCCAGTTCAGCCGGATGCCGGTGATCGCCTCGCCATTGAATTCGCCCTTGCAGACGACGCCGCGATCGGGGATGCCGGCCGCGTCGCTGCCAGCCTCGGGACCGGTCAGCGCGAAGCACGGCACCTCGTCGCCGTGCGCGAGACGTCGGAGATAGTGATCCTTCTGCGCCTGCGTGCCGTAGTGCAGCAGCAGCTCGGCCGGGCCGAGCGAGTTCGGCACCATCACGGTTACCGCCGCGGTAATGCTGCGCGTCGACAGCTTCATGACGACCGCCGAATGCGCGAGCGCCGAGAAACCGAGCCCGCCATACTCGCGCGGGATGATCATGCCGAAGAAGCCGTTTTCCTTGATGAAGCGCCAGACCTCGGGCGGCAGGTCGTGCAGCTCGTCGGTGATCTTCCAGTCGTCGATGAGACGGCACAGCTCGTCGACCGGGCCGTCGATGAATGCCTGTTCCTCGGGCGTCAGGCGCGGCGCGGGCAGTTCGAGCAGTTTGCGCCAGTCGGGACGGCCGCTGAACAGCTCGCCCTCCCACCAGATGGTACCGGCCTCGAGCGCCTCGCGCTCGGTGCGCGACATCGCCGGCATGATGCGGCGGAACTGGTTCAGCACCGGCGCGCTGAACCAGCGTTGGCGCAGCGGCGCGGCATTCAATGGAATCGCGATCAGCAGGAACAGCGCCCACAGCAACAGCAACAGCAGCGGCAGAGCACCGAGGCCGGACCACAGCGTCAGCGCGATGAGGACCGCGGCGAGGATCGAGGTCGAAAGCACGAGCGGGACGCGCAGGTATGCGAGCGCCCACAGTACGATCAGCAGTCCGGCCAAGGCCATTAACAAGGTCATGCATCGCCTCCCGCGCGCCGGTCGGCAGGATCGCCGGCACCGCGAAAACATCGACCGCCACTATACCCGGTTCGCATCGATTGCGACGTGCGGTCCATTCAGGTTATCGGCCGAAACTGGATGGCCTGCACACGGATTCCAATACTAAACAACTAGTTAAATACAGAACAAGGGTCGCGGGCTGGAACGTCGGTGCGAGATCAGACATCATCCGATGCCGTTCCTGACAACGCCCCGATATCCTGCCCATTGGCAGACGCGGAAACGCCGCGGGATGCTGGCCGATTCGCGGAAGCACAAGGGATGGCATGGTCTGTGAAGCCAGCGCAGATCGGCTCCGTTGACATGGTATAACCATGGTTATACCATTCTGTCATGAAGACAGCGATATCGATCCCTGACGAGATATTCGAGGAAGCGGAACGGGCGGCGAAGAAACTCGGCGTTTCCCGCAGCGAATTGTATGCGAAGGCGGTCCTTGATTTCGTCGAACGCCACCGTCGTGAAGACATCACCGAGAGGCTCAACGAAGTCTATGCCGAAAACGAGCCGATCTCGGAACTCGACCATCATCTCATGGTTCTGCAGGCACGATCGTTGAAAAGGGAGAAGTGGTAATGAGGCGCGGGGAAATCTGGTGGGCTGCTCTCCCCGAGCCCGCAGGCTCCGGACCGGGATTCAGGCGCCCGGTCCTGATCGTTCAAGCCGACGAGTTCAATCGGAGCCTTATCCGCACCGTGATCGCGGCCGCGATCACGTCAAATACGTCTCTGGCGAAAGCCCCGGGTAACGTATCGCTTTCCAAACGCAGTGTGGGCTTGAACCGGGAATCGGTGATAAACGTCTCTCAAATTATTACTCTCGACAAGACGTTTCTGACGAAACGGGTTGGCCGCCTGTCCGGGGAAAAATTGCAGGAAGTCGAGGATGGATTGCGCCTCGTGTTCGCGCTATGAGGGAATCAGGCCGGATGGGACGTGTATCAGGTCCCGATAATTTCATCCAGACCGGCAACCGCCTGCTCGATCTCCTCGAACGAGGCCTTGCCGATCCGTTTTCCGATCCGATCCACAGACAGGGTCCGAATCTGGCTGATCTTGAGCCAGGACTTCTTCGGCAGTCCGCGGGATCCCAGCTCCAGTGTCAACGGGAATCCCGCGCGCCGGGCCTGGCTGGTAAGGGCCATCGCGATCACCGTACCGGAACGCTCATTGAAGACATCGTGACTCAGTATCAGCACCGGCCGCAGGCCCGCCTGCTCCCGGCCCCGAGGGGGGCTCAGGTCCGCCCAGCGGATTTCTCCTCTCAGTATTCGGGCCATGCCGAAAGCTCGTCCGTTAAGCCTTCATCCGCGAGCGCCTGTTCCTGTGCCGGGTCCAGCTTTCTGCATTCCCGCGCCAGGCGGCCCCGCTCCATCCGCTCCAGCTTTTCCAGGACGGCTGCTTCGATGGCGCGGCTGCGATTGGGAAAGGTCCGCTCCTTGACCAGATGATCGATACGATCGAGGGTCTCCCGGTCCAGGGTGATGGCGATTTTTGCGGCGGCCATGGCAGTTCTCCGAGGTATGATAAATTATCATACCTCTCTCCCGCGTGAGAAGTCCACTACCTGCAGGCAGAATGCCTATCGCCTTTACACGCCCCGCTCCGTGAATCAGCCTGCCGGAAGATAGCGAACGACAGATGTGCCGGATATGAGTGCTTGTCTGATTAACCCAGGGTCAGAATCTTTGAAATTCGGCGCTGTGAGTTCAATGGATCATGCAATACGGTCCCCCTTCGCAGCCGTCATCTATTGGTCCGCTGTCAGTACAGCCATGGAGGATCAATCAACAGACCAACGAGACGATTCAGAAGATATCTGAGGCACAGCTAGAGTCAGTCGGCGCGATCAGCAACGCTAACTTTTCTTTTTCGAGCATCCTCACGGGGCGGTACATAGCTGTTGCCGGTGTGGACATCAACAGTAACGGTGTCTTCGGAGATGCACCAGGCGAAACGGAAACAGCCAGCGATACGAGGAAAGTTCTGGAAATTAGTCGGAGCAGATGAAATCTAAACACTCTTGCCCTTTAAGGCAGCAGTGACCCGCTCCATCAACTTCGGCGTCACCCGATCCTGACGCTCAACCTTGCTGATGTAAGCCTGACTGACACCCATCCGGCGCGCCAGTTCGGATTGGGACATACGGGCCTTGATGCGGGTGAGCGCGACAGGGTTGTCGACGTAATCCTCGACGTGGAACGGGACATAGTCGCTATCCTGGGCGCTGCCGCGTGCTGTCAACTTGCGTTCCAGATCGCCCCGCAGTCGCAGGTACAAATCATAGGGTAACAGCACATACTCCGGCTTGCCGTCCAGTGACTGAATAACCTGAATCTTCTTCAGCGCCGAATTCATTTGTAAGCGTCTCCCCGAGATCCGATACGATTAATGGCGATGACCCGCGCCTCGTCATTGCGGGTAAACCGTATGGCGAATGATGACCGTCCATGGCATCGGGGTTATATAATGAGGTTATATTTTATTATAGCCTGACAGAAATGAACAAGCGGGATACAACCTCATATTGAAAGGCCGGCGGCGATCGGGAACAGGGCGGTTCGTCCTGTATGTGGAATGGTGAATGTCTGAGAAAAAACGGCGAATCCGCGCGTCGTATCCGGTGCTATCATGATGAAATCCAGCCGCCCTATATCGCAGCCAAGCGAGCTGATAAATAAAATATAAACAATTACTTATCCCTTATATGAAGGTCGCGAGCTGGAACGTCAATTCGCTGCGGGTGCGCCTGCCGCAGGTGCTGCAATGGCTCGCGGACACGCAAACGGACGTACTCGCGATCCAGGAGATCAAGCTGCAGGACGAGCAGTTTCCGCTCGATGCATTTCGAGAGATCGGCTATGTCGCGCAGTTCGCTGGGCAGAAGACCTACAACGGCGTCGCGATCGTCAGCCGGGCCGAGGCAAGCGATGTAATCCGCGACATCCCCGGACTCGACGACCCGCAGCGCCGCCTCATCGGCGCGACGATCGGCGGGCTCAGGGTCATCAATCTCTATGTGCCGAACGGCGAAAGCATCGAGTCCGACAAATACCGCTACAAGCTCGACTGGCTCGACAAGGTCACTACCTTTCTCGAACAGGAGCTGCGCGCGCATCCACGGCTCGTCGTGCTCGGCGATTTCAACATCGCGCCGGCGCCGGTCGACGTGCACGACCCGGCGGCATGGGAAGGCAAGGTGCTGTTCAGCGAACCGGAGCGTGCGGCGTTCCGGCGCCTGCTCGACCTCGGTTTCTGCGACACCTTCCGCGTCCGCCACCCGGACGAGGTCGCGTACAGTTGGTGGGATTACCGCATGGCTGGCTTCCGCCGCAACCTCGGCCTGCGCATCGACCATATCCTCGCGAGCGCGTCCCTCTGTACACTGTGCAGGGACGCCGCGATCGACAAGGCACCACGCGGCTGGGAACGGCCGTCGGACCATACGCCGGTCGTCGCCGAATTCTTACTCTGACCCCGAATGAACAGCCTATGAAATACAGGGACCTGCGCGATTTCATCGCGATGCTCGAACAGCGCGGGGAGCTGGTGCGCGTCAAGGCCGAGGTCAGTCCGCATCTGGAGATGACCGAGATCTGCGACCGCACGCTGCGCCGGAGTGGCCCGGCGCTGCTGTTCGAGAACCCGAAAGGCCATGACATCCCGGTACTCGCAAACCTGTTCGGCACACCGGAGCGCGTCGCGTTCGGCATGGGCGCCGAATCGACCGCCGCGCTGCGCGAGATCGGACAACTGCTCGCGTACCTGAAGGCGCCCGATCCGCCGACCGGTTTTCGCGACGCGTGGGACAAGCTGCCGCTGCTGAAGCAGGTCATGAACATGGTGCCAAAGGTCGTCAAGCGGCCGCCGTGCCAGGAGCACGTCATCGAGGGCGACGACGTCGACCTGTCGAAACTGCCGATCCAGACCTGCTGGCCCGGCGACGCCGGACCGCTGATCACCTGGGCGCTGGTCGTCACGCGCGGCCCGCACAAGCAGCGGCAGAACCTCGGCATCTATCGCCAGCAGGTCATCGGTCGCAACCGCGTCATCATGCGCTGGCTGCCGCATCGCGGCGGCGCGCTCGATTTCCGCGACTGGCAGCTCGCGCACCCGGGCGAGCCGTTCCCGGTCGCGGTCGCGCTCGGCGCCGATCCGGCGACGATCCTCGGCGCGGTGACGCCGGTGCCGGACACGCTGTCCGAATACGCATTCGCGGCGCTTTTGCGCGGCGACAAGACCGAGGTCGCGAACTGCATCGGCAGCGACCTGACCGTGCCGGCGAGCGCCGAGTTCGTGCTCGAAGGCCATATCGCGCCCGACGATATCGCCGACGAGGGGCCGTTCGGCGATCACACCGGCTATTACAACGAGGTCGAGCGTTTCCCGGTGTTCACGATCGACCGCATCACGCACCGCAGCGATCCGATCTATCACAGCACCTACACCGGCCGGCCCCCCGACGAGCCGGCGGTGCTCGGCGTCGCGCTGAACGAGGTGTTCGTGCCGATCCTGCAGAAACAGTTCCCGGAGATCACCGACTTCTACCTGCCGCCGGAGGGCTGCTCGTACCGGCTCGCCTGCGTCAGCATGCGCAAACAGTATCCGGGTCACGCAAAGCGCGTGATGCTCGGGGTGTGGTCGTTTCTACGGCAGTTCATGTATACCAAGTTCGTCATCGTTACCGACGACGACGTCGACGTGCGCGACTGGAAGAGCGTGATCTGGGCGCTGACGACGCGGATGGATCCGCGCCGCGACATGGTGTTTGTCGACAACACCCCGATCGACTACCTCGACTTCGCGTCACCGGTGTCGGGGCTCGGCTCCAAGGTCGGCTTCGACGCGACGAACAAGTGGCCGGCGGAGACGACGCGACAGTGGGGGACGCCGATTGCGATGGATGCAGTGGTCAAACAGCGCATCGACGAACTCTGGGATTCTCTCGGTATCTCTGAGTCAGAGTAGACCGAATCTACTTGGACCTCGTTGGCGCATCCTCGATAATCAAAGGGGTCAGACTCGTTTGACTTCCAGAACGAGGCGCCCCGATTTAGCAGCGAAATGGGCAATTCCTACCAACGAATCTACGCAATCGTCAGGCAGATCCCCGCGGGGCGCGTCGCGACGTACGGACAAATCGCCCGGCTTGCGGGGCTTGCCGGCCAGGCGCGGCAGGTCGGCTATGCGCTCAGCGCCCTTGCGGACGGACAGGATGTGCCGTGGCACCGGGTCATCAACGCCAAGGGAGAGATCAGCAGGCGCTCCGAGCCGTTTTTCGAGGGCCTGCAGCAGGATTTGCTGGAGCGGGAAGGGGTCGTTTTCGGTGAGAACAAGCGGATTTCCCTGCCCCGCTATCAGTGGAAGGGCCCTCAGGGACCAGCCTTTGATTACCCGGCCACCGGGCCGATATAGAGGCATGGAGCCGGGGGAAATCCGATGATCTGGCGCTTCAAGAGCACACCGAGTCCGAAGATCGGCCTGGTCCTGCCGGGTGGCGGCGCGCGCGCGGCGTACCAGGTCGGCGTGCTGCGCGCGCTGGCGCGGCTGCTGCCGAAGGACGCGCCGACCCCGTTCAAGATCATCACCGGCACCTCGGCCGGCTCGATCAACGCGACCGCGCTCGCGATTCATGCCGATCATTTCCGCCGCGGCGTCATGCGCATCAGCCGGGTGTGGAAGAACTTCCGGGTCAACCAGGTGTTCCGCGCCGACGCGCTCGGCATCACCAAAAACGGCGCCCACTGGATGCTCGCGATGATGGTCGGCGGACTCGGCAAGTACAACCCTCATTCCCTGCTCGACCGCACGCCGCTCTACCCGCTGCTCGAGCGTTCGCTGCCCATTGAAAAGATCCAGCAGGCGATCGATGCCGGGCATCTGCACGCGCTCGGCATCACGACGTCGAACTACCGCACCGGTTTTTCGGTGACCTTCTATCAGGGCCACGAATCGATCGAGTCCTGGGGTCGCGAGCGCCGGGTCGGCCGCCCCGCGGAGATCACGATCGATCACCTGATGGCCTCATCGGCGATCCCGGTGATCTTCTCGTCGATCAAACTCGGCAATGAATACTACGGTGACGGCTCGATTCGCCAGATCGCACCGCTGAGTCCGGCGCTGCACCTGGGAGCCGAGCGCCTGCTCGTCGTCGGCATCCGCAAGAAGATCAACTACGAGCAGCCGCCGGAAGGCGATGTGAGTTACCCGAGCCTGGCCCAGGTCTCGGGGCATATCCTCAGCAGCATCTTCCTCGACAGTCTCGACACCGACCTCGAACGGCTCGAGCGCATCAACAAGACCATCAGCCTGATCCCGGGCCGGCGCCTGGTCCAGGGCGGCATCGCGCTGCGCCCGATCGAAGTGCTGACAATCACGCCGAGCCAAAGTATCGACGAGATCGCCGAAGAGCACGCCTACCTGCTGCCGAGATCGCTGCGCTATTTGCTGAAGGGTGTCGGCGCCGTGCGCGGACACGGCTCGACGTTGCTCAGCTACCTGCTGTTCGAACAGGCCTACACACGGGCGCTGATCTCGCTCGGCTATCACGACGCAATGCGACACAAGGACGAGATCCTCCACCTCCTCGATCCCGAACGCTGAAACTGAACGGCTCCGGCTGCCTTCACGGGCTAGGCCTTGCTATACTGCATCCGAATCGCGGGATGCCGGCACCGGCCGCCCCGCTGACCGGAACCAGGCATGCACTTCTCATTCAGCAAGATGCACGGACTCGGCAACGACTTCGTCGTGATCGACGGCATCCATCAATCCCTCGCGCTGACGCCCGATCAGATTCGCCTGATCTCCGATCGTCATTTCGGCATCGGCTGCGACCAGTTGCTGGTCGTCGAACCGGCGCAGAACGCGGCCGCCGATTTTTTCTACCGGATCTACAACGCGGACGGCAGCGAAGCGGAGACCTGTGGCAACGGCGCGCGCTGTTTCGTGCACTTTGTCCGTGACAAGGGCCTGACCGACAAGGATGCGCTCGTGCTCGAGACCCGTGCGGGCCTGCTGCGCACGCGGGTCGAGGACGGCGGGCTCGTGACCGTCGAAATGGGCACGCCACGATTCGATCCAGGCGTCGTGCCATTCATCGCCGACGGCCCCGAATCGACCTACCGGCTCGACCTCGACGGCGAATCGGTCGAGATCGGCGTCGTGTCGGTCGGCAATCCGCATGCGGTCCTGCTGGTCGAGGACGTACTGACGGCGCCGGTCGCCCGCGTCGGCCCGCAGATAGAACGCCATGCCCGTTTCCCGCAGCGTGCGAATGCCGGCTTTCTCGAGATCATCGATCGCAACAACGTCCGGCTCCGCGTCTTCGAGCGCGGCAGTGGCGAGACGCTTGCCTGCGGCAGCGGCGCCTGCGCCGCGGTCGCGGTCGGGCGCCAGCGTGGCCTGCTTGATGAACGGGTACTCGTCGAGCTGCCCGGCGGACGCCTGCTGATACAATGGTCCGGAGCAGAGGGAAAGCCGATACTGATGACCGGGCCCGCCGTCAACGTATTCGAAGGAACCCTGGAACTATGACGCCACCGAACAAAACCGGCCCGGCCGACACCCGCGCGCCCAGCGAAGACGCGATCGAAGACTATCTCAGCAAGCACCCGGAATTCTTCCAGGAGCGCGATGAGCTGCTGACGAAGATCACGTTGCCGCATGACTCCGGCGCCGCGGTCTCGCTGATCGAACGCCAGGTCGCACTGCTGCGGGAGCAGGCCCGCAACTATCGCCGCCAGTTGCAGGGCCTGGTCCAGATCGCCCGCACCAACGACGAGCTGATCGCGCGCCTGCAGCAATTGACGCTGCGCCTGCTTGACAGCAAGAACGTCGAAGACATCTTCGACACGCTCGAATACAGCCTCAGGCAGGACTTCCACGCCGACGCGGCGACACTGGCGCTGTTTGGTGACCTCCCCGAATCCGGCGTCGGACTGCGCGCGCGCGAATTCCTGCGCGTCGAGATCGTCACTGACGATGGGGCCTGCCGTGGCCTTCGCAAGCTGCTCATCGGCGGCCAGCCGGTCTGCGGCACGCTCGATCGCGAATACCTGACCATGCTGTTCGGAAGCCGGGCTGGCGATATCGCCTCGACGGCATTGCTGCCCTTGACCGCGGACAGCGCAACGAACGCGGTGCTCGGCCTGCTCGCGATCGGCAGCGACAGCGATGATCGCTTCAAGCCGGAGATGGGCACGACCTATCTCAAGCACCTCGGCGAACTGATCGGCCGCCGGCTCGGACCCTGCCTGGCGCCGCTTTCCGGCTGATGGATTTCGCGGCCGCGATCGGACGCTTCCTCAGCCATCGCCGGGTCGAGCGCCGCCTGTCGCCGCATACCTGCACCGCCTATCGCCGCGACCTCGAAAGCCTCACTGCCTGGTGCTCCAGCGAAGGTATCGACGACTGGCGCGCCCTCAATGTCCACCTGATCCGCGCCTATGTTGCTGCCCAGCACCGCCGCGGCCTTGGCGGCCGCAGCTTGCAGCGCCGCCTGTCCGCGCTGCGAGCGTTCTTCGACTACCTGGTTTCGACTGGCGCGCTCTCCCACAACCCGACTCATGGCGTCCGCCCGCCGAAATCCCAACGCGCCCTGCCAGCGGCGCTCGATGTCGACCAAACCGCGCAACTGCTGCACAAGCATGCCGATGACCTGCTTGCCGTGCGTGACCACGCGATTATGGAGCTGATCTATTCATCAGGACTACGCCTCGCTGAACTGGTCGCCCTCGACGTCCCCGATGTCGATCTCATCGACGGTATCGTCACCGTCACCGGCAAGGGCAGCAAGACCCGCCGCGTCCCGGTCGGTCGCCATGCCCGCGCCGCAATCCGCGACTGGCTTGACCAAGGCCGCTCGATACGCTCCCCGACCGAGACCGCGCTGTTCACCGGCCGTCACGGCCGTCGTCTCAGCGCGCGCAGCGTGCAACAACGCATCGATCTCCGGGCCCGCCTGCGCGGCATCGATATCCGCGTCCACCCCCACATGTTGCGCCACTCCTTCGCCAGCCATTTGCTCGAATCGAGTGGAGACCTCCGCGCCGTCCAGGAACTCCTCGGCCACGCCGACATCTCGACGACCCAGGTCTACACCCACCTCGACTTCCAGCACCTCGCCAAGGTCTACGACGCCTCGCACCCTCGCGCCAGGAGAAAGAAGCACCCGTAATCAAATCCGGCGGTACCTCGGGAGGGCGGGTATCCGTTACGGGACACGCCGTGAATACATCCCTGTAGGCTCGGCCGCCGCATCCCTGCGGCGGACGGTCCCGTAGCGGATACCCGCCCTCCCGAGGTACACCACCTGGCAGTTGGTGTACAATGGCAGGTCCATTTCCCCGGCAAGGAGCCTGATTTTGGAGCAGTTCAGGGGCACCACGATCCTCTCGGTCCGCCGCAACGGCCGCGTCGTCATCGGCGGCGACGGCCAGGTATCGATGGGCAACACCGTCATGAAGGGCAACGCCCGCAAGGTCCGCCGCCTGTACGACGGCCGCGTACTGGCCGGCTTCGCCGGCGGCACCGCCGACGCGTTCACGCTGTTCGAGCGTTTCGAAGGCAAGCTCGAAAAGCACTCCGGCAACCTCGTCCGCTCGGCCGTCGAACTCGCCAAGGACTGGCGCACCGATCGCATGCTGCGCCGCCTCGAGGCGCTGCTGCTCGTCGCAGACAGCAGGGATTCCCTGATCATCTCCGGCAACGGTGATGTCATCGAACCCGAACATGACCTGATGGCGATCGGCTCCGGCGGGCCCTATGCCCAGGCCGCCGCCCGCGCGCTGATGGACAACACCAGCCTCGAGGCTCGCGAGATCGTCGAAAAGGCGCTCGGCATCGCCGCCGAAATCTGCGTCTACACCAACAGCAACCTGGTCATTGAAGAGCTCACGGAAGGCGCATAGGACGTGACATCGATGTCCGAAATGACTCCGAGAGAAATCGTCCAGGAGCTCGACAAGCACATCGTCGGGCAGGCAGCGGCCAAACGCGCTGTCGCGATCGCGCTGCGCAACCGCTGGCGACGCCAGCAGACGCCGCCCGAACTGCGCAACGAGATCACGCCGAAAAACATCCTGATGATCGGCCCGACCGGCGTCGGCAAAACCGAGATCGCGCGCCGTGTCGCGAAGCTCGTCAACGCGCCGTTCCTCAAGATCGAGGCCAGCAAGTTCACCGAGGTCGGCTATGTCGGCCGCGACGTTGAATCGATCATTCGCGACCTCGCCGACATCTCGCTGAAGATGACACGGGAACAGGAGCTCAAGAAGGTCCACCGCCAGGCCGAGGACCTCGCCGAGGATCGCATCCTCGATATCCTGCTGCCGCCCGCGCGCGGTCGCGAGCCGGGTCCCGATGAAGGTGCAACCCGACAGAAGTTCCGCAAGAAACTGCGCGAGCATGAACTCGATGACAAGGAAATCGAGATCGACCTGAGCCTGAACCCGATCGGCGTCGAGATCATGGCCCCGCCCGGCATGGAAGAAATGAGCGGCCAGTTGCAGAGTATGTTCCAGAACCTCGCCGGCCAGCGTACCCGCAAGCGCAAGCTGCCGATCAAGCAGGCCTTCAAGCTGCTCGTCGACGAGGAAGCCGGCAAACTGATCAACGAGGAGGACATCAAGACCCGCGCGATCGAGAATGTCGAGCAGAACGGCATCGTGTTCCTCGACGAGATCGACAAGATCACACGGCGTTCCGACAGCCATGGCGGACCGGACGTCTCGCGCGAAGGTGTGCAGCGTGACCTGCTGCCGCTGGTCGAAGGCTGTACCGTCACCACCAAGTTCGGCATGGTCAAGAGCGACCACGTCCTGTTCATCGCATCGGGCGCATTTCATCTGAGCAAGCCGTCGGACCTGATCCCGGAACTGCAGGGACGCCTGCCGATCCGCGTCGAGTTGAATGCGCTGACCGTCGGGGATTTCGTCCGCATCCTGACCGAACCCGATGCGTCCCTGACCGAGCAGTACAAGGCGCTGATGGCAACCGAGAACGTCGGGGTCAGCTTTACAGAGGACGGAATCGCGCGCCTCGCCGAGATCGCCTGGCAGGTCAATGAGCGCTCCGAGAACATCGGCGCGCGGCGCCTGCATACGGTCATCGAACGCGTCATGGAGACCCTGTCGTTCGAGGCCTGCGACCATCCGGGACAACAGGTCGTCATCGACGCCGAGTATGTGAACCGGCACCTTGGCAAGCTGGTCGAGAACGAAGACCTGACGCGCTATATCCTGTAATCCTGCGATGAGCGACAAGCCGAGACCGACCGACATCCGCCTGCACCAGAAATCCCGGGTGCTCGAGATCGCCTTCAACGACGGCGCGAGCTTTCGGCTGCCGTGCGAATTGCTGCGCGTCTATTCGCCGTCGGCCGAGGTCCGCGGCCACGGGCCCGGCCAGGAAGTGCTGCAGCTCGGCAAGGAAGGCGTCAACATCCGCGCGATCGAGCCGGTCGGCAGTTATGCGGTCAAACTGGTGTTCGACGACGGCCATGACACCGGATTGTATTCATGGGAACTGCTGTACAAGCTCGGCGCGCAACAGCATGAACTCTGGGCGCACTATCTCGAACGTCTGCAGCAGGCCGGCCACGAGCGCAAACCCGTCGCCGAAACCACCGGAGCCGCCACCCGCCGATGACCATGCCGCCTCCGAAACCCGGCTCGACGCACTTCGGCTTCGAAGAAGTCGCCGTCGATGAGAAGGCGCAGCGCATCAAGGGCGTTTTTGATTCGGTCGCGCACCGCTATGACCTGATGAACGACCTGATGTCGTTCGGCGTCCACCGGATCTGGAAACGCATCGCGACCGAGTTCGCGGCGGTGCGTCCCGGCGACCGGGTGCTCGATCTGGCGGCGGGCACCGGTGATCTGACCGAACGATTCTCGCGCCGTGTCGGCGGCTCGGGCCTCGTCGTCTCGTCCGATATCAATGAATCGATGCTCGGCCTCGGCCGCGACCGCGCACTCGATCGCGGCATCGCCGGCAATGTCATTCACGTGCTGGCCGATGCGGAACGCCTGCCGTTCGCCGACAACAGCTTCTCCTGCATCACTATCGCGTTCGGCCTGCGCAATGTCACCCACAAGGACAGCGCGCTCGCATCGATCTTCCGCGTTCTCAAACCCGGCGGCAAGCTGCTGGTACTGGAGTTCTCGCGGCCGACGCTCGCTCCGGTCGAAAAGTTCTACGAAGCCTTCTCGTTCAGGCTGCTGCCGCTGATGGGCAGGCTCGTCGTCAATGACGAAAAGAGCTATCGCTATCTCGCCGAGTCGATTCGCATGCATCCGGATCAGGATACGCTGCGCGCAATGATGGAACAGGCCGGCTTCGAGCGCTGCGATTACCTCAACCTGTCCGCCGGCATCGTCGCGCTGCATTACGGGTATAAAACCTGAAGCGTCGTCCCGGAGACTTGCCCGTGAGCATCGACAAGACCTTGAAGCAATCGGCACTGGGCGGCCTTGAACGCACGGTCAATCACGTACTGCGCATGGATCCCGATGCCGACCGACGGCTCGCGCCGCTCGCCGGAAAGCTGATCGAGCTGCATGTCCGGGGACTCGATCTTCGCTTCTACCTCGCGCCTGGCGTTGACGGGATACGCCTGCTTACCGCAACCACGCGCGCGCCGGACACGACGATCTCCGGCACGCCGCTCGGCCTGCTGCGCAACTCGCTGAGCCGCGACCCGCGCAAGGAGATGTTCGCCGGTGTCGCCGAAATCAGTGGCGACACCGAAACCGGCAGATTGCTGAAGGCCCTGCTCGACGGCCTCGATATCGATTGGGAGGAACAGTTCTCGCACCTGGTCGGTGACGTCGCCGCACACCAGGCCGGCAATGTCGCGCGGGGGCTTGGCCGCTGGTCCTCGGAAAACCTCGATAGCCTCGAGCGGAATCTGGGCGATTGGCTACACGAGGAAAGCCGGTTGCTGCCGCCCCGTCCGGAGGTCGAGCAGTTCCTCGCATCCGTCGATACTCTGCGCGCCGATACCGACCGCCTCGAGCAGCGCGTTGTCCGAATTGCGCAGCTACTGAAGCGCGGTGTAACAGGCTCCGGCAACGGATCAAAGTCCTGACGACGCGGGAGAACTGACCGGTGATCCATCCCGCCCAGGTCCTGCGCCTGATGCACATCAACTTCGTACTGGTCAGGCATGGTCTTGATGAGATCATTCTTGCGACGCATTTATTTCGGCCGGTGCGGTTCGTACTCTATCTGCTGCCGTGGAACTGGTTCCGCCAGCCCCGGGAACCGCGTGGTGTACGCATCCGCCAGGCGCTGGAGGAACTCGGACCGATCTTCGTCAAATTCGGGCAGATCCTGTCGACTCGCCGCGACCTGCTGCCCGACGATCTCGCGATCGAATTTGCGAAGCTGCAGGATGATGTCCCGCCATTTCCGGGCGCGGTCGCCCGCCGCATCATCGAGGAGGCCTATGACCAGCCACTGAACGAAGTCTTCGGCTCGTTTGATGAGGCGCCGCTGGCCTCGGCATCGATCGCTCAGGTCCATACCGCGACCCTGCTCGACGGTCGCGAGGTTATCGTCAAGGTCGTTCGCCCCGGCATTGCGAAGGCAATTCAACGCGACATCGCGCTGCTCAAGGTCATCGCCGATCTCGCCGAGCGTTACTGGTCGGAAGGCCCCCGCCTGCGCCCGCGCGAAGTCGTCGAAGATTACGAAAGAACCATCATGGATGAGCTCGACCTGATGCGCGAGGCCGCGAACGCGTCGCAATTGCGGCGCAACTTCCAGAACTCGCCAATGCTGTACGTGCCCGAGGTGTTCTGGCCGCAGACTCGCCGCAATGTCATGGTCATGGAACGGATACGGGGGATCCCGATCAGCGATATCGAGGGCCTGAGGCGGCAGGGCATCGACCTCAAGCACCTGTCCGAGCGCGGCGTCGAGATCTTTTTCACCCAGGTGTTCACGCACAACTTCTTTCATGCCGACATGCACCCCGGCAACATCTTTGTGTCTCCGGAAGGCCGCTATATTGCCGTCGACTTCGGCATCGTCGGCACGCTGACCACCGAAGACCAGCATTATCTCGCCGGCAACCTGCTCGCGTTCTTCAATCGCGATTATCGCAAGGTTGCGGAATTGCACGTGCAATCAGGCTGGGTGCCGAAAGACACGCGGATCGACCAATTCGAATCCGCGATCAGAAGCGTCTGCGAGCCGATCTTCGAGCGCCCGCTCAAGGACATCTCGTTCGGCCGCCTGCTGTTGCATCTGTTCCAGACCGCGCGGCGCTTCAACACCCAGGTGCAACCGCAGTTGGTCCTGTTGCAGAAGACGCTGCTCAATGTCGAGGGCCTCGGCCGCCAGCTGTACCCGGAGCTCGATCTGTGGCAGACCGCAAAACCATTCCTCGAACGCTGGATGAGCGAGCACATCGGCGGGCGGGCGTTCCTGAACAAGGTCCGCGACCGCGGGCCGCAGTGGATCGCGCAATTGCCGGAAGTTCCCGACCTCGTGTTCGAGATGCTGGAACGGATTCGCGATGACAGGATTCGCGTGCAGTGGCGCGCGGAACAGATCGATGCACTTCAGGAGACGATACAACGCAATCACCGCCGCCTGTTTCTCGGCGGCGCCGGCTCGGCGCTGCTGGTCAGCGGCGCGATACTTGCCGCTGCCGGTATCGGCGGCCCCCTGTTCGCCGGCGCGCCGCTGCTGGCCTGGGGCGGCGGCGGCCTTGGCCTCGCGCTGCTGATCCGCGCCTGGCTGATACGCTGAGAAAGATCCTCAGCGCTGCAGGCCGGCTTCCACCTTGTCGCGGATCGCGCGGCCGCTGAGCCGTTCGATCAGCTCGAGCGCGAAGTCCATCGCGGTGCCGGGGCCACGCGAGGTGATGACCTTGCCGTCGACGACGACCGCATCGTCGACCAGTGTCGTATCATCGAGATCCATCGCTTCAAGCACACCGGGAAACGACGTTGCGCGCCGCCCGGCGAGCAGGCCGGCGTCAGCGAGCACCTTCGGCGCGGCGCAGATCGCCGCGGTGTAACCGCCCTGTCCGGCAATCCGCTTCAGCAGCTCGTGTATGCGCGGGTCGGCGTTGAGGTGATCGGCGCCCGGCAGGCCGCCCGGCAGTACGATCATGTCGTAGTCCTGTTCCAGCGCGCGCGCGAGCGCGACGTCAGGGATCAACCGCGTGCCGCGACTCGCGCGAACCGGCTGCTCGTCGAGACCGGCGGTGACAACATCGAAACCCGCCCGGCGCAACAGATCGATGACTGTGACCGCCTCGAGTTCTTCACATCCTTCGGCGAGAGGGACCAGCACCCTGGGCATGGCATGGCTCCTTGTCCGTGGTTGCGGCATCCCGCGTTTTGAACCCGCAGCGCGCATCAGCGCGCTACGCCGGGATCAATTGGCAAGCTTTTCGGCGCCTGTCGCCTTGGGCCTGTTTTCCGTGCCCCAGCGGTCGGCCGCAAGCACGACGCCGCCGCGCGGATCCTTGAGCGCCTGGCGGCGTACGATCAGTTCCGAGACCGGGAGCAATTCGATACCCAGCGCCTTCAGCCGGTCGAGGTTCGCCTCGAGGAACGCCATGGTTTCAGGGTGGGGATGGCCGATCGCAATCGCAGTGCCGTTCTCGCGGGCGCGCCGGATCAACGATTCGAACTGATCTGCGATGAAGGCGGGATCACGACGGGAATCGAGGAAGATGTCGCGCTTGATGCTCGGCAGATTGTTATCGGCGGCGACCGTATGCGCGACGCTCTGGAAGGTCGTAAAGCTGTCGACGAAGTACAGGCGCCCTGTGTGCTGTTTCAGTTCTTCCACCAGCCACTGCATGCGCGTCGGATACTGGGTCAGCAGGCTGCCCATATGGTTGTTGACGCCGCGTACATGCGGCACGGCCTGCAGTGCCTCATGAACGAGGTCGGCGAACTGACGGCGGGACATCGTGACACGCAGGCCGCCGTCGTCGAGCGGCTGGGCGCCGATGGCCTGCATCGGCAGATGCAGCATGATCTCCTTGCCGCGCATATGCGCGAGCGTGGCGAGGCGGCGGGCATGGGGCGAACGCGGGAGGAAGGCGCACGTCACTGCGCCATCGAGGCTGATCGCGCGCAGATCCTGGTCGAGACGATGTCCGAGATCGTCGATGATGATGCTGATCGCGGGCGCGACTGCGCCCGCTGCGGTGCTGCCCGGCTGGGCGTGCGCGGCAGCGATCCAGAGACCAAACAGAATGACCAGGGAGGCCAGGCTGCGGGCGGCGAAGGCCCGGGGGAAATTAAAACGTGTCAGGCTTGTGCGCCTCAAGTATCTTCCTTCAGCCAAGCCGCGAGGGACAGACCCCGAAGAAGGTCTGTCCCCGGCGATCTACGAACGTTGCTGAAGGATATACAAGCCTTTGAGCAGATTCAATGCCTCGTACATCTGGTAGTCCTCGAGGGCGAGATTCGGCTTTTCCTTGTCCGTCGACACTTCCTGCTTCTCGCTCTTGCCGTTCTCGAGGTGCCGGGTCAGATCGGATTCCTTGACCGCCGCGATCCCGCCATCCTCGACCGAGGCGACGCGATAGTTCTCGAGGCGAATATCCGGCACGATGCCGTCGGCCTGGATCGAGCGGCCTGTCGGCGTGTAGTAACGCGCGGTGGTCAGCTTCAATGCACTGCCGTCGCTCATCGGCAGGATCGTCTGCACCGAGCCCTTGCCGAAGGTCCGGCTACCCATGACGATCGCGCGCTTGTGATCCTGCAGTGCGCCGGCGACGATCTCGCTCGCCGAGGCCGAGCCAACGTTGACCAGCACGACCATTAGCGCATCATCGAGGACGTCCCTGGGTGTCGCCTTGAACTCGATCCTCGAATTCTCGGTACGGCCTTCCGTATAGACGATCAGGCCCTTCTTCAGGAAGGCATCGGACACGTCGACCGCGGCGTTCAGTACACCGCCGGGGTTGTTACGCAAATCGAGCACGACGCCCTTGAGCTTGCCGCCGTTCTCCTTCTTGAGTGCCTCGACCGCCTCGATCAGGTTATTACCGGTGCCTGACTGGAACTGGGTGATGCGGAGATAGCCGAAACCGTCCTCGAGCATGCGGCTCTTTACGCTCTTGACCTTGATGACCGCGCGCGTGATCGTCGCCTTGATCGGTCCGTCGCTGCCTTCGCGGACGATGGTCAGCGTGATGTCGGAGCCTGGCTTGCCGCGCATGATGTCGACGGCTTCCTTCAGCGTCAGGCCCTTGACCGGGGTATCATTGAGACGGACGATCATGTCGCCCGCCATGACGCCGGCGCGCTGCGCCGGGGTATCGTCGATCGGAGCGATCACTCTGACGAAACCGTCCTCCATCCCGACCTCGATACCGAGACCGCCGAATTCGCCGGTCGTGCCGACCTGAAGATCCGTGTAGGCTTCTGCGTCGAGATACGCCGAATGCGGATCAAGCCCGGCCAGCATGCCGCGAACTGCGTTGTCGATCAGGGTCCGGTCGTCGACGTCCTCGACATAATTCCCCTTGATGTTCGCGAACACGTCAGTGAACGTGCGCAGCTCCTTGAGAGGCAGCGGGGCGACAGCGCCCTGGTCGCGGTTCGCGAACACGCCCTGACCCAGGGTCAGGGAGATGCCCAGGCCGAGGCCCAGGGTCAGAATCAGCAGGTTTCTCATTGTGATCTTCATTTAACTACCTCCATGACCTGTGTCGGCCATGTATGGACTCCTTATCAATAGTTCGGCTACTTTACCAGAAATCAAGGCCCAAAATCCGGGTCCGTGGGAAATCCGAGGCTTAGCGCACATCGGCCCGGCACCACAGCATCGGGTTGTCCGGCTTCCCTTCGTGGCGGATCTCGAAATAGAGCCCGGGGCTGTCGCGGCCGCCGCTGTCGCCAACCGTCGCAATAACCTCTCCTTGCCCGACCCTGTCGCCTACTTTCTTGTACAGGCTCTGATTATACCCGTAGAGGCTCATATAGCCCTTGCCGTGGTCAATGATGATCAGCAGCCCGAATCCCCGCATCCAGTCAGCGAACACGATTCGTCCGCCGTAGATTGCCTTGACTTCGCTGCCCTCTCCGGCGGCGATCACCACCCCGCGCCAAGGTAGACTCTCGGCTCGTCGGTGAGTTCCGAAGCGGGCAACGACACTCCCCTCAACCGGCCAGGGCAGCTTGCCCTTCAGCGCTGCGAACGGGGCAAGACCGGTCGGTTCAGCCGACTCGGCGGCCAGCGCCTCACGCAACTTTTCGACCAGTTGTGAAAGACTGCGCTCGTCCTGAAGCAGGGCTTCCAGTGCCTGTTCCCGGGTCTGGATCTCTGCATTGAGCTTGGCGAGCACCTCGCCGCGCGCAACACGGGAGGACTCGAGCGTCACAATCTGCCGCGACTGTTCGGTATACAGCCGTTCCAGGGACGCGCTTTTACGCGAGATGTCCCGCTCCAGCGCCTCGATCTCGCGCAGACCGTTGCCAACCTCGGCGATCCGTTCGGCGCGGGCACGATGGAAATAGTTGTAATACGCGAGCATGCGGCCGAGCGTCGCCGGATCCTGCTGGCTCAGGATAAGTTTCAGGTGCCCCTGGTGCCCCATCGCGTAACTGGCGATGATCTGTTCCGACAGCATCACCTGGTGATGCGCGAGCGCCTTGCGCGCGTCGCCCTGGCGCTGGCGCAGCAGACGCAGCTCATCGTTCTTGGCGCGCTGCTGGCGCTCGAGGTCGCGCAGCGCCCGATTCGCCTCGCCGATCGAGATTTCGCTGCTGCGCAACTGTTCGCGGAGTTTGGTCTGTCGGTCGCGCGCACCGACGAGCGCAGCGCGCAGTTCCTCGATCTTCTTGCGGACCTCATCGAGCCTCGCGCGGGTCTCGCGGCTCTCGGCGGCGGGACCGGCTGCGTTCGGGGCGGCCGCCGCAGCCGGCAGCGCCGGGATCAGCATACACAGCGCCAATGCCAGCCGGATGGCGTGTCGCATCAGCTTC
>CAYTGL010000004.1:29115-131335 GCA_964437335.1 uncultured Chromatiales bacterium
CGGGATCAGCATACACAGCGCCAATGCCAGCCGGATGGCGTGTCGCATCAGCTTCCGGTCAACGCGACCAGAGGCTTGCCATCCATTTCCGCGGGAATCGGCGCACCGATCAGGTACAGCATCGTCGGCGCGATGTCAGACAGTGCGCCATGGTCGCGGGCGATCCGAGCCGGCCGCTGCCCGACATGGATGAACGGTACCGGGTTTGTCGTATGCGCGGTATGCGGCTGGCCGCTGTCGTCGTTACGCATGCGCTCCGCATTACCGTGGTCCGCGGTAATCAGCATCTCTCCACCGGCCTTGCGCAGGGCCGTCCAGATGCGGCCGAGACACTGGTCGATCGTCGCGATCGCCTTGACTGCGGCGGCGAAATTCCCGGTATGCCCGACCATGTCGGGATTTGCGAAATTGCAGACGATGATGTCGAAGCGGCCGCTCTCGATCGCAGCGATGAGTTTATCGGTGACCTCGGGCGCGCTCATCTCCGGCTGCAGGTCATAGGTCGCGACCTTCGGCGAGGACACCAGGATGCGCTCTTCACCGTCGAATTCACGATCGATGCCGCCATCGAAAAAGAACGTCACATGCGCGTATTTCTCGGTTTCGGCGATGCGCAACTGGGTCAGGCCGAGCGCTGCGAGATATTCGCCGAGCACGTTATCGATGCGCCCCTGCGGGAACACGACCGGGATATCAAAATGCCGGCTGTAATCGGTCAGGCTGACGAATCTGCCGAGCTTCGGCACGCGCCTGCGTTTGAAGCCGTCGAAGCCGTCCTCGCAGAAGGCCCGCGTCAACTGGCGCGCGCGGTCGGCGCGAAAATTCATGAATATGACGACATCGCCGTCCTCGACGCGCAGCGGCGGGCGGCCGGGCGGCGCGATCGCGGTCGCCTTGACGAACTCGTCGCCTTCGTCACGCGCATAGGCGGCCTCGAGTCCGGCGAGCGCCGAGTCCGCCCGGAATTCTCCGCGCCCGTCGCAGACCAGATCGAAGGCCTGACGGACGCGCTCCCAGCGCTGATCCCGGTCCATCGCATAATATCGCCCGACGATCGACGCGATGCGCCCGCCGCCGATCTCGCCAAACAGCGCTTCAGTCGCTCCGAGATTCGCGGCGGCGCTCTTCGGCGGCGTGTCGCGGCCGTCGAGAAAGGCGTGCAGAAACACCCGGTCGCCGCCAACCCGCCGTACCGCAAGTTTCAGCATCTCGTGGATATGCGCCTGGCGGCTGTGCACACCGCCATCGGACAGCAGGCCGAGGACATGGACCGCCTTCCCGTTCCGCGCGGCGATGCCGAGCGCGTCGTCAAGAACCTGATTTTTCTGAAATTCACCGCCCTCGATCGCCCGGTCGATGCGGGAGATCTCCTGGTAGACGACCCGGCCCGCGCCCATATTAAGGTGTCCGACCTCCGAGTTACCCATCTGGTCCGCCGGCAGGCCGACATACTGCCCCGAGCCCTGGATCAGCATATGGGGATAATCCTTCCAGAAGTGGTCCCAGTTCGGAGTTGGCGCGGCAAGGATCGCGTTGCCGTCAGCCGACTCGCTGTAGCCCCAGCCGTCAAGGATGAGCAGGGCCAGCGGCCGCGGCCTGTTATTAATGGATGTCGTCATGGATTCAATTTAGATCAGGTTTAATTAAAAGTACATCCCGCGATACGGGTTGCGCGGTGGCGCTGCATTGGGATATCGAATAAGCTTATGCCCCCACGGCAGGCGCCCCGGGGCCGTTTCCGAACCGGGGCTTCAAACCAGATTCGATCATGCAAACACTCGGAAGTTTTATCGCCGACCAGTGGTATCTGTTCCTGGCGCTGATTGTAATCCTTGCGCTATTGTTCGTGAATCTTGCCAAGTCCCGCCTGCTCGGTTTCCGGGAGGTCAAACCCGCGGAGGCGGTGCAACTGATCAATCACGACGACGCCCTGGTAATCGACACGCGCGACAACGAGGTCTTCGACAAAGGACATATCGTCAATGCGGTCAATATGCCGTTCGCGTCGCTGGAGGACCGGATCCGGGACCTCGATGATTATCGCGACCGCGCGATCATCGTGTGTTGCGCGGACGGGCGCAAATCAGCCCGCGCCGGGGCCATATTGCGCGGCAACGGCTTCCATACGGTCTACAAGCTCTCGGGCGGGCTGATGGCCTGGGAAAGCGCCGGCTTTCCGCTGAACCGCTGCTGAGACATATGCTATCGTAACACCCTGGACGGCCGCACCATTGCGCCGTTCATATAACGACAGAAAACTGCGAGGATTTTGCGGCAATGGCGGACAACGCACCGGAACAGGGCGCGGCCGAGACTCAGGCGGCGGGGAACAAGGCATTTGGCATCCGAAGGATCTATACCCGGGACATCTCCTTTGAGAGCCCGAATACACCGCAGATCTTCAGCGAGGACAAGTGGACGCCGGAGGTCAGCATCAACCTGTCGAGCCAGGTCGCCAAGGTTGCGGACCAGGTCCACGAAGTCGCCCTTGGTATCACGGTCACCGCGAAGCTCGGCGACAAGACCGCCTACCTGGTCGAGATCCAGCAGGCCGGCGAATTCCAGACTACCGGCTTCGAAGGCAGCGAGTTGCGCGAACTGCTCGGCATCTTCTGTCCCAATCTCCTTTTTCCGTATCTCCGCGAGGCGGTCGCAAGCCTCATCGTCAAAGGCGGATTTCCCCCGCTGCATCTGGCGCCGGTCAATTTCGAGGTGCTGTACGCGCAGCACATGAAAAATCTGCAGGGGCAGCCGCAACAGGTTCAGACCACGAACTGAGCCTGGCGCGGAAGCGGGGACTTCTGACGGTTCAGCATGAACGACAGCAGTGATGACAGTCCTGTTCTCGTCGTCGGCGCCGGCTCCTGGGGCACCGCGCTCGCGATCCTGCTGTCCGGCAATGGCGTACCGACGCTGTTATGGGGTCGGGAGACCGATCTGCTGCAGGAATGGTCGGCCGCCCGTTGCAATACGACATTTCTTCCCGGCATCAACTTCCCGCCGCTGCTCGAGGTCGAGCCTGACCTGGAGCGGGCGCTCGGGCGTACGCGGGATCTCCTGATCACCGTACCGAGCGTCGCCTTCCGCTCGACACTGCGTACGATCGCCGCGCTCGGCATGTCGCCGTTGCGACTCGCGTGGGGGACCAAGGGCTTCGATCCCGGCACCGGCAAACTGCTGCATGCAGTCGTCGAAGAGGAACTGCCGGCGAATACCGCTGTCGCGGTGATCTCGGGGCCGACCTTCGCGACCGAGGTCGCGAAGGGATTGCCGACCGCGATCACGATCGCGACCGCAGATTCCGGATTCGCAGAAGCGCTCGGTCGGCGACTCTCGAACGAGCGCTTCCGCGTCTACACCTCCGACGACATCATCGGCGTCGAGATCGGTGGTGCGGTCAAGAATGTGCTCGCGATCGCGGCCGGCATCGCTGACGGACTCGGTTTCGGCGCGAACACCCGAGCCGCGCTGGTGACACGCGGCCTCGCAGAGATCACCCGTCTCGGCGTTGCGCTCGGCGGCCGGCGCGAGACCTTCATGGGGCTCGCCGGACTCGGCGACCTCGTGCTGACCTGTACCGACGACCAGTCACGCAATCGCCGCTTCGGGCTCGCGATCGGCGAAGGCATGACGATGGCACAGGCCCACCGGTCGATCGACCAGGTCGTCGAGGGCGAAAAATCCGTGCTCGAGGTCGTTGCCATTGCGCATCGACTCGGCATCGACATGCCGATCTCGAATGAGGTCCATCAGGTCATCTATCACGGCAAGCCGCCGCTCGCGGCGGTCAGTTCCCTGTTCTCGCGCGAGCCGAAGCCCGAAGACGCGCTGTGACGGCGCATTCGCGATGAAGGCGATGATCCTGGCCGCCGGCCGTGGCGAGCGTATGAGGCCCCTGACCGACTCGACGCCAAAGCCGTTGCTCGAAGCGGGCGGGCGCTGCCTGATCGAACATCATATCGCGGCGCTGGCAGGCGCCGGCATCACCGACATCGTCATCAATCATTCCTGGCTTGGCGAACAGATCGAGGCGCGCCTCGGCAACGGCGCGCGTCATGGCGCGCTTATCCGTTATTCCCCCGAGACAGCGGAGCGCCTCGAGACCGGTGGCGGGATCCGCAACGCGCTGCCGCTGCTCGGCGATGCGCCGTTCATCGTCATCAACGGCGATACCTGGACCGACTTCCCGTTCGATACCTTGCCGCAAGCACCGGCAGGTCTCGCCCATCTCGTGCTCGTGCCAAATCCGCCGCACAATCCGGCCGGCGATTTCGCACTGGCGGGACGACGGGTCATCAACGAAGGCCCCGTGCGCCACACCTACAGCGGCATTGCCGTGCTGCGCCCGGCGCTGTTCGACGGCCAGAATGCCCGGGTGTTCCCACTCGCGCCGTTGCTGCGCGCGGCGACGGATCGCGGTGAGGTCAGCGGAGAATTCTACGCGGGGACATGGATGGATATCGGCACGCCGGCCATCCTCGAGGAACTCCGGCGACAACTGCTGATTTGAAACGGGGCCTTACCGCTGTTGAACCCCGGATTCCTCCGCAGGCGGATTTTCGGGGGCCAGCGGTCTTTCGGTGCGCGCCTTCAGCGTAAACAGAGGACCCTGCAGCAGGATCGAGAACGCGAGGATCATGAAGGTCATGGTCATCAGCAGGTGTGATTCGGGACCAGGCGGCAGGCTCAGCACCAACGCCAGCGCGAGCGCACTGCGCACCCCGCCCCACGCCATGATCCGCACCACCTCGTGCGTGAACTGCCTGCGCAGCACCGAGATCCTGACCGGCAGGCCGACACTCGCCATTCGCGTGACGAGAACGACCGGGACCAGCAGCACGCCCATGGTTGCCTGTTTCAGCGTCAACGGTTCGAGGACGAGGGCCAGCCCCAGCCATACCAGCAGGATCGCAACCACGCCTTCGGCGAGCAGCGACCAGAAGCGGATCAGGCGCTCGCGGCCCTCCTCGTCAAGCGCCCACTGACCACGCCCCATCGCGATTACCACGCCGGCGATTCCCGCAGCCACCGGACCCGACAGGTCCATTACCGTGACAATTGCAAGGATGCCCGCCATCGTTGCGAGCGTCATTGCCATCCGGTAGTCGGATCGCGCGATCTGCTTCAGCAGAAAAATCATCAGGATGCCGGCCGACAGGCCGAGCAGCGCTGCGCCCACCGCCTGCTGGAACAGCAGGCCCGGCAACGACGCACCGCGGCCGGCCTCGCCGGTCACGATCATCAGCAACGCGAGGAACAGCACCACGCCGAACACGCTGCTCCACACCGCCTCGAGCGCGACCTTTCCACCCAGGCCGCTATCGGCGCCGGCCAACCTGACCATCCGGCTCGTCGACAGTGGATCGACCGGTGAGATCAGCGCCCCGAACAACAGGCACCAGGTCCACGCCAGATCGATCTCAAGTTTTCCGAACAGCCACCAGACGAGATACGCGACGATCACCGTCGACAGACCGAGCGTCAGCGTCGACAGCATCACGAGCCGGATGTTCGGCAGGATCGTGCCGTCGTTGCGTACATGGAGCGCGCCGGCGAACAGGAAGATCGCGAGCAACGCATCGAGCAGGTAATGCCGGATGGCCGGGTCGATCGCGAGGCCGGCCAGCCGCGCGCCGGGTACGCCGCTGAAATGCTCAAACAGCAGCAGTGCGATCGTCAGCAACAGGGCGCAGATTCTGAGCATCGGGGCAGTATAAGTAAAATCCCGATGGAGGGCTCAGAGACAGGGTTGGCGCGCGATTCGCGGCAGGTCTCCCTTGAGTCCCATGGCGTGCCGGATGATCAGGTTCTTGACCGGTACCGCGTTGTCGGTCAGCGTGAGACCCAGGTTTCGCGCCAGACGCAGCGGCGGCGCAGTCGCGCCGAACAGGCGCTTGAAGCCGTCCATGACCAGCATCATCATCAGGTTGTCGCCCTTGCGCCAGCGCTCGTAGCATCTCAATGCCGGCGTCGCACCGACATCGCGTCCCTGCGCGGAGGCATCGCGCAGCACCTCGGCAAGCGCCGCGGCGTCGAGCATGCCGAGATTGACGCCCTGGCCGGCCAGCGGATGAATCGCATGCGCCGCATCGCCGACCAGCGCGATGCGCGTGCCGATGTAGCTGTTTGCATACTGGAGGCGCAGCGGGAAGGCCGCGCGGGGACCACAGCCGGTGATGCGGCCGAGGCGATGCGCGTAGGCCTCGCCGAGTTCGCTCATGAACGCCGCGGGGTCCGCCGCGAGCAGGCGTTCCGCGTGCTCCGGGCGTGTCGACCAGACGATCGAGCTGCGGCCGTCGCGCAACGGCAGGAAGGCGAGCGGTCCGTCGGGCAGGAAGCGCTGCCAGGCCGTCGTCTGGTGGGAGCGTTCGGTCGCGACCGTCGCGACGATGGCCTTCTGATCATAGGACCAGCCCCGGACATCGATCCCGGCCAGTGTACGCGCCTTCGAACCGGCGCCATCGGCCGCGACCACCAGGCGCGCGCGGATCGATGTCCCATCCGACAGACCAACCTCGGCGCCGGCCCCGTCGGTCGCGAGGCGCTCGAACGCGGCAGGGCAGAATATCCGCACATTCGCCGCCGATTGCAGCCGCTCGAACAGCACGCGCTGCATGACCCGGTTTTCGACGATGTGACCGAGCCGGCGTTCGCCGATATCGGCGCAGTCGAAATGGATCTCACCGCTGCCGGCGGCGTCCCAGACCCGCATCTCGTGAAACGGGCTGACGCCGAGCGCAGCCATCGCGGGCCATATGCCGAGCGCTTCGAAGATGCGCTGCGACGCGGCGGTCAGCGCCGACACCCGGAGGTCGGCGGAGTCCTCCGGCCAGTCGAGCTGCGGCGGCACCGGTTCGACGACCGCGACGCGGAGCGGCGCGTTGTCGCTGAGCAGCGCGGCCAGCGTCGCGCCGACCATGCCGCCGCCGATGACGACGACATCGCAATCGTGCGTCACGGGTCCCTTTGTCACAGCGGCAACCCGCGCGCGAGCCGCGGCAGGCGCCCCGTCAACCCCATGGCCTGGCGCATCATGAGTCGCTTCAGCGGCGGCAACAGGTCGAGCGCGATCATCCCGGCGTTGCGCGCGATGACCAGCGGCGTGAAGTCGTTCGAGAACACCCGCACCAGTCCATCGGTCAGCGTCAGCACCCGCTGCTGATCCGCGGCGCGCCAGCGCTGGTATCGCGCCAGCACGTCATGACCACCGATATCCTTGTCCGCGGTCACCGCATCGGCGACGACCTCGGCGAGCGCCGCGACATCGCGCAGGCCGAGATTGAAGCCCTGCCCGGCGACCGGATGCAGCGTGTGCGCCGCGTTGCCGATCAGCGCGATCCGCGCCGCGACATGACGCGCGGCGCTGACGCGGACCAGCGGATAGGATGCGCGTGCGCCGGCGCGCAGGAAACGACCCAGACGGTATCCGAAACGCGCCTGGAGCACGGCAATGAATTCCGCATCCGGCAGCGCAAGGATTCCGGCGCTTTGTGCTCTCGGCACGGTCCACACCAGCGAGCAGCGATTGCCGGACATCGGCAGCAACGCGAGCGGGCCGTGCTCGGTGAAGCGCTCATAGGCGCGGTTGCCATGCGGCTGGTCTGGCGTGACATTGGCGATAATGGCGCTCTGGCCATAATCGACGGTCTCCGCGCCGATCCCGCAGAGGCGGCGCGCTGCCGATTGTCCGCCATCGGCGCCAATCAGCAGGCGGGCGCTGAGTTCGCGCACCTCTCCGGCGTATTCGATCCGTACCCGCACACCGGCAGCGACGATCTCGATCGATTGCAGTCGCGCGGGACAAATCAGTTCGACATTCGGGAGACCGGGCAGCAGGCCAGTGAACAGGCGGCCAAGTTCGCGATTCTCGACGACATAGCCGAGGGCGTCGAAACCGATCGTGGCGGCCTTCATCAGCGTCGCGCCGAAGTGTCCACGATCGGATACGTGGATTTCCTCGATCGGCGTCACCGTTGCGGCGAGTCCATCCCAGGCGCCGATCGCCTCGAATACGCGGCGCGTACCCCAGGCCAGCGCGAGCGAGCGGTCGTCGTAACTCGGCTGGTCCGCGGCCGAGAACGGCACCTGCTCGACGACCGCGACGCGCAGCGCCTGCCCGCCGAGGGCGCCGGCGAGGCTTGCCCCGACCATGCCACCACCGACGATCAGCACATCGACGTCGTGTTTACCGCTCATGCCCCATTCCATTCCGCCATCATGCAGCAGCCATCTGGGCCTCGATCCCGGCGACGCTTTTCGGCGCGTTTTCGGACAGGACTTCATGACCGTCCCGAGTCACAAGAACGTCGTCTTCGATGCGCACTCCGATGTCCCACCATTTTCTCGCGACGCCGCGGCTGCCGGCGCGGATATAGAGTCCCGGCTCGACGGTCATCACCATGCCCGGCTCGAGCAGGCGCCAGTCACCCTCGATCTTGTAGTCGCCGACGTCATGCACATCCATGCCGAGCCAGTGGCCGGTGCGATGCATGAAGAATTTCTGGTATGCACCCTTCTTGATCAGCATGCGGACATCGCCTTTCAGCAGGCCGAGATCCACCAGTCCCCGCGTCAGACTGCGGACTGCGGCGTCATGGGGATCATTCCAGTGATTGCCGGGGCGCACCTTTGCAATCGCGGCGAGCTGCGCCTCGAGGACGACCTCGTAGACCTCGCGCTGGGCGCTGCTGAAGCGGCCATTGACCGGAAACGTGCGGGTGATATCCGAGGCATAGCCGCGATACTCGGCGCCGGCGTCGATCAGCACCAGATCACCGTCCCTCAGCGCCCTGTCGTTCTCCCTGTAATGCAGGATGCAGGCATTGCCGCCGCCGCCGACGATCGACGGGTAGGCAGGCGAGCGGGCGCCCTGGCTCATGAACTCGTGCACCAGTTCGGCCTCGAGCTGGTATTCCTTCATACCCGGCCGGCAACACGCCATCGCGCGGCGATGGGCCCCGGCGGAGATCTCGGCGGCCCGGCGCATCAGCGCGACCTCGCCGCGATCCTTGAACAGGCGCATCTCGTGGACCAGGTGCTCGAGCGACACGATCTCATCGGGGGGATGGACGCCGGTCCGCGACCTGCCGCGGATCTGTTTCAGCCACTCGGTGATACGCTGGTCGAAGTCGGGATGGCTGCCCATCGTGTAATAGACCTTGTCCCGGTTTTCAAGCAGGCCAGGCAGGATGTCTTCGACCTTGCCGACCGGCCACGCGGTGTCGGCCCGGAAGTCGTCACGCGCGCCCTCGAGACCCGCACGAGGGCCGTTCCACAACTCCAGTTTCGGATCCCGGTCACGGCAGAACAGTATGAACTCGCCTTCCGGACGGCCCGGCACGAGCACCATGACCGCCTCCGGCTCCTCGAAGCCCGTCAGATAGTAGAAGTCGCTTTCGGGGCGGTAGGGGTGCTCGACGTCACGGTTTCTGACGGTCACAGGCGCGCTCGGCAGGATCGCAATGCTGCCCTTGCCCATCATCTGCATCAGCCGGCGACGCCGGCGCTGGCGATCCTTCATAACCGTTGTCGTCGATCTGGCCATGGCCTAGTGCAGCGTGTGGCGGTCAGCGCCGCCGTGCCGCTCGGCTTCGAGTGTTTCGTATACGAGGGTCACCCCGGCACGCAGGTACTCGACGAGTTCCATATAGGCCGTCTCGTCCTCTTCGCCATCGTCGGTCTCGCTGCTGGCGCGGGAAATTTCGATGATGTCCGAAGTGATCTCCTGTATTTCTTCCGGCATCAAGGCGTAGTCATCGATGCCGCCGGCGCCGAGCCCATAGACGAAGCCCCGGCACCATCCCGAGACCGCCTCGGCGCGGCGTTCCAGCGACTCCCCGTCGTCGGGCAGCAGCGGGGAGAAGATGATTTCCGCGTCGCGCATTTCCCGCACCGTTTCCTCGTACAGTTCGGACAGCATGGCCCGCTCCTGCTTCATCTGCATCGAACCGGACGCCAGGTTGAAGGACGGCCGTATGATGGCGCCGCCCGTCGATGTATCCGAGCCTGCGGGAACGTCCGCGAACATCAGCGCCAACCAGTCGTCCTGGACGACGTCGCCCCGCGCGCACAGCAGGCCGCAGAGCAATCCGTGGTTTTCCGGCGCCTCGTTGGCGATTCCGAGTCTGTGAAAGGCCTGGTTGAGTAGTGAAACCTGCATGCTGGAAGGTCTCCCAATCCCGGCAACGCGTTCGGCATACGGTGGCGGGATCGCAATAAGTTGGCATCAGCTTGTCTATGATAAAGAAAAATCCGTTCAGCGGCGATGGTTTTCAACCGCGGCCAGCGCACGGATGCCGGCCGCGCGGCGACGATGCATGCGAGCGTTGACCATTGGAGTGCGCCGCACTATAGTTTCCTGCATCTATGAGTCCACGGAAATCCAACCCGCCCGACAAGTTCGACCTCGAGCAGCTGATACAGCAGTTCGAGGAACTGATCGCCTTGTGTGAACGCCTCCAGGAGGAAAATATCCGACTGAGGTCGAAGCATGTTCAGTTGCAGTCTTCGCATACCCGTCTTGCGGACAGAAATGAGTTGTCGCGCCGCAAGCTCGAAACGATGATCTCCCGCCTCAAGACTCTGGAAGCCGAATTATGACCACCGTCAAATCCGAATCAGTCGCGATTACCATCAGGATTCTCGACAAGGAATATCGAGTCGCCTGCCCGCTGGAGGAGCAGGACTCCCTGCTGGAATCCGCGCGTTACCTGAACAACAAGATGCGCGAGGTTCGTGATTCCGGCAAGGTCATCGGACTCGACCGGATCTCGGTCATGGCCGGGCTCAATCTCGCGCACGAAATGATCCAGCAAAAGGCGCGCGCGAGTCATTTTGATGACGCGGCAGTGCCCCGGCTGCTGTCGCTGCAACGCAAGGTCGAACGGATCCTCGACACCCACAGAAACCGGGCCATTGATTTCTAGCCCGAAGGGCACGATCATAGAGTCCGGGTATCCCCTGCGGCACCCGTTAGTGGACCTGAACTACTCTTGAGCCTAATCGTAAGCCCGGGGGACGAAGCGCCGGCAGCTTTGTGCACGTCCGCCTCGAGCGGAAAGCCTGTGATGCCGCCATTGTCCCCACCTGAACCGCTGGTTCAAGGGCGACGGTCCACGACGACGCCTGCGGAGGGTACCCCCTTCCTGATTCTCCGCGGTCACTCCGATTCACGATGGCATTGACGCGCTCCGCCGTTCGAAAACAGTTCCGGGCCCGGCGCCGCATGCTGGATGACGCCACTCGCGGCGAGGCCGCGCGCGGATTGCTCAGGGTGGCCGCCGCCAGCCGCATCTTCCAGCGCAGCATGCGCATCGCATTCTATGTGCCAAACGATGGCGAGCAGGACATTCTGCCGCTGTGCGAGCGCGCCTGGGCGCGACGCAAGCGCTGCTTTCTGCCGGTGCTCGATCCGCTGAATCCGCCACGCCTGCGTTTTCTGCGCTATGAATCCGGCGACCGGCTGATCAGCAATCGCTTCGGCATTCCCGAGCCGGATCGTGCCGCGCGGGAGCGCGTCAGCGCCGCTGCGCTCGACCTGATCCTGCTGCCGCTCGTCGCTTTCGACGATGACGGCAACCGTCTCGGCATGGGCGGCGGTTTCTATGACCGCACGCTCGGCTTCCTGCGCCAGCGCCGATACTGGCAGCGCCCCCTGTGCTATGGCGTCGCGTTCGAGTTTCAGCGCATCGACCGGATCACGCCCGCGCCCTGGGATGTGCCGCTCGATGGTTGCCTGACGGAAACCCGCGAGTATCGCTTCAACCGCCGGCGGACATCAGCCCGGTGAACTATTGGTTGCTCAAATCCGAACCCGGCACATTTTCGATCGGCGATCTGCAGCACCGGCCGCAACAAACCGAGCACTGGGATGGCGTGCGCAACTACCAGGCGCGGAACTACCTGAGGGCGATGCACGCCGGCGACCAGGCCTTTTTCTACCATTCGAACTGCGCTGCGCCAGGTATCGTCGGCACGGTATCCATAGCGCGCGCGGCCTATCCGGACCACACCGCACTCGACCCTGAAGGCGCATATTTCGATCCGCGCTCGACCGCGGATCAGCCGCGCTGGTTCATGATCGACGTGCACCATGAACGCACATTCCGCCGGACGATCGGCCTGCGGGAACTCAAATCGTGCCCGGAACTCGACGGCATGCCGCTGTTGAGAAAGGGCAGCCGGCTTTCCGTAATGCCGGTCACCGTGGCGCAGTGGCGCTTCATTCTGACGCTGGAATAATCCTTTCTCCATCCCTTCAAACACACGTTCATTGCGTTCGACGCGATGTGACATCGCCGGATGCGGGAGGTTATGCCGCGACGAATCCGGACTCCCGAAAAGAAATATTCAAGAATATTCCCCGGCCGTCGATACACAGTCGAATGTAAAATTTTGCACAAGACACTAGCATTATGTGCAAAGATGTTTATACTACATTTGCTTTACAACACTTGGAGGAAAAGAAATGGCCACTAAGAAGAAGACGGCAACCAAGAAGAAAGCAGTAACGAAGAAGAAGTCTGCGGCGAAGAAGAAGGCCGCACCGAAGAAGAAAGCGGCGGCGAAGAAGAAGAAAAAGGCTGGTACCAAGAAGAAGAAAAAGAAGGCCGCCAAGAAGAAGTAAGTAACAGGTAGTACGGGGTAGCAGTCGCGGGTTTCTTAACGAAACCCGCGCGCCCCGGAAAAGGCGAAAAGGCCCGCAATTGCGGGCCTTTTCGCTTTCCATGACGCCGGCGCGGCGCCACGCGCACAGCCACTATCCCTTCCCCAGAAACAGGTCGTAAACCGGGTTTGCGCTCTCTTCCCGGTATTCATATCCAAGGCTATCGAGAAACGCCCGCAGCGTATGTTCGTCGCGTGCGGGCACCTGCACACCGACCAGCACGCGGCCGTAGGCGGCGCCGTGATTGCGGTAATGAAACAGACTGATGTTCCAGCGCCTCCCGATGCAGCCGAGGAACTGCAGCAACGCACCCGGGCGCTCGGGAAACTCGAAACGGTAGATCACTTCGTCGCTGACCCCGTTCGCCCGCCCCCCGACCATATAGCGAACATGGAGCTTGGCCATCTCGTTGTCGGTCAGGTCGATGACGGCGTAGCCACCCTTGCGAAGCTGGCGGATCAACTGATCCTTCTCCTCGCCGCCGCCCCGCAGTTCGACGCCGACGAACACATGAGCCCGTTCCGCATCCGCGTAGCGGTAATTGAACTCGGTGATGCTGCGCTTGCCGATCAACCGGCAGAACTTCAGGAAGCTGCCCGGCCGCTCCGGAATCGTCACCGCGAGCAGCGCTTCGCGCTGCTCGCCGACTTCAGCGCGCTCCGAAACGTGGCGCAGGCGATCGAAATTGATATTCGCGCCGCTGTCGATCGCGACCAGACGGGCCGCGGTCAGGCCTTCACGGACGACATATTTCTTCAGGCCTGCGACCGCAAGCGCTCCTGCCGGCTCGGCGATCGAGCGGGTGTCGTCGAAGATATCCTTGATCGCGGCGCAGATCTCGTCGGTCGAAACCAGGATTACTTCATCGACACAACGGCGGGCGATGCGAAACGGTTCCTTGCCGACCTGCCGCACCGCGACGCCGTCGGCAAATAGCCCGACCTGATCGAGCACGACCCGGCGCTTTTTCTCGAGTGCGCGAAACATGCTCGGCGCCTCCTCCGGCTCGACGCCGATGATCCGGATTTCCGGATAAAGCGTCTTCACGCAGGCCGCGATACCGGCGATCAGACCCCCGCCGCCGACCGGCACGAAGATAGCGTGCAGGTTGGCGGGGTCGTGACGCAGGATCTCCATCCCGACCGTACCCTGTCCCGCGATGACCTCGGGATCGTCATAGGGATGGATGAAGGTCATCTTGCGGTTCGCAGCGACCTCAAGCGCCCGCTCGCAGGCCTCGTCATAGGTGTCGCCGTGCAACTGGATCGTCGCGCCGAGCGCCCGCACCGCGGCGACCTTGATCGGCGGCGTCGTCGCCGGCATCACGATCAGCGCCTTGATCCCGAGCCGCTGCGCCGCGAGCGCGACGCCCTGGGCGTGATTACCGGCTGACGCCGCAATGACGCCCTTCCCGCGCACCTCGGGCGGCAGGCCGGCAATCTTGTTGTAGGCTCCGCGCAGCTTGAATGAAAAGACCGGCTGGAGGTCCTCGCGCTTCAGCAATACCGTATTGCCGATACGCCGCGATAACGCCGGCATCAGGTCGAGCGGCGTTTCCCTGGCGACGTCGTAGACCCGCGCCTTCAGTATCCTGCTGATATAATTTTTAGGCATCGGCATAAGTTAGCAATTCGCCATCGTCCTGCATAGCTTTGAACCGGGCGCCGGCGCCGATGACAGCCTGTGAGCGGGGCGGTATGATCCGGGGACAGCCACCCGTGGGGAATCGTCATGACGCGTGAGGAACAGAAGAAGCAGGTCGCAGAGGCGGCGCTCGAATATATCGAGGCGGGCGCAATCGTCGGCGTCGGCACCGGCTCGACCGCCAATTACTTCATTGATGCGCTGGCGCGCATCAAGGGCAGGATCGACGGCACCGTCGCCAGTTCCGAGGCCTCTGCCGCGCGGCTCAAGGGCCATGGCATCCCGGTGCTGGACCTGAATGCGGTCGGCGACATCCCGGTCTACGTCGATGGCGCCGACGAGAGCAACCGCCATCTGCACCTGATCAAGGGCGGCGGCGGGGCGCTGACCCGCGAGAAGATCGTCGCCGCGGCGAGCCGCACGTTCATCTGCGTTGCTGACGAATCGAAGCTCGTCGACGTGCTCGGCGCCTTCCCGCTGCCGGTCGAGGTCATCCCGATGGCGCGCAGCTACGTCGCCCGCCGGCTCGTCGCGCTCGGCGGCAAGCCCGTGCTGCGGACCAATTTCGTCACCGACAATGGCAACGTGATACTCGACGTCCACAACCTGCAGATCCTCGACCCGGTCAAGGTCGAAGAGGAGATCGATCATATCGCCGGCGTCGTCACCAACGGCCTCTTCGCGCGCCGGCCGGCCGACGTGCTGCTGCTCGGCACCGCGGACGGGGTGCGCACGCTGACCTGATCAGGCCCCCGGTATCGCGCGATGACGATCCAGAAGATCCTGATCACCGCTGGAATCCTCCTCATCGTCGTCGGCCTGCTGTGGCCGCTGCTGTACAAATCCGGCCTCGGTCGCCTCCCCGGCGACATCAGCATCGAGCGCGAGGGTTTCCGCTTCTACTTCCCGCTGACCACCTCGATCATCGCCAGCCTCGCGCTGACGCTGCTGCTGTGGCTGATCTTTCGCGGGAAGTAGATAAAAAGGGGCCAGCCGATGCGCTCTCCGGTCAGGCGGGAACAAGCCTTCCTTCCATGACCTTCCGCCGCAGGGATGCGGCAGAGAGCTACAGGGACGTATTCACGCGTGTCGTGGAAGGAAGGCTTGTTCCCGCCTGACCCGCCACTGCAACATCACAGCAATACCCGCTCGATACCCCCGCGCTGGGCCTGTTCGATGAAGCGCTGCTGCCAGCCGTCGCCGAGGCGGTGTTTCGCGATCTCGACGACGATGTAGTCGGTGTCGAGCCCGGTGTCTTCGCGGTAGCGGGAGAGGCCCTGCTGGCAGGCCGGACATGAGGTCAGCAGCTTGACCTCGCCGCTCCGGACTTCGGTCGCGCCGGTCAACGCCTCGATGCCGTTGCGCAGCTCCTCCTCCTTGCGAAAACGCACCTGGGTCGCGATGTCGGGACGCGCGACCGCAAAGGTCCCCGCCTCTCCGCAGCAACGGTCGGACAGGCCGACCGCCTGGCCCATCAGCTCGGAGGCAACCTTGAGCGGCGCATAGGTCTTCATCGGCGTGTGGCAGGGGTCGTGATAGAGATACTGCACGCCCTTGACACCTTCGAGACGCACCCCCTTCTCCATCAGGTATTCGTGAATGTCGAGCAGCCGGCAGCCCGGAAAAATCTTCTCGAACTCGTACTTCAGCAACTGGTCCATGCAGGTGCCGCAGGACACGATGACGGTCCTGATATCGAGATAGCTGAGGTTCTGGGCCATGCGGTGGAACAGCACCCGGTTGTCGGTCGTGATGCGGCGACCGCGCGCCTCGTCGCCGCTCGAGGTTTGCGGATAGCCACAGCACAGATAGCCGGGCGGCAACACCGTCTGCGCCCCGGTCTCGTAGAGCATCGCCAGCGTTGCGAGTCCGATCTGGCTGAACAGGCGCTCGGAACCGCAGCCGGGGAAATAGAACACCGCATCGGAATTTTCACCGGCCTTCAGCGGATCACGCAGGATCGGGATCACGCGCTGATCCTCGAGTCCGAGCAGCGCGCGCGTCGTGCGCGTCGGCAGGCCGCCGGGCAGCGGCTTGTTGAAAAAGTGCACGATCTGGGCCGGCACCCTGACGGCGCCCGTAGTCGCGGCGGGCCGCTGTACGCGACGCGCCGGCGCCAGCATGCGCAGCAGGCTGTGGCCGGCGCGCTGGGCGCGGAAACCCCACTCGATCATCCCCTTGCGCATCAGCCTGATCGTCCCTGGCCGGGTCACGTTCAGGAAGGCCAGCGACAGGCGCGTGCCGAAATTCGGCTTCTTGCCGGCGCGCTCGCGCAGTATCGTGCGCATGCGGATCGAGACATCGCCGAAGTCGATGTCGACCGGGCACGGCGCAAGACAGCGATGGCAAACGGTACAGTGATCGGCGACATCATTCATCTCGTCGAAATGGCGCAGCGAAATCCCGCGCCTGGTCTGCTCCTCGTACAGAAAGGCCTCGATGATCAGCCCGGTTGCAAGGATCTTGTTGCGCGGTGAATAGAGCAGGTTCGCGCGCGGGACATGGGTCGTGCAGACCGGCTTGCACTTGCCGCAACGCAGGCAGTGGCGGATATCGTCGTTCAGCGCGCCGAGCGCGCTGTCCTCGAGAATCAGGGCCTCCTGCTGCACCAGGCGCAAGGATGGCGTATACGCGCGCTCGAGACCGGCGCCGGCGAGCAACTTGCCGCGGTTGAAGCGCCCTTCGGGATCGACACGCTGCTTGTAACCGGCAAAATCGTCGAGTGACGCACGATCCAGGTAGCGCAGCTTGGTAATCCCGATACCGTGCTCGCCCGAGATCACCCCGCCGAGTTCGCCCGCCAGCGCCATGACCCGGTCGACAATGCGCTCGGCCTCGTGCAGCATCGCGTAGTCATTGGAATTGACCGGGATGTTGGTATGGACATTGCCGTCGCCGGCATGCATGTGCAGCGCGACAAAGAGCCGGCTCGAGCGTATCGCAGCATGGATCTCGTCGAGGCGGCGATGCAGCGGCTCGAAATCCCTCCCGCCGAAGATCTCCTTGAGCGGGCGCTCGAGTTCCCGGCGCCAGGAGATGCGCCATTCGCGGCGCAGCAGCAGGTCGACGAGACGATCGCCGGGGCGCGGCGCGATCGTCGGGGCGTGCGAGAACAGCGCCGCGCAGGTCTCCACCGGCATATCGAGCTGCGCCAGTACCTGGCGCCAGCGCGCGGCCACCTCGTCGGCCAGCGCCTGTGCCTGCGCACATTTCGAGCGCAGCAGCGCATCGTCCTCCTCGCAGCTCCCGAATTCGCCGGCGATACGGATCCGTGGCGCCTCGTCGCGCAGGAAATCGCGCGTCGCGGCGACGATCCGCAATTTGTTCGCGAGCGATTGCTCGATATTGATGCGTTCGATCCCGGCGGTGTACTCGGCAAGCCGGTCAAGCGGGATCACGACGTCCTCGTTGATCTTGAAGGCGTTGGTATGAGCCGCGATCGCCGCGGTACGGCCGCGATCTTCCCAGAAGCGGCGCCTGGCCTCCGGGCTGACCGCGATGAATCCCTCGCCGTCGCAACGGTTCGCGATACGCACGACGCCGGAGGCGACTTCGGCGACCCGGTCGGCATCATCGCCGGCGACGTCGATCAGCAACAGCATCCTCGGCAGGCCTGCGCGCGGCGCCTTGGTCGTGTAGCCGACGGCGCGCAGATAGCGTTCGTCGAGATGCTCCATTCCGGCCAGACTCACGCCTTCGGCGCCCTCAATGAAGGACTTGATCGCGACGATCGCGCTGACGGCCGGCCGGAGGTCGGCGCCGAAGAACTCGAGGCACAGTGTGCGCCCATGCACGGGCATGCGATGCAGCACGAAAACCGCGGACGTGATCAGGCCATCGCAGCCCTCCTTCTGCACGCCAGGCAAGCCGCCGAGAAACTTGTTCGTGACGTCCTTGCCGAGGCCATGGCGGCGGAACAGCCGGCCGGGCAGGCGCAGGATTTCGGGTTCGGCGATCGCGCGCTTGCCGTGGCGGTCATAGCGGGTAACGCGGAACTCGGCGTATTCGGTTTCATGGATCTTGCCGAGGTTGTGATCGAGGCGCTCGATTTCGAGCCACTGCGCATCCGGCGTTACCATGCGCCAGGACAGGAGATTGTCGACGGTTGTGCCCCACAGAACCGCCTTCTTGCCGCCGGCGTTCATCGCGATATTGCCGCCGATCGTTGATGCGTCCTGGGATGTCGGATCCACGGCAAACACGAGGCCGCGGGCCTGGGCCAGATCGGACACCCTGCGCGTGACGACGCCGGCCTCGGCCCGCACCGTCGGCACGGAACGCCGGTCGCGACCGATCTCGCGAACCTCGATGTCGCCGAGTCCCTCGAGCTTTTCGGTATTGATGACGGCGCTGTCCTCATACAGCGGCACTGCGCCGCCGGTATAGCCGGTACCGCCGCCGCGCGCGATTACGGTCAGGCCGAGTTCGATACAGGCCTCGACGACAGCCTGCACCTCCTGTTCGGTATCGGGGCTGATAACGACGAACGGCATCTCGACGCGCCAGTCGGTCGCATCAGTGACGTGCGCGATGCGCGCATAGCCGCTGAAATCGATATTGTCGCGGCGGGTCGCGCGTGCGAGCCGGTTGTGCGCCTGCCGCCGCCTTTTCCGTTGCGCTGGCAACCAGGCCTCGAAGCGCCGCACGGCCTCACGGACCGCGTCGTGGAGCCTGAGCGCGAGTTCATTGCCGCCGGCGCGCGCGACGACCTGGTCGAGCCGCTGATAGAGCGCCCTGATCAGCGCACGCCAGCGGCGAGGGTTCTCCTGCAGATCGTCCTGGATATACGGATTGCGGGTGATCACCCACATGTCGCCGAGGACTTCGAACATCAGACGCGCCGAATGACCGGTGCGGCGTGATCCGCGCAGTCGATCGATGACTTCCCACAGGCCGTCACCGAGGAAACGGGCGACGATCTCCCGGTCCGAAAAAGACGTATAGTTATAGGGGATTTCGCGAATGGGCGCCGACATCAGACTCCGAATCCGGGGAGCGACTGTGAAGTTTTTTCGGCCACTGCCGATGACACTGCTGTGAGGCAGTCTGCCGCCAGAGTCTAGCACGCCCCGCCCGGACTGTTACCAGACCTGCTAAAGGGAACGCCCTGTAAATGCTTGCACCCCGGCCCGACGACAGCATCGAATACCTTAAACGGCTCGAACCGATCTCCTGCCTGTCGCCCGACCAGATCAGGGAGGTGCGGCGGCACTCGCATATCGAAAAGGTCGCGACCGGAGCCACCCTGTTCAAGGCCGGCGATCGTGATCACCAATGCCTGTACCTGCTGTCGGGTGACGTCGAACTCCAGCCCGAAGACGGCGGCGCCACGCGGCGCGTCAGCTGTGGTGATGACGAGGCCCGCCATCCACTCGCCGACAACTATCCGCGACGCGTCACGGCACGCGCGTTGACGCCGTCCGAGATCATCCGCATCGACAAGGAACTGCTCGATACCCTGTTGACCTGGAGCCAGATCTCGGCGCCCGAGGAGGCCGTCGTGATGTGCGAGAACGGAATCATCTCGATCAACAAGGCGGACTGGCTGAAAACCATGCTCAAGTCGCCGACCTTCCGCAGTCTTCCGCCGGCCAATATCGAGGAATTGCTGCACCGGCTCGAACCCGTCATGGTGCGTGCCGGCGACGTGATCATTCGCCAGGGGGATTACGGGGACTACTTTTACATGATCGATGATGGCGTCAGCCTGGTGACCCGCAACCCGGATAATGACGAGGACTCGATCGAGATCGCGGAACTGAACAAGGGCGACACGTTCGGCGAGGCGGCGTTGATCTCCGACAATCCGCGCAACGCGACAGTGTCGATGATGACCGACGGCATCCTGCTGCGCCTGTCGAAAGAGGATTTTATCAAGCTGCTGACCGAACCGACGCTGCTGTGGGTCGGTTACGACCAGGCCGAGCGGGATATTGCCGCGGGCGCACAGTGGATAGACGTACGGCTGCCCGCAGAATACGCCCGGTCTCATCTGCCGGAAGCGATCAACATCCCGATGGCGGGGCTGCACAAGGCGGCGCGCGAACTCGATCGCTCGCGGCAGTATATCTGTTATTGCCAGACCGGACGGCGCAGCTCGGCGGCGGCGTTCACGCTGCGAAACTACGGCATCAATGCCTGCGTGCTGTCGAACGGATTGCAGAACGTGCGCGGGAACAATACGGAGAACGGATAAAAAAAAAGCGGCTCGCAGCCGCAAATAGATCGTGGTGCAATTATCGTTGTTGTTATTTCCGTCGGAATGCCCCCCGTGCGCTGGTAATCTAAAGCGATCCCACACTCAAGTCAAGCTATCGTTGCGAGAAACTCTGGCAACGATGGATCACTGTCAGTATATTGTTGAGCGTGATGTTCGGTCTCTGAAGCGATTCGCGCATGTCCTGGATTAAAGCCTTTCACGTCATTGCGATGGTGACCTGGTTCGCGGGATTGTTCTATCTTCCGCGACTGTTCGTCTATCACGCGATGTGCGACGACGTCGCAGGGCGCGAGCGCTTCAAGATCATGGAGCGCAAGCTCTTCAATGGCATCATGACGCCAAGCGCGGTCGTGACTGTCTTGCTCGGGCTGTGGCTGTTGTTCGCGTATGCCTGGGAGGCCTGGTCGGCGATGAAATGGCTGCATGTGAAGCTGCTGCTCGCCGTGCTGCTGATCGCCTACCACCTGTACTGCTGGCGGCTGCTGGTCGTATTCAGCGAGGACCGGAATTCGCGCTCCCATGTATTTTATCGCTGGTTCAATGAGGTCCCGGTGCTGCTGCTGATCGCGATGGTCGTGCTTGCCGTGGCCAAGCCCTTCTAGCCGCCCGGATTTGTATTTTCCGGTTGACAACGTCAATTCTTATGCACAACGGCCGTTTGCCGGGCTTTCGCACCGGTTTGAATTTCGCAATACATGAATTCTCCTGCATAAATAATGCAACTTGCTGAATATCAATATATTTATGCGGTAATGGTTTTTTCGCCAAAGTGTAAAAATCCCAATGGGACTCCATAGTAATCGCCCATGAACCCAAGCTGTCCACAAAGTTATCCACAGAGTTTGTGGAAAAACGCCGATTGCATCATCCGACAATGGCTTAGCCTTCATAGATCAGATTCGGTATCAACGATACCGGGGTTTGACCGAACGGCTGCGCCGTTTTGTTCCGGGGCTCTGCCGGCAGGATACCGGCAATGAGCGCGCACGCCCGGGTCTGGCGAATCGCGATTCCCGCGCCGGTGTACCAGCTGTTCGATTATCTCGCCCCGGCCCGTGCAGACGGGACTCCGCAACCCGGCGCACGTGTGCGGGTGCCGTTCGGGCGCGGGAGCCGGACGGGTGTAATCATCGGTACGACCGCAACAAGCCAGGTCGCGACGAACCGGCTCAAGCGCGTCGACGAATTGCTCGATGATGCGCCGCTGCTGTCTGCGGAACTGATGAAACTGCTGCGATGGGCTTCGGAGTATTATCATGCGCCGCCCGGTGAAGTCATCGCCGGCGCATTGCCGGTGCTGTTGCGGCGCGGCGGTCCGGTACGTGGCAGAACCCGGCTGCGATGGCGCCTCGGTGATGCGGGAAGACGGCTCGATATCGACAAGCTCGCGCGCGCGCCGCGGCAACAGGCCCTGCTCAGGCTGCTCGCAAGCCGTCCGGACGGGCTTGATGCAGACGAACTCAGGCAACAGCCGGGCGCAGGCGCGGCCTTGCGCGCGCTGCGCGACAAAGGCTGGATCATCGCCGAAGAGATGATCGACGACCATCGCACTGCGCCGGTCGCGGCGAATGCAGAGTCTGGTCCCGTGCTCAATCCGGCGCAGCATAACGCCATCGCCGCAGTGGCCGGGGCCGCTGACGGCTTTCAGGTCTTCCTGCTCGATGGCGTAACCGGCAGCGGCAAGACCGAGGTCTACTTCGGGATCATCACCGCGATGCTGCAGAGGCAACGTCAGGTACTGCTGCTGGTGCCCGAGATCGGCCTGACGCCGCAACTCGTCGATCGCGTCCGCAGGCGCTTTGCCTGCCCGCTTTCAGTGCTGCATTCCGGGCTGAGCGATCGCGAACGCCTCGATGCCTGGCTGCTGGCGCGCGATGGCGACGCCCGTATCGTCATCGGGACGCGATCTGCGGTGCTGACGCCGATGCCGGCGCTTGGCGCGATCATCATCGACGAGGAGCATGACGGATCCTACAAGCAACAGGAAGGCGTTCGCTATCACGCCCGCGATCTCGCCATCGTACGGGCGCGCCATCTCGCCATTCCGGTCGTGCTCGGCTCGGCGACGCCGTCGCTGGAAAGCCTGCACAATTGCCGGCAGGGCCGCTACCACGATCTCGAGCTGCCGACACGCGCCGGCAGCGCGGCGCAGCCGGAGATCCGGCTCATCGACATGCGCGTCCGCCCGGTCGAGCGCGGCCTGTCCGACGCACTGGCGGATGCGATCGAGAAACACCTCGCGCGCGACCGTCAGGTGCTGCTGTTCCTGAACCGCCGCGGCTACGCGCCGACACTGCTGTGCCAGGAATGCGGGTGGATTGCCGACTGCCGCCGCTGCGACGCCCACATGATTCTGCATCAGGGGCGCCGTCTGCTGCGCTGCCATCACTGCGATGCGCAGGCGCCGGTGCCGGCGCATTGTCCCGGCTGCGGCAATCCCGACCTGAGGCCGCTGGGCCAGGGAACCGAGCGCGTCGAGGAGACGCTGATGCAACGCTTTCCACAAGCCGACATCCTGCGCATCGATCGTGACAGTACGCGACGCAAGGGATCGATGACCGCGTTGATGCGGCGGATACGCAATGGGCGCAGGCAGATCCTGATCGGCACCCAGATGCTGGCCAAGGGCCATCATTTCCCGAATGTTACGCTGGCCGGCATCCTCGATGCCGATTACGGACTGTTCGGCGCCGACTTCCGCGCCGGCGAGCGCATGGGTCAGCTGATCGTCCAGGTTGCAGGACGCGCCGGGCGCGCGGATCAGCCGGGTGAGGTGCTGATCCAGACCCGCTATCCCGAACACCCATTGCTGCTTGCGTTGCTGCGGCACGATTACCGCCATTTCGCCGGGCGCATGCTCGAGGAGCGCGCCGAGGCAGGCATGCCGCCGTCGAGTTACATGGCCTTGCTGCGCGCCGAGTCGGTACAACGGGATGCACCTGCCGCATTCCTCACTCGCGTTCGCCGGCGAGCCGATGAGACCGGCGCTGCCGGCGTCGAACTGCTCGGCCCGGCGCCGGCGCTGATGGAACGGCGCGCCGGTCGATATCGCGCCCAGTTGATGCTGCTCGCCGGACGTCGCGCCCCGCTGCACCGGCTGCTCACCGCGCTCGTACCCGAGCTCGATGCGCTGACCGCATCCGGCAAGGTACGCTGGTCGCTGGATGTCGATCCTGTCGATGAATACTGAGGCGCTGTCATGATTTGCAAGAATCGCGGAAGCAGGGATAATAGGCGCTTCAGCATCAGTCAGGCCTCCGGTTTCCGGACCCGAACGATCCCCCTATGAAGAATCAGCTTCGTGAACTCGTCACCGGCGCGATCGTTGCGCTGCAGCGCAACGGTGAACTCGCGCCGGATCTGGCGGTCGAGGTGCAGATCGAGCACAGCCGGGACAAGCGCCATGGCGACTTTGCCTGCAATGTCGCGCTGACGCTCGCGAAAAAGGCGGGCGTCCGGCCGCGGGACCTTGCCGAGCGCATCGTCGCCACCTTGCCGGTTGACGACGACGTGTCGCGCGCCGAGATCGCGGGCCCCGGCTTTATCAATTTCTTCATGGCGCCGGCGGCCTTTCGCAAGGTCATTCCGGCGATCTTCGCCACAGGCGAGGGTTTCGGTCGCGGCACGATCGGCAACGGCCGTTCCGTGCAGGTCGAATTCGTCTCGGCGAATCCGACCGGGCCGCTGCATGTCGGTCATGGCCGCGGCGCCGCGTATGGCGCGGCAGTCGCCGACCTGCTGGAGGCGGCCGGTTTCCGGGTACACCGCGAGTACTACATCAATGACGCCGGACGCCAGATGGACATCCTCGCGACAAGCGTGTGGCTGCGCCATCTCGGGCAACTCGGGGAGTCGATCCCCTTCCCGTCGAACGGCTATCGCGGCGATTATGTCATCGACATCGCGCGTGAACTCGGCCGGCGACACGGCCGCGCCCTGCGCCATCCGGCCGCGGCGATCATGGCCGATCTGCCCGAGGACGAAACGCCCGGAGGCAGCGGCGACAAGGAAGCCCATATCGACGCGCTGGTCGCGCGTGCGCGGGCACTGCTCGGTGTCGACCGCTATCGCGAAGTCTTCGATCTCGGGCTCGATACCATACTCGCCGACATTCGCGATGACCTCGAGGCGTTCGGCGTCGTCTATGAAACGTGGTTTTCGGAACGCGCGCTGCAGGAGTCCGGCGCGGTCGATGCCGTCATCGAACGACTCCGGGACGGCGGCCACCTGTATCAGGATGGCGGCGCCTGGTGGTTTCGCTCGTCGACCTTCGGTGATGAAAAGGACCGCGTGATCATCCGCGAAAACGGCCAGCGAACCTACTTTGCCGCGGACATCGCCTACCATGCCGACAAGTTCGAGCGCGGTTTCGACCAGGTCATCGACATCTGGGGCGCGGATCATCACGGTTATGTCCCGCGCATCAAGGCCGCGCTCGCCGCGCTCGGCCATGACGCCGGGCGGCTCGACGTGCTGCTGGTGCAGTTCGCGATCCTCTGGCGCGGCGGCGAGAGGGTGCAGATGTCCACCCGCAGCGGGCAGTTCGTGACGCTGCGCGAGCTGCGCGACGAAGTCGGCAACGATGCGGCGCGCTTTTTTTACGTGATGCGCAAGTGCGAGCAGCACATGGATTTCGATCTCGATCTCGCGAAGTCGCGCACGAACGAGAACCCGGTGTTCTATCTCCAGTACGCCCATGCGCGCGTTTGCAGCGTCATGCGCCAGCTGGCCGACAAGGGGCTGGGCTGGAATCGTGAGCATGGCCTCGACAAGCTGGATCTGCTGGTCGAGGAGCACGAACAGCAGCTGATATCGCGTCTGAATCTCTATCCCGAGATTATCGAATCCGCGGCACTGTCGCACGAGCCCCACCAGCTCGCCTATTTTCTGCGCGAACTCGCAAACGATTTCCATACCTACTACAACGCCCACCAGTTTCTGGTCGAGGACGACGGACTGCGAAATGCGCGACTGGTGCTGATCCAGGCCACGCGGCAGGTCATCGCCAACGGTCTCGCGCTGCTTGGCGTCACAGCACCGGAAGCGATGTAGGATGGCGCGCGATTACCACAGGCGTCCCCGCAATAAAAAGAACGGCGGCGCGCGGGCGTCCGGACTGTCGTCGAAACTGGTCTGGCTCGGTGGCGGGCTCGCCGGCGGGCTCGTGCTCGGTTATGCCGGCTATCATCTGACTGCGCAGCTCCCGCAGCAGCACCTCCAGGCCACGGCCGAGACCCTCGCACCTGCGGCACAGACCCGGACAACGCCGGGGCAATCCGCGCAGCCGCCCATCGCGCCCAAAGAGGAACAGGCCACGCCGCGTTTCGATTTCTATACCTTGTTGCCTGAAATGGAAGTCAGGATTACCGACGACAAGCTCAACGAGGCGATGCAGGAATTGCCCAGAAACGCCGATCGCGGGCCGTACATCCTGCAAGTCGGGTCATTCCGCCGCCACGACGAGGCCGACGGTCTGAAGGCCCGGCTCGCGCTGCTCGGCATCGAGGCCACGGTCCAGACCGTGATCATCCGCAACGACGATATCTGGTACCGCGTACGTGTCGGCCCCTACAACACCATCCGTGATCTTGCCCAGGTCAGAAACAGGCTCAACCGCAACGACATCCAGTTCGTGCTGCTCAGGATCGGGACCTAAAAAGCAATGGGGTCAGACCCTTTTGATGCTGAAGGCTAAGGCACTGCTGGCGTCCCTGGAATCAAAAGGGTCTGACCCCATTGCTTTTTACTTTCCACCATTTCAGTCTTCGAGATAGGTATAGCCGGTAATCCCCGCCTCGAGCGTCTCCCTGCACATCGCCTGCTGCCGTTCGTCGAGCCGGCCTGACTCGATTGCCGCGTTCAGGTGGTCGAGCAGATCCTCGTGCTCGTAGTTGACGTAGCGCAGCACTGAATCGACGGTGTCGCCGATCTGTGGCGTATTCAGGGCGTAGCCGCCGTTACCGTCGAGCTCTACGTTGATCGAATGCGTGTCGCCGAACAGGTTGTGCATGTCGCCGAGGATCTCCTGATAGGCGCCGACCAGGAAAATGCCGATCAGATAGGGTTCGCCCGGAACCGGGGTATGCAACGGCAGGGTCGTCTCGACGCCATCGCTATCGACGTAATAATCGACGCGGCCGTCAGAGTCACAGGTGATGTCGAGAATCACCGCGCGGCAGTCGGGACGCTGGTCGAGACGGTTCAGCGGCATGATCGGGAAGATCTGGTCGATCGCCCAGACGTCGGGTATCGACTTGAATACCGAGAAGTTGCAGAAGAACTTGTCGGCGAGCTTCTCGTTCAGCTCGTCGAGAATCTCGCGATGGACGCGCGACGAGGCCTGCAAGCGGGGATGGATGCGGCGGCAAGTGACATAGTAAATCCGTTCGGCGCGTGCGCGCTGCTCGAGGGTCAGCAGGCCGTGGGTGTACATGTCCTGCGCCGCGCCAAGCCAGTGCACCGTATCGTGATAGACCTCGACGACCGGGCCCGATGCGCCCTCGTCAAGCGCGGCCTGCAGATTCTGCAATACCTGGGGCTCGTCGCTGCCGACCCGTTCGGGTTCGTCTTTCGGCGTCTGCTCGGTATCGATGACATTGGTGATCAGTACCGCATGATGCGCGGTCATCCCGCGCCCCGATTCGGTGACGATGTCGGGATAGGGCAGGTCATGTTCCTTGCAGATCTCCCACAGCGTGTGCACGATGTTGTACGCGTACTCTTCGACGCTATAGTTCATCGAGCACGCGCTGCGCGAGCGAGTGCCCTCATAGTCGATGCCGAGTCCACCCCCGACATCGAAGCAGTCGACCGGCGCGCCCATCGCGCGCAGCTCGGCGTAGTAGCGCACCGCCTCGCGCATGCCGCGCTGAATATCGAGGATATTGGCGATCTGCGACCCGAGGTGAAAGTGCAGCATGCGCAGGCAGTCCGTCATGCCGGCTTCCTCGAGACGTCGAATGGTATCCAGCACATGCGGCGCCGGCAGGCCGAACTTTGATTTTTCGCCACCGGTATTCTGCCACTTGCCCTTGCCGATCGACGCGAGTCTGACGCGGATGCCGATCAGCGGATCGATGCCAAGCACCCGGGATTCCTCGATGACGAGATTGAGCTCGGACAGCTTCTCGACGACGATGTAAACCCGGTTGCCGAGCAGGCGCCCGATCAGCGCCATCCGGATATACTCGCGGTCCTTGTAGCCATTGCATACGATGATACGGTTGCCGGCACCTGAAACGCCGAGCACCGCCATCAGCTCGGGCTTGCTGCCGGCCTCGAGCCCGACGCGATCTTTGCCGTGCCGCAGGATCTCTTCGACGACGCTGTGATGCTGGTTGACCTTGATCGGATAGACCGGCGTGTAGACGCCGCCATATTCGAGCTGCGCCATCGCGCTGCCGAAGGCCTGGTGCAGCACCTCGATGCGGTGATGCAGTATATTGACGAAGCGCACCAGTACCGGCGTCGACATGCCCTGATCCCGGATTCTGTCCGTGAGCTCGTGCAGGTCGATGACGCCACATTCCCGGTCGACCCGGGGACGCGCCTCGATATGTCCGCGCGGGTTGATGTCGAAATAGCCATTACTCCAGTGGGCGATGCTGTAAGCGGCTCGCGCCTGGTCCAGATCCCAGTCATCGGGTCTCATTCGCCACTGTCTCCTCAACGCTGTGCGTTATGCCGTGATATTCCCCGTCAATGACTGTCATCACAGCCAGAGCCCGTCTATAATAGGCGCGCATCGACTGTTTTGAAACCACCCGGGGCTACCGATGACGCTGGACAATAGCTGGTATACGGAAATCGCTGCGGATTACGGCAGTGCATTCTCGCTGAAAATCAAGGGCAAAGTGCACGAGGAACAGACCCCTTACCAGAGAATCGAGGTTTACGAGACCACGCATTTCGGTAATCTGCTCGTCATCGACGGCTGCGTCATGCTGACCCAGCGCGACAATTTCCTCTATCACGAGATGATGGCGCATCCGGCGCTGTTTTCGCATGCGGATCCCGGCAACGTACTGATCATAGGCGGCGGCGATTGCGGGACGCTGCAGGAAGTGCTCCGCCATGACACGGTGAAGTCCGCGACGCAGGTCGAGATCGACGAGCGCGTGACACGGGTGTCGGAGCGCTGGTTTCCCGAACTGTGCGCCGCGAACGGCGATCCGCGCGCGCGCCTGGTGTTTGATGACGGTATCAGGTGGGTCAAGGACAGCGCCCCCGTGAGCCTCGACGTGATCATCGTCGACAGCACCGATCCGGTCGGCCCCGCCGAAGGGCTGTTTCGCAAACCGTTCTATGAGGATTGTTTGAAGTGCCTGCGTCCGGGTGGAATCCTCGTCCAGCAGAGCGAATCCCCGCTGCTGCACATGGAGATCATCAAGTCGATGCGCCGGGAGATGCGTGCGGCCGGCTTCGACAGCCTGCTGACCGTGAACTTCCCGCAGTGTGTTTATCCATCGGGCTGGTGGAGCGCGACACTGGCCGGCAAGAAGAACACGCTGACGAACATCCGCGAGCAGGACATCCTCGACATGCCATTTCAGACGCGATATTACAACCTGCCGATCCACCGCGCCGCGGCGGCCCAGCCGGAATTCTTTCGCGGCGGCCTTTAGCGGTCTCCGGCTGAGCGGATACTTGCTCAGTCACACCATTGCGCGACGTCGTCGTGCGATCGCTTCATCAGTTGCTCGCGCTCCTCGTCGCTCAGAAACACGCGCTCCCCGTTTTCGTCCAGGCGATACATCCGGTTGATCTTCTGGTTATGCTCGAGCGTGCGGCGGGCGATCTCGCAATTCGCCGCGCGGACTTCGCGCTGGTGTCGCGCCTGCGCATCGGTCTGCTCGCCGTCCGCTTCCGCTTCATCCCCGCTGCCGGGCGCAGGCGGGGGCGGCGGCGCGCCCGGTGCGCTGGCGCGCGGCATCGAGATGCGCTCCGCCTTTTGCGCATCATGCGGCTGGTCACTGAAGTGAACGATGCCGTCCTTGTCCGTCCACTTGAACAGCCCTGCTGCCTGGGCATGGCCGGAGACCAGCAGCAGCGACAGGAGTATCATGCCGAACACGGTCTTGTTCATCGGATCTGGCCCATCACGGTTTGAAGATTCACTACTGTATCGGCGTTACGCGCCCGGACCTTACCGGTCGGGGCACGCGCCACCGGGCGATGGTATAATGCGGACTTAATATTCTAATGTCATATAAAACATGTAATTAGCATCGAGGACACCCCATGTCGGATGAACCGAAAATTGCGCAGAAATTCCCCTATGTCATGAATCTCGCACCCGGCACCTATTTCTGGTGCGCCTGCGGCCGTTCCGCCAAACAGCCGTTTTGTGACGGCTCTCACAAGGGGACGTCATTCACCCCGCACCAGTTCACGATCGAGAAGCCGACGACGGTTGCGCTGTGCGGCTGCAAGCACACCGCAGACAAGCCATTTTGCGACGGCACCCACGCCAGTCTATGAGCTCTTTCGCGCGGAAAAAAAAGCGGGCGCATACTGCGCCCGCCGCGTGCTTCCCTGCCCTGCCTGATATCTTCCCTGGGGGGAGTTCTCCTGTCGTTTAAGCTCTCAACTCGGGTTCTGATTGCGGGTGAACTCCGGATAGGCCTCGAGCCCGCAATCGGCCAGATCCAGGCCGCTGTACTCATCCTCTTCGCTGACCCGGATACCGACCGTGTATTTCAGGACCGCCCAGATCACGAGGCTGGCGAGGAATACCCATCCAAAAATCGAAACGATGCCGATCAGCTGCGCAAGAATGGTCGCCTCCGGATTCGATAGCACGACCGCGAGAACGCCCCAGATGCCCACCACGCCATGCACCGAGATCGCGCCGACCGGGTCATCGATGCGGATCTTGTCCATGAACACGATCGAATAGACGACGAGGACGCCGCCGATCATGCCGATGATCGTCGCGAGCAGCGGCGATGGCGACAGCGGATCGGCGGTGATCGACACCAGCCCCGCGAGCGCGCCGTTCAGCGCCATGGTCAGATCGGTCTTGCCAAACATCAGGCGCGAGGCAATCAGCGCCGCTACGACGCCGCCGGCGGCGGCGAGATTCGTGTTCGCAAAAACCATCGCGACATTGTTTGCCGATTCGATATTGGAGACCTTCAGCTCGGAACCACCGTTGAAGCCGAACCAGCCCATCCACAGGATGAACGTGCCGAGCGTCGCGAGCGGCAGGTTCGCGCCGGGGATCGGGTTGATCTGGCCCTGCGGCCCGTATTTGCCCTTGCGCGCCCCGAGCAGCAGCACTCCGGCGAACGCGGCCGTCGCGCCGGCCAGGTGCACGATACCGGAGCCGGCGTAGTCGGAATAGCCGACTTCGCTGAGGAAACCGCCGCCCCAGCTCCAGAAACCCTGTACCGGATAGATCACCGCGGTCATGATCACCGCGAAGCCCAGGAAGGGCCACAGCCGCATGCGCTCGGCGATCGCGCCCGAGATGATCGACATCGCGGTCGCGACGAACACGACCTGGAAGAAGAAGTCGGCCATGTTCGAGTAGTACGGAGCATCCTCGCCGCCCGCAAGTACCTCCGCGGCGGTATTGTCAGTGGTGTCGAGCAGAAAACTGATGCCCGGGATCACCGAATTGAGGCCGTCGCCGTACATGATGTTGTAGCCGGCGATCATGTACATGATGCAAGCGATCGAATACAGGCCGATGTTCTTGGTCAGGATCTCGACCGTGTTCTTCGACCGCACCAGACCGGATTCGAGCATCGTGAAGCCTGCGGCCATCCACATCACGAACGCGCCGGCGATCAGAAAATAGAAAGTGTCGAGACCGTAACCTACTTCCGTTAATGATTCCACTTGTATGTCCTCCAGTGCTTCGAATATTTCAAAGTGCGTCGACCCCGGATTCGCCCGTGCGAATACGCACGGCCTGCTCCAGGTTGAATACAAAGATCTTGCCGTCGCCGATCTTGCCTGTCTGGGCCGACTTGCTGATCGCTTCGATGACCTGGTCGGTCAGGGGGTCATCGACGGCGATGTCGATCTTTACCTTCGGGAGAAAATCGACGACGTACTCGGCGCCGCGATAGAGTTCGGTATGGCCCTTCTGCCGACCGAATCCCTTGACCTCCGTCACGGTGATGCCCTGCACACCGATCTCGGACAGGGCCTCGCGCACGTCATCGAGTTTGAACGGCTTGATAATCGCGCTGACTAGCTTCATGACTCTCCTCTCCTGCATAAATGAATTCAGTTGAAATACGTCCCGCCTTACAGGGACAGGACCACGAACATCTGCGGGAGTGCAGCATCCATGCCATAGGTATATTTATCAATATAAACATATTGTTAAATATTTTTTCGGCCCGCCGGCCCGGGCCGGCGGCGCACCAGAATAATCGGGCTGAATCGGTGGCTGCACTGTTTTGGACCGGTGTACGAAACGGCCGGATCGACTAGAATGAACAAGCGACGGTGATGCACCGGCGTAATCCGGAGACCGGGAGCGGAAGCATGATTGACCCGAAGATCATCGAAGACTTGACGCAACGACTCGCCGGCATGGTGCCTGACAGCGCACGGGCGCTGAAGCAGGATCTCGAAAAAAATTTCCGCGCATCGCTTGGCAGCACATTCTCGCGGCTCGACCTCGTGACCCGGGAAGAACTCGAGGTCCAGCAGGCGGTCCTTGCAAGGACACGGGAGAAAATCGAGCGCCTCGAGTCCCGTGTCCGGGAACTGGAAGCCCTGCTTAAGGAACGGGATGCGCTTCAGGCCCGGTAGGCCGACAAACCACCGCCCGTCTCACGCTATCGAGGTCCAGGAGGGACCGATTTGCAAGGAGTTCATGGATGAATTGCCGTGTCGCTCGCCATCGTATTCAGTCGCGCCCAGTCCGGAATTGAAGCCCCGCTGGTCACCGTCGAGGTCCACCTCTCGAACGGCCTGCCCGGGCTGGCGATCGTCGGCCTCCCGGAAACGGCGGTCAAGGAAAGCCGGGAACGCGTGCGCGCGGCGATCCAGAACGCCGGCTTCGAATTCCCGCTGCGTCGCATCACAATCAACCTCGCGCCGGCCGACCTGCCCAAGGAAGGCGGACGTTACGATCTCGCGATCGCGCTCGGTATCCTTGCCGCTTCGGCACAACTGCCCGCAGGGCGCCTGGTGAATTTCGAGTTCATCGGCGAACTCGCGCTGACCGGCGAATTGAGACCTGTGCGCGGCACGCTGCCGACTGCGCTGCAGGCGCATATGGCCGGGCGAATGCTGATCCTGCCGGCGCAAAACGCCGCGGAAGGTGCGCTGGTCGCCGGAGCCCCGGTATTTGGCGCCCGTCATCTGCTTGAGGTCTGCTCGCACCTCAACGGACGCACGCTGCTGACGCCCTGTGAACCCGCGACAGTCTCCGCGACGGCGCCGGAAGATGGAAACGATATCGCTGATATTCGCGCCCAGCACCAGGCCAAGCGGGCGCTCGAAGTCGCCGCCGCCGGCCGTCACAATCTGCTGATGATCGGCCCGCCCGGCACCGGTAAAACGACTCTCGCGAGTCGCTTTCCGGGTATCCTGCCGCCGATGACCGAACAAGAGGCGCTCGAAGCCGCGGCGGTCGCGTCGATCAGCCATGCGGGCTTCGACTTTCGCGACTGGCGGCGGCGTCCGTTCCGGGCGCCGCATCATACCAGTTCCGGCATCGCGCTGGTTGGCGGCGGCGGCATACCGCAACCCGGCGAAGTCTCGCTCGCCCACCACGGCGTATTGTTCCTGGATGAACTGCCGGAATTCGACCGGCGTGTGCTCGAGGTACTGAGAGAGCCGCTGGAATCGGGACGCATCATGATCTCAAGAGCGCGACGGCGCGCGGAATTCCCGGCGCGGTTTCAGCTGCTCGCGGCGATGAACCCGTGCCCGTGCGGCTGGCATGGCAGCCCGGACGGGCGCTGTCGCTGCACCGCCGAACAGGTGCAGCGTTATCGCGCGCGGCTGTCGGGGCCGCTGCTCGATCGCATCGACATGCAGATCGAGGTCGCGCAGCCGCCGCGAGCCGCGCTTGCCGCGGCATCCCCGACCGGCATCGTGACCAGTGCGATCGTTCGCGAACGCGTCACGCATGCACGGGAACGCCAGCTCGCGCGCGATGGCAAGCCGGCCCAGGAATTGTCATTGCAGGAAATTGACCATCGTTGCCGGCTGGATGCCGAAGGACGGGCTTTGCTGGAGCGGGCCGGCGAGCGTCTCGGCCTGTCGGCGCGCGCGCATCACCGCATACTCAAGGTCGCGCGCACGATCGCCGATCTCGACGCGGCGGATGGCATCACGACGGCGCACTTGAGCGAGGCGATCGGCTACCGCAGCCTCGACCGCCGTCCGGAATCACTCAGACATTGAAGCCTTTTTCGCGCAGCGCGATCTTCGCCTCGTGCGCCGTCAGTGCCATGTCGAGATCCATTTCCCAGTCGTAGGGATCGACCGCGTCGATCTCGCGATGGACATGAATGTCGTGCCAGGGCGCGTCGGCGAAGATTTTGACCTGGCGGGTCTCCTCGATGCTCGGGGTCAGTTCCGGCCAGATGTCCTGGAACAGGTTCTCGGGGCGCACGATCGACCATTCGGCGATCATCTGATAGTGATCGGGCAGGTCGCGATAAGCCTCTTCAGTGCCTGTCTGGCGCCGGCCGGTCGAGGTATCGATGTGATCGGTGTGGATGAACACGATCAGCTTCGGCCGGCGCAGGACGATGGCCGGCATGCGGTTGACGCCGGACGGCATCCACGCCGACAGCGCGACATCGAAGGGCCGGTCCAGCGTGTCGATAGTCGCATCGAGGCGCCGATAACAATCCGGATCAAAAAATTCCTCGATCTGGTTCGGCTTGTCGGCCGGATCCCTGAGTCCGATCACATCTACGCCCTCGCGCGCGAGCAGACTGCCAATGAAACCGTTGCGGCCGTGGACGTCGCAGATCACCGGCTGTTCCGCGACCTGGCGCGTGCAGTGGACAATCTGGCGCATTTCGGCACGCAAGGGATAAAACGCGGCGACCGTATGTGCGTGCGTCGCGGGATTGCGATCGGGATTGCTGAATACCAGCGCGTGCAGCGGCAGGCCGGCGATGCGCTCGGCGAACGGCATCGCGGCGTTCCAGGCGGGATGCATGCGTTCCTGGAATTCGACGATCCGGTTGAACATCTCTTCGGAGAACTTCTCCATGTGCTGCAGCTTGCGGAACTGCGGCGGAATGCCCTCAAGGTCGGCCGGTTCTTTCATCGGTATCTCGCGGGTGCTGGCGTTACTATAGATGGAAACGCGCGCTTGATTCGTGCACGGCATCGATAAAGACGCGCACGTTTTCGGGATCGATCTCGGGGTGGATGCCATGGCCGAGATTGAATACATGACCGGCGCCGCTGCCGTAACTCGACAGCACGGTCTCGACTTCGGCGCGTATGCGTTCGGGCGAGGTATACAGGATGCAGGGATCCATGTTGCCTTGCAGCGCAACGCGGCTGCCGACGCGGCGGCGGGCATCGCCAAGATCGGTCGTCCAGTCGATGCCGAGCGCATCAGGGCCGGTTTCCGCCATCGCCTCGAGCCAGCCGGCGCCGCCCTTCGTGAACAGGATCACGGGCACCTTTCTGCCTTCGTGCTCGCGCTCGAGTCCGTCGAGAATCCGCGCCATGTAATCGAGCGAGAACGCCCGATAATCGCGTGGAGTCAGCACGCCGCCCCAGGTATCGAACAGCATCACCGCCTGGGCGCCGGCGCGGATCTGGCCATTCAGATATTCGGTGACCGCGCGCGCCAGCATGTCGAGCAGGCGATGCATCAGCGCCGGCTCGTCGAACATCATGCCCTTGACCCGGCTGTAGTTCTTGCTCGATCCGCCCTCGACCATATAGGTCGCGAGCGTCCACGGGCTGCCGGAGAAACCGATCAGCGGGACCCGGCCGTCGAGCTCGCGGCGTATCAGGCGCACCGCGTCCATGACGTAGCGCAGTTGCTGCTCCGGATCGGGGACGCCGAGTGCATCGACATCGGCGGCGGTGCGGATCGGGCGTTCGAAACGCGGGCCTTCCCCGCTCGTGAAATAGAGCCCGAGTCCCATCGCATCCGGCACCGTCAGGATGTCCGAGAACAGGATCGCGGCGTCGAGCGCGTAGCGGTCCAGCGGCTGCAGGGTCACCTCGCAGGCGAGTTCCGGATTGCTGCACAGATCCATGAAGCTCCCCGCCCGCTCACGGGTCGCGCGGTACTCCGGCAGATAACGCCCGGCCTGGCGCATCATCCATACCGGCGTTACATCGACCGGCTGGCGCAGCAGCGCGCGCAGCAGCCTGTCATTCTTCAGTTTGGTCACGACCTGTGTCCTTGTCCGGTGATTCGCGCGCAGTCGCGCGGTGTTTACGGCAGCCCGTCAACGCGGCAAATCGGTGTGTCCCATCAGAAACTCGTCGACGGCGCGCGCGGCCTGCCGCCCTTCGCGGATCGCCCACACCACCAGGGATTGTCCGCGGCGCATGTCGCCGGCCGTGAAGACCTTGGACAGTGAAGTCTGATAGCGATCGGTGTCGGCAGCGACATTGCCCCGGCCATCGAGCCCGACACCGAGCTCCTCGAGCATCCCGTCGCGGAACGGATGCACGAAACCCATTGCAAGCAGCACCAGGTCAGCCTTCAGTTCGAGCGTGTCCTCCGGCTTTTCCTTCATCTGCCAGCGCCCCTGCGCATCCTGTTCCCACTGCACACGCACTGCCTTCAGCGCCTTGACCTGGCCATTGCTGCCGACAAGCTCCTTTGTCAGCACCCTCCATTCGCGCGCGACGCCTTCGCCCTGGGAACTCGAGGTACGCAGCCGGTTCGGCCAGTACGGCCAGGTCATGCCCTTGTCGGGCTTTTCCGGCGGCTTTGGCAGGATCTCGATCTGGGTCACTGACTTCGCGCCCTGCCGTATCGACGTCCCGATGCAGTCGGAACCGGTATCGCCGCCGCCGACAACGACGACATGCTTGCCCGCGGCCGAGATCGAGATCTCTGCTGGCACGACATCACCGGCCACGCGGCGATTCTGCTGGGGCAGAAATTCCATCGCGAAATGAACGCCCTTGAGATCGCGCCCCGGCACCTCGAGATCGCGCGGTTGTTCCGAGCCGCCGGCGAGCACGAGGGCGTCATATTCGTCGAGCAGTTTTTTCGCGGGCAGGTCATACCCGACATGGATGCCCGTGCGAAAGGTCACGCCCTCGGCCGTCATCTGCGCGATGCGCCGGTCGATGCCCTGCTTTCCCATCTTGAAGTCCGGGATACCGTAGCGCAGCAGGCCGCCGATGCGATCCTGCTTCTCGAATACCGTCACGTCATGGCCGACGCGCGCGAGCTGCTGCGCGCAGGCGAGACCGGCCGGACCGGAGCCGACAATCGCGATGCGCTTGCCGGTCCTGTGTGAGGGCGGCTGCGGCGTGATCCAGCCTTCCTCCCAGCCCCGATCCGCAATCGCGCATTCGATCGACTTGATCGTGACCGGGTTGTCGTCGATGTTCAGCGTACACGCCTCCTCGCACGGCGCGGGGCAGATGCGGCCGGTAAACTCCGGGAAGTTGTTCGTCGAGTGCAGCACGTCCAGCGCCTCGCGCCACTCCTTGCGATACACCAGGTCGTTCCAGTCCGGAATGATGTTGTTGACCGGGCAGCCCTGGTGGCAGAACGGGATGCCGCAATCCATGCAGCGGGCGCCCTGGCGCGACAACTCGTCTTCGGAAACCGGCTGCAGGAATTCGGAGTAATGCCTGATGCGCTGCTCGACCGGCTGATAGGCGGTGTCCTTGCGTTCGTACTCAAGGAATCCGGTTGGCTTGCCCATCGCTCAATGTCCTCCCTTCGCAGCCGCCGCCACGGCCGGGACGCGCTGCGCGCGCGCCACCTTGATCTGCTCCAGCGCCCGCCGGTAATCGACCGGCATGACCTTGACGAACTTCGGCAGCATCAGATCCCACTGGTCGAGGATGCGCTGCGCAAGCCCGCTGCCGGCGTAATGCCGGTGACGTTCGATCAATCCGCGCAGCCGCTGCGCGTCGAAACGGGACAGGTCGTGCAGCAGGCTGACCAGGCCATGAGTCTCGAGATCGCCGCCGAGATGCTGGGTCCGCTCCATTGCGTCATCCTCTTCGATGACAGGCTCGAGTTCGACCATCATCAGGTTGCAGCGACTCTCGAAGTCACCCTCCTCATCGAGTACATAGGCGATACCGCCGCTCATGCCGGCGGCGAAATTGCGGCCGGTCCTGCCGAGCACGACGACAACGCCGCCGGTCATGTATTCGCAACCATGATCGCCGACGCCCTCGACGATCGCGATCGCGCCCGAGTTCCTGACCGCGAAACGCTCGCCGGCGACGCCGCGGAAATAGCACTCGCCGCCGATCGCCCCATACAGCACGGTGTTGCCGACGATGATGTTTTCCTCCGGGACGATCGCGCTGTTCATTGGCGGACGAACGATGATACGCCCGCCCGACAGCCCCTTGCCGACATAGTCGTTGGCCTCGCCAATCAAATCAATCGTCACGCCATGGGCCAGCCAGGCGCCGAGACTCTGGCCCGCGGTGCCGCGCGCGGTGATCGTGATCGTATTTTCGGGCAGCCCCTTGTGGCCGTAGCGCTCGGCGATCCGGCCCGACAGCATCGCGCCGAAGGTACGGTTTCTGTTCGCTATCGGCGTCTCGATACGCACCACCTCGCCGCGCTCGAGTGCCGGCGCAGCCTGCGCGATCAGCATATGATCGAGCGCCTTGTCGAGCCCGTGGTCCTGCCGCTCGCAGTTATAAACCGCGACACCGGGAGCAACTTCGGGCATGTGCAGGATACGCGAGAAGTCGAGGCCCCGGGCCTTCCAGTGACTGATCGCCTTGCGCATATCGATCTTGTCGGAACGGCCGATCATCTCGTTGAAGCTGCGGAAACCGAGCTTCGCCATCAGGCGACGCGCCTCTTCTGCGACCATGAAGAAAAAATTCACGACATGCTCGGGCTTGCCGGTGAAGCGCTTGCGCAACACCGGGTCCTGGGTCGCGACGCCGACCGGGCAGGTGTTCAGATGGCACTTGCGCATCATGATGCAACCCTCGACGATCAGCGGCGCGGTCGAGAAGCCGAACTCGTCGGCGCCGAGCAGTGCGCCGATCACGACGTCGCGCCCGGTGCGCAGGCCGCCGTCGACCTGCACCGCGATGCGGCCGCGCAGGCGGTTCAGTACCAGGGTCTGGTGCGTCTCGGCGAGCCCGATCTCCCATGGCGAGCCGGCGTGCTTGATCGAGGTCAGCGGGCTCGCGCCGGTGCCGCCCTCGAATCCCGAGATCGTGACGTGATCGGCATGGGCCTTGGAAACACCGGCTGCGACGGTGCCGACGCCAACCTCGGAGACCAGCTTGACGCTGATGCGCGCCTTCGGGTTGACGTTCTTGAGGTCGTGGATCAATTGCGCGAGATCCTCGATCGAGTAGATGTCATGGTGCGGCGGCGGCGAGATCAGGCCGACGCCCGGCGTCGAATAGCGCACCCGGGCGATGGTCTCGTCGACCTTGTGGCCCGGTAACTGGCCGCCCTCGCCGGGCTTCGCGCCCTGCGCCATCTTGATCTGGAGGTCATCGGCGTTGACCAGGTATTCGGTCGTGACGCCAAAACGTCCCGATGCGACCTGCTTGATCGCCGAACGCATCAGGTCGCCGTTCGGCAGTGGCTTGAAGCGGTCGACTTCCTCGCCGCCTTCGCCGGTATTCGACTTGCCGCCGATACGGTTCATCGCTATTGCGAGCGTTGTGTGGGCCTCGCGCGAGATCGAGCCGAAGGACATCGCGCCGGTCGCGAAACGCTTGACGATCTTGGCCGCGGGCTCGACCTCGTCGAGCGGGATCTCCCGTTCGGCGAAGCGGAAATCGAACAAGCCGCGCAGCGTCAACAGCTTTTCGTCCTGCTTGTTGATCGACTCCGAATATTCCCCGTAAGTCTTGTAACTGTTCGCGCGAGTTGCATGCTGCAGCTTCGCGATCGTGTCCGGCGTCCATGCGTGATGCTCGCCGCGGATGCGGAATGCATAGTCGCCGCCGACGTCGAGCGCGTTGCGATAGATGGGTGCGTCGCCCCAGGCGTCACGGTGCCAGCGCACGCTCTCCTCGGCAACCTCCTGCAGGCCGATACCCTCGACCATCGTCGCGGTACCGGTGAAGTACTTCGCGACGAAGCGGCTCGCGAGCCCGACCGCGTCGAAGATCTGTGCCCCGCAATACGACTGGTAGGTCGAGATTCCCATTTTCGACATGACCTTGAGCAGGCCCTTGCCGACCGCCTTGATATAACGCTTCTCGGCCTCCGCGGCCTCGATATCGTCCGGAAATTCCCGGCACAATACGCCGAGCGTCTCGAAGGCGAGCCAGGGATTCACGGCCTCGGCGCCGTAACCGGCGAGCACCGCGAAATGGTGCACTTCGCGCGCCGAGCCGGTCTCGACGACCAGCCCGCATTCGGTGCGCAGGCCCGCGTTGACGAGATGATGATGCACCGCGGAGGTCGCGAGCAGCGCCGGGATCGCAATCCGGCCGCGGCTCATGCCCCGGTCGGACAGGATCAGGATGTTGTAGCCTTCGCCGACGGCCTGCCCGGCCTCGCGGCAAAGCAGTTCGAGCGCTGCCTCCATACCGGCGGCGCCCTGTTCCGCCGGGTAGCAGATATCCACGGTGCGGGTGCGGAATGCGCCGTTGGTATAGGCGTGGATGCCGCGGATACGCTCGATGTCTTCGTTGGTCAGCACCGGCTGCTCGACCTCAAGGCGCATGTGGGTGCCGGCATTGTCCATGCCGAGCAGGTTGGGCCGCGGCCCGATCAGCGAGACCAGCGACATCACCAGTTCCTCGCGGATCGGATCGATCGGCGGGTTGGTGACCTGGGCAAAGTTCTGCTTGAAGTAGTTGAACAGCGGCTTCGACTTGTTCGACAGTACCGCGATCGGATTGTCGGCGCCCATCGAGCCGACCGCTTCCTGCCCGGTCGCCGCCATCGGCGCCATCAGCAAACGGGTATCTTCCTGGGTATAACCGAAAGCCTGCTGGCGATCGAGCAGGGCCTCCGGCGCGGATGGCGGTGTCGATTCGCCGACCGGCAGCGTACTGAGCAGAATCTGGGTCCGATCGAGCCATTGCTGGTATGGATGCGCCGCTGCCAGCGTCGCCTTGAGCTCGGCGTCGTCGATGATGCGCCCCTCGGCGGTGTCGATCAGGAACATCTTGCCCGGCTGCAGGCGCCACTTCCTGACGATCTTGTGTTCGGGAATGTCGAGCACGCCCATTTCGGAGGCCATCACGACCATGTCGTCATCGGTGATCAGGTAACGCGCCGGACGCAAGCCGTTGCGATCCAGCGTCGCGCCGATCTGGATGCCATCGGTGAACGCCATCGCGGCCGGGCCATCCCACGGCTCCATCAGTGCGGCGTGATATTCATAGAACGCGCGGCGGCGCTCGTCCATCAGCGGATTGCCGGCCCAGGCCTCGGGGATCAGGATCATCATCGCGTGAGCCAGCGAATAGCCGCCGGCGACCAGCAGTTCGAGGGCGTTGTCGAAGCAGGCGGAGTCGGACTGGCCTTCGGCGATCAGCGGCCACAGCTTCTCGAGATCATCGCCCAGCAGGCGCGAAGACATCGAATGACGGCGTGCCGCCATCCAGTTGATGTTGCCGCGCAGGGTGTTGATCTCGCCGTTGTGGGCGACCATGCGGAATGGATGCGCGAGGTCCCAGGACGGAAAGGTGTTCGTCGAGAATCGCTGGTGCACGAGCGCGAGCGCGGACACCATGCGCTCGTCGTTGAGATCCGGATAGAATGCATCGACCTGGTCGGCGAGCAGCATGCCCTTGTAGACCAGCGTGCGGCACGACAGCGACGGTATATAGAAACGCTCTCGCTGCGGCCAGCCGGAAACGAGCACCGCGTTCTCGACGATCTTGCGGATCACGAACAGCTTGCGCTCGAAGTCGCCGGCATCGGCGGCGGCGCTCGCGATGAAGACCTGGCGAATCACCGGCTCGACGGCCCTGACGCTCTCGCCGAGGCAGCTATCGCGGGTCGGCACATCGCGCCACCCGAGCAGGCGCTGGCCTTCATCGATGATCGTCTGTTCGATCAGCGATTCGCAGTTTGCGCGCGATACCGCATCAGCCGGCAGGAAGACCATCCCGACTCCGTATTCGCCCGGCGGCGGCAGTTCAATGCCCTTGTGCGAACACTCCTCGCGCAGGAACAGATCGGGGATCTGCAATAAAATGCCGGCGCCGTCTCCGGCGAGCGGATCCGCGCCGACCGCGCCACGGTGCGTGAGATTCTCGAGGATCTTCAGTCCCTGGCGGATGATGGCATGACTCTTGCGGCCCTTGATATGCGCGATGAAGCCGACGCCACAGGCATCATGCTCGTTTGCAGGATCGTACAAGCCCTGCTTCTGGCCACGCCATTGGTTGCTGCCGCTATAATCTTTCATTTACCGTACCCAGAAATTGTTTACCGCCCCGCTCCCCGGTCCCGACATCCGGAGACAGCGATGCCGCGCGCAGCCGCTCAACCTGCCTGCCTTTCGCCGAGGATCATGGAACCTGTGGTCGAAACCGGCGGAGGTCGTGTCCCGTCGGTCTTGCAATGACGCAAGTCGTGGCCGCGCCCCGCACCCGGCCTGGCGCTCGATACGCAAGTACAAGACGCAAGGGGAAAAATTATACTCGTCCGGGCGCACGCCTTCAATAAAGCCGATACCGGGGCGGCGCGAGGGGTACTGAATTAGCCTTTGTTTATTATGATGATTTCATCGGGCATCCGGATGAGGGCCAGCCCTCCCGATCGCCGTCTGGACGTCGCTCAGTGTCCGTATCCAGGGTTGAACGCCCTGAATCGCAGTGACCGGCGGCCGCTGACCGGCTTGTCCGGCCGCCTGGCGAGTCGGAAAGACGCCGAAGACAACGGCGAACAGGGGTCGTTCACCACCGGCGTTCTGAAACAACGCGGCCTCCTGCTCGAGCGCATGCTGCGCGATGAACGCGCGCGCGCGTTCCTCGCTACTCGCGAACAGTTGCAGTGTGAAATGCTCCGGAGACTGGGCCAGCAGCCAGGCAGCATCACGCGGCCCCGACGCTGGCTCGAATGCTGGTTCCGGTTTCTGCACCGGCGTTTCAGCCGGCTCGGGCGCACTCGACACCACTGCCGGTTGTGCATCGACTTCGACAATCGGGGGCTCGACTTCCGGCGCGGCTTCGAAGCCGGCACCGGATTCCGCTATCGACGGCGGTGCTTGCGGTTCCGCGGGCGCGACGATGACCGGAGCCTGATCGATCGCGGACAGGCGCGGTTCTGTCGGTGGAACGATCGCATCGACGGCGACCGGCACCGGATCGATGAGCATGTACTGCTTTATAGTATCCTGGTAAAACAGCGCGACGATGACCAGCGAGAGCGCCAGCGCAGTGATGCCATAGCGCAGCAGGGTACGGCGCACCAGCCCGCGCGGCGCCAGCACCTCTGAATTCGCCGGCAGTTGGGTTTCGTTGCGCAGCACCCCGCGGGCAAATTCGTTAATGCGCCCAGGCAGACCGCGTGATGCGACATGAATGAATTTTATCACCGCCGGCGTGAACGGGCCGTCGGGTTGGCGTCCGGCGACGCGCATGCGATGGCGGATATATTCGACCGTGGCTTCCTCGCCGAGCGGCGGCAGATCAAAAGTGTGGGTGACCCGCTCGCGCAGAGTGACGAGCCCGGGCAACGCGAAGCGTTCCTCAATCGACGGATCGCCGCCAAGGACCACCCCGAGCAGGATTTCTCCGTCCTCCCGCGGTTCGGTCAGGCGACTGATCATCGTCAGCGCGGCCTGCGACAGCAGGTGTGCGTCGTCAACAACGGCGATAGGCACCAGCGAGCCGCGCCTCAGCGAATGCAGGCTGTCACGCAAACGACGGATGCGCTCCTCCTCATCCGTCTGCGCCGCGGCGTGCAGCGACAATTCCTGGTCGAGACTGTCGAGAATCTCCGCTTGATCGATGTCCGGGGCGCCCTGGATATGACAAATACGCCAGGTGTCGCTGGCGCGGGCGAGGAACTGGTGCAGCAGCGTAGTCTTGCCGCTGCCCTCCTCGCCGGTGAGCAGCAGCGCGGCACTGTATGGCGCGAGATGCAGCAGGAGGATCAGCCACTTCTCGCGCACCTTCTCGTGGTACCAGTACTCCTGCCGCCACGAAGCCTCGAATGGATCCTGTTCCGGCCCGGCGTGAGCGGTGCTGCCCGGCGGGTCCGGAGGTGATGAACCCGGAAAAATCGCGGTCGTCATGACGGTCGGCGGTCCCCCTGGACGAATACGACGCGATAACCGCTCTTCAGCCTGTCATCGCGCACTCGTACCATCGCCTCGAGGGCCGATTCCCAGGTCTCGTGGTGCTCGCGTTTGACCCTGCCCGCAGCCCCCTGCTTGCCCCATTCCCGGATCAGGGACCACCCCCCGAGCAGGTCAGGCTGCAATATCAGGTGACAGAAGCCGGGCTGTTTGTCCTGGCCCGGCGCAATCTGCATGTATATACGCATGAACGAAACCTGGTCGGCGACGGCGGGAAACCGGTGTCCCGGCCTCACGTGAGTACGGACGGATTGAACAGCTTCTCGTATTCTCCGATCGCATAACGGTCGGTCATGCCCGCGATGTAGTCTGCCACCACCCGCGCCCGGCCCGCAACACCTCGCTCCTGTTCCGCGACTCGCGCCTTGTGCTGATACTCTGTCGGCAGGATGTCGGCATCACCGAGAAACGCAGCGAACAGCGCACTGACGATGCGATCGGCCTTAGTGGTCATGCGCCTGACGCGATAATGACGATAGAGATGCCCGCGCAGAAAATGCTTGAGCTCGAGATTCCAGTTCGACATTTCTTCGCTGAAGCGTATCAGCGGCTCCTTCAAGGCCCGGACGTCGCCGAGCGATGCAACGCCGGCTCCGGCGATCCGGCCACGGCTATGCTCGATCAGATCCGTGACCTGGCGATTGATCATGCGGCGCACGATCTCGTGCTGCATGCGGCGCGGGCCGATCCCCGGCCAGGCGCGGGCCACCGCATCGTACTGCTCGCGGAACAGCCGGATCTCACACAGGTGTTCAACCGAGATCAGGCCGGCGCGCAGCCCGTCGTCGACATCATGATTGTTGTAGGCGATCTCGTCCGACAGGTTCGCGAGCTGGGCCTCGAGCGTCGGCTGCTGTTTTTTCGTGAATCGCTCGCCGAGTTCACCGAGCTCGGCCGCGTGACGCGGGGAACAGTGCTTCAATATGCCCTCGCGAGTCTCGTAAGTCAGGTTAAGACCGTTGAATTCGGCATAGCGTTCCTCGAGCTCATCGACGACCCTGAGCGACTGAAGGTTATGCTCGAAACCGCCATATTCCTTCATGCAGCGATTCAGCGAGTCCTGGCCGGCGTGCCCGAACGGTGTATGCCCGAGATCGTGCGCCAGCGAGATCGCCTCAGTCAGGTCTTCATTGATTCCGAGCGCGCGGGCGATCGCCCGGCCGATCTGCGCCACTTCTATGGAATGCGTGAGCCGGGTGCGAAACATGTCGCCTTCGTGGTTGACGAAGACCTGGGTCTTGTATTCGAGGCGGCGAAATGCGCCGGAGTGCACGATGCGATCGCGGTCGCGCTGGTATTCGGTCCGATAGCCGGGCGATGGTTCGGGGTGGCGGCGGCCGCGCGAGTTCCGCTCGCTGGCCGCCCACGGCGCCAGACCAGTCTCAGTTGCGTCCGCGCCGCCGGTCATGCCCGCTACCCGCCCCGCTCCGTGCAGGCCTCAATTGTCTGTGTCAGGGCATCGAGACCGAAGTTCGCGCTGACGTGGGCGTCGCCGATACCCCGCAGCAGCACCAGCCGCAGCTTGCCTGCCTGAACCTTCTTGTCGACCGCCATCAGATCGAGATAGCGGCCGGTTTCCAGCTCCGGGGGCAGACGCACCGGCAAGCCGGCGCGTTCGGTCAGCGCGACGATGCGCTCGAGCTCACCGGCGTCGAGCTCACCAAGCCGCATCGACAGGTCCGCGGCGGCGCACATGCCCGCGGCGACGGCCTCGCCGTGCAGCCACTTGCCATAGCCGACGCCGGTCTCGATCGCATGGCCGAAGGTATGCCCGAGATTCAGCAACGCGCGTATGCCGCCCTCGCGCTCGTCTGCAGCGACGACCTCGGCCTTGTTGCGGCAGGACCGCTCGATGACGTGTATCAGCGCATCGGACCGACGTGCGAGCACCTCTTCGATATGTGCCTCGAGCCATTCGAAGAACGCCCGGTCACGGATCAGGCCATACTTGATGACCTCGGCGACACCGGCGCGCAGTTCACGGTCATTCAGTGTCGTCAGGGTGTCGGTGTCGGCGATCACGCAGCGCGGCTGGTGAAACGCCCCGATCATGTTCTTGCCGAGCGGGTGATTGATGCCGGTCTTGCCGCCAACCGAGGAATCGACCTGGGCGAGCAGCGTCGTCGGTATCTGGATGAACGGCACACCGCGCTGGTAGCACGCGGCAGCGAAACCGGCCATATCGCCGATGACCCCGCCGCCAAGCGCGGCAAGTGTAACACTGCGGTCGCAGCGCCGACGCAGCAGCGCATCGAAAATAAACGTCAGGGTCTCGATGTTCTTGTATTGCTCGCCGTCGGGCAGGATCACGTCGTCGCACTGGTATCCGGCGAATGCTTCGCGCACCACGTCGAGATAGAGCGGGGCGACTGTCTCGTTGCTGACCAACATGACTTGGCGGGACGCGACATGCGGCGTCAGCAGGTCGGGGCGGGATAGCAAGCCAGGGCCGATATGGATCGGGTAGCTGCGTTCACCAAGATCGACGGTCAGGGTACGCATCATGGTCGTGTATTCCGCGCCTGTAATGCCCGCTTTCCCGGCCCGCGCGCGCGCGCGGAGCGGCTCACGGCCTTGCCTTCGGCAAGATGCCTCAGAATGAAGTTCACTGTACTGCGGATTCCGCGACGGTCGGTGTCTACGGTGATATCGGCGATTTCGCGGTACAGCGGTTCCCGCTCGGCAAGCAGCTGTTCGATGCGCGGGCGCGGGTCATCGACCTGCAACAGCGGCCGATGCTGGGATTTCCCGGTACGGGCGAGGATCCTGTCTATCGAGGCCTGCAGATAGACCACCGAACCATGGCGATCGAGATCGGCCCGGTTGTCACGGTCGAGCACCGCGCCGCCACCGGTCGCAAGCACGATGCCGCGCCGCCGCGTCAGCTCCTCGATCGCCACCCGCTCGCGACGACGAAAGCCGGCTTCGCCCTCGATATCGAAGATCCACGGGATGTCGGCCCCGCACTTTTCCTCAATGACCTGGTCGCTGTCGATGAATTCGAGTCCGAGCGAACGTGCGAGATGGCGGCCGATTGTCGTCTTGCCGACGCCCATCGGGCCGATCAGGAAGACATTGGGATTAGGCTGCTCCATTCTCTATGTTAGGCAGAGAAACGCGAGCGGCACAACAGGGAGATGCCTGGAGGCGAAAAAAACGGAAATCGGGACAACCCGCAAGGAGTTGTCCCGATCATATTGCTACGGTCTCAGGGCAGGGGACGAGGGCAAACGTTTTCGCCGAAGGGGCTTATATAGCCGGGCGGTAACGTATTCTGGTTCGACACATCCGAAGCGGCGACCGACAGCCAGAAACGCTCGCTGTCCCTGGATTCGGTGCCATCTACAGAAGTCGTGGCGGTCAGACTCACGCGCACCCAATTCGCGAACTGGCGCGGATAGGTCACAGTGAATTCGAATGTGCCATCGGCGCCGGTCGTTACAGTTCCAGGCACGGACGCGGTGTTTCCGGGCGTCAATTGTCCATCGCTATTGTCGTCCTCGCCATTGTCCAGTATCCCGTTCATGTTCAGATCTTCATTCGGACATACGTCGACAGGCGTCGGAACCCAGCCGGAACCCACGACGAACACATATCTCCCGGTGGCGTATGCCGGATCATAATCAGGATCCAATGGATCGGAACCGGGGATGGGCGTCGCGGAATCGCTCGGGTTCACCGACAAGGTTACTTGTACCCCCGCCGCCGCGTTACCACTGGCATCGGTCACGATTACCGTATACGGCATACCATAGGTGGTTGAGGTTGGCGACGTGATCAGATTGCCGGTGCCCAGGCGCACGAACAATGCGCTCTGAGCGACGGTAAGCAGAACCTCATCATTGATGGACGTGTTCTCATCGACGACCGCGCGAATCTTCACGCCGTCCTTCGCTGTCGTCGCCGAAGACGGGATATAGGTCGTAGACGCGCGCCCCTGCAGATTCGTAATCGCGGTTGCGTTGGTCAGCGAGCCTCCACTGTTGTCCTTGATGATCGAAAAACGGATCACCTTGCCGGTGACGAGATTGTTATCTGCATCACGCACCGTCGCCGTGATGGTCGACTGCTGGCCGGATTGCGATCCGTTATTCGGTCCGATCGTTATCGGGCTCGCCTGCAGATTAAGGCTGTGCGGTTCCGTTGCGATGAAATTCACCGAACGGCTGGTCGACGGCCCGTCAGGAACGAATGCGGTCAGCGTTGCCGGACCGGCATTGTTCGAAGAGAGTCTGAGCGTGGCAGTTCCGGCGCCGTTCGTGACTGCCGAAGTCGCCGGCGTCGCGCAGCCGACGTCGGAATACAGCGTCCCGCGAGTCGTTGAAAAGCTGACTGAGGCGCCACTGACAGCAACACCGCCCTGCTGCCAATTGACCAGGATCGCGATACATTGACTGATCTCGATATTCGCGCCTGATGCCGGCGCCAGCAGTTGGAACTGGTCGCCCGAAATTACCAGGCTGTGGCTGGCACTGGCCCCATCGGCCGTCGCGTTAATGGTGTCGGCTCCGGGATTATTGCCAGCGACGGTGACCTGGACCTGTCCGGAAGAATTCGTCGTCAGCGTAGACGCGCTCAGCGGATTGCCCAGCGCGGAGACGACGTTAACGGTACGGTTGGAGATCGGGTTACCGGAAGAATCAGTCAGTGAAATCGTCAGCGTCGTCGAGTTGCCGATCGTCGCCGAGGTCTCGCCGCTGATCGACAGGCTGGTGCCGGCCACATTGACGGTGACACTCTCGGAGATTCCACCGCTGTTCGCAGCGACGGTGATTGCCCGGTTCGTGTAATCGCCGCCCGCTGACAGTTGCGCGACGACTTGGCCGGCGGCGTTTGTCAGCGGCTGGGGTGATGGCAGCTCGAGCGCGCCGCTGCTCGCGGAGAAGGCTACCGGCACGTTCGGCAGCAGGGTGTTGTTGCCGTCTTTGACGATCGCGGTGATCGTCGCCGATGCGCCGGCGCCGGAGCCGACCTGCGGCGAACTCGTGAGCAGCGTAATCGATGCCACCGACGACGTCCCGGCGGGGTCGTTGCCGCTGCCCGGTCCGAAGAATCCGTCCTCGCTGTTGCAGGCGACAAGCAACAAGCCCATCACCAGTATTACAAGCGCTGCCAGGATTGTTTTCATATCGTTTCTTGTCATGGCCTTTGTCCCGTATCCAGAATCAGCGCATCGTCAGGGTATCTTTGAGGATCTTCGGTGTGACGAAGATCAGCAGCTCGTTCTTCCGGTCGATCTTGTTGGTCTTACGGAACAGCGCGCCGACGATAGGGAGATCGCCGAGGAACGGCACCTTGTTCACACCTTCAGCGCGCTCCTGTTCATAGATCCCGCCGAGCACGACTGTCTCGCCGTTATTGACGAGAACCTGGGTCATGACCTCGCGGGTATCGACGCTCGGCACGCCCTGGAAAACCTGGCCGACGCTGTCCTTGCTGACCGACAGATCGAGGATGATCCTGTCATCAGGCGTGATATGCGGCTTGACCGTCAGGCCCAGCACCGCCTTCTTGAACTGTACCGTCGTCGCGCCGCTCGAGGCCGCGGTCAGGTACGGGATCTCGACACCCTGCTCGATCGTGGCCTGGCTCTGATTCGAGGTGATGACGCGTGGCGTGGAGACCACTTCGCCGCGGCCCTCCGCCTGCATCGCCGACAGCTCGAGATCGATCAGATAATCGGAGCCAAGCACTGCGAGCGCAAAATTCGCGGGTGTGCCCGATGTATTGGAAGCCGGCAGATTGACGTTCAGGCGATTGTCGAGACTCGGAAAATTCACTGGCAGCGGTGCGCTGTCGACCATCTGCCCCGTGCCGGCGAGAGATCCGGACGTGCCGATGATGCCGTTCGCGCCGTTGCTCTTGACGCCGGTCATGCCAAGACGTACACCGAGGTCGCGGCTGAAGTCGTCGTTTGCGACGACGACGCGCGACTCGATCAGCACCTGCCTGACCGGTATGTCGAGCTTGCCGACCAGGGTGCGGATATCGAGCAGCTTGTCGGAGGCATCCCTGACCAGCAGTGTGTTGGTGCGGAAATCGACCGTCACGCTGCCGCGATCCGACAGCATCGAGTTCTCCTTGGCCTTGAGCAGAGCCGCCATATCCTCGGCCTTGGCGTAGTTGACCTGTATCAGATCTGACTGCAGCGGCGCGAGATCATCGAGCTGCTGGCGAGATTCGAACTCCTGCTTCTCGCGCGCCGCAATCTCCTGCGCCGGCGCCACCATGATCACGTTCCCGACCTGGCGCATGCCGAGGCCACGGCTCCTCAGCACGATATCCAGCGCCTGGTCCCAGGGAACGTTCTGCAGGCGCAAGGTCACGTTGCCCTGAACGGTATCGCTCGACACCAGATTCATGCCGGTGAAATCCGCGATGATCTGGAGCACAGCCCTGACCTCGATATCCTGGAAGTTCAGCGACAGGCGCTCGCCGGTGTATTCTTCCTTGAGCTTCTGCTCGCGCTGCTCCGGCGTAATCGGCTTGACCTCGATGGTGAATGTCCGGTCAGACTGGTAGGCGAGATGTTCGAACAGCCCCTGGGTCTGGATCACGACCCTCACGTTATCGCCTTCCGGGAAACTCTCGATTTTGGTTACCGGTGTCGCGAAGTCGACGACTTCCATGCGCCGCTTCAACTCCTCGGGCAGCCTGACATTCATGAAATCGACGGTGATCCGCCGTCCTGCCTGCTCGACATTGACCGGCGTGCTTGCATCGGGCAGTGTGACGAGAATACGGCCCTCGCCGCTCTGGCCGCGGTTGAAGTCTATGTTCGAGATCTGGCGCCGCGCAATCTCGCGCATGCCTGCGAGAAGGCCGGCATCGCCCATCATGAATTCCGATTTCTGCTCCTGCGCAATCTGGGACGCAGCGCCTTCCACGATGATATAGACATTGCCGTCCTGGATGCGGGTTTCGTAGGGCACCATCCGGTCGAGATTCAACACGACGCGCGTACGACCGCTCGATTCGACCGCGTTGATGCTGCGCACGACGCCTACCCCAACGGACTTCTGTCTCGGCACCGCGCTCGTGGTACCGGGAAAATCGAGCGCGATACGCGCGGGGTTGTCGACGGTAAAGCTCAGCATGTTCGGCTCGGACACTACGCCGGCCAGACCCAGCCTGACCTGGACCTTGTTGCCGGGGAGCGCGGAGAATTCCCAGGTCTCGAGGCGTTGACCATCGGCATGGGCAGGCGCGACCGCCATGCCCAACAGCAGCATCGATGCAACCAGGAGCGCGGTCCTGCAAGCGCGTTCGATTCGATTTGTTGATTTATCTGGTGCCATGTTCTGTGTCCGATCCTGTTGGTCGCTGAAACTCGGGGTAACCATGCTCCACATCCTCAGAGTTACGTGCTCACTGCTCGCTGATGCCCAGAGAAGCGCTGCGCTCCTCCCATCCACCCAACCCATCGGGTATGATCTCGGTCATCATGAGATTGTTGTCGCTGATCGTCAGGATCTTCCCGAAGTTCTGGCCCATGTAATTCCCATGCCTGACGCGGTAGACGATTCCGTCAGGCGCCCGGACCAGACCCCATCTGACGCCCTGGAATTCGAGTGCGCCCATCATGCGCAGCGTATCGAGCGGAAAACCTTCGAGAACTTCCTTGCGGCGATTGACATCGGGACGGAGCCCGGAGTCATTCTTTTCCACGATGGCATTTGCCGGATCTGAACCCCACGACTGGAACGGATCCTTGCGGGTATGGGCGCTGTAGACATAAGTCTCCACCGGCTTGAATTCAGGAAGGGGGGCGATGCGCCCCTGCTTCTGTTTCGCCTCCGCGACAAAGTCGCGCAGGTCTGAAACACCACCATCGCTGCAGCCGGCAAGGAGCAGCAGCAACGGCAGGATCGCGAAAACCCTCGAGGTCATGACGTGTTTCGGTGTCAGTGTCATCACTTCAATTGTCCTCCGTCCAGCAGCTCTTCCTCATCGAGATAACGGTAAGTCCTGGCCGAAATTTCCATGACCAGGTCGTTCTGAACCGGCCCCTTGGTGTTATTTTTCTTGCCCGGCTGAATCATCGGCCCGATCTTGAAGTCCTGCAGCGTGACAATCCGCGGCAATGTCGCGATATCACTGACGAAGCGGCCGAATTCGTGATACCCGCCCGCGACCTTTATCTTTATCGGCAGTTCCGCGTAAAAATCCGCGGGGCGCTCTGCTTCCGGTTTGAACAACTCGAACTCGAGGCCGTTCTCGATGCCGGTCTGCGAAATATCAACCAGCAGTTCGGCGACTTCGGTCCGGCTCGGGAGCTGGCGCAGCATCGCGCCAAAGGAGCGCCGCATTTCCTCCATCTGCGCGATATAGGCGTCCAGACTGGCTGCCTTGTTCTGCTTTGCGAGGAATTCGCTCTTGAGCGCACCTTCCTTGTTCCGGGTGACCTCCAGCGCCTCGATCTGGGTGCGGGTGTCGAACCACAATCCGGCGCCCAGCACCGCCAGGCTGAGCAGCGCGATTGCAGCGATCTTGAGCGGCTTCGGCCAGCGCGAGATATCGTTGAAATCGATATTCCGCAGTTGCGCCAGATTGATATTCAGCTTCATATGCGCTCCGCGTTCTTTGAATCGGCGCCGCTGCCGCCCGACCGGACCTGGTTGACGACGAGTTTGAAACGACTAACGCGCGTCTGCTCTCTCGCATCTGCCTCAATGACATCAAGTTTCGGATTATTGAACCAGGCCGAGTTGTCGAGGTTGCGCATCAGCGCGGAGATGCGAGCATTGGACTGGGCGGCGCCTTCGATGATAATGACGCTTCCGCTCTGGGAAATGCTCGTCAGGTACATGCCGGATGGCATGGCCATGACCAACTCGTCGAAGATATGGATGATTTCCGGCCTGCGAGTCTGCAACTGCTGGATGATATCCATGCGCGCCAGCAACTGCTGCTTCTTGGTCTCGAGTGTGCGGATTTCAGCAATCTTTTCCTCGACCTTGGCAATCTCGTCCTGCAGAAACTTGTTACGCAGGTTCTGATCTTCGATCAGACTGCTCATGTGCAGATGTATATAGAGAAGAGCCATGCCCACCAAAATGACGGCTCCGGCGGCGATCGATATGAACTGGCGCTGCTGCTCCTTGCGCCGCAGTTCACGCCAGGGTAATAGATTGATGCGTGTCATTTGTCTGCGAACCTCCTCAAAGCGAGACCGCAGGCGATCATCAGAGATGAAGCGTCCGACCTGATTCCTTCGGGGCTGATGCGCGACGTCAGTGACATGTTGGCGAAGGGATTGGCAACCGAGGTCGTGATGCCGACCTTGTCCTCGATCAGCGCATCGACGCCGGGGATGGCTGCGCATCCGCCCGCCAGGACGATATGGTCCACCGTATTGTGCTGGCTCGATGAAAAGAAGAATTGCAGGGAACGGCTGACCTGCTGGGTCATCGCCTCCTTGAAAGGCTGCAGCACTTCGGCTTCATAGTTGTCCGGCAAACCGCCCTGTTTCTTCGCGAGACCCGCTTCCTCATAGGACAGGCCATAGCGGCGCATTATCTCTTCGGTCAGCTGTTTGCCGCCGAAGACCTGCTCGCGGGTGTAGATGACCTTGAAATCATGAGAAACGCTGAGCGTCGTCATCGTCGCGCCGATGTCGATGACCGCAATGGTCTTGCCTATGCCGTTGTCGGGGAGCTGGTTCGACAGCAGCGTGAATGCCGACTCCATCGCAAATGCCTCGACATCGACGATTTTTGCGGTGAGGCCGCCGAGTTCGAGCGCCGCGACGCGGATATCGACGTTTTCACTGCGGGATGCGGCCAACAGCACGTCGACCATGCCTTCCTGCTTCTCTGACGGGCCGAGTATCTCGAAATCGAGGTTAACCTCCTCCATCGGATAGGGAATGTACTGGTCGGCCTCGAGTTGAAGCTGGTCGGACATTTCCTCGTCTGACAGCGTGTCGGGCATTGAAATGATCTTGGTGATCACCGCCGAGCCGGCCACTGCGACCGCGGCGTTTTTGGTCCGCGAGCCCGCCTTGCTGACGGCGCGCTTGATTGCAGCGCCAACGGCATCGACATCGGCGATGCTCTTTTCCTCGACGGTGCTCTGTGGCAGAGGCACTACCGCATAACTTTCGACCCGGAAACGGCCGCCGCTTTGCCCCAATTCGAGCAATTTCACCGACGTGGAGCTGATGTCGAGCCCGATCAGGGCTGTTGGCGCTCTGTTAAGCAATTGAAGCATGGCGACTTCCATTGATTGTCATTTGATTTAACGACTCCCGGTCCACAGACCGTCCCTGGGAACCACACGGATCGGCCTGACGTCTAAGCTGGCATCCACCGTAAATCGTTCACTCACCGCCTGTTATCGTCCGATGTCTGAAAAAGTTTTATACTTCCGGCTGGAATTTTGTTAACTGGTCGCCATTCTCATCTGTGACCGGAAACCGGCACATCTTATGAACTTCGCTCGCAAAATATTCCTGGCCGGGCTGATCGGCCTCGGCGGTCTCGCCATCCTGGGCGCCGCGGTGGCTGTTATCGGCTACATCATCGTCGCTCCGGGATTGCCGTCGATCGAGGCCCTCAAGGACATCCGGATGCAGGTTCCGATGCGGGTCTTTACCGCCGACGGCAAGCTGATTGCCGAATTCGGGGAGATGAAGCGGACACCGGTGCGCTACGCGGATACGCCGGACCTGATGGTCAAGGCGATACTTTCCGCCGAGGACGACCGTTTCTTCGAGCACCCGGGCGTCGATTACCAGGGTCTGCTGCGCGCCGCGGTCAATCTCGCCCTGACTCGCGAGCGCAGTCAGGGCGGCAGCACGATCACGATGCAAGTCGCGCGCAACTTCTTCCTGAGCAGCGATAAGACCTATATGCGCAAACTCAGCGAGATCTACCTCGCGCTCAAGATCGAGCACCAGCTCTCCAAGGAAGAGATTCTCGAGCTCTACCTGAACAAGATCTATCTCGGTAACCGGGCCTATGGCGTCGTCTCCGCGGCGCAGACCTATTACGGCGTCGGTCTCGATGAACTGACGTTGCCCCAAATGGCAATGATCGCGGGACTGCCGAAGGCGCCGTCCGCCGCCAACCCGATCGCCGATTTCGAGCGCGCCGTCATCCGCCGCAATTATGTGCTGCGGCGCATGCGGGAACTCGGCCACATTGACCAGGAAACTTTCCGGGCCGCGCTCGAAACCCCGGACAATGCCCGACTGTATGGACTTGTCCTCGAAATGGACGCCCAGTATGTTGCCGAGATGGCGCGCGCCGAGATCGTCGCGCGCTATGGCGAGGAGCGCGCATACACCGAGGGATTCAAGGTCTTTACCACGATCGACTCGCGCCTGCAGGATGCGGCGGTCAGGGCCATGCGCAAGACGCTGCATGACTATGACCGCCGACACGGCTACCGGGGCGTCGAACAGAAATTCAATTCCGCAACGTACGAAAACGGGGACGCGATCAGACAACTGCTGGGCCGATATCCGGTCATCGGCGGGCTGGCGCCGGCGCTGGTCGTCAAGGTCGAGGGGCGTGGCGCGACCGCCGTCACCGCCAATGGTGCGGCCATTGACATCGACTGGGATGGCTTGTCCTGGGCGCGGCGCTACATCGACAGCAACCGGCGCGGCCCGGTTCCGCACGCCGCGGCCGATATCCTCGCGCCCGGAGACCTCGTGCGCGTCATGCCGGTCAACGGCAGCTGGCGGCTGGCGCAGATCCCCGAGGTCGATGGGGCGCTGATCGCGCTCGATCCGCACAACGGCGCGATCACGGCGCTTGCCGGCGGCTACGATTTCCGGCGCAGTCACTACAATCGCGTCACCCAGGCCAGGCGGCAGCCGGGATCGAGCTTCAAGCCTTTTATCTACTCGGCGGCGCTCGAGCAGGGCTATACCCCGGCATCACTGATCAACGACGCGCCGGTGGTCTTCGACGACCCGGGGCTCGAGAGCACCTGGCGGCCCGGTAATTACAGCGGCGAATTTTTTGGACCGACCCGGCTGCGGGTCGGCCTGATGAATTCCCGCAACCTGGTCTCGATTCGCCTGCTGCGCGCGATCGGCATCAATTATTCGATCGACTACATGACGCGCTTCGGATTCGAGCCCGGCGGGATGCCTCGTGACCTGTCGCTTGCGCTCGGCAGCGGCGAGGTCACCCCGCTGCAGCTCGCCGAGGCTTATGCGATCTTCGCAAACGGCGGCTATCGCGTGAAGCCGTACTTCATCGAACGCATCACCGGGCACAACGACGAAGTCGTCTTCGAGGCGGCGCCAGAAACGGTCTGCCCCGACTGCGAACCCGGAACTGACATCGGACCGCGAAAGGTCGTGGCGCCGATCGATACGGAAACACCGGAAGCGGAGAAACGGGAGCCGACGCCGCTCACACTCGCCCCGAGGGTCATCACGCCTCAGAACGCCTACCTGATGACATCGATGATGCGCGATGTGATACAGAACGGCACCGGCGTGCAGGCGCGCCAGCTCGGCCGTAGCGACCTCGCCGGCAAGACCGGAACGACCAACGACCTGCGCGACGCCTGGTTCGCCGGCTACAATGCGGACACGGTCGCGATCAGCTGGATTGGATTCGACCAGTCGCAATCACTGGGCAGCGGCGAAACCGGGAGCCGCGCCGCGCTGCCGATGTGGATCGATTACATGAAGGAGGCGCTGCGCGGTGTCCCGGAACGGCCATTGACCCGCCCGCCCGGCCTGGTTACGGTCAGGATCGACCCCGTTTCCGGATTGCTCGCGGCCAGCAACCAGTCGAACGGCATCTTCGAGACCTTCCAGGTCGAGCACGTGCCGCGCCAGCACGCGGCGGCACAAACTCCCGGAAGAACCGGGGAACCCGCCGCAGGCGGCAAGACGCAGTCGCCGGAACAGCTGTTCTGAACCGCCGCGCCGGTGGATGCGCCTTACCTTTTATCCGAGTCGATGTAATCCCGCTTTTGCGACCCGATATACAACTGACGCGGGCGGCCGATACGCTGATCGGGCTCTGCTATCATCTCCATCCACTGCGCAATCCAGCCGGCGGTACGCGCAATCGCGAACATCACCGTGAACATGCTGACCGGGATGCCGAGCGCCCGATAGATGATCCCTGAGTAGAAATCGACGTTCGGATAGAGCTTGCGCTCGATGAAATACTCGTCCTTGAGGGCGATCTCCTCGAGGCGCATCGCCAGCTCGAAAAACGGATCGCTCGCATCACCGAATTTGGCCAGCACCTCGTGGCACATGCGGCGAATGATCTTCGCGCGCGGATCGTAATTCTTGTAGATCCGGTGGCCGAAGCCCATCAGCCGGAACGGATCGTTCTTGTCCTTGGCCTTGGCGATATATTTGGCGATATTGCTCACGTCGCCGATCTCGCTCAGCATGTACAGCACGGCCTCATTCGCACCGCCGTGGGCTGGTCCCCACAACGCGGTGATTCCGGACGAGATGCACGCAAACGGGTTCGCGCCCGAGCTGCCGGACAGGCGCACAGTCGCGGTGCTGGCATTCTGCTCATGGTCGGCATGCAGGATGAAGATCATGTCGAGCGCCTTCTCGGCAATCGGATCGACTTCGTAGTCCTCGCTCGGCACCGAGAACATCATGTGCAACAGGTTGCCGCAGTAGCTGAGACTGTTCTTCGGGTAGATGAATGGCTCCCCGATCGCATATTTATGGCTGCCAGCGGCAATGGTCGGCATCTTCGCGATCAGCCGGTGCGCCGCGAGTTCGCGATGGGATCGATCGTGTATGTCGGTCGAATCATGATAGAACGCCGACAGCGAACCGACCACGCCGACCATGCTCGCCATCGGGTGCGCGTCGTGATAGAAGCCCTGATAGAACCCTTTCAGACTCTCCTTGATCATCGTGTGCCGGCGAATCGAGTGCTCGAAGTTCGCAAGCCCGCCGACGGTAGGCAGTTCGCCATAGAGCAGGAGATAGGCGACTTCGAGAAAGCTGCTTCTCTCTGCGAGCTGTTCGATCGGGTAGCCCCGATAGAGCAGCAGGCCCTGGTCGCCGTCGATGAACGTAATGCCGCTGCTGCAGCTCGCGGTCGACTGGAACCCCGGATCGAAGGTCAGGCAGCCGAAATCCCGGTACAGGCGCGTGATATCGATCGCTGTGGGTCCGGAGCTGCCCTTCAGCACCGGCAGCTCGATGCTCTTCCCGGTGGCGTTGTCAGTAAGAGTGACCGTGTGTCCCGCCATGTCTGCTACCTCCATCGATTCAGGACAATAATGCCAGATCCGCGCGCACCTGTTCGACGGACTGGCTGAACTGCAGGCCCTCCTCGTCGACCAGCGGCAGCTCGATGATTCTTTCCATACCGCGCTTGCCGAGCACGACCGGGACGCCGATCGCGACATCCCGTTCTCCGTATTCACCATCGAGCAATGCGACGCAAGGCAGGATGCGCATGCGGTTGTTGCATACCGCATCGACCATGACTGCTATTGCCGCCGCCGGCGAGTCATTCGCGCTGCTGGTCTTCTTCAGCGCGAGGATCTCCGCGCCGCCCTGCCGCGTACGATCGACGATGCTCCGGATCTGTTTCTCGCCCAGGAAATGACCGATCGGAATGCCGTTGATCGTCGTGTATCTCGGCATCGGCACCATCGAGTCCCCGTGGCCGCCGAGTACCAGCGCGGTCACGTCCTTGACCGACAGGCCGGTCTCCGCCGAGATGAAGCTCGCCATGCGCGCTGAATCAAGCACGCCGGACAACCCGAAGATGCGGCGTCGATCCCAGCCCGTTTGCTTCCAGACCGCATACGTCAGCACGTCGACGGGGTTCGTCACCATGATGATGATCGCGTTCGGGGCGTGCTTCATGACATCGGCAACGACCGAGGAAATCACTTCGAAATTGGTCTGCAGCACATCCGAACGCGACATGCCGGGCTTGCGCGGCACGCCGGCGGTGATGACGACGATATCGGAACCGGCCATGATGGCCGGATCCTCGTCGCCCCGGACCTGGATGTCGAAGCCGAACAGCATCGCCGATTCCTGGATGTCGAGCGCCGTGCCGCGTCCTATGCCTTCCCGGATGTCGGTCAGAACGACCTCCTCGAAATGCTCCTCGCGGGCGAGGATCTGTGCAGTGGACTCCCCTACCCGCCCGGCACCGACTATCGTGATCTTTCTCATCGCTGGCTGCTCCTCGGTTTCGCAAATGAACCAGGGCCTGCTTTTTACCGGCATACCGCCTGATGATGTCTCCTGGCAGTCCTATCGGCCCGCCCGGGGAAATCCCTACTCTACAGCGGCAGCACGTTTCTCGACTACCACCGGGGCGTGGCGTCTGGGATAGAACGACGGGTAGTCCCTGCGCGCCACGCCGGACGTGACGGCGGCGCCCGCGACTGCGGGCGGGATCCGGTCGATCAGGCGCGGATCCAGGGGTTTGGGGATGATGTAGGCAGGGCCGTATTCGAGCGCGTCGAGACGATACGCGGACAGCACTTCCTGCGGCACCGGCTCATGGGCCAGCTCAGCCAGCGCATGAACCGCCGCGATCAGCATCTCCTCGCTGATCGCCGACGCTCGCACATCGAGCGCGCCGCGAAAGATGAACGGAAAGCCCAGCACGTTGTTCACCTGATTCGGATAATCCGAACGACCCGTCGCCATGATGAGGTCATCGCGCGTGGCAAGCGCGAGCGCGGGATCGATCTCGGGATCGGGATTCGATAACGCGAACACGACGGGGCAGGGCGCCATCGTCCGTATCTGTTCCGGCGTGACGAGATCCGGGCCCGACAGGCCGATCAGCACATCCGCGCCGCGCATCGCATCACTTAATGTGCGTTCATCCGTCTCGATCGCGAATTCAAGCTTGTAGCGATTGAGATCGGCGCGTCCGCTGTGAATCACGCCGGCGCGATCGATCAGGCGCAGATGATCGCGCTTCGCGCCGAGTGCGAGTAACAGGCGCATCGAAGCGATACCGGCGGCTCCGGCGCCGATGCAGACGATCCTCACGGCGGACAATAACTTGCCCTGTAACTCGAGCGCATTGAGCAGGCCTGCCGCGGTGATCACCGCGGTGCCATGCTGGTCGTCGTGGAATACCGGGATGTCCAGGCGCTCGCGCAGCGCCTGCTCGATTTCGAAGCACTTCGGCGCGGTGATGTCCTCGAGATTGATGCCGCCGAAGGTCGGCGCGATACGGACGACGGTGTCGATGAAATCCGCCGGGTCATCGGCATCGACCTCGATATCGAAGACATCGATATCCGCGAACTTCTTGAACAGGACTGCCTTGCCCTCCATGACCGGCTTGCCCGCCAGCGCGCCGACCGCGCCGAGGCCGAGCACCGCGCTGCCGTCGGTGATTACCGCGACCAGGTTGCCCTTGGCGGTGTAGCGGTAGGCTTCTTCCGGGTTGCGCGCGATCGCGCGCACCGGTTCGGCGACGCCCGGCGTATAGGCAAGCCCGAGGTCATACTGGGTCGCGCACGGTTTGGTGATCGCGATTGCAAGCTTGCCGGGTACCGGCATGGCGTGGTAATCGAGTGCGGCCTGTTTGCGGTCCTGGCTCATAACGACGGCATAATGTCACTAAGAACAGTCAATTATCCGTGAATGACCGAGACTCTGCAAATCACCGGAAACGCGTACCGGGGTGACGGAATCAAAAAAGGCGTGCCTTGGCACGCCCTTTTCGACCGTGGTTCGGTCGCCGTGATCAGCGCCGTTTACCGTATTTTTGCCTGAACTTGTCGACGCGACCGGCGGTATCGACGAGCTTCTGCTTGCCGGTGTAGAACGGGTGGCACTGCGAACATACGTCGAGATGCAGGGCCTTGCCGGCGGTTGAGCGGGTCGTGAACGTGCTCCCGCAGCCACAGGTGACCGTAACCTCTTCGTAGGCGGGATGAATCTCGGGCTTCATATTCTCTTCCTCAAGGGTACCCGGCGAGCAGGCCGTCGGGCCAAAGACCGGCCATTTTATGCAATCCAGCGCGGTTCGGCAAGTTTCAGGGGGGATCTATCGGGGGCAGGCCCGGCGGTTTGACCCTGTTATGGCCCTTTCAGTCGTTGACGCTGACGGTCGCCGACTGCGGGACGCCATCGCGCTGATAATCGATCCGGACCTGCTCAGCGCCCTGCAGCGTGCGCAGGACGCTGAGCGCCCGGGCCGGTGTATCGAGCGCGATGCCGTTGACCGCAGTCACGACATCACCCGGGATCAGGCCGACGCGATCGAGCAGCCCCGGGTCCCGGCCGGGCTGGACCTCATAGCCGACGAAACGCCCGTCCTGGCTCCTCGGGGAGATATTGACGACATCGCTGAGCTGCTGGGGATTCGTCAGCGCAATGTCCCGGTATTCCTGCAGGGTGCGTGATTCAGGCACAGGCGCGGACTCCCGACCCGGCGCCGACGGCCGGGCGGTTGCGGGACGCGCCGGCGCGGCGCCGCCGTCGATCGACTCTTTCGGCAGCCGCAGGGTTTCGAGCCGCCCACCGCGCTCGAGTACGACACGGTCCGCATGGACCTCCTTCAGCGTCACACCGCCCGGCAAGCGGGCATTGACCGGATAAAAGGTATCGATGCCGCTCGGCGCGCCGATTATCGCGCCGCTGCCCTCACCGTCCCGCGAGGAGGCGACGACTCCGCGCAATACCAGATTCAGCGTCGTCTCCGGCAACGATTCCACCGGAACCTCGAGCCGCGCCTGCTCCGGCTTGATACCGAACAGATGCCACTGCGCGATATTCCACTGGCGTTGCTCCGCAGGCGCGCCCGCAGGCGCACTGCGCGGCAGCGGCGGTGCGGACAACTGCGGACCCGCTCCGGGTACGAGCTTCCAGGTCAACTGGGCCAGGACTGCGGCGAGCAGAATCAGCACAATGACCAGGACGACCTGCGACGCGCGGAGCTGCGCCGTGTCGGTAAAGAACAGGTCGAGTCCCTTTTTCCAGTCGATCGCGGTTTTCATCGGATTGGATCCCTCAGGCAAAGTCACCAGCGGAAGAGCGTCCAGCTCGGGATCATCAGATCCTCGGCGAGATCTGAATGGCGGGAATCGAGCCGACCATCGCCGTCGGTATCGACCAGATAATAAGGAATACCTTTTTTCGGGGTGACCTTGATCATGTACAGCTGCCCGCCGACGCGGTATTCCTCGATGATCGCGTCGTCGCGCTGGATGATCACTACCTCGGGTTCCTCGTCGAGCCCGCCGGTGAACTCCCCGCCCGGCGGCGGCTCGGCGGCATGAACCGCGACGACCGGCGCCGCGAGCGCAAGACAGGCGAACAGCACGAACAGGACGGAGAACGTGGCCTTCATCGCGACGGCAAAGTCAGAGCTCGAGCAGCATTTCGCGCTCTTCGGCCGAAGGTTCGAATCCGCGGTGCTCGTAGTACCGGAATATTGCATTGACCACCTCTTGCGGGTCGTCGATCACCTCGAACAGTCCGAGATCTCCGTTGTCGATCGTGCCTTCCGTGACCATCGCCGATCTGAACCAGTCGAGCAGGCCCTTCCAGTATTCACTACCGACCAGCAGGATCGGAATGCGCCGCGTGCGCTCGGTCTGCACGAGCGTCAGAATCTCGGCCAACTCGTCCAGCGTACCGAAGCCGCCGGGCAATACGACATAGGCGGAAGCATACTTGACAAACATCACCTTGCGCGAGAAGAAATGGCGAAATTGCAGCGAGATGTCCTGGTATTCGTTTGCAAGCTGCTCCTTTGGCAACTGGATATTCAGGCCGACGGTCGGCGACTTGCCGGCATACCCGCCTTTGTTCGCGGCCTCCATGATCCCGGGGCCGCCTCCACTTACGACTGTGAATCCCGCATCGGACAGCCGGCGACAGATCTCCTCGGCACAGCGGTAATAACGATGCTCCGGCTTGAAGCGGGAAGAGCCGAACACGCTGACCGACGGCTTGATGCGCGCGAGGCGCTCGAAACCCTCGACGAACTCGGCCATGATCTGAAAGACCTTCCATGACTCGCGGTTCAGAAGGGTGTCATCGGCCGGCCTAAGTGTGGGATGTCCTGACTTGTGACGATCATTCATACTGGGACCCCGTGTGCACGACGCCGGAAAGATCGTCATAGTATAATCGATTCCCTGATGATCGGCCGACCCCGCCAAGAATCTCCGTCAGCGCCATGATGCGGAAAAGCGACACGAAGCTGCTGGTCCTGGTCGATGGTTCCTCATACCTGTATCGCGCCTTCCACGCCCTGCCGCCGCTGACGAACTCACACAACGAGGCGACCGGAGCCGTATTCGGCGTCACCCAGATGCTGCGCACCCTGCTCAAGGAATATGATCCGGCGCTGATCGCTGTCGTATTTGACGCAAAGGGCAAGACCTTCCGCGACGAGTTATTCAGCGAGTACAAGGCCAACCGCCCGCCGATGCCGGACGAACTGCGCAACCAGATCGAGCCGCTGCATGCGATCGTCCGCGCATTGGGGCTGCCGTGCCTCGTCATTGACGGCGTCGAGGCCGACGACGTTATCGGCACGCTCGCCGAGGCGGCGCGTGACCGCGACATCGACGTGCTGATCTCGACCGGCGACAAGGACATGGCACAGCTCGTCGAGCCGCATGTGACGCTGATCAACACAATGACCGGGCAGCGGCTTGACCCTGCCGGCGTCGAGCAGAAGTTCGGTGTGCCGCCCAAGCGCATCGTCGACTACCTCGCGCTGATCGGCGACACCTCGGACAACATTCCCGGCGTACCGGGTGTCGGACCGAAGACCGCGGCGCGGCTGATCGACGAATATGGCTCTCTCGACGGCATCATCACCGCGGCCGCAGACATCAAAGGCAAGACCGGCGAACGTATTCGCGAGCATCTCGATCAGTTGCCGCTGTCGCGTCAACTCGCCACGATAAAACGCGACGTTGCGCTCGACGTCACGCCGAACGATCTCGCGCGCCGGCCGCCGGACACCGAGACGCTGAAAATCCTCTACCAGCGCCTCGAATTCCGGCGCCTGCTCGAAGAGATACTGGACAACGGCGCGTCGGCCATGCCGCAAACCGCTGTCGGCGCTGTGACGGGTGATGATCCGGAACAGGATTACCAGATGGTGCTGACCGACCACGCGCTCGATGCCTGGATCGCGCGGCTGGGCGCGGCAGACAGTTTTGCATTCGATACCGAGACCACCAGCCTCGAGGCCATCGACGCCGAACTCGTCGGCCTGTCATTTGCGCTTCACACCGGCGAGGCCGCCTATGTCCCGCTCGCGCATGACTACGATGGCGCGCCGCGACAGCTCGATCGCGCGCGGGTGCTCGCGAAGCTGAAGCCGCTGCTCGAGGATGCAGGCATCGGCAAGATCGGCCAGAACCTCAAGTACGACATAAGCGTCCTTGCAAACTACGACATCACCCCGCAAGGATTGCGCTACGACACGATGCTCGAGTCTTATGTGCTGGACAGTACTGCAACCCGGCACGACATGGATTCGCTCGCACTGAAATACCTCGGCCGCAAGACCTTGAGCTACGAGGAGGTCGCCGGCAAGGGCGCAAAGCAGCAGCCGTTCAGCCGCGTCAATATCGAACTAGCGACGCGTTATGCGGCTGAAGATGCCGATGTCACGCTGCAACTGCACGAGACCCTGTGGCCCAGACTGGCTGAGGACGAAGGCCTGAAATTCGTATTCGAAGAGATCGAGATGCCGCTGGTGCCGGTGCTCGCCCGTATCGAACGGCATGGAGTGCTCGTCGACGCGAAGATGCTGCGCGCCCAAAGCGGGGAACTCGGCTACCAGATCGAAGCGCTCGAGCGTCAGGCCCACGAGGCTGCCGGCGAGGCCTTCAACCTCGCCTCGCCAAAACAGATCCAGGAAATCCTGTACGAGCGTCAGGGCTTGCCGGTACTGCAGAAGACGCCGAAGGGCCAGCCCTCGACGGCCGAATCGGTGCTGCAGGATCTCGCGCTCGATTATCCACTGCCGCAGTTGATCCTCGAGCATCGCGCGCTCAGCAAGCTGAAGTCGACCTATACCGACCGCCTGCCCGAACTCGTCCACCCGAAGACCGGGCGCATCCACACTTCGTACCACCAGGCAGTCGCGGCAACCGGGCGGCTGTCGTCCAGCAACCCGAACCTGCAGAATATCCCGGTCCGCACCGAGGCCGGGCGGCGTATCCGCCAGGCCTTCATCGCACCGCCCGGCTGCAAGCTGCTCGCCGCCGACTATTCGCAGATCGAGCTGCGCATCCTCGCCCATCTGTCCGGCGACGCCCGCCTGATCGAGGCGTTCCGCGACGGGCTCGACATCCACCGCGCGACCGCGGCCGAGATCTTCGGCGTCGAACTCGATCGGGTCAGCGCCGGACAGCGGCGCAGCGCGAAGGCGATCAATTTTGGCCTGATCTACGGGATGTCTTCGTTCGGGCTCGCGCGCCAGATCGGGGTCACGCGTAACGCGGCACAGGAATACATGGACCGCTATTTCGCGCGCTACCCGGACGTGCAGCGTTTCATGGAAGAGACCCGCAAGCGCGCCGCCGGGCAGGGCTATGTCGAAACCCTGTTCGGCCGTCGCCTGTATCTCGCCGAGATCCAGTCGCGCAACCGCCAGCGTCGCGAGTACGCCGAGCGCGCCGCGATCAACGCGCCGATGCAAGGCACCGCCGCCGACATCATCAAGCGCGCGATGCTGAAAATCGACGCGTGGCTGCAAGGCGGCGGCAAAGGCGTCCACCTGATCATGCAGGTGCACGATGAGCTGGTATTCGAGGTGCCGGAGGCGCGCTGCGCTGAGGCCGTCGAAGCGGTCACCCGCGAAATGGCGGCCGCTGCCGAGTTGCGCACGCCGCTGATCGTCGATACCGGTATCGGAGAAAACTGGGATCTCGCGCACTGACGGCGGCGGTCAACACGGCGCGGGCGGGGTCCCTTTCAGCAGGATCGGAACAACACGCTGTTTTTCAGCACATTTTTCGGCGCGGATTATTTTTTTGCATTCGCCTGAACTATTACTGCCCGCAAGCTGTCTCATTAAGCAGATCGGTGCAATTTCGTAGAATTTCCCCGTCAACCTCCCTTGCGGGGAAACTGTAACCCGGTACCCCCAAGCCGGGCTCGTTCGCCCCAGTAGCTTCCCTCCCTCTCTCTATACTGGGGCATTTTTTTGCCCAAAATTCAGCCAGGCTCCCAGCCGCGTGCGCGCCTCGTCAACGCCGGCGCGGGTCAGCGCCGAGAACAGCTGCACGCTCGAATCGCATGCCGGCATGTTGCCGAGCAGGGCCTGCCAGCGATGAAGCGCGGCATGAGCGGGACCGCGCTTGAGTTTGTCGCACTTGGTCAGCAGGATGTGCACCGGCATTCCGGTCTCTCCGCACCAGTCGAGCATTATCGTCTCGAGGTCGCCGATCTCACGACGGCAGTCGACGGTCAGCATCAGGCCCTTCAGGGACTCGCGCTCGAGCAGATAGCTTTCGATCAGCGGTCGCCATTGTAGCCGCAAGGCCTCCGGCACCTTCGCATAACCATAGCCGGGCAGATCCGCGAGACGGGCGTCGTTGCCGAGGTCGAAGAAATTGATCTGCTGGGTACGGCCCGGTGTCCGGCTCGTCCGCGCAAGCCCGCGCCGGCCGGTCAGCGTGTTGAGCGCGCTGGATTTTCCCGAATTTGAACGACCGGCAAAGGCGACCTCGCGGCCACGATCGACCGGCAGCGGCGCACCAAGCGGAGCCCCCTGGAGAAAGACTGCATTGTGGAAAGGATTCGGGGATTCCATGTCTTCAGAACGATGCGGGAACTCGCCGCTAGGGCAATACTCTAACATTAACGTATAATCATCAGCATACCAGCGTCATGGCGCCGGGCACGCCGCGCCGCCCTGTCATCCCATACCTTTCCGAGGTGAGAATGAGACTGTACCGATTGATTCCAGGCCTGTTGCTGGTGATGCTGCCGGCGTTCGTACTGGCCGGTGGTAACGCCAAATTCCAGGAAAACATCGCCTATCAGCGTATTACCCCGGCACAACCAACCGCTAACCCCGAGAAGATCGAAGTCATCGAGGTGTTCTGGTATGGCTGCCCGCACTGCCACCGCTTTCAACCCTATGTTGAGCGCTGGCTGCTTGGCGCCGACACTCGAGTCAGCTACATCCGCTTGCCGGCGATCCTGAACGAGAGCTGGGCGATTCATGCCCGCGCCTATTACACGGCCGAGGCGCTTGGGGTCACCGAAAAGATCCACGGGGCGCTGTTCGACGAGATCCATCTCCGCAAGAAAAAGCTGGGCACCGAGGCGGAACTCGCGGACTTCTTCGAAAGTCACGGCGTCGATAAACAGCGTTTCCTGTCGACATTCAACTCCTTCGCAATCAATAGCAAGGTCCAGCGGGCGCGCGAGATGACGCGGCGCTACGGCATCGATGGCACCCCGGCGGTCGTCGTCAACGGCAAGTACCGCACCGGACCGGCAATGACCGGATCCTTCGAGGGACTGGTCGACGTCATGGATTTCCTGGTCAAAGAGGAAGCGGTATTACTGAAGAACTGAACCGGCGCGCCAACGCTGACATGAACGCCGCCGAACTCTTCGTCAAATGCCTCGAAAACGAAGGCGTCGAATATATCTTCGGACTGCCGGGCGAGGAAAACCTCGAGATCATGGACGCGCTGGTCGACTCCCGGATCCGCTTCGTCACCGTCCGTCATGAACAGGGCGCGGGCTTTATGGCCGATGTCTATGGCCGCCTGACCGGACGCGCCGGCGTCTGCCTGTCGACGCTCGGCCCCGGCGCGACAAACCTGATTACCCCGGTCGCCGATGCGAACATGGACTATGCCCCGCTGGTCGCTATCGCTGGCCAGGCCAGCACGAACCGCCTGCACAAGGAATCACACCAGGTCCTCGATCTCGAATCGATCTTCCTGCCTATCACGAAATATTCCTCGCGCCTGCTGACGCCGAACATCATCCCGGAGGTCACGCGCAAGGCGTTCAAGCTTGCGCAGATGGAGCGCAGCGGCGCAACCTTCATCGAGTTCCCGGAGAACATCGCGTCGATGGAGATCGATGCGGAACCGCTGCCGGTCCGGCAGCCGACGCCGCCGGAGCCCGCCGCCGAGAGCATCCGACGCGCGGCGGAGGCGATCTCGAACGCGCGCACGCCGATCATACTCGCCGGCAACGGTGTGATCCGCGCGAAAGCCTCGCAACAGCTCGACGCCTTCGCGGAGAAGCTCAATATCCCGGTCGCCAACACCTTCATGGCCAAGGGGGTGATCCCGTTCAAGCACCCGATGGCGCTCGGCACCGTCGGCCTCCAGGCCAGGGACTACGTCAACTGTGGCTTCGATCATGCCGACGTCATCATCTGCATCGGCTACGACCTCGTTGAGTACCACCCCTATTTGTGGCACCGGACGCGGGACCGCCGGATCGTCCACATCGCGGCCAGCCCGTCCGAGGTTGATGCAAGCTATTGCGTCGACGTCGGCGTCGTCGGGGACATCAAGCTCAGCCTGCTGCGCATCGCCGAACTCGCAAGCCCGCACCAGGGCCACCGGATGCGCCCCTTGCGCGAGGCCCTGATCGAGGAGATGAACCAGCACAGCGAGGATCGGAGTTTCCCGCTCAAGCCCCAGAAGATCATTTGGGATCTGCGTACCGCGATGGACCTCGAGGACATCGTGATTTGCGACGTCGGCGCCCACAAGTTGTGGATGGCGCGCATGTTCCGCTGCGAGCACCCGAATACCTGCATCATCTCCAACGGCTTCGCGAGCATGGGGATCGCGGTCCCCGGCGCGGTCGCCGCCCGCCTCGCCTGCCCGGACCGCGGGATCGTCGCGGTCACCGGGGATGCCGGCTTCATGATGAATTCCCAGGAAATCGAGACCGCGCTCCGGCTGAAAACGCCTTTTGTTATTTTGATATGGAATGATAACGGCTATGGGCTGATTGAATGGAAACAGCTGCAGAGTTTCGGCCGTTGCAGTAATGTTCGATTCACTAACCCGGATTTCGTAAAATATGCGGAGTCTTTCGGCGCCAAGGGGTACCGGATCGAGGAAGCGGAGCAGTTGCTGCCTGTACTCAAAGCCGCGCTTGCCGATAATACCGTCAGCATCATCGACTGCCCGGTCGATTACAGCGAAAACCTCAAACTGACGGCAAAACTCGGAGAGATGGTTTGCCCGATATGAACCGGCATCTGAATTCTGTTCAACCGAGCGCCGAATATCACGCGCCGGAGCCGGCTATCAATACCGGGAACGATACCGGCCGGCGGCTCAAGCTGATCACCTATAACATCCAGGTCGGGATCGCCTCGCAGCGCTACCGCCACTATCTGACCCACAGCTGGAAGCACGTACTGCCGCACGCCGAGAGCTTCAACAACCTCGACCGCATCGCCGAACTCGTCAACGGCTTCGACATCGTCGCCTTGCAGGAGGCCGACGCCGGCAGTTTCCGCAGCCTGTTCATCAACCAGATCGAGTTTCTCGCGCGGCGCGGCCACTTCCCGCATTTCTACTACCAAACCAACCGCAATCTCGGTAAATTCGCCCAGCACAGCAACGGCCTGCTGAGCCGGTTCGCGGCAATGCATTTCATCGAACACCGGCTGCCGGGCCTGATCCCGGGACGCGGGCTGATCGAGGTTCATTACGGCACGGCCGAGAATCCGCTGGTCATGCTGCTCGTGCATCTCGGCCTCAGCAAGCGTGCGCGCCTGCGCCAGATCCTTTATATCTCGCGCATCGTCAACCGCTACCGGCATGTCATGGTCATGGGAGATTTCAACTGCCGCACCCGCAGTGAAGAGATGAACCTGCTCGTCGATTGCACCGGCCTGCGCCCGCCCGCCGATGACCTGCCGACCTTCCCGAGCTGGCGTCCGGACCGCAACATAGACCACGTGCTGGTTTCGCCATCGATCCACATCGACGAGGTCCAGGTCCTGCAACACCCGTTGTCCGATCATCTCCCGATCGGCGTCGAGGTCACCCTGCCCAAGGAAATCGAGTTCGACGTCGGACAGCATACGCGTCACGCCGCCGGCGACTTCACCCGCTGACGCCCGTTACCGGCGTTTGTGCCGGTCGGCCTAAAAAATCCCTTGCTTAACGGCGCCTTAGCAGATTTAATAGGGTCTGCCATGAACTCATTCAGCGCAACTTGGCCGGGAAGATTCGTTTCAAGGGGATCGCTGCTCCGTCAGCGTGCCGGCGGCAAATGGCGTGGCGCGCAACCCGGTCTCGAGGCCGCCGCCAGCGATGCGATGGAACGCCGCCTGTTTCTGATTGCGCTCCAGGCCCGGTCCTTCCTCGAACCGGTGTGGCTTGATTGGCACACCAGCCGTGGCGGCGACATTCCCACGCCACTGTCGCGTTCAACCTGCGGGCGGTCGGGCCTGTTCCTCAAGCGTGTGCTGCAGGCCGAATATCCGGCGCCGGGCGGCGGCGGACCGCCGCAGGCCTACTTCGGCTTTCACGCAGGGAGTGACTGGCAGAGCCATGCCTGGGTCGAAACCGGCAACTGGATCATTGACCTGACAGCCGACCAGTTTGGCGATGAACCGGTCATCGTCGCCACGCGACCCGATCCGCGCTACCAGAAGGGCGTCTGTGACAGCGCGTTCCCCGAGTTTGTCCGGGCGCACCGGCGCGCGGTCGAAAAGCTGTGGTCGCGCTGGGTGGTATGGTCCGGCAAGCACTACGCCCGGCGTTCCACCGATTGAGGACAAGGCCAAAATGAGTCATGCCCGATGAACGGGGTCTGACCCTTGCTGCAGTACCCCGGCATGACGGAGTGCGTCGTAGGCGGACCAGGTTGACAGGTATACGGTACCGCCGAGCTCGCTGATCAGGCGATTGGTGCTGCCGAGGCCGTCCAGCACCGGTCCCTTGACCTCCGCGAGATGCAGTGCGATTCCCTTCTCCTTCAACCGCCGATTCAGCCGCTCGAGCATCTCGAGCGCGGTCGCGTCGATATAGCTGACCGATGACATTACCAGCAGCAGGTGACGCACCCCGGGATGGTGATCCAGTTCCTCGTTGATCCGGTCTTCGACCGCCTCGGCATTACCGAAGAAAAGATTTTCATCGACGCGGAGCATCAACAGATGCGGGCGGGTCTCGACCGTGTGCCGGTCGACATTGCGGAAATGCTCGGTATCGGCAATACGCCCGAGAACCGCGATATGCGGGCGGCTCGCGCGCCAGATCAGCGTCGCGAGCGACAGCGCGATGCCGATCGCGATACCGATCTCGACGCCGTACACGAGTACGCCGGCGGCAGTGATGAGCAGCGCGACCGACTCGGCCCGGTCATAGCGCCAGGTCTGTTTCAGCGTCTCGATATCGATCAGCCCGATCGCAACGACGATGATCGTCGCTGCGAGCACGGTTTCCGGCAGCGCACGAAACAGATCGGTGCCGGCCAGCAACATGACTGCGATCAGCAGTGCCGCGATAATGCCGGACAACGGACTGCGCGCACCGGCCTCGGCATTGACCGCGGTACGCGACAGGCCGCCAGTCACCGGGAACGCGCCCGAGAACCCGCTCGCGATGTTCGCCGCGCCGAGGCCACGCAGTTCAGCATCAGCATCGATGCGCCGACCGTCACGCACGGCATAGGCACGACCGATTGCGACGCTTTCGACGAAACCGACGAGTCCGATCACCAGCGCAGGCAGCCAAAGTTGCCCGATCAGCAAGAGCTTGAACTCCGGGATCACCAGCGCGGGCAGGCCCTGCGGTAATTCTCCAATGATTTGCACCCGATGTTCCCAGCCAATGACCGCGACGAAGACGGCGCCGGCAATTAACACGGCCATCGGCATCAGTCTGGCAATCAACTGCGCAATCCGCCCGGAGAGGCCGGCACGCATCAGCAGCGACGCCAGTCCGTAGCGCGCGAAACCCAGCAGCGCGAGTGCCGCAATGCCGAGCGCCGCGGTCAGTGGATTGATCTCATCAAGGGAAGCAAGGATTCCGAACAGGAGATCGACCGCGTTGCGCCCCTCAGCGTCGATCTCGAGCAGCGGACGCAACTGTCCGATGATGATCAACAAGGCAGCGCCCGAGATGAAGCCGCTGATGACCGGATGACTCAGGAACTGGGCCAACATGCCGAGGCGCATCAGGCCGAACGCGAACAGTATCACACCTGACATCAGCGCCAGCAGCGCAGCGGCGGCGATGTATTCCGGCGATCCGGCGACGGCGATCGGGGCGAGCGCCACGCCGGTCATCAGCGAGATGATGGCGACCGGTCCGACCGACAGCACCATCGATGTACCAAATAGCGCATAGGCAAGCAGCGGCAACACGCTCGCATAAAGCCCGTACTGCGGCGGCAGACCCGCGAGCGCCGCGAATGCGAGGCCCTGCGGAACCAGCAGCATCGTAACAATCAGGCCGGCGATCACATCCCCGCTGATATCAGTGCGACGATAATCGCGCATCCAGCCGGGGATCAGGCGCGACTTCATGCGCGGCGGCGGCGTTCGATCAGTTCATAGATTGCCATGCCGGCAATCATCGCAACGACGAATACCAGCGCCTTCATCTCGAACGCGCCGAACGCAACCAGCGCAGGACCGGGGCAGAATCCGACCAATCCCCAGCCAACACCGAAACCCAAGCTGCCGATCACCAGCGGCGCGTCGATGTCGCGGCGTTCGGGCAGGCGCATCGGGTAGCCGAGCAGTGATTCAGTACGTTTGTGTGCGACCGTGAACGCAAGGAATCCGACGCCGATCGCGCCGCCCATAACCATCGCGAGCGACGGGTCCCAGGCCCCGGCGAGATCGAGGAAACCGAGTACCTTGGCCGGATTCGCCATGCCGGAGACCAGCAGGCCAATGCCGAAGATGAGACCAGCCAGGAACGCGGAAATCAGGTGTGCGTGCATCGCCTCATGGCCCGATCATGTGACGAGCGACATAGACGGTTGCGAACCCGCTGCCCATGAAAAGCAGCGTCGCAACAAACGAACGTGGCGACAAGCGCGAGATACCGCAGACGCCATGCCCACTGGTGCAACCGGCGCCGTAACGGGTGCTGATTCCGACCAGCAGGCCGCCGACGATCAGAAGCGGATATCCGGCCTCGATCGATATCTCCGGCAGCGCGTGGAATACCAGCCACAGGGTCGGCGCGAGCACCAGGCCGGCGATGAAAGCGAGCCGCCACCCGGTATCTCCGACCGGCCGCGGTCCGAGCAGGCCGCCGACGATGCCGCTGATACCGGCGATGCGCCCGTTCAGCAATATGAAGAGCGCGGCCGCGAGGCCGATCAGCCCGCCACCGAACAAGGCGTACCACGGCGTAAAGGATGCCCAGTCAATCGTCACGTTCGTGAATCCTCATTTGCGAACTGGCCATCTGTGACAAGGATACGCTGTCTGCCGGCGAGAACCGCCCGCGCGAGCAGCGCCTATCTGGCCGGCGCATCTACGATGTCGACGACCAGGGCGCGGACCTTCGCGTTACTGACGTTCTCCCACCAATGGACAACGCCGGTCTTCTCGAACGAGACTTCGCCGGCGCGGCGCGTGAGCGGTCCGTCGGCATCGTTTCGATGCTCGACGATCTCGCCTTCCAGGATATAGGCCAGGCCGGGGCGGGCGTCATGCTGATGGACCGCGATGACCCCGCCTGGCGCGATAATGATCTCGCGAGCGCGCAGCTCCTTGCCTTCAAGGCCGGGAAATTCGCCATCGATCAGGATCGCGCCGAGTCGATTCACGGCCTCGACACCGCGATTCTCCGCCGGTCCCCCGGCCTTGACGTCGCGCGCGATCTCGCGTTCGCGATCCGGCACGACGGCGGGACCGCCATGCGCGAATACAAATCCATACATGAATGGCAGGCATAGCGCCGCGAGGGTGGCCCATCGTCCTGATTTCGTCATGATACCCGCTCCCTTGCGGCCACGGAGCCGCGATTGCCCGCATAAAATTGTAGACCTAAAATAGCGGCGGTATCCAGCATTCCGATCCTGTGTTTCCAATGGCCAAGCTTTTGATGAACCTGCGCAATGTGCCGGACGACGAGTCCGATGAGGTGCGCGCGCTGCTGCACGAACATCATATCGATTTCTACGAAACGACGCCAAGCAAGTGGGGACTGTCAAGCGCCTGTCTGTGGCTGCGAGACGAGCGGCAGTTCGAGGTCGCGAAGGCGCTACTCGCCGAATACGAGCAGGAGCGCGCCCGCTGCGCGCGCGCCGAACATGCGGAGCGCAGGCGTCGCGGTCATGCCGAGACCTGGATCACAGTGTTCATGCGCAATCCGGTGCGTTTCGCGATCTATGTCGTCGCGATCGTCGTGGTGTTTTATCTGGCGCTGCTGCCGGTGATATTGCTGAACCGCTGAGCGCCGCCCGACTGAGCGCCGCTGGGCCGCACTCAGCCGGGAAAGAAATCGATCGGGTAGGTGATCGCGATTGCGGCGACGTCCTTGGCGCCGAAATTGAACAGCTGAATGCGGGCCACCAGGCGCCGCTCCAGCTCGGGATCGCGGAGCTCGCTCGACACGAGCTCGCACCCGGTCACCTCTCCGCCGGGCGCGATCGTCAAGCGCAGCACGACCTTGCCGGCCAGCGCGGGATTCGTGCGCAGCGCCCTGTTGTACAGCGTGTTGAGGGCGCCCTTGTTCTGATCGAAGACCATCTGGATCTCCTCGGTCGTGCGCGTGGGCAGCGCACCGCGCGCCGCCGGCGCGTTGGTGCCCGCAGCCGTCACGCCGTCCGCGGGCGCGGCGATGCGCGTCGTTTCGCGACTGGCAAGCTGGGTATTGCCGGTATCGCGGGCAAGCGTCGAGGTGTCGATGCCGCCGCTGCCCCGGGGGGCGGTGCGCTCAGCGATCTTCGGGGCCTCGCCGCGGTTCTCCGCGGCGGCGCGGCCCTGCAGCGTCCGGCTGTCGAGTCCCTGCGCGATCGTCGTGTTGCGCATCTCCGCGAGATCATTGCTCAGCGCGAGCAGGCCGGTGCGCGCCGCCCGCTCCCGCGCCGTTGGCCCGGGCGCCGGCTGCTGCTCTGCCTGGCGCCGCGGCTCGGCCCTGGGCGGCTGCTCACGCGTGACCGGCTCAGGCCTCTGTTCCGGCTGCGGCCTGGCCTCTTCCTGGCGCACCGGCGGCGGTAGTGGCGGCGCGGGCTTCTCCTCTACAATCATCCGGGCGAAACGCGCAGGCACCTCCTGCATCTGGTCTACCAGGCGGTCCGTGATCCTGATCATCGGGATCGCGAGCGACAGCAGCACCATGATCACGAGCACCGAGGTCATGATGGTGCGCAAGCGGCGCTGATCCTCGGGATTCTCGCTCCATGGCAAACGGATGTCGTGATAGAACATCACGGCGCTCATGTCAGGCCCCGCCCGATGACTTCTGCATCACTGCAAAGGAAACCTGGCCATAACCGGCCTCTGTGCATGCGATCATGATCTTCTTCAGCAAGCGATAAGGCAGATCCTTTTCGCCGACGATCGTGACCTCGAGGCCGGCGGCCGACTCACCGGCGCCGCGGACACGCCGCTGCGCGAGCGCATCAAGCGCGGCGCTGAGCGCGGGAATCCCGCTGGCCTGGTCGGCCAGCGCTGCGCCGATGCCGGCAACGCTGCGTCCCTGCACGAGGATTTCAGTTGCGGTCACCGTGACGACCACCGCCTCGCGCGGCCGTTCCATCGCGACCGATTCCGGCAGGGTGATCATCTTCGTGCTCGGCAGCACATCGACCTCCGTCGAATTCACCAGCAGAAAGAACACGAGGATCGTGAATATGTCCATCATGGACACGAGATTGATCGCAACTGCGCCCCTGCGGCGCTGATGGTGGCGATCCATGCGCAATGCCCGTCGGGACATCTTCATGCCGGCGCCTCCTCAACCCTTCCTGTCGCGCGGCGCGGCGTCGCCGATCGAGATCGCCGGAAACAGTTCGACCCACGACACCGAAGACGGCTGGACGAGCGGAGTGACCCTGACCGTGTCCATGACCTGTACCAGCACATCGTAGGAGATATCCGGTTCCAGCAGGATCGTCGCCTCGGTGTTTTCAGGAAATTCGACCTTTATGCTTTTCAGCACATCGGCGAGCGATTTCAGGTTGTACTCGCCATCCCGCCTGCCGATCACGAGCGCCCGGCCGCCGCGATTGGCGACCTCGAGACGATCGGTGCGCACGGTGATTTCGAGCCGCAGCCGGTCGTTGTCCGCCTGTTCGGCGCCGCCGCCCACGGGCAATCCGAGCTCGATGATCGCAATGCGCGAAAACACCGCGGTCACGAGCAGGAACGGCACCAGGATCACCATCAGGTTCATAAAGGCGGTGATATCCAGTTCCGCCTCCGCCAGGGATCGCCGGTGCCGGGAGCGCCGTATCATGCCGGCGCCCCGCGCATGCCGGCCGCGACAGCGGCAGTGGGTGTGGCCGACTTGCCTGCCTCCGAGAGGATGTTCAGGAACTTGACCGCCGCCATCTCGAGGCTGTCGACCAACTGGGTGGTCTTCGACTGCAGCAGGGCATGAACCAGCAGCAGGGGGATCGCCACCATCAGGCCGAACGCGGTGGTGTTCATCGCGACCGAAATGCTCGCGGACAGCATGTCCGCCTTCTCGGCCGGGTTGGCCGCGGACACCGCGGTGAACGCCTGGATCAGGCCGATGATCGTGCCGAGCAGGCCGAGCAGCGTCGAGATGTTCGCGAATATCGCCAGATAATGGGTGCGCGATTCGAGTCTCGGCAGAACCTCCATCAGGCCTTCTTCCATCGCCGTTTCGATGTCATCGCGGCGATGCGCCGAGCGCGATCGCTCGAGGCCATAGGCGAGTATCTTGCCGACCGCGGCATTCGAGTCCCGGGTCATTCCGAGCGCGCCCTGGTAATCACGCTTCGACAGCATCCCCATCAGGCTCTTCCACACCTTCTGGTTCGCGCTGCGCATCGCGCTGAGGTAAATGTAGCGCTCCAGCGCGACCGCGAGGCCGAGCGCGAGTACCACGACAATCGGGTACATGAATACCCCCCCACTCTGGAAAAAGTGGATTACTGTGGCAAACAGTTCCATAACGATTCTCCTTCAACCATGGTCATCAATCAGCGCCGGCGGCGCCGGCGAACTCCTGCTGGTAGCGCAACTGCCGCTGCATCACGTTCCGCTTCATATGATCAGGCAGCAGTTTCTCCGGTCGCTCGTCAATCCGGGCCGTCGATCGGACCGGCTCCGGGTCCTTCCAGGGCACGACATAGAGCACATTCGGCAATTCCTGGTCGCCGATGATCGAGATCCCGCTCATGTCGAGCTGCACTGGAACCTGTACTGGAGCCTGCACCGGCGCCTGCGCGCCAGCCGGCCCGGAGGCGAGCAGCAGCGCGAGGCAAAGCGCACGCGGGGCTGTCATGAGCCGTTCCCCTCGCCCGTACGAGCGTGGTTGCGCACCACCAGATCCGCGATCCAGGGATCGACGCGGGCCGCGTCAGCCGGTTTCAGGACGCGGTAACGCTCGTAGTGCGCAAGCGCCTCCGGCGGTTGCTGCAGATACAGATCGTAGAGGACGCCGAGATTCAGATGGGCGTCGGCATAGGCCGGATCGAGTTCGAGAGCGCGCTGGTAGGCGCGCCGCGCCTCGTCGAAGCGCCCCTCCTCGCGATAGATCACCCCGAGCAGGTTATGCGCAACCGCGCTGCCGGGATTGATTTCCGTCGCTGCGATCAGCGCGGTCTCGGCTTCCTTGTCGCGGCCGAGATGAAGATAGGCGATCCCCAGATTGATGTAGGGGCCCGCGAGCCCGGGGTAACTGTGAGTCATTCCGACGAGTCTGACGCCGGCCTGGTCGTAGCGCCGCTCGCGCATCATGCCGAGCGCCTCCTCGTATTCTCCGCGGAATTCGCGCGAGGCCGCCGGCGCGGCTTCGGCGGCGCCGGCTGGTGATTGGGCCGTGCGCAGCGTGCCGCACGACGCCAGCAACAGCGCAGCGAGGCAGACGAGCAGGGTCAGATTGTCAGTGTATCGTTTCAACGACGGATACCAGGATTTCAGCCTTGCCATACCGCGCCGGCAGCAGGGCGCCGAGTTGCTCGATGCTGCGTTTCACCCAGTCGTCATAGACCCCGTGGGCGATGCGGCGATAATTGACTTCATGCAGCCGGATCGCTTCCTCCTCGAACGGATACGCCTGTTCCTCGAGCAGGATGTCGTACTGTTCGAACTCCTCTTCCGACAACCCTTGCGGGCGCTGGGACGCCAGCAGTGCACGGCTCAGTTCGTGGAAAATCTCGCCTGTGTAATAGGTCGCGGCCGTCGTGACGTCAGCTACACCATAGTCGGCCGCGTTGCGATAGGCCTTGAGGGCCAGGTCCATTGCCGCGCGTTTCGTCTTAAGGCTCCGGTCGAGCGGAATCACGAGCTTCACCGCCTCGAAGCGCGCGCGCAGCGGTTCGGCCAGGCCGAGCGCTGCCTCGGCGGCGCTTTCCCGGCTGAAGTCTGTCCTTGCCGCGCCAGCGCGCGCATCGGCGCTGACGATCTCGTTCAGCCAGTGCCGGTGGCGCTCGTCATTGCCCTGTGCCAGATAGGCGTCGGCGATGCGCCTGCGCGCCTCGATCGCCTGATCGAGCGGCTCGGGATAACGGGCGAGATAATGCTGGTAGCGGCGCAGCGATTCTCCGGTCTGCCCGGCACGCATGTAGAGTTCGGCCGATTGCCAGGCCGCCGCGCGCGCCTCTTCCGGTTCGCTGCTCCGGGCCTCGAGCCGGACCGATTCGCCGGCCGCGCGTGCGAGCTGGCCGCCGTCAAGATAGGCGAAATAGAGTCTTCGCGTCACGTCGTCCTGCCAGCGGCTCGCCGGCCAACCCAGGCGGAAGCGTTCGAGGACCGCGGTCGCTCCCGCGCGATCGCCGCCCGCGAGCAGCGCGACAGCAGCGTCATATTCCGCAGTCTCGACGATCGTCGCAGCAGGAGTGACCTGCGCGACCCGCAGGAACTGCCGTGCGGCGTCCAGCGGTGCGCCCGCGTCCAGCGCATGCTGCCCCTGCTGGTAAATTGCCGCAGCCAGACGTTCGACCAGCGGACCGCGCGCCGGATCCGACGGCGGCAGCAACGCGACCGCCTGCGTATAGGCATATTCGGCCTCGTCATGGATCGCCCTGTCGAACTGTACCTGCCCGATCAGCATCCATGCGCTTCGGCGCAGCGCGGGTGCGGACGCCTCGCCATACTGCACGACGCGCAGCGCGACAGCGTGCGCATCCGCTACCTCCCCGTTTTTGAACAGCTGTTCCGCGGCGCGCGCCAGTACTGCCGGCGCCTCGGCATGCGCCGGGAAGCGGTCGGCGAACAGCAGGGCGCTGACAACCGCCTGTTCCTGCCAGACCTCCCGCTGCTCGCGGTCACTCAAGGCGGTGATATGGCGCTCATACGACAACAGCGCCGCATAGCCGGCCTCGGCGGCCTGTTCGTGTGGCCCATGGTGATAGGCGCTCTCCTCATAGCGGGCGATCGCCTCGACATAGTCTCCGCTCTCGAACAGCAGTTCCGCGAGCAGGAAGCTCAGCTGCGGCGATCGCTCGTCAGCGGGGAACGAGGTGAGGAACTCTCTGTACCAGCGCGCCGCCTCCCGGTATTCGGCCTGCGAACGGACGGCCTGCGCGTGGGCATGTGCGCGCTCTGCCATCGCCAGCAGCTCCTGCCTGAGCCGTTCCGCCACCGCGGGCGCCTGCGCGATGTCATGGCGTTCCCAGTACGGGCCACGGACCGCGAAGTTCTCGAGGAAGTCGCGGCGCGCCTGCAGCGCGAGCGCGCCAAACCCCGCCTGGTCATGGATTTCCATGATCCTGATCTGGCTGGCCGCGGCTTCGGCATGGTACGGATTGCGCGCGACAAAAGCGGCGAGTGTCAGTGCGGCGTCGCTGTAACGTTCCTTCTCGAGATAGAGATCAGACAGCCCGGCGAAGATCAGGTGTTCGTATGGAACCGGCGGGCGGCTTGCGAAATAAGCGGTCACTGCGCCAGGACCATCGAGATGGGAGAAGCCGAGACTGATGACGCGCAGCGTATCAAGAACAAGAGCGCGCTCGGCGCCTGGAAGCATATCCGGTTTGACCGGCCCGTCCTCCGCTTCCTGCGACAGATGGCGGTCAAGGACCGCAATGAAATCGTCGATGGCCTCTTCATAACGCGTCTGCTTGAAGAGAGACCAGCCATGTTTGTAACGCGCCTGCTGCTCGAACGCGGCTGCCGCGCCGGCGGCAAGTACCGCGCCATAGGCCTGCTCGGCTGCACCATAGTCGCGCTGCACGAACAGCGCCTCTCCGCGGCGGAATTGCGCCTCGGCATATAACGGCGACCCGGGATAGTCCTCGACGAGCCGCGTCAATACATCGAGGCTGTGCGCGGCATCACCGAGGCTGTCGTGAGCGCGTGCGAGCTGGTAATGGATGCGGTCGTTGCCGGAGCATTCAGCGCATGTCTGCAACAGCGCTTCATAGGTCCGGATCGCGGCGCCGAGCTCGCTGTCCCGTTCGGGATGATCCGCCGTGAGGCCGTCCGCCAGCATCAGCCGCAGATCGGCGATGCGGCGCATCGCGTGCAGCTTTCGTTCGTCATCGCCCGCACCGGCGACGGCATTGAAATCGAGCCATGCCTGCAGCGCGGGCCGCCATTCGCCATCTGCATTGACAACTGCGGTCTCGTCAAGCAGGCTCGCGAGTTCATAGCGCGCCCGGACGCCATACCCGGCAGCGAGCCGGCCCTGGTGCCGGAGTTCGGCAATCACCCGCCCTTTGATATACATCTCATGCCCTTCCACGACTCCGGCCAGGCGACGCGCCAGCGCGGCGATACGCGCCTGCGTATCCGCAATGCGGGCGTCGAAGCCGATGAAGCGGCCGGGCGCCTCCTGCTGCGCCCGGTGCAGCCGCGCACGGCCTTCTTCGACCCGCTCCAGCGCAGCGCCGAGCTTCACCACCGCCTTGTGCGCCTCCCACAGCCGTGCCTTGAAATCGGATTCGATGTTCCACTGCAGAACGCCGCCGAGAATGCGCAGGCGCTCACGCTGTTCGTCGAGGCGATCGTCCCCGGCATGACGCGCAAGACGTGTTTCGATATCGGCAATCATCGCCGCGAGCTGCTGTTCCCGGGTGGTCGCCAACGCGGCGGCGTCGTTATGCCGCCTGATCTCATCGATGCGCCGTGTGAACGCGAGGGACCGCGCCTCCAGCGCGCCGATGTCGATCTCCTTGAGCCTTTCGCGCGCCTCCGGGAGGCGGCGCGCATAACCCTGACGCCGGGTCGCGAGCATTGCCTCGAAAGCCGCGATATCCCCGGCCCAGGTTTCGAGTCGCTCGCGGAGAAATCGCAGCTGGCGCCATGCGCTCCAGGCTTCGTGAAATTCATCGCTTGCGGCGAGGCCGCGAAGATAGCGTGAGCGGTAGAGCGGCGGCACGCTGTCACGCCATGCGTCCGCGGTAATAACGTCGGCAATCATGTCGAGAAACGGCGCATCGTCGCGTACCGCGGCGATCATGCTGTCGAGCTCGGCGGATTCTCGGTCGAGACCGTCGATGGCCTTGCGATAGCGCTCGGCCGCTTCGGCACTTGCTCCGAGACGCCAATACGCGTAGGCAGTCATCAGCCGCGCCTCGCGCACCGCCGGCTCCGGCGCCTCCTCGGCGGCCAGCGCCGACCACGCTGCGATCGCCCGACCGAATTCGCCGCTGTCGAACGCCGCCTGCCCCGCACCGAGACGCGCCTGCCCCGAGACGAGGCTGTCTGCGCCGACGCGGCCGAACGCGGCGCCCGCCTCCGCCAGGCGATGCCGTTCGAGATGAAAGTAGCCAAGCGCTGCATTCGCATGATCGCGCAGATTGCGTGACTCCCGATCATCGATGGCCCTGCGTCCCGGATCCGCCGGCACGACTTCAGCGACGCCATCGAGGCCGAGGCGGTTCATCAGCATAATCCTGTTGTAGCGGGCATAGTCAGACCAGACCGGTGGACGGGTTATGCTCTCGAGTTGCGCGAGGGCCGCGCGCTCATTTCCGCGCTCAAGGTCGAGAAGCGCGCCGATCATCGCGTGTTCTGCGCGGATCTCATCACTGGCGTCAGCGCTGATCTGCTCGAGTGCATGCGCCGCGCGCGCCGGGTAATCGCGACGGATCCAGGTCCGCGCAAGCGATAGCCAGATCTGGTCGCGAGGTTGCAGCGCGACCCTGCGCTCGAGCAGCGCGGCAAACCCGGCCATCGCGCTCTCATGCATCCCGTACGACAGTTCGATCCCGATGCGAAGAAGGTCGGCATCGACGCTGTCGCGCGCGACTAGCTCGTGCTCGCGTCTGGCGAGCAGCGTCGTCAGCGCGCTGAAATATTCCTGTTGGTAATGAAAATAGAGCACTTCGCGATAATGCAGATCGCGCACTTCTTCCGGCACCTGTTTCAGCACAGGGAACGGTTCAGCGCCGATGGCCGGCCAGGCGAGCAGCGTCGCGACCACGGCGGGCAGCAACAGCCGGCCGAGGAACGCGCCTGTCACGGACCGTCCCGGGGTTAAGCGCATCGATGCCGGTTTCAGTCCCATTCCCTGATTGAAAACTCGGGCTGCTGCATGCTCTCGCGATCGACGATCCTGATCTCGACATACTTGGGCCCGATGTCCTTCTTGATGACACGGGTGCTCCCGCGACGGTAATCCCGCTCATGTGGACCCTTGCCGGTGAAGAACGCGACCAGCTCGTGCTCCCCCAGATTGAGGTTTCCGGCGTAGAGGCGCTGTACCCCGCCTCGCTTCAGCGCATCGACCTCGCGGCGGGTGTAGAGATGACTCGCGACGTCGCGGCCGCCGACCTTGAGCTGCACGGCATCGAGATCGAAATACTGGCCGACATCGAGCGAGAGAAAGACCATCACCTGCGTCGTTGCCGGAAACAGCAGCTCTTCTTCGAGCATGAACAGGTCACGGCCCAGTTCGACCAGGTCCCTCTGCAACGACTGCACCTCCTGATCGAGGCTGCGATATCCGCCCTCATCATCGCCAGACGCCATGCCGGCGCCGGCCGATGCCAGGCACAGTATCGCCGTCATCATCCACTGCAAGATCACGCTTGTCTTCATCGCTTCATCCTCCCGGGATTAATCCGCGACTGGCCGGATTGCTCCCATCGTCATCAGTACCAGAGTGAGAAATAGAACTGTGTCATGCCGGCCGTAAAACCGTAGAGCGGTTCCTCGCCGGGGGCGCCGCCGACCGCGATGTTGCGGAAATCGTCATAATCGAAGCGCAGGTGGTCATAAGACAGCGTGACGCTGCCGCGATCGATGAAGCCCTTGCCTCCGCTCAGTAACTCGTAACTGAGACTGGCGCCAATGGCTGTATTCGTGAACGTGCTCAGTTCCTTGTCGCGCGCGAGAAAATTCTGGGCATCACGCGTCGGGAACAGGTCACTGTAGAAATCGGCGCCGGTCTGCCGGTAGTGCCGGTACTTCAGGTCAAGGATCCAGCGCTCCCGTAACGGTTGTGTATAGCCAAACTCAAAGGTGTTCGCGCCGATGTTCCAGGAGTCGTCGAACCAGCGGTATTCGCCACGCGCGGACGCTCGCCAGGGCAGGTAATAGATCGCGCGAACGCCGAGCGCATTGCTGTCCCGGGTGCGCGGATAGACTTCGGGCTCGAATGAATAGCCGAGCGGACTGTCCGGGTCGAGGTAGCGAACCGAACGATACGGATTATTCAGAAAGCCTTCGTCGGTGATCGTTTCCCATGCGACGTCGAACAGCAGGTTCCTGCTCAGAACCTGGGTCAGACCGACGCGGTAGTGCTGGCGGCGCACCCCCTCGCTGAACACGGGATCACCGCTGCGGCCGACGGTATCATTTCCATAAATATAGCCGAGAGACACGTTGGTCATGTCGCCGAACATGCCCTGGCTGATATTGAAACTGTAAGTATTGGCGTCGTAATCGCTCTCGCGGCTTGCGGTCACCGAGACGCCCATCGTGACCTTGTTGCGCAACCAGTCGAGGCCAAGGCTGTTCTCGGTACGCTTCTCGCTATACGGGCTCGCCGAAGTCACGACGTCAATCGACGCGCCGGAGATGCTGTCGACGTAATGATTTGCTGAAACCGAGGCGCTGCTGCCGACCTGCTTGCGGAGAAGCAGCGACGGTCCATCGATCAGCACCCCGCCGCCGTCATAGCGATGATAGAGCGCGTCGAAGCGATCCTCCGGCAGGATCGCCCCCAGTATCGACAGGGAACAGACGGCACCGGCGAGGCCGAGCGCGCCCGCATAAGCAATCCGGCTAGTTACAGCCACAGCCTCCCCCCTGTCCCGACTCCGCCCCGCGCGCGGCATTGCGCGCCTGAAATACGTGATTGCGAAAACCGGTCGACACCGGGTCACGGTCGATCTGCATGACCGGATCGGCCAGATTGGCGCGCTCATAGGGTTTGACCCACGGCTGCACACCGCAACCTGCGCCTGCCGAGGCCAGCGCGGCCGCGAATATCATTGCGGCCACGGACTTCATGGACGCTCCATCAACAAGGCCCGTACGTGACGCTGGTATTGCTCTTCATCGCCCGGCTTGTAGCCACGATGGAGGTAGCGGGCCTCGCCATTGCGATCGACGATGACGGTGGTCGGCATCGCAATGACGTCATAGAGCTTGCTGATATTGCTGCCGTTGTCGAACACCACCGGAAAACTGACCGGTATGCGCTCGAGCATCGCCCGCGCCTGCGCCTGGTCCTGGTCGACATTGACGCCGAGTACGGTAAAGCCCAGCGGCGCATACTTGCCGTGCAACTGGTCGAGCAGCGGCATTTCCTGGCGGCATGGTCCGCACCACGACGCCCAGAAATTGATCAGCACGACCTGCCCCCGGTACTCGCTCAAGCGCAGGTTTTCACCGCTGCGGCTCTTCAGCGTGAAGTCAGGCGCTGAAACGCGCATCGCGCCAGCCGAATACGCGGGTGGCGTCGCAAGAATCAGCGCCGCGATCGCCAGCACGCACAGCGGCAGGAAACTCGTTCGGAACATTCTCATATTCACCTCCATCAGAAAAACACGGTCAGGCCCCCGGCGATCGCGATGTTATGCGTGGTCTTGTCCTCGCCGATGACATCGATGTCGAACAGGTGGTCGCGAATATCCAGGCGCAGCGCGAGCCAGTCCGTGAGCAGGATCCGGTAACCGACTCCGACATTCCACGTCAGCCGCCGGTCGCCGGCGAAGTCGGTCGCGCCGATCCCGCCGATTACGTACATGGCCGAATTGAACGCGCGACCGCCGCCGATGAACGACTCTCCGGGCAGCAGGTGATAACCGAGCGAGATGTTGTAGTAGCGGTAATCGCGCTGCGCGTCGGTCAGCAGCATCACATCGCCGGCGAGCAATTCGAAGCTGGTCTTGCCTGCTTCACTGGCGCCGATCATGGTCTCGACGAAGATGTCTTCGGTGATGTGATAGCCGAGCGTCGCGCCGATCATGAGATCGCTGCCGAAGTCTTCGATGCTGAGGATACCGGCGTACAGACCGGCCTCGATATCGCGTGCGTCTATCTTCGCCTCGTCAATCGTGCGCCGGTCGACAGCGGGATCGTATACCGGATCTCCGCCGACGACCTCGCGATCTCCGTCCTGCGCACCGGCGGCTCCGGCCCAGACCATCGCGAGCAGCGCGAGCGCCGCCAGCCGGCTCAGAAAAACACTGAAAATCCTGCTTTCCATTCGCTCACTTCCTCGTTCTCATCGCGGCTCGTGAAGATCACGTGATAGCGATACTCGACTCTTGCCAGCACATGGCGCGCGAGCCAGACGCGCATGCCGACACCGGCATGGCTCAACTGGTCACGGCCGTCTCGCGCCTGTACCAAAGCGGTGTGGGGCCGGGTATCGATCACGCCGGTTCCGACCAGGAAATAGGGCGCGAACCGCCATTCCGGCACCGGCAGCGCCAGCAGGTCCGCGCTGACGATCAGGCTGTCGGAAAACCTGCCGAGCACATGCGACAGCGAGATCTCGCCGTGCAGGCCTGTGGACAGCGCGCGCAAGGCGCTCAGCGAAATCGTCCCCGCGCCGCCGAACTCCCCACCGTGTATGCCGAACTCCCAACGCCGAGCGCGGTAATCGTCGAGACTGCCGCTCGCGAGCTGCACGGCCTCGCCGGAGGGTCCCAGCGTGCGCTCAAGCTGGGTACGATCAACCCAGCCTTCGATACCACGCGCCGTGCGCACCCGGTACCAGGACGTCTTCCGGCTCAACAGGTCGATCCGCGCGCCGCGCTCCTCGACATGAAAGATCGGGTAACCCCGCCCCGGCCCGGTCCGCAACTCTATATAGGGGTCGGCGACCTCAACCTCATTGGTCGGTCCGGCGGCGCCGGATCCGGAGGCGTTGGCGGCCCCGGCCGCAAACATTGCTGCGGCCCACGTCATGACCAGCCACACGGCAATCGCAGGCCGGTGCCTGCGGCGATTCCTGACTGTGGCGTACATGTTCCTCCGCGACGAACCGGTTCCTGTCACTCCGGCGCACTACCTTTTCGGCCGATATCGCCGCAATCCATACGTCGCCGGCGCTCAGGGCGGCGGGATCGCAAACGGGTTGTTGTAATACTGCGCCCCGATATCGAGCCATTCCGACACCAGCCTGAGCTCGGCCGGATCGAGCCGGCCCTCGTGACTCCCGCCGGCATTGAATCTGCTGAAAAAGCGGTTACTTGCCGCCGCGCCCGCAGTCGACATCGAAGGCGGAACCCCCACCGCAACGAAGATGATGTTGCCTTCACCGTCGGTCGTCTCGATCAGGAGGTCCTGCAACACGCCATCGACGATTACCTGCTCGTTGTCGCCGAACAGCAACTCCCGGTAGGACTTGAAATGCGCGGCCTGATCCGCGGATGGACCGTCGCCGAGATCGAGTTGCGCGGCCGGCACCTGGGGCCCGCCCATCGCATCGAGGAGGCCGTGGCATCCGGTGCAGGTCTGATCTCCGCGATCACGGCCCCACAGCGGATGGATATGGGTCTCGTAATTGATAACGATCCGGCACAGTACGTGCCAGGCGAGCTGGCAGTCGGCATCGACCGGCGCCGGTGTCTCGAGTTCGGCATATCGCAATGCCGACGGCGCGTCCGGCGCGCGTCCGGCCGCCGCCTCGTCCGTCCACACGTCCGCATAGACGAGGTCGGTCGACGGCGTCAGCGCGGACGGATCGATACGTGTGCGCGTCTCGGCCATGGTCTCGCCAAAATCGGTGAACAGTGCAGCGACGGTATTCGGAAACGGTTCGCCCGTCAGGGGTGACCCGGCGTGCATCGGCGCCGGTCCCTGCGCGTGGCCGTGGCCACTGCCGTTCGTCGCGACATGGCAGCCGTTGCAGTTCAGCACCTCGCCGGGACGCACCTGCAACCAGTACTGGTGACGCGCGCCGATCCTGCGTCCGTTGCGGTCGAGCACACTGACCGCCAGCGCGGTGTCGGCCGGCACCTTGATCCTGACCGAACCGTCGGGTTCGATCGGTGCGTAAGCGACGATCTCGCGCATGCGCTGCTGCGTACTGGCGCCGAACGCGGTATTCGGCACCTCGAGGACCGTGTCGTCCGGTATCGACACCGCCTTGACGACGCGCAGAAATCGCGCCGGACGCTGGGCCGCAATCGTCTGCGCAGGATCCGCGAGCGCGGCGATGCCGGAACGTCCGGAGCCGAGCGCATTGAAGGCCCCGTCGAAGTCGTAGACACTACGGATATGGAGGATACCCGCATTCTCCTCGACGAGATCGGGCTGGAGTCCGGCGCCCGGGGCAGCGTCGACCAGCACTGCGGGCAGCGGCCGCGACTGCATCGCGACGACTTCAGTCACCATGACGCCTTCCTGGGGCGGTACTACCGGACGACGCGTGTCGTTGCCGGTATTGACGACATAGACGCCGTAGAGCGGCGGCGCCTCTTCGACATCCTCCGCGGCGAGCCGCTCCGCGCTGCACGCGACAATGACGTCATTGTCGATCAGACGGCATATGCTCCAGCTCGCGAGCACCCGCGGCGAGCCGTCCCATAGCGGTGACGCGGAGACATAGCGGCCGCCCGGCGACGGCAGCGCATCGGTCCGCGCGCCGGTCGTGAACAGCGAGCCCTGGCCGGCGCCAACGCTGCTCCCCTGCAGTGCCGCGACCGGCTGATCGTGATTGATGAAATTCGCCGCATCGATCGCGACGACATCACCGCCGCCGAAGTTGCCGGTGAATGGCCGGATCAGGCTCAGCAGCTGCCCGTCCGGTCTTTCGTACGGCCGCAGAAACTGGACCGTCGCACCGTCGCTGCCTGTCGCGTGGCTGTGCCCGCCATACAGCGGCTGAAGCCCGGTACCATCTGGCCTGATCCTGTACAGGCTGATTTCATTGTGCGTGCCCATGCGGTTCCAGCGGCTGAAGACGATCTCGCCGCTCGTGAGCACCGATGGATGCAGGTCATGACTCTGGTTGAACGAAATCTGCCGGATATCGCTGCCATCGGCATTCATCACATGCAGGACCGCGGCAGGCTGGTTGAGATTTTCGTCGAGCGCGTCAAATTGCGGCTTGCCCTCGTCGAGCAGGATCGCCTTCGACTGGCGCTGGCGTGTCGACGAAAACACGATGCGGCCATCCGGAAGATAGGCGGGCGCGATGTCCTGACCGGCCTCGGCAACGATATCGGAACTCATCACGCGCCTCAGGCTGGCGGTCGCGATTTCGTATTCCCAGATGTTCCAGGTGGGCTGGTCCTCGGGATCGGCGTCCTCGATCTCCGGTGCGCGCAGCGCGAACAGCAGGCGCCCGCCGTCGAATGATACCGAGAGATCCTTGACGTCGCCGGCGCCGCCGGTCAAGACGTCGGTAACGTTGCGCTCAGCCACCCCCGGCGCCGCGAGGTCGCGCAGATAGAGATCCGCGCCGGGTCGAAACGCGAGCACATTGCGGACATCGGCGTTGCCATTGGCCGGCAGCGGCCGCTTCACATAGGCGATCGCGAAATTCTCGACGACTGCGATCTCGCTGTCGCCGCCATTACCGCAACCCGCGAGGAGGCCGGCGGCCGCTGCGATCGAAACAATTATATGGAATACATTCACGCGCACCGGGCGTCCTCACTGCTGATACACCGGACGGCGCTGCTGCAGGAAGTGCGTGCCAGCGGCCATACGTTCCTGCTATATCGGCGCGGCACGCCCGTACCGGATCCCCGCGCCGCACTGTCATGAAAAATTGTGAACGGCGTCTGGCCTATCGGTATCGGCCCGGCCACACCCCCCTGTTTATTCGCGCCGAATCGGGATGAACGCCACAGTTGCGGCCCTGCCGATGCCCTATATTCCTGCCGTCGGTGCCGATATAGAGGAGATGCGGCCAGCCGGGATCATCGAGTCCGGACCGGTCGCCACCCGGCAACAAGACTGTCTGGAGCCAGGAATAACAAGATGACCACCGAAGTGCGCCGCATCCGATCATCGACCGCTGTCAGGCTGTTCGCACTGTTGCTGGCTGCGATCCTGCCACTGTCCGCCGCCGCCGGCCCGCGTGACCAGGCCAAGCGTCTGCATGACCGAATCGCCGGCGTCCCGCCGAGCGCGGCGGTGCTGGACCAGATGGCGGGCCTGATCACCGGCGGCAACGCGCTCGGCGCGGCCGATATCGCGATCGAAAACAGCGCCTTCTACAACGTGACGCTGAAAAACTTCGTGACCCCCTGGACCAATGAAGCGCAGACGGTCTTCGCGCCGCTGAATGACTACACCGCGACCGTGATCGGGATGATCCGCGATGAGATACCGTTCAACCAGGTGCTGTCGGCGGACCTGCTGTATATCGGCCAGGGCAGCTTCCCGGCCTATTCAATAAGCAACAACAATCACTACGCGGCGATCGAGGACCAGGGCGCCGATCTCAAGACCGTGCTGATCCCTTCCACGCAATCGGCGCAATTGCCCGGCGAGGCGATCGCGGGCGTCATGACCACGCGCGCAGCGGGCGAGGCGTTTTTTTCGGCCGGCACCAACCGCGCGATGCTGCGCTTTACGCTGATGAACCACCTGTGCACCGATCTTGAGCAGATCAAGGACAACTCGCGGCCGCCGGACCGCATCCGCCAGGACGTTTCGCGCAGCCCCGGCGGCGACAGCCGGCTGTTCCTGAACAACTGTCTCGGCTGCCATGCGGGCATGGATCCGCTGGCGCAGGCCTTTGCATACTACGACTTCGACCTCGCGGCAGGCCGCATCGTATACAACGGCGCCGGCGTCACCGATCCTGCGACCGGCACCCGCGTGCAGGCCAAGTACCTGATCAACAGCGACAATTTCAAGCATGGCTACGTAACGACCAGCGACCGCTGGGATAACTACTGGCGCAGCGGCCCGAACGTCGCGCTCGGCTGGAGCCAGGCGTCGAGCGGCGGCGGCTCCGGCGCCCGCACGCTCGGCATCGAACTCGCAAGCAGTGATGCATTCGCGAGTTGCCAGGTCAAAAAGGTCTTCCGCGCGACGTGCCTGCGCCCGCCGATCGATGCCGCCGATCATGCCCAGATCGACGCAATGACCACCTCTTTCAAGGCAGCGAACTACAACATGAAGCGCGTGTTCGCCGAGTCCGCGGTCTATTGCATGGGCGATTGAGACCCACACGCACCCAGACGACGAAGCTATCCTATGGACAGCAATAAACCTCCTGTGTCGAACCCGTGGCAGTTGTTCCTGTCCCTGGCGCTCGCGATCGTGCTGGCTGGCTGCAACAGCGGCGCCGACACGGTCGCGAACCCCGCCGGCGGCAACAATGCCGTGGTAGGCAACTATAGCGGGCCGGCGCCCGCGACTACCGACGTGCAGGCCTTCAAGCTGAACGTCTGGGACAACCTGGCCGCGGCGAACCGCTGCGGCAGTTGTCACGGCGCCGGCGGACAGCCGCCGCTGTTCGTCCGCAGCGACGACATCAACCTCGCGTATACCGCGGTGAATCCGCTGGTCGATCTCGAGCAGCCGGCGCTTTCCCGCCTCGTCACCAAGGTCGCAGAGGGCCATAATTGCTGGCTCGCGAGCAACTTCGCCTGCGGTGATGTGATGACCGCGTACATTTCCGCATGGGCCGGCGATTCGGCCGGCAGTGTCCGCCAGATCCAGCTGACGCCGCCACCGATCCGCGACCCGGGCGCCAGCAGGAGTTTCCCGACCGATCCCGGCCTGTTCGCCGCAACCGTGTGGCCGGTACTGACCGCGAACTGCGCGGGCTGCCACAGCGCTGCCGCGACGATCCCGCAGTCGCCGTTATTCGCCGCCAATGATGTCGCGGCGGCATACCAGGCCGCGATGTCGAAGATCGACCTCGACAGCCCGGCGAATTCGCGCATGGTCGTGCGCCTGCGCGACGATTCCCATAACTGCTGGAACGTCTGCGCTAACGACGCGCAAGTCCTGCAGGACGCTATCGCCGCGATGGCCGCCCAGATCGAGATCACCAGCGTCGAGCAGGAACTGGTATTCAGCAAGGCGCTGCGCCTGACCGACGGCATCATCGCGAGCGGCGGCAGCCGCTACGAGAACAATCTGATCGCGCTCTACGAGTTCAAGACTGGTGAAGGGAACATCGCCTACGACACCAGCGGCGTCGAGCCTGCGCTGAACCTGACGCTGAGCGGCAACTACGGCTGGGTCGGCGGCTGGGGCGTCGAGTTCAACGGCGGCAAGGCCCAGGGCGCCACGAACGCGAGCCGCAAACTCTACAACCTGATCCGTGCGACCGGCGAATACACGATAGAGGCATGGACAGTCCCGGCGAATGTCACGCAGGAAGGGCCGGCGCGCATCGTCAGCTACTCCGGCGGCACCAACGCGCGCAATTTCACGATCGGCCAGACGCAGTACAACTACGACTTCCTGCATCGCAGCAGTACGACCGGCGCGAATGGCGACCCCGCGCTGTCGACCGCCGACGCCGACCAGCGCCTGCAGGCGACGCTGCAGCATGTCGTGATGACCTTCGATCCTGCCAACGGGCGCCGTATCTATGTCAACGGCGTGCTGACCGGTGATCTCGATCCGGTCAATGGCGGCACGCTGACCGACTGGGACGACAGCTTCGCGTTCGTGCTCGGCAACGAGGCCAGCAGCGACCGTCCGTGGGCCGGCACGCTGCGCCAGGTCGCGATCCATAATCGCGCGCTGAACGGCGAGCAGGTCATGCAGAACTTCAACGCCGGCGTCGGCGAGAAATTCTTCCTGCTGTTCAGCCTCGGCGACCTGGTCGATGTTGAACAGAGCTACCTCCTGTTCGAGGTCAGCCAGTTTGACAACTACGGCTACCTGTTTCACAGCCCGACCTTCATCAGCCTCGATCCCGCCGCCCAGCCCGACGGACTCGTGATCGCGGGCATCCGCATCGGCATCAACGGCAAGGAAGCCTCGCTGGGACAGGCGTACAGCACGCTGCTGACCGTGGTCTCGAGCAATCAGTACACCGGCGCCGGCCAGTTGCTGTCCGAAGTCGGCACCGTGATCGCGCTCGAGAACGGCCCGCAGGAGGACGAGTTTTTCCTTACCTTCGAAATACTCGGCAATCATGCGCATATTGCGACGCCGCCGGCCTTCATCCAGCCGGGTCCGCCGCCGGGGCTGGCGCCCGCCGCCGACATCGGCCTGCGCACCTTCGACCGGATCCACTACACGATGGCCGCGGTCACTGATGTCAGCCCGTCGCAGAGCGCGGTGCGGACGACCTATGAAACGGTCAAGCAGCAGTTGCCCACGGTCGAGAACATCGAGGGCTTCCTGTCCGCGCACCAGATGGCGATCTCGCAGCTCGCGATCGAGTATTGCAACGCGCTGGTCAACAACCAGGGCCAGACGACGCGGACGAACTACTTCACCGGATTCGATTTCAACGCGGCGCCGCCCGCGGCGTTCGACAGCGCGAGCGAGCGCAACCTGATCATCGACCCGCTGCTGAACCGCATCATGGGCACAGGGCTGCAGAGCCAACCCGACCCCGAAGATGTCCGGACCGAAGTAAACGGTCTGATCGGACGGCTCGCATCGTGCGCCACACCGGCCTGCTCGACCGCATCGCGCACCGCCGACATCGTCAAGGCCAGCTGCGCCGCCGTGCTCGGCAGCGCGGTCATGCTGCTGCACTAGCAGGAGAACCCTCGAGGACCCTCGATCATGGCACGCCGACAAAAACACCTGGGTCTCGACGACCCGCTGCTCCATCCGGAACACAAGCGGCCGATCACGCGCCGCGATTTCATCGCCCAGGGCCTGCGCGCCGGCCTCGGCGTGGCCGTCGGCACCTCGTTGTTCAGCCTGTTCGCCGATCCACGCGCGGCCTGGGCGGCACTGTCGCCGGATCTCGAGACGCTCAAAAACGGTTGTGGCATCGCGACCCAGGGCGCGGGCAAGATCCCGTTCATCTGCTTCGATCTCGCCGGCGGCGCCAACATTGCCGGCTCGAACGTGCTGGTCGGACGCCAGGGCGGCCAGTTCGATTTCCTGACGACCGCCGGCTACAGCCGGCTCGGCCTGCCGGGCACGATGATCCCGAGTCTCGGCGCCGGTAACTTCATCAATACCGATCTCGGTATCGCATTCCACACCGACAGCGCGTTCCTGCGCGGCATCCTCGAGAAGGCGGGCGGCCGCGCCGGCAGCATCAATGGCGCGATCATCCCGGCGCGTTCCGACGACGACACCGGCAACAACCCGCACAACCCGATGTATGGCATCTATCGCGCCGGCGCCGACGGCAGCCTCGTCACGCTGATCGGGTCGCAGAGCTCGCAGTCCGGCGGCAACTCGATGGCCCCGGCCTCGATGATCGACGCAACGGTGCGCCCGACCAAGGTCGACCGGCCATCGGACGTCACCGGCATGGTCGATACCGGCCAGTTGATCGGTGTATTGAGCCAGGGCGATGCGGTCGCGGTCATGGAGTCGATACAGCGCATCAGCGCGCGCAAGCTCGGGCGCGTCGACACCAAACTCAGCACCGACGCGGTGATCAAGGACCTCGTCAGCTGCGGCTATGTGAAGGCCGCGGACCTCGCCGACCGCTTCGGCAATCCGGCGACCCTGAACCCTGCGCTCGATCCGCTGATCGTCGGGCCGAACGGGATCTTCACCGAAGCCGAGCTCAATGGCGACGGCGAATTCCGCAAGACGGCGTCGGTCATGAAAATGGTCATCAGCGGCTTCGCCGGCGCCGGCACGATCACGATGGGCGGATACGACTATCATACCGGCGATCGCGCGACCGGCGAGCTGCGCGATCTGCGCGCCGGCCGCTGCATGGGCGCCTGCCTCGAATATGCCGCGCGCGTCGGCGTGCCGCTGATGCTCTACGTGTTCAGCGACGGCTCGGTGTTCAGCAACGGCATGATCGACGATACGGCGAACGGCCGCGGCAAGGGCGTGTGGACCGGTGACAACTCTTCGACCGCCGCGTCGCTGATCCTCATCTACAACCCGGGAGGGCGTCCGGCGCTGCTCGGCGCAACGCCTGAACAGCAGGCCCAGCACCAGCAAATCGGCTGGTACCGCGCCGAGGGTTCGGTAGAGACCGGGTCGACCCCGGCCGCGAACAACGTGAACCTGCTGGTCGAGACCGTGATCCTGAACTATCTCGCACTGCACGGCGACCAGGGCAGCTTCGGCGCCCGGTTCCCCGGCCATGGACTCGGCAACGCCGCAATGCAGGATCGCCTGATCGCGTTCCAGCCTATCGTCAACGGAACGATCTGACCTGCCCGCTAGCGCGCCGTCAGGCGTTCCAGCAACACCACCATCTGCCGGTTGATCGCGACATAAGACGCGGGCGGCGCCGCGCGCAGCGCGGCCTCCGACTGCACATACGCGCCGGTGACGAGTTCATCGCGGCAGTGCGAGATCAGCGCGTCGAGACTTTGTGGCGTTGTCTCAAGGTGAAACTGCAGGCCGAGCACCCGGCTGCCGATCCGGAACGCCTGGTTTGCACACGCCGCGCTGCTCGCGAGCCGCACCGCGCCCGGCGGCAGGTCGAAGGTTTCACCGTGCCAGTGCAAGACCTGCATGCGCGCCGGGAACGCGAAGACATCCGCCGGATCCGCGACGCTCTCGATGTCGTACCAGCCGATTTCCTTCTGCACCCCCGGATACACGCGCGCCCCGAATGCGCTCGCGATCAGTTGCGCGCCGAGACAGATGCCAAGCACCGGGATTCCGGCCCGGATGGCCTCGCGCAGAAACTGTTTTTCATCTCTCAACCAGGGTAGCGCTGTCTCGTCATTGACGCTCATCGGGCCACCAAGCGCGATGATCAGGTCGAGGCCAGCAATGGGCGGTAGCGTCGGGGAATCAAAGAAGCGGGTGGTCGACCATCCGGACTGGTGTCGGGCGACCCATGATTCAATGCTACCCAGGCCTTCGAAAGGGACGTGCTGAAGGACGTGGATCAATCAGGACTCCGGCGCTAATAGCAGGTCAGACCAGTCTATGGATTCGGTGACGACGGAGCTGCCGAGGTCGATCGTCAGCAATACCCCATCGGACTCGACGGTTGCGACGATGCTGCGGTTGGAGTTGACGAGTTTGATCTCTCCGGCGAAGGGGACATCGAGGAATGAGGCGGGTTTTCCTGCCTGCCAGGTGATCGGCGTCGAGCCAGTCGTCGCGACAGTCACGATGATTTCGCTCGACGGCGATGTCGTATAGCGGTTCAGCCGGCTATCGCCTTCGAGCGAAGCCTGCACGACGAGCGAATACTCGCCGGTGTCGTCGTTGTCGATGATAGTGATTCGGAACGGCCGGAACTGGTAATTGACCACGCTCAGAGGATGTGTCGGCTGCGTCAGAAAATGCTCGGCGTTCAGCCCGCCGATAATCCCTGCAGACGGGTCTGCCGCAATCCGGATATCCGCTGTCAGTACACCGCCTGTCCGCGATGCCGAATAAACGAACTTATCGGTATAGCTCGTCCGTGTTCCGTTACCGTTATTGATCTGGAACGGTCCCAGAACCGCTGTCGCCTGGAAGTTCCAGTTGTTGACAGCGCTGGCCAAGTCGCCACTATGCAAAATCGCGGCGATCTCGAGCGTGCCGTCGACGAGCAGGCCTTCGATGGAACACTGAAAGAAAGCTGCGCGCAGCGCTTCACCGGGCGGCACGAAGAAGCCGGAGTTGTTGACCTCATAGCTGAGCTGGTTGGTGCCCGGCCCCGGTTCGATTGACGCATTGCATTCCGGCATGAGTACCGCGTCGCCTCGCTGACGCGAGGGGTTCGTCAACAACCCAGCGCCCTTGTGCACCATCGTGGTCGTGATATCGCCGATCAACGCCAGCCGGCCGACCATCGCCATGACCGATTGCGTCAGTAATTCGGCATCCTCGGCGGTGATCTCGTCGATCGGTGTCGGCAGCGTCACGCTCGGGTCGGGATCGGGGTCAGGCGGCGGGGTTGGGCCGGCCGCTTCATTGTCCGAACTGCAGCTGCTACAGCCGCCCAGCAGAAGCACGGCCGCGAGAATTAGAGTGAGATATGCGGAACTTGCCTTCATTCGCAGCCCGCCGGGCGAGTGGCCCGGTTACCCTGAGGTACATATTATGCGGCATTTGCCGGAAAAACGCCCGGTGGATTTCGCCGGCCCCAGCAGAACTATCGGCAGATCAGTGAGATACTTGAAGGTTGGCGCGCCCTAGAGGATTCGAACCTCTGACCTTTGGAATCGGAATCCAACGCTCTATCCAACTGAGCTAAGGGCGCTAAGTGGCGACCGGCAAGCATATGACAGCATACCTGGCAAATCAACCGCGCGACCGGGGGGTTTTCTATCTGTCACCACGACATGACATCCGTGGTGCACGGACATCATCAGGAGTCAGGCACGAACCGCTGCATCCAGCGCGGCGGTAGATGAGATCAAGGGCCGGTCACAGCGGGCGCAATGCGGCGCCCGGATCCTTGGCCTTCATTTTCTTGATGACGCCGGCGAGGTTCCCATCGAGACTCGCAAGCATCTCTTCGGGCATGGAACTGAGCGCATCGACGAGCGCCCCCTGCACCGGACGCGGCGCGGCATCGAGCAGTTCCTGGCCCTTCGGGGTTATATAGAGGCGGACGACACGCTGATCCGGCCCGATGCGCTGCTTGCGCACGAACCCCTTCTTGCGCAGCTTGTCGACCATGCTGGAGCAGTTCGAGGGATGAACGGAGAGGACCAGCGCGAGTTCGGTAACCTTGAGGCCGGGCGCATGGCTGAGTTCCCGCATGGCCCATAACTGCACGGCGCTGACGCCGCACTGCTGTTCGATCCAGTGTGAATGCGCCTGGATCGATCCGAAGATGATACGCAACGACTGGACTACGGTGCGCACCCGCTCGTCTCGCCGACCCTTATCGTCCTCCCGTCCCATGTCTGCTGACAGGGTTGGGACGTTTCCCAGTATCGGCTGTTGCATGGCGGCCCCCCGAGCGACTAATGCTTATATATTATCATCGTGATGCGAACAATAAAGTTCAACTTCAATCATATATGTGTATATATTATAGTCCAATCACCCTGCGCGTCATGTCTATTTAGCCGGGTTTCGTACGGAGCGTCGCCTTGTCTCCGCCACGGATTTTGAAACCATTTTCTCCAGAATTCTGAGGTTTATATCAGATAGTCGCTTAACGTATAAGCAAGCTTTGCCCGCTTTCAGCTTACCAAGTTCAGACACCAGGCGATCATGATCTGCGCCGCACGGGGTGACATACAAACTGATAGCGTCTTTGCGAGACGAGAATCCCACCAGGCACGCATCGCCTTCGTGTCCACTGGCATACTTATAATGATAACTGCCAAAGCCTACGATACTGCTTCCCCACATCTTTGGCGTTTCGCCCGTCACTTTGTTCATTAAAGCGACGAGTGTTTCGCAATCCTGGCGACGCTGTTCGTCTTTTATTTCACCCAGGTACGCGCGAACACTTGATTCAGTTTGCTTGGTCTTCAGTTTGTACATTGTAGCCTCTGCCGCGCTCTTTGCCCCGGATGGGACAGCCTTGGGGTCGACGGCGAATGAACGCTAAACGCCGTACGGGATCTTGGCAGCCATCATCTTTCTCCGGTCAATCTTGCGCCCGTCGACAATGAAAGTTCCGTCACCAACCGCGTGAACCGCGCGCCTCTCTTTGCGCGTGTTGTCGATGTATGCGGCCACTGCCTCCAACACGACGATGTTGTGCCTTTTGACGATGTCTATGACCTTGCACTCGATGTTGGCGAGACACTCCTTGATCAAAGGCGGCCTGACGACTTTGCCCCGCACCGGCGTGAGCTTGAACCTGGCGAACTTGTCTGTGTCTGTCCCGGAGCACGTCCCTATACCGACCAATTTATCGAGCATGTCGACCGTGGGAATGGCGATGACGCACTCCCTGTTCTTTCGCAACGCCGAGAAAGAGTGATTCCACTCACCCGTGGCGATCGCAAATACCGGAGTGAAATCCAACACCATGGTCCAGGAGATAGTCATGATGTTGTCCTTCTGCCCATCATGGGTCGTCACGAGGACGACGGGTCCCGATTCCAGCAGCGTAAAAGCTTTGCTCAACTTCAACTGACGCATGAGAGCACCTGGTGATATTCCACTGTCTAATGGTCAGGCAGAGTTCGCGCGCACGGTGTCGATATCAACGGTGATATTCCCCCTGCGCCTCGGGCTGGCGGACGACTTCGAGCACCCGAAGATTCAGCTTCTTGCCTCCGGGCACCTGCCAAGCGATCGATTGCCCGACGGAAAGGCCAAGCAGGGCGCTGCCGACAGGGGCCATAATGGACACGGTTCCGGCCGGACCCGTGGCTTCAGGATATACAAGAGTCAGCTCGTACCTGGAGCCGCTGAGTTCGTCAATGAACCGGACGCAGGAATTCATCGTGACGACCTCGGACGGAACTTCCGTCGGCTCGACTATCGTCGCCCGATCAAGTTCGTGGCGCAGGTCCTCCACACCGGGAAGGCGATCATAGGATTCCGAATCGAGCAGGCGGTCTATGCGCTGAAAATCAAGGCTGGATACGATAATCGGAGGATGTTTTTCCATTCTGATGAACCTTTGGTTTGGGGGCAACGCCGGAGGGTCGGAGACGGACGGCACAATCAAGAGATCTGGCTGATATCTTGGACCATGCTAACGGGGACTGCAAGGAATCGCCCCATATCCGTCCCGCAAAGTCACCGGTGCGATGCTTGCGAAGCGTCCGGTGGACTGTCGGGTTGGGCGGTGGGACTTGGCACGGCTCCGATAGTTTTCTGAAGGTTCAGCATGCTTTCGTGGCTGACCTGAACGGCGCCGCGTCGAGGCCTGTCCAGGTCGATAATGAGGTAGACAACCAGAGCGATGAGAACCACCAGGGTGAAGGCCGCGAGAGTGACCCGGTGCCCGGCCATTCCGGATGCATAGCCGAGCGTGGCCGTTGTCAGAACGGTCGTCGCGAACATCAGAAACAGCACGATTTCCGGTACCTGCCGGTTCAATGCCACATTTCTGGTGGAGGATGTATCGATTAATTCATTCAAGGACTCGATGAAAAGCCCGCTGGTGACGACGCTCTTGTCCAGTTCCGCCGCCCGCACCGCATGGCTCCACAGTTGTGCTTCCATCGATTTCGCCTGATGCAGCAGCGTTTCGTGCAATGCAGGTTCCGTGGCATCGACACGACCTTCCTGAATGCGAATATCCAGGTATTGGCGGAGCAGCGCTTGCACTTCATCTTGCATCTCCCCGGGCAGAAGTTGCGCCCTGAGATAGGCGCTCCCGATGGCATTGGCTTCGGCCACGACCGTCTGGCTGCGATCTTCGTAGCGTTGCAGCGCCGCAGAAAATGTGAAAGCCAGCAACAGCGCTAGCAGCCCCAGCATCGAGACCAGAACAGCATTGGCTTGCGTGATCGCTTCAGCCGCGCTCGCCTGTCTGCGACGACCGTTTCGAAAGCCAATTTCCATGGCAAGCAGCATGAAAATAAAGAGACCGAACACGATCAAGACGCTGCTTTGGGTGTACATAATTTCCCTCACGGAGTCACGGTCCTTCTAATAAGATCAATGAACGCTAAACGCCGCGAAAGAGTGATTCCACTCGCCCGTGGCGATCGCAAATACCGGAGTGAAATCCAGCACCATGGTCCAGGAGATAGTCATGATGTTGTCCAATGAATTGTCAGGCGATTTCACTTGATTTCAATTCCTGCCATACGGGCGAACGCAACAAAATCAAGTGCTGTGTTTTGATCGTGCACGATACGCCATTGGCCATCCTGTAACTGGAAAACATATGTAAGCCATGTAACGATTGGCATGTCTTCTGGCTTGGCGCGATATTGGTATTTCACAAGCGCCATCGCCACATCTTCTCCTACAACCTTGTGAACAACTGAACCTTCCCATACCCAATTTGGATCTTTAAACCATTGCTCGTGTATTTCAATGGTTTCGGACGGGGTTGTGAAGGCATGCCCATTTTGAACGATTGTATAAAGAGTGTCGCTTTTTGTGAGGTGCGACTTAAATGCCTCTATATCTCTATTGGAAATGGCTTCCAAATGTTCTTGCAGAGCTGTATCAAAATCGGGCTTCACAGGTGCTCCTCCGCTACAGGCGGTCAGTGTAAAAATGGCAAACGCGGCTATGGCGAATGCCAATGTGTTTTTAACGCGATCGCTTCGCCCGGAGTACCACATGGGTGGCTTTCTCGGACGCTACGAACTGCACGCATTCATATCCTAGAGCCCGCAGGTCCACCCCCTCGAACAACCGCTCGCCCCGACCCAGCAGGACCGGGGCGATCGCGACATGCAGTTCATCAATGAGAGCCTCTCGAAGATACTGCTGAATCACATTGGGCCCTCCACCTATGCGCACGTCCATGCCGTTTGCCGCTTCGCGCGCCCGGTCCAGCGCCTCGTGAATTCCGCCCGTGACGAAATGGAACGTCGTATTGCCTTCCATCTCGATGGGCGGACGCGCGTGATGAGTCAGGACGAAAACGGGCACGTGGTACGGTGGGTTGTCACCCCACCAGCCCTTCCATTCGAAATCGGGCCAAGGACCGCGAATCGGTCCGAACATGTTCCTCCCCAGAATCCACGCTCCGATATTCCTGAATCCCCGCGCGGCAAAATCGTCGTCGACCCCGGTCGTGCCATCGCCCGCACCGTGGGTCCTCTGGAACGTGCGAGTTGGGATGAACCACTGGTGCAAGTTCTCCCCGCCTACCCCGAGCCCATTGTTGATGTCCTGATCCGGACCCGCTCCGTATCCGTCAAGTGAGATGGCAAAGCTCTCAACTCGGACCTGCCCCATTCTCAGACCTCCACTTGGACTGACGCCTAACGTAAAGCTAAGGGGCGTGTTAGAGCGCCCGTAAGCCGCTGTACACAACGTAAACGAGATTGGCTACTGCCAACCCGATGAGTGTAAAAATGGTAACTTGCATTCCCAGTATGCGATAACGAAGGCTTTCAGTCAGCAAGCCCCTTGCATGCAAGATGCGACCAACAAGTACAGCAATACCGCCGGAATGCACAAGGGCTACATGACCCCCACTTAATTCAAGCAGAACGAGCAAGATGAGAGAAATAGGGACATATTCTGTTGCATTTCCCTGGGCTCGGATCGCAACCTGGAGTTCAGGTTCGTCTCCATCGCCGAGACGCACTTTCTTTTCCCGGCGCAACTTTATGACCCGAAGCGATAACCAGACGATCAATAGCGCCAACATCGCAGCATAAAAAGAACTGATCACATTTCCTCCCAGTGATGCTCTAACGCCAAGCTCAGCCGCCAATCAGCCGTGAAGCGCTGCCTCAATTGCACTGATATCGATTTTTGTCATTTCCATCATCGCATCGAACGCACGCTTGGCGGCAGCCGGGTCGGGATCGGCAATAGCTCTCGTCAGAACCACCGGTGTTATTTGCCACGACACCCCCCACTTGTCCTTACACCAGCCGCAAGCGCTTTCCTGACCGCCATTACCAACGATCGCGTTCCAGTAACGATCCGTTTCGGCTTGATCAGAGGTTGCCACCTGGAAAGAAAACGCTTCGCTTTGCGTGAATGCAGGCCCACCGTTGAGCCCGAGACATGGGATACCCATTACAGTGAACTCCACGGTCAACACGTCTCCTTTCTTCCCCGACGGAAAGTCTCCCGGCGCGCGGTACACGGCACCAACGAAGGAGTCTGGAAATGTATCGGCGTAGAACCGCGCCGCTTCTTCAGCACCGCCGTTGTACCAAAGGCAAATCATGTTCTTTGCTGGTGTTGCCATGTCACTTCTCCATTG